>JAVBMC010000041.1:0-83238 GCA_031552845.1 Kiritimatiellia bacterium
TAGGGCGTGTTTCGCCGAAACCGCCGAGCGGGGTAATGGCGTGTGTCCTTTCGACGAAGTCGGTGAAAATCGGTGAAGTCGCGGTAATGCCAACCCTCCTCTCCGCGCCTCCGCGTCTCCGCGTGAGCTTTTATCCCCTAATGAACGCCTTAAACGTCCAAAGCCTCCCTTCGCCGTCTTTTTTCAGAAACCGCCCCCCTTGAACCGCGATTCGCCCCTGTTGATAACTTTTTTCTCTGCCGAAATCAGCGAAGATGCCCTTATTCAGGAAACACGTCCAGCCAGTGCATCGGACCCATCCAGCCTTGCGATGGGTGTCAGTACCTGTCAGTGGTACACCTCGCTTGGCTCGGCACCGATACCCCACGAGGCCCGACCCTCATAGTCCCTTGGGCTCCCGCCTCAGGGTGTACGAGTGGGGAGCCTCGCACACCCCCTCAGTCAAGGCACGCACACCCCCTCTCAGGTTGCATCGACACCCATCCAGCCTTGCAATGGGTGTGATGCTCAGCCGTGAAGGGCTTTTTGACCCATTTTAGACGTGGCCGCGCACCAAAACCACCCTCTCCGCCACTCAAAATCCCCCCGCTCACGCGAGGGGCAAAAACGCCCTCCCCCGCCATCCCGCTCCCTCAAAAAGGCGATTGACAAGGGAGCCCAGACGTGATACAATCGGTCGGATTTGATTTATCCCTCTCTTTAGTGCGTCAGCAGGTAGGGCGCGTTTCGCCGAAACCACCGAGCGGGGTAATGGTTGTGGCGGTGGGCGACTGTGTGACTGCGGCGCGCTCGGCGAGCCCGCCCTACCCGCTGACGCACAGACAAACACACACAATGCGGGCAGGAATGCCCGCGCTCCCGGGGGAATGCCAATAAAAAAGGCGCCCGGGTTGGGGCGCCTGAGGGTTTAGGATTGTTGGGCCAAGTTGTCTTTGAGGCGTTGGCTGGTGCGCAGGGCGCAGAAGGTTTTGCCGCACATGGTGCAGTGGTCGTCGGTGGTTTCGGTGGTGTGGGTCTTCTGCCAGCGGGCTCTTGCGTGAGCGGGGTCGATGGCGACGGCGAATTGGCCTTCCCAATCGAACTCTGCGCGGGCGCGGGAGATGCGGTCGTCGAGGTCGCGGGCACCGGGATGGTTGCGGGCGACGTCACCGGCATGGGCGGCGAGTTTGTAGGCGATGCAGCCTTGGTGGACTTCGTCTTTGTCAGGAAGGCCGAGGTGTTCAGCGGGGGTGACGTAGCAGAGGAGCGAGGCGCCGTAGGTTGCCGCCGCGGTGGCACCGATGGCGGAGACGAGGTGGTCGTAGCCGGGGGCGATGTCGGTCACGACGGGGCCGAGGACGTAGAAGGGGGCGCCGTCGCAGACTTGCTGCTGGCGTTCCATGTTCATTTGGATTTGGTTGAAGGGGATGTGGCCGGGGCCTTCGACCATGACTTGGACGCCGCGTTCGCGGGTGCGGCGGACAAGTTCGCCGAGGACGTCGAGTTCGGCAAATTGGGCGGCATCGCTGGCATCGGCCAGGCAGCCGGGGCGCAGGCCGTCGCCGAGGGAGACGGTGACGTCATGCTGGACGAGGATATCAAGGACGTCGTCCCAGCGGGTGTAGAGGGGGTTTTCGAGGCCGGTTTTCTGCATCCACTCGGCCATGATGGCACCGCCGCGGCTGACGATGCCGGTGAGGCGTTTGACGGCGGCGGGGAGGTGGGCGCGGAGGAGTCCGGCGTGGAGGGTCATGAAGTCGACGCCTTGGCGGGCTTGTTCTTGGATGACGTTGAGGAGGAGGTCGGGGTTGAGCTCGGGGATGTCGCCTTCGGCACGGGAGAGGGTCTCGTAAACGGGGACGGTGCCGAGGGGCGCGGGGGAGGCTTGGAGCATGCCTTGGCGGATGGCGGCGAGGTCGGCGCCGACGCTGAGGTCCATGACGAAGTCGGCCTTGGCGTTGAGGGCGACGGCGAGTTTGCAGAGTTCGTCGCCTTGCCCGGAGCAGGTGGGGGAGCGTCCAAGGTTGGCGTTGATTTTGGTGGTGAAGAGGCGGCCGACGCCGACGGCGCGGACGTTGGGGTGCGCGGGATTGAGGGGGATGACGGCGTGGCCGCGGGCGATGGCGTCGCGGACGGCCTCGGGGGCGACGTTCTCGGTCTGCGCGACGGTTTGCATGGCGGGGGTGATTTGGCCTTGGCGGGCGGCTTGAAGTTGTGTCATGTTTCTGGTTCCGAATGGTTGTTGCGCCGACTTGGGGAGTCGGCGTGAGGGGGTATGGTAGTATTTGTTGGGGCAGGTTGCAAGCAGAAAATGCCTTGCGGGGGTTTCATCTTGATTTTTGAGGGTGAAAAAGGCATAATACCCCCCTTTCTTTCATCTGTATTATTTAAGGAGTTGTCGATGGGTAAGTCGGTTAAGCGTGTGGGTATTTTGACTGCGGGGGGGTTGGCGCCGTGTTTGAGCTCGGCGATTGGGTTTCTGATTGATGAATATACCCGCAAGGATCCGTCGATTGAGATTATCGGTTATGTGAACGGCTACATGGGCCTGCTGAAGGGGCAGTACCTGAAGGTGACCCCCGAGGTCCGCAAAAACGCGCTGTGGCTGGCAGAGCACGGCGGCAGCCCGATCGGCAACAGCCGCGTGAAGCTGACGAACGTGAAGGACTGCGTGAAGCGCGGCTTGGTGCAGGAAGGCCAGGACCCGCAGAAGGTGGCGGCTGATCAGTTGGTGAAGGATGGCGTGGATGTGCTGCACACGATCGGCGGCGACGACACGAACACCGCAGCGGCTGATTTGGCGGCGTTCTTGAAGAAGAACAACTACGACCTGACTGTCGTGGGTCTGCCGAAGACGATTGATAATGACGTGTATCCGATCGCGCAGAGCTTGGGTGCTTGGACGGCTGCCGAAGAGGGCGCAAAGTTCTTCCGCAACGCCGTGAAGGAAAACACCTGCAATCCGCGCATGCTGATCATCCACGAGGTGATGGGGCGTAACTGCGGCTGGCTGACTGCCGCCACGGCGGATGCTTACCGCCATCAGCTGGATCAGCTGAACTATCTGCCGGACTTCGGGCTGACCCGCGACCGCGAAGAGGTGCATGCGGTGTATGTGCCGGAGATGGCGTTTGATGTGAAGTCCGAGGCCGCGCGCTTGAAGGACATCATGGACAAGCACGACAGCGTGAACATCTTCATCTCCGAGGGCGCTTGCGTCGAGACGATCATCGCCGAGATGACCGCCCGCGGCGAAGAGGTGCCGCGTGATGCGTTCGGGCATCCGCGTCTGGACAAGGTGAACGTGGGCGGCTGGTTCGCCAAGCAATTCGCGGAAATGCTGAACGCCGAGAAGACGTTGATCCAAAAGAGCGGTTACTATAGCCGTGCGGCGGCGCCGATCCAGAAGGACAAGGACTTGATCCAAGCTTGCGCCAAGAAGGCTGTCGAGTGCGCCCTGCAGGGCATCGGCGGCGTGGTCGGCGAGGATGAAGACAAGAACAACGAAATGCGCGCCTGCGAATTTGAACGCATCAAGGGCGGCAAGCCGTTTAACATTGATACCCCGTGGTTCGGCGAGCTGTTGAAGGCGATCGGCCAGCCCAAGGGCGCCACGGTGGCGGTCAGCCACTGAGTATAAACGCGTGACAAACCCGCAAGCGATAACGATCCTCGGGGTGGATACCTCGGTGAGATGTACGGGCTTCGGGGTGGTACGGGCGGAGGGAACGCGGATGCGCGCCGTGGAATATGGCGTCATCCGGAACCCTTCGACCCGGACACTCTCCGGATGCCTGCAGTTTATCGATACACGGCTGCAGGAGCTGCTGGAGCAATACCATCCCGACGCGGTAGCGATTGAGGGGATTTTCTACGCGAAGAATGTGAAGACGATGATGGTGCTGTGCCATGCGCGCGGCGTCGTCATCAATGCGGCTACGCGCTTTACCGTGCCGGTGTATGAATATGAACCGCGCCGGGTGAAGGCCGCTGTGGTGGGCTTCGGCGGAGCCGACAAGCAGCAAGTGCAGAAGATGATGAAGACGATGCTGAGTCTGGCGGAGGAACCGCAGAACGATGCCGCGGATGCGCTGGCAATCGCCGTCACGCATCTGCACAACCGCACCGGCATCGCCGCGCTGTCAGGAACGCCGCTATGAAACGGCTGACGGGATTGCTGCTCGGGCTGTGTGCATTCGGGTGTTTAATGGCAGCGGGCGCAGAAGATCCGCGCCGCGTCTCAACCAACACCGTTAAGCAGACCCTCAACATCGACACAGCGGCAGTCAATGGCGGCTATGCCTGCTTCTCCAATGCAGCCTCCTTCCTCAACTTGCAGCCGGGACGCCGACGCATCGACATCAACGGCATCGTCTACTGGCTCAATGCGGCGCCGACGCTGTTGGACTGGAAGCTGACAGAGGTCGACCTTGATTTAATCTCGCTGGTGTTTCACTCGTCAACCAACACCGTGCCGCGTCCGCTGAAGGTGGTGATTGACGCCGGGCATGGCGGCGAAGACGAAGGCGCGCTGGGCGTGATGCCGTGCATCGCCGAGAAGGAACTGAACCTGACGATTGCCGAGCAGGTGTGCCGTGCGCTGGACACCAATTACTTTAACGTCGTGATGACGCGCACCAATGATGTCACGATGTCGCTCAGCAACCGCACGGCATTCGCCGCATCGCAGAAGGCCGACCTGTTCATCAGCATCCACGGCAACTATTCCCGCAATCGCAGCGCTGCCGGGATTGAGACATTTGTATTCTGCTCGCTCGGCTTTCCGGGGTCTGAAGAAGGCGCCTCCGTGCGGCCGCGTTCGCCGGGGCATCAATTTGATTTTCTCAGCACGGCGGCGGGCTATGCGGTGCATCGGCGGATGGTGGCGGAGGCAACGTTACTGACGCAATCAAATGTCGGCGACAGAGGTTTGAAGCGGTCGAACTTTTTTGTGCTGCGCGAGGCGAAGTGTCCGGCCATGTTGCTGGAGGTGGGCTTCTTGTCCAACGATGTTGACGGCATGTGGCTGACCAACACCGTTTATCAAGCAACGCTGGCGCAGGCGATTGCCAACGGCGTGAAGGATTATGCCTGCACGCTGCCGCATGTGGAGGAACGCATGGCGGCGATTCAAGAACGCGAAGCCGCGATGCGGGCGCGTTGGGCCGCCGCGGCAAAGGCCAAAAAAGACGCGGCAGCAGCAAAGCTTGCGGCGGCTAAACCTGTTGAGACAAATATTCCAGAGGTCGTTGTTGCGGCGGTAACTGTCGCGCAACCGATCGAAGCCGAAGAGAGCCTTGAAGCAGTAAGCGACGGATTGAATGAGGCAGAGGCCGCCGCCACGAGTCTGACGAACCAGCAGGCGGTTGCGTTGATTGTTCCACCGGAGACCAACGAAGTGACCGTTGCAACAAACGCCGTTGAGCAAGTCACGAATGTTGTAACTGAAACGCAGAGTAACATCTTGGATTCCTTTGTGGTGCCGCTGGATGTGCGGCCTTATTTGACGAATGGAGTACCGCGTGAATCCGGCAATCAATGAGATGACGCCGTTTATGGTGATGGAGGTGCTGGAGGAAGCCCAGCGCCTGCAGCAGCAAGGCATTGATGTAATTCACTTGGAGGTCGGCGAGCCGGACTTCGATCTGCCCGCCTGCGTGGCCGAAGCCGCACGCGAAGCTTACGCCGCAGGCAGCACGCACTACACGCACTCGCTGGGTGACCGCAAACTACGTGAAGCGATTGCCGCGCTCTATCTGCGTGAGTATAGCGTCACCGTGGATCCCGATTGCATTGTGGTCACCTCCGGCAGTTCGCCCGCCATCCTCTTAACGTTACAAGTGCTCTGCGATGTCGGCGACGAAGTGATTATCTCCAACCCAGGCTATCCGTGCTACCGCAACTTTGCGCTGGCATGCCGCGCGGTGCCGAAGGATGTGCAAGTGTTTGCGGAGAATGATTTCCAGTTTGACATCAGCGCCGTGAAAGACGCGATGACCGAACGCACGCAAGCCATCTTTGTCAACAGTCCGATGAACCCGACGGGCGTATTGGTGAAGGATGAGGTATTCGCCGAGCTGGCGAAGCTGCCCTTCCCTATTATCTCCGACGAAATCTATCACGGCTTGGTTTACGAAGGCCGCGCCCGCAGCGTGCTTGAATTCACCGACAACGCGTTTGTGTTGAATGGTTTCTCCAAGCGCTTTGCCATGACGGGATTGCGTCTCGGTTATTTGATTGCGCCGAAACGTTATATGCGGGCGTTGCAGATCCTTCAGCAGAACCTGTTCATCTGCGCACCGAGCACGGCACAGCAAGCAGGCGTCGCCGCGTTGGAAAAAGCCGACGCCGATGTGACCGCCATGCGAAGCGTTTATAACGAGCGCCGGTTGTATCTGCTGCAGCGGCTACGCGAGCTGGGATTCGTCATCGCCTCAGAGCCGAAGGGCGCATTCTATGTGCTTGCCGATGCACGCCGCTTTACCAACGACGTTTACAAGTTCGCGTTTGATGTGCTGCGTCAAGCACACGTGGGCATTACGCCCGGCGTTGATTTCGGCACGGCGGGCGAAGGATTTGTCCGCTTTTCGTATGCCAACACCCTCGATAATATCCGCGAGGGCATGAGCCGCCTCGAGCGCTATCTGACGCAGAAATAATTATTTTCTTCTCCTTTTCTCTTGTATCCTCGGCGGGGAAATGCTACCATATTTGCATCCCCCCAGGGGGGATATTGACAAAGGGAGGTTTTTATGACTGTAATTCACTCACACGAAGATAGAAAGAGCATCATCAACCGACTGTCGCGCTTGGCGGGACATGTGGAATCGATTAAGGGCATGGTCGAAGGCGGACGCACGTGTACCGATGTGTTGATTCAACTGCAAGCGGTGCGGGCGGCGGTGAATAGCTTGAGCCGCGTTGTTTTGACCGAGCACATCAGCCACTGCGTGGTGGATGCGATTAAGGCGGGCGACCCAAGGGTGCTGGAAGATTTGAATGCGGCGATTGCGAAGGTTTTGAAGTAAGGTGTTTATGCAGCGGATTATTGATATATTGAAAGATTGGCGGATGACCGCGCTGGCGGGCATTTTCTTGGTGATTGACTTTGTGCTGTCGTTCACCAACATCCGCCTGCCGATTGCGCCGGTGTGGGTGACGATTATCATTTGCGGCACGCCGCTGTTGCGCGCGGCTGTGAAACGTCTGTTTGTGAACCGAAAAATCACGGCGGCATTTTTGATCTCGACGGCGATGATTGCTTCCATCTGGATCGGCGAAGTGTTCGCGGCGGGCGAAGTGGCTTTCATCATGGCGTTGGGCGAATGGCTGGAGGACCGGACGGTCGCCCGCGTGCAGCAGGGTTTGAAACGCCTGTTGGGGTTGACGCCGCAAACGGCGCATCGTTTGAATGCCGCGGCAGAGGGTGGCGTAGAAACGGTTGAGGCGGAAACGTTGGCGCTGAATGACATTGTGCGCGTATTGCCCGGCGAGGCGATTCCCGCGGATGGCGTGATTGTAGCAGGCGAGACATCCGTCAACCAAGCGGTGATCACGGGCGAGTCGCTGCCGTTGGACCGCACGGTGGATGATAAGGTGTTCTGCGGCACGTTGAATTGCTATGGTTCGATCGATGTGCGCGTGACGGCTGTCGGCGAAGATTCGTCGCTCAAAAAACTGATCCGCCTGGTGAAGGAGGCTGAGTCGAAGAAAGCGCCAATGCAGCGGCTGGCCGACCGCTGGGCGTCGATCTTGGTGCCAACCGCGTTGGCAATTGCCCTAGGCACATTTTTTGTAACAGAGAATGTCACGCGCGCCGTGACGGTGCTGGTGGTGTTCTGTCCGTGTTCGCTGGCACTGGCAACGCCGACGGCGATCATGGCGGCAATTGGTCTGGCGACGAAGCATGGCGTGCTGATTAAATCGGGAGCAGCGTTAGAGAAGATGGGACGGATTACCTGCGTGGCGTTTGACAAGACGGGTACGCTAACGCTGGGACGCCTGCACGTGACGGACATCGTTCCGCTGCAAGACGGATTGGCGCCTGAACATCTTTTAGCGTTGACGGCGGCGGTGGAAATCCGTTCCGAACATCCGTTGGGCAAAGCGATTGTTCAGCATGCGTTGGAGCAAAACATTGCCCTGCCGGAGGCGGCGGACTTTAGCATGGCGCCGGGGCTTGGCGTCAATGCGGTTTGCGAAGGCCGGCCGATTGTTTGCGGCACGGCAGCGTATCTGCAAAAGGCCGGTGTTGTCATAGGTCAGGATGCCCAGACTGCACTCGACAGCCTGCGGGCGGAGGGTAAGGCGGCCTTGTTGGTTGGCAGCGGGAATACGTGCATCGGCGTGGTGGCGCTGGCGGATACGTTGCGCCCGGATGCGCAGGCGACTGTGACAGATCTGCATGCGCTTGGATTGGAAACCGTTTTGCTGAGCGGCGACCACACGGAGACCGCCCGTTACTTTGCACGCGAAGCAGGGATTGACACTGTAAAGGCGGAGCTATTGCCGGAGCAGAAGACGACGAGCATTGAAGAGTTGCGGGCCGCCGGCAAGCAGGTGTGCATGGTGGGTGATGGCGTGAACGACGCCCCCGCGCTGAAGACTGCCGATGTTGGCATCGCCATGGGAGCGGTGGGGACGGATATTGCCGCCGACACCGCCGACATTGTTTTGACGGGTGATGAAATCAGTAAGCTGCCGCGTCTGCAAAAACTTTCGCGCATGACGCTCCGGGTGATTAAGTTGAGTATCTTCATCTCGATGGGCATCAATTTCTTGGCGGTGGGGCTGGCAACGTTCGGTATCCTGACGCCGGTCACGGGCGCGATTGTGCATAATGTGAGCTCGGTGCTGGTGATTCTCAACGCCTCCCGGATTTACGAACGGCGCTTTGAATAAAAGTAAATAATCCTCATTCCCGGCAGCAATCTGTTTCTTTCCGGTTGACGCCAAAGTGCGAGCTTCGTGAGACAGAAGTTTCACGAGGCTCACACATTTGCGTGAGGCATTTGCCAAACTTGTGCCAAACGTTTGCCACATTTGTGTGAGCCTCGTCAAAGTTTTGTGTGAGCCGTGTGAAACTTTTGTGTTAAACGTTTGGCAAGTTTTTACTGTTTACGGCGTGAAAGAGGGCGGTTTTTAGGGTGTTTTTTGGCGTTTCTCCCCAATTTGCAGGGCCTCATTGCAGTCCCAGCTCGGCTATGCGCAAATCGACACCCCAAAATGCCTCCATCCACCAGATATAGTATGCCACCATAAAAAATATACTATGGCTAGATGTCATTATGTTTCAGTGAGTTATGCAAAACACCCGTTTAAGAGCCTCGAAGGATAGGAAAATATCCTTCTTTGTCTAAGTTTTCTGCTTGCTCGAAACCGCGTTCTGGGTTATTATGAGCGGTTCAGTCCGGACGCCACCAAGTTTCGATTAGAACTGTTGTCCGCTTTTGATTTTCAATTTAAATTCGCAAAGGGAAGAGGCTTAAATATGAGCATTGAATCGTTGCAGAACTATGTATTTACATCTAAGTACAGCCGCTATGTGTCCGAAAAACGCCGCCGCGAGACTTTTGAAGAGGCCGTCGAGCGCGTCATTGACATGCACCGCCGGCATTTCGCCGCCAAGGGGATTGACGTAAACGACCTGCTCGAGATCTGCGAGAAGGCGATGAAGAACAAGTATGTGCTCGGCAGCCAGCGCGCCATGCAGTTCGGCGGCGATCCGATCCTCAAAAAGAACGCCCGCATCTACAACTGCACGACCTCTTACTGCGACCGCCCGCGCTTTTTCCAAGAAGCGCTTTGGCTGCTGCTGTGCGGTTGCGGTGTTGGCTTCTCGGTGCAGAAGTTCCACGTGGCAAAACTGCCGGGCATCGCCCGTCCGACCGGCGAATCCAAAACCTATGTGATTCCGGATACGATTGAGGGTTGGTCCGATGCGCTCGGCGCGCTGCTCTCCAGCTATTTCACTGCCGATCAAACGATGCCAGAGTTTGCCGGCGCTGCGGTGCACTTTGATTATTCGCAAATCCGCGCGAAGGGATTGCCGATTTCATCCGGCATGGGACGCGCACCCGGACCGGAGCCGCTGCGCTCGAGCCTCGAGACCATCCGCACCCTGTTGGATCGGTGTATCGAAAACGGCCTGACCAAACTTCGCCCGATTGATGCGTACGATATTATGATGCATGCCTCGGATGCGGTGCTTTCCGGCGGCGTCCGCCGTAGTGCGACAATCTGCATGTTCTCGCCGGAAGACGACGAGATGGCACGCGCCAAGACCGGCAACTGGTTCATCGAAAATCCCCAGCGCGCCCGCTCGAATAACTCCGCCATGCTGCTGCGCGACAAGACTCCGCCGGAACTGTTCGCCAACTTGATGAAGAGCGTGCGAGAATTCGGTGAGCCCGGCTTTATCTGGACCGACAACTTGGACATGACGTTCAATCCGTGCGCCGAGATCGGCCTCTATCCGCAGGTCGATGGTCAGAGCGGATTTGCATTCTGCAATCTGTGCGAAATCAATATGGGCAAGGTTGACAGCGAAGAGAAGTTCCGCATTGCTTGCGAAGCCGGCGCCGTGCTCGGCACGCTGCAGGCCGACTACACCGATTTCCCCTACCTCGGCGAAATCTCCACGAAGATCGCCCGCACCGAAAGCCTCTTGGGCATCTCGATGACCGGCATGATGGAGAATCCCGACATCGCCTTCGATCCCGAGCTGCAGCGCAAAATGGCGCAGCTGATCTTGGAGGTAAATGCAAAAGTTGCCAAGCGTATCGGCGTCAATGTTGCGGCGCGCACCACGTGCGTCAAACCCGCCGGAACAACCAGCTGTATTCTTGGCACCTCTTCGGGCATTCACCCGCATCACGCCCACCGTTACTTCCGCCGCGTGCGTGCGTTGGAAGATGAGTTGCTCGTCGACTTCTTCCGCGGACAGAATCCGCGCGCGGTGGAAAAATCCATTTGGAGCAAGAGCGGGCAGGATGTCGTGTTGACCTTCTGTATCGAAGCCAAGCCCCAGGCATTGACCAAGCGCGATGTGGATGCGGTTGAACTCCTGCGCCGCGTGAAGCTGACGAAGGAAAACTGGATCGACTACGGCAAACGCACCGATGCTTGCATCCAGCCCTGGCTGAGCCATAACGTCTCCAACACGATCTCCGTGAAGGACAACGAATGGGGCGATGTCGAAAAGTACATCTACGACAACCGTCAGGCATTTGCCGGAATCTCCCTGCTGCCCGACGGCGGCGACTTGGACTATCCGCAAGCGCCCTTCTGCGAAGTATTGACCGCCGCCGAAATTGTCGAGACTTACGGCGTCGGCGCGATCATGTCGTCCGGACTCATCGTCGATGCCATGCATGCGTTTGAAGACAACTTGTGGAGCGCTTGCGAATGCGCTCTCGACCGCGGCGAGAATCTTGAAAAAGAAACACCGAAGGGCCCCCACCCCAAACGCGTGTATGAAGTGCTGGAAGAAATCCGCGAAGGCAAAAAGGACTGGGTGCGCCGCGCCCGTAAGTTCGCGCTGAATTACTTCAACAACGACGTCTTGAAAATGACACGCTGCCTGAAGCGCGTGCACTCATGTAAGGAGTGGGAAGATTTGACGCGCAACTATGCGCCGGTGGACTACACGCTGTGTCTCGAAGATCGCGACAATACCAAGGTCACCGAGACGATTGCCTGCGCAGGCGGCAGCTGCGAAATTATTTAAGCGGTGCTTCTTTTCAAAGGCGGCTGACGGACTATTTCCGTTTGCCGCCTTTTCTTTTCTTAACGGCGGTATCGCTTGATGAAGCTTGCGGCTGAGTTTGCTTGCGCAGTTCCTTCAGCTCATCACGCAGAATCGCGGCGCGCTCAAACTCAAGTGCATCAGCCGCGGCGAGCATCTCTTCTTCAATCTCCGCGATTGCCTGCATGACATCATAGCCCTCTGCGGTCTCCGACACAGCGCGCACCACTAACTCCTGCGCCTCTGCTTCATAGAGAGTCTCTTCACCGGCAGCGCGGCGCACGCTCTTGGGCGTGATGCCGTGTTCAAGATTGTAAGCTTGTTGTTTCTCACGCCGTTCGTTCGTCGTGCGGATCATTTCACCCATCGCGCCGGTCACATGGTCGGCATATAAGATCACGCGGCCATTCTCATGACGCGCAGTACGCCCGGCAGTTTGAATGAGCGAAGTGGTCGAGCGCAGGAATCCTTCCTTGTCGGCATCCAGCACAGCCACAAGCGCAACCTCCGGCAGGTCCAAACCTTCACGCAAAAGGTTGATGCCTATCAAGCAATCAAACTCACCCTTGCGCAAGCGTGCCAGAATTGCCACCCGATCCAATGCGCTGATGTCGGAATGTAAATACTCCGTGCGCACATTGATCTCCCGCAAGTATTCCGAAAGCTCTTCCGCCGAACGCTTGGTCAACGTGGTCACCAGCACGCGATCTCCCTGCGCGGCAACCTTGCGCACCTCTTCAATCAAATCATCAATCTGACCTGTCAGCGGACGCACCTCAATTGGTGGATCCAGCAAGCCGGTCGGACGAATCACCTGCTCTGCCGTGATGGTGGAGACTTCTTTCTCATACGGTCCCGGCGTGGCCGACACAAAAACGATCGGCCCAACTTTATCGAGAAACTCATGAAAGTTCAGTGGACGGTTATCCCGCGCCGACGGCAGGCGGAATCCGTAATCAATCAACACTTGCTTGCGGGCTTGATCTCCGTTATACATCGCGCGCACTTGCGGCAGTGATACGTGCGACTCGTCAATGATGGTGAGAAACTCCGAATCAAAGTAATCAAGCAAACATGCGGGAGGTTCACCTGCAGCACGTCCGGCTAGGTGGCGCGAGTAGTTTTCGATGCCGTTGCAGTAGCCCAGCTCCGTGAGCATCTCCAAATCAAACTCAGTGCGTTGCTTCAAGCGCTGCGCTTCCAGCAGTTTGCGCGACGACTCAAGCTCCTGCAACCGCTCGGCCAACTCGGCACGAATGCGCACCGCCGCCTCGTCAATTTTACTGCGCGGCATAACGAAGTGCTTGGCGGGCGAAACAATCAAGCGCCGCAACGGTGGCCCGGAACGGCCGCTTGTCGGATTGAACATCCGCACCTCTTCAATCTCATCGCCGAAGAATGAAACACGATAACCGTCTGTGCTATACGACGGAAAGATATCCACCGTATCTCCACGCACACGGAACACGCCCGGCTGAGGTTCAAAGTCGTTGCGTTGGTATTGAATGCTCACCAGCCGCTCGAGCAACCGTTCGCGCGACAGCTCCATCCCCGGCGTGAGATCAACTTGCATCTCTTTATAATCTTCGGGCGAGCCCAAGCCATAAATGCACGACACCGACGCAATGATAATTACATCGCGGCGGCCGAGTAATGCGTTAGTTGCCGACAGACGGAAACGCTCAATCTCATCATTGACAGAAGAATCCTTATCGATATACGTATCCGTCTGCGGGATGTAGGCTTCAGGCTGATAGTAATCGTAATAGCTGATAAAGAACTCAACCGCGTGGTCGGGGAAAAATCCCTTCAGTTCCGTATACAACTGCGCCGCCAAAGTTTTATTGTGCGAGAGAATCAGCGTCGGGCGTCCCCACTTTTGAATCACGTTCGCCATCGTGAACGTTTTGCCGGATCCCGTCACGCCCAACAGCGTCATTCGTTGAGCGCCACCCTCAAGACCATCCGCCAGCTTCTTAATGGCTGGCTCTTGATCTCCCGCAGGACTATAATCTGACTTAATATTAAAGGTCACGATAAATCATTATCTAATCATCATCATTCGACGATGATGGTCGCCTGCTGCGTGCGCCATCTGCCTGCCGCAGCAAACGCTCATAGGTTGCAAATGTCTGTTGCGCCATCGTTTCTGTCGAGAGCAATTTTGCGACGCGGACACGGGCATTGTTAACAATCTTCTCCCGCAGTGCGGCATCCTCAACCAACTGCACCGCTGCATTACAAAAATCACCATTCGAACGCCGCCCCGGAACCAAAAACCCGCTCACGCCATCCTCAATCAAATCAGACGGCCCTGCCGAATCTCTGGCCACCACCGGCACGCCCAGAAACATCGCCTCGGCAATCGCCCGCCCAAACGCTTCGCCTGTCGGCGGATGTATTAACACATCAAACGCAGGAATCAGCTCTGCCGCATTTTCACAATCCGAAACCCAGACCGTATCAATATCCGCAAATGCTTTTTGCAAAGCCTTCTGGTAACTCCCGCCAGCCAGCGCCCGCCCTACCACAACAAATCTCGCCTGCGGATACTTCGCGCGAAACAACCGCGCCTCTTCCAAGAAAATCTCATGCCGCTTCGACGGCACCCAATCCGCCACCATCCCCAGCACCGGCACATCGTCAGCAATCCCCAAACGCTGCCGTGCCTCGGCACGCGTGGCCGTCGCCTTCACATCCACCCCCGGCATGATCGATGCCAATAACGACAACGATCCAAACGGCACCAATTCCCTCACCAATCGTCCAATCGCAGGGGACCCGACAATCACGCCATTTGCATAGCTTACAAACTTCTTATATAACTCCGGCCGATGCTCAACCGTGCGGATGTGCCAAATCAAAGGCAGGCCGCGCACAACCTGCCGCACAGCGGCAAACGACGGCAAGGCATTTGCATGAATTAAATCCGGTTGAAACTCCCGCACTGCGGTGCGCAGCTTTACATTGCCGCCTCCCAGTGCCGCACCAAACATATCCAGCCACCCGCCACCGGCAACTCCGGCAACAGGCTCAATCGGCCACACCTTCACCTCTGCAGACGTCAGCCAATCAAAAACATCACCGGTCGGCACCGCAACGCCAACCTCGACATTCTCATGCCGTTGCATCGCACAAACCAGATCAAAAAAGTTCCGTTGCGCCCCCCCGGCATATTTGTTCCCATCAACAAATAAAACACGCATGCCACAATGTTATCACAAACCCTCCCCCCAATGCAATCTTTTTATTTCAACAATACCGATTTCTCCCATTTTACGCCATATTTACAACTCCGGTCTTTTTCACCCGTGCCTCTTTTTACAAAAACTTCCTCCATTAACGGCACCCCCTTAACTTCCCTTTATATCCTGACAACATCCAGAAGGCGCCTCACTCGCTTAACAATCACACATATTCTTTGCTACCACTAGAATTTACTCCCTCCACTATACTAAAAAAATCTGCCGCTCATCCATCCCCTGTCCAACGGGTCCACGCGACTATGCCTCAGCACGAATCCCCCTCCAATATCACGGCTCACCATCACCCCCATCCCCTATGACACCCATTCAATCCCCCCCTCCACGACAAAAAAAAGGCGCGGAACAAGTCCGCGCCTTTTTGTTAGAGACTTACTCTCGTTCGTCTGATTACTCAGCCGCAATCTCCGCCACAATCGTCGGAATCAAGAAGAGATTCGTCGGAGTGTTCACGTCTGCGGATATGACATACATATACGTAATGCCACTGACTGTCTCGATATGCAGGTAACCAGGATTAATAGCCGGCACAGGCGGAACCGAGACTTCTTCCACGATCTCTGCTGTCAACGTCGTGTATGCCTCAACCGCGAGAACGCCATTCAGGGTCCCAAGGTTAAAGTTGGCACTCAGTGCAAACGCAACCACATCCGCAGGCGTCAACCCATCAGGCAATACATCAGCGAGGGTGTCAGAAGTAACGGCTGTCGACTTAATCTCAGGAACAGCAAGCACCCCATCTACCACCGCCATATTACACAGATATGCATTTTCCAGAGCAACTCTACCACCTTCTTGGAACAAACCATTCAGCTGAGCAATGCTAATCTTCTGGTCATTAATCCAAGCGTTAAACGCATCTTTCGCAACCTTTCCAGTCGTCGGGTCAGTCAAGGCATCAACGGCATCAGCCAAGGGTTGATATGCTTCATTTCCCGTCTTAGCCGCGAACGCATCGATATTCTCAACTGTAGCATCGCTATCCACTGTCACAGGAACCGGAGGAGGCTCGTCACCGCTAGCCGTGGCCAGCTTCATGTTGGCAATCAACTCGCTCGTGCCTTGGAACGCAACACCATTCACTTGACGGTACTCAGGATCTACAAAAGTCGCGAAATTGCTTTCCGGCATAGCATAATACGCTGCCATAAGCCATGGACCTAGCTCTTGATAATCCGTGAGAAGGTCGTCTTCGTTGCCAGCAGCAGCAAAACCGATTGTCGCACTCGCACCGGCAAGCTTGTTTGTGCCATCTTTTAACGAACAAATTTTATCATTGACCAAGACCTGAAACACAACTATCGGCTTATATCCGTCTGCAGTGATGCTTCCGCCCCCAAGCGTCTTCAACTGAATCTGCAATTTACAGGGTTGGTCTTTCGTAACAAACACATAATCTTCGGCGGCATCATCATACAGGTAAGCAAAGCCGGCACCAAGTCCAACCTCATAATCTTCATTACCATGCCCACCATGAGCAACCGCCACAAACGCACGTTCAGATCCCTCACCCTCCGCCAAGGCGAACACTGCTGTTTTAGCACCGCTTGAAGCTATTTCGGGAAAAGCAATCTCCGCATCACTCAAAGTAAACTTCACCTCGGTGCTGAATGCAACAACGCCATTGCTGATCGTTGCGGCATCACCTATTTTGATTTGAGCAGGGATTGGAACCAGCCCACCTTCTTCGGTCTCCGCAGCAAGCTTCAACTGACCGCCTGATGTTCCCAACTTGAATTGCGTTGAGGTATTGTCCCCCGTTACGCCGATAATCGCACTGGTATCGTCACTGGTAACACCCATCGCGAGGGGATACGTGATTGCATCCCCAGATCCGCCCTGGTACGTCCATCCGTTGAGTCCTTCAGATGCCGGTTGCCATTCCGCAATTCTCAGCCCTTCCGTTAATACTTGGGACGTATAATCGGCAGTAAACGTATACGGCGTTTCTGCATCCAACGTCAACGGACTTGTGGCAGCCATGAGGCTGGTGCTGAGAACACCGGCCAAGCCGAGTGCTACAATCTTACTGAGTTTCATATGAACTCTCCTTCACTTAATCATTCTTCGGTCCCCCGCCCCGTATTCGGACACCCGTCCGGCCGTATGCCGGGAGACCTAGCCTTTATCAATGCTCCACATGATACTCGATTTGACTGTTGTTTTGCAAGCTTAAAAATGCCTTTTTTAGCTTTTTTTTCTTGAGGCCTCGCTCTATCATGCCAAAACACCCGAAAAGCCCTTATTTATCGTGTTTTTTGATGATTGGAAATTTTTGTCGAAATTTCTTTTTTTGCGCTTGACGGACTTTTCCCACAACATGCCTGCGCCGAGCGCATGGGGTTGCGGGGGTCTTATTTGTATTTGCAAGCATTGGGTGCTATAAGTGACAAAAGTAATGCCTTAATCGGCTATTCCGAGGAGAAAGGGGGTGAAAGCGGGGCAGAAGAGGGTTAAAATCCACTTGCCTTGCGTTAATGAACGGTATTTGATGCGGGCATTGGCCTTTCACGGGCTTGCAAGCCCGCGGTGGAGGGCTTATAAGCCCGGCGGCACGGGGTTCGAAGCCCGCGGCTGGGGGCTTGCAAGCCCGTGAACGCGTGATTGGAACCCCGCAGGCGGTTAGTGGTTATGTGGCAGGTCATTTTAAGGTGGTAGCGGGTGGCCTTTCGGGTGTGGGATGGGGCGGTGCTGTGGCTGGCCGAGGCGAGCTGGCGGCGGCTTGGCTATTTATAGTATAGGCACCTGTGATGCATCAAGTGGATGTGTTTTGCCGAAGCTTGTCTCTAATGGCTGGTAATTGCTTGCCTTTCGGGGGCATTTTTGGTAGGATACGCCCCGTTTGTTTTATAAGGAGATTACACATGAGTTGTCCGTATCAATGCTCGCACGAAGTCGAGCACATGTGCAGCGTTGCAAAGGGCGCCTGCCACGGTCCCGCTCCCATTCCTGAAGAGGGCAAGTGGGTTCAATCGAAGGAGATCAAGGATATTTCCGGCCTGACGCACGGCGTTGGCTGGTGCGCGCCGCAGCAGGGCGCCTGCAAGCTGACCTTGAACGCCAAGAACGGCATCATCGAAGAAGCGCTGATTGAGACGATCGGCTGCTCGGGCATGACGCACTCCGCGGCGATGGCGGCGGAAGTCCTCCCCGGCAAGACGCTGCTCGAGGCGATGAACACCGACCTCGTTTGCGACGCAATCAACACCGCGATGCGCGAACTCTTCCTGCAAATCGTCTACGGACGCACCCAGAGCGCGTTCTCCGAAGGCGGCCTGCCGATCGGCGCCGGCCTCGAAGACTTGGGCAAGGGCCTCCGCTCGCAAGTCGGCACAATGTACAGCACGAAGGTCAAAGGCGTGCGCTACCTCGAAATGGCAGAAGGTTACGTCAACCGCGTCGCACTGGACAAGAACGACGAAGTCATCGGCTACGAGTTCATCCACATGGGTAAATTCATGGATGCCGTCAAGAAGGGCACCGACGCCAACGAAGCTCTCAAGAAGAGCACCGGCACCTACGGCCGCTTTACCGCCGAATCCGGCGCCGTCAAATTCATCGACCCGCGTCACGAATAGCAAGGAGCAAAGACAATGTCACAGTTATTTGAAAGTTATGACCGCCGGATCGACAAGATCAACGCCGCTTTGAAAGAATACGGCATCGCCTCCATTGAGGACGCCGAAAAGATCTGCAAAGACAAGGGACTCGATCCTTACACCGCCTGCAAAGAGATCCAAGCCATTGCGTTCGAAAACGCCGCATGGGCCTACGTTGTCGGTGCTGCAATCGCCATCAAGAAAGGCTGCACCAAAGCCGCCGAAGCCGCCGAAGCCATTGGCATCGGCCTCCAAGCCTTCTGCATCCCCGGCTCCGTCGCCGAAGACCGCAAAGTCGGCCTTGGCCACGGCAACTTAGCCGCCATGCTGTTGCGCGACGAGACCAAGTGCTTTGCGTTCCTGGCCGGACACGAATCCTTTGCCGCCGCAGAAGGCGCCATCGGCATCGCCCTCAAGGCCAACAAAGTCCGCAAGACGCCGCTGCAGGTCATCCTCAATGGCCTCGGCAAAGACGCCGCCTACATCATCAGCCGCATCAACGGCTTCACCGCTGTTGAGACGCAGTTCGACTACTACACCGGCGAGCTCAAGATCGTCAAAGAGACACCGTTCTCCGACGGCCCGCGCGCCAAAGTCCGCTGCTACGGCGCTGACGACGTACGCGAAGGCGTAGCCATCATGTGGCAGGAAGGCGTGGACGTTTCCATCACCGGCAACTCCACCAACCCCACACGCTTCCAGCACCCCGTCGCCGGCACCTACAAAAAGGAATGCATCGAGAAAGGCAAAAAGTACTTCTCCGTCGCATCCGGCGGTGGCACCGGCCGCACGCTGCACCCGGACAACATGGCCGCCGGCCCTGCCTCCTACGGCATGACCGACACCATGGGCCGCATGCACTCCGACGCACAATTCGCGGGCTCCAGCTCAGTCCCGGCGCACGTCGAAATGATGGGCTTCCTCGGCATGGGCAACAACCCGATGGTCGGCGCGACCGTCGCCGTTGCAGTCGCCATTGAAGAAGCGTCCAAATAAACCATGCGTCCACGACGCGATAACAGACAAAAAGGCGCATGACTCACCTCATGCGCCTTTTTCATTTAAAAAAGCTATGAACAACGAAACACCCTGCGGTGTCAAATCCGCCGACAAACTCGACTGCCCCTGCACCTACAACTGCGCCTACCACGGCAAATGCTGCCTCTGCATCGCGCGCCACGCACCCAAAGGACAATTCCCCGCCTGCTGCTTCAGCAAAGAAGGCGAAGCCACCTACGACCGCTCCTACGCCCAACTCCGCAAAGACCGCGACCGCGCCTAACCCCGCATCAAAACACGCGGCAGAGCAGACCCTTCAAATAATTCCCCTCAGGAAAACTTACCAACTCCGGATGATCCGCCGGCTGTTGCAAGCGCTCCAATATCTGCACCTCGCGCTTAGCATCCGCCGCGGCCTCAGCCACGATCGTGCGGAAAAACTCCGCCGACACCGCACCCGAACACGAAAACGTCGCCAACACCCCGCCCGCCCGCAGCAGCTTCATCCCCAACACATTAATATCCTTATACCCCCGCGCCGCCTTCATCAACGCGCCCTTCGAATCCGCAAACTTCGGCGGATCCAACACAATCAAATCAAACTGCCTGCGCGAATCACGGAACCTCCGCAACACATCAAACACATCGCCGACGATAAACTCGCTGTTCTCCAAACTACAATGATTCAACAGCGTATTCGCCCTCGCCCTCTCAATCGCCGCCGCCGAAACATCCACCTGCGTCACCTGCGTCGCACCCCCCGCCAACGCCGCGATGCCGAACCCGCCCGTATAACAAAACGTATTCAACACCTCGCACCCCGGCGCATACCCCGCCACAATCCGCCGGCTCTCCCGCTGATCCAAATAAAACCCCGTCTTATGCCCCTCGCGCACATCCACGCCAAACCGGCACCCATACTCCCCAATCACAATTTCATCCGGCAACGCGCCGCTTAACACACCGCACCGCGCCTCCAACCCCTCACGCCGCCGCGCATCCGCATCCGACCGCTCATACACGCAACTGCACGGCACGCACTCCAACAACGCCGCCACAATCGCATCCCGCCAAAACTCCGCGCCCGCCGACGTCAGCTGACACACCGCCACCCCATCGAACCAATCCACCGTCACCCCCGGCAACCCATCCGACTCCGCGTTAATCAACCGAAACCCCGACGTCGCCCCCTGCGCAAAAAACGCCGCCCGTGCCCCCACCGCACGAAACACCCGCTCACGAAACCACGCCGCATTGATCTCCGCCGTGCCCTCACCAAACACCCACATCCGCACACGAATCTGCGACGCCGGCGACCACGCCCCATAACCCAACAAAGCTCCATCCGCCGCTCGCACCTCCACCGTCGAACCCGCCGCCACATCCGCCCCCGGCTCCTGCGCCACCGCACCCGAAAAAATCCACGGATGCCCTCTCAACACCGAATGCTCCCGCTTCGGCCGCAAAACAACCTTCAACATATTACTTCCCCACCGCATATTCCAACGTCACCACCGCCCTCACCGTCTTCTCAATCGCCGACGTATCATACACCCCATAATCATCCGTCTCCGAAGAGTTCCGCTTCGTAATCTGAAACACCCCCTGCCGCGCCGCCGTCAGCTCACCCACCTTACCCTGACCATTCGCCGCCAAAATCCGCGCACGCTCCAAACCATCCGCCGTCGCCGCCTTCAACAAATCCTTCTTTACCGCATCCAAGTCCGACACAAAAAACCGCGGCCCCGACACCTCCACCAACACCCCATACCTCAACAACCCCGCCAACTCCCGCGCCGCACGCTTCACCAACTCCACATCCGTCGACGACACCTCCGCCCGCCACGACACCTCAAACCCATCCGCCTCACTCGTCAACCTCCCCTCAGCATCCCGCTTAAACACCGTCGACGCCGCAAAGCCCTCCTCCTCGATACACGCCGGCACCACCCCCAACTCCGCCAGCTTCTCCAACACCATCATCGACTGCTGCTTCACCACCGCAAACCCATTCGTCTGCGACGCCGCCCGCACCGACACGCCACACCCAAACACACCCACATCCGCCGACACATCCGCCTGCGCCGTCCCCTTCACCACAATACACTTCTCCTGCCGCACCCGCAGGAAAAACTTCGACACCACCGCCGACGACACCACCAACCCAATAGCCAACACCAACGCCAATCCCGAAAACTTAAACACATCCTTCATACACACCTCCCAAAAATAAAACGCCAATGATACACCCCACCCACCTCAAAATCAAGCACATTCACCCACACTCCCTCCGTCACTTCACAAACCCGCCCCGCAGCACATTCTAACATTGCATTTCCCGCCCCTGACTGCGATAATACCCGCATAACAAAAGGAACCCCGCCATGTGGATCGACCTCACCCTCCCCATCACCCCCAGCATGATCACCTCCGCGCAGAGCAACGAACAAAAAGCGCTCACGGGGCACCTTGGCACCCACTTTGACGTCATGAACAAAGTCTTCCCCCTCGACTACCTCGAACGCCCCGGCATCATCTTCGACGTCAGCCACGCCGCCCCACGCGATATCGACCTCGCCGACATCAACCTCGACCAAATCCAACCCGGCATGTTCGTCGCCATCTACACCGGCTACATCGAACACGAACCCTACGGCACCCCCGCCTATTTCCAACATCATCCCCAACTCAGCCACCAACTCATCAACGCTCTGCTCGACAAACAAGTCGCCATCATCGCCATCGACTGCGCTGGCATCCGCCGCGGTTCCGAACACACCCCCACCGACCAAATCTGCGCCGACCGCAATGTCTTCATCGTCGAGAACATCTGCAACCTCCGCCCCCTCCTCGACGCCGGCGCCCCCTTCACCGCCCACACTTACCCCCTCAACCAAACCCAAGCCACCGGCCTCCCCTGCCGCGTCGTCGCCGAATTCCCCGACTAATACACGCCTATTTGACACACTTTTACCCCTTGAGTGCCGGACTCTTCAAAAAGCGCCATATTTAATTTGTACCACACGGGCAGCACAAAAGTTCCACACGGGCAAAACATTTGTACCACACGTGTAAGACAAAACTCTTGCCCGTGTAACACAAATGTTTTACTCGAGTAGCAGAACGTTCACATTCAGCACATCACCTCCACCGCGCCTCCGCGTGAAATCCTCATCCTCTTATGCGCGTCAGCAGGTAGGGCAACTTTCGCCGAAAGTGCCGCACCGCGTTTAGCCCATCCTGTCCATTTCTTCCCTTCTCTCCGCGCCTCCGCGTCTCCGCGTGAGATCCCCACCCTCCTGTACGCGTCAGCCGCCCCACTTATTACCTATTACTTCGCCTCTTCTCTCCGCGTGAGCTTCATACGCCCTGAGACAATCATCCAATCCCCGCTTCCACTACTTTGCACTCGACACCCCCCCTTCCCTACGTTATACTCCCTGCCATGCAAACCACGCCCGATCTCAACCGCCACGAAAAACCCATCGCCGCCATCGCAACCGCATCCGGCCCCGCCGGTGTAGCCATCGTCCGCGTATCGGGCGAAGGCGCCCTCGACCTCCTCCCCCGACTCACCGACTCCCCCCTTCCCGACCCCGCGCAACGCCGTCACACTCACGCACGCATCCACCACCCTGATACCCGCGAAAGCCTCGACGACGTCCTCATCCTCACTTTCCGCGCCCCCCACAGCTACACCGGCGAAGACGCCTTCGAGATCCAATGCCACGGCGGTGCCCGCACTCCGCACCGAATTCTCAACGCCATCCTCGCCGCAGGCGCCCGCCCCGCACAGCCCGGAGAGTTCACCCGCCGCGCCTTTCTCAATGGCCGCCTCGACCTCACCCAGGCCGAAGCCGTCGCCGACCTCATCCACGCCCAAAGCGACCGCGCCGCCCAAGCCGCACGCGCCCAACTCGACGGCGCCCTAGGCCGACGCATCGCCTCCGCTTACGACACCCTCGCCGATTGGGCAGCCGACATCGAACACGCCCTCGACTTTGAAGACGGCGAACTCCCCGCCGACTTCCACCCCACCCTCCTCCAGCGCGCCAAAGACCTCTCCGCCCTCCTGCGTCCCCTGCTTGACACCCGCCGCGCCGGCCACCTCCTGCGCGAAGGCGCCCTCGCCGTCATCTGCGGCAAACCCAACGCCGGCAAATCCACCCTCTTCAATACCCTCCTCGGCCGCCGCCGCGCCATCGTCAACGCCCAAGCCGGCACCACCCGCGACGCCCTCGAGGAACACCTCACCATCAACGGCCACCTTTTACGCCTCACCGACACCGCCGGCTTGCGCGACGCCTTATGCGACATTGAACGCGAAGGCATCGCCCTCGCCCACGACCTCATCAACCGCGCCGACATCATCCTTTATATACTCGACGCCTCCGTCCCTCTTGATCCCGCCGAACGCGCCCACATCGCCGCCCTCCCCGCCGAACGCCTCCTCATCATCCAAAACAAGACCGACCTCCTCCCCGCCGATACCGCCCCCCTATTCCCGAACGCCCTCCCCCTCTCCCTGCGCGACACCGCCGCCATCAACCACGCCATCCCCCTGCTCCACGCCGCGCTCCAAAACCTCCTCGACGCCCAAGCCCCTGCCCTCAGCGAAACCACCGTCGCCGAACGCCACTACCAAGAGCTCGAAACCGCCTGCGCCCAGCTCGATGCCGCCCAAACAGTCCTCTCCGCAGGCCCCGACAACCTCGTTCCCGCTGCCGAACATGCTCGCGACGCCGCCGAAGCCCTTGGCCGCATTATCGGCCGCACCTACTCCGACGATCTGCTCGACCGCGTCTTCTCCCGCTTCTGTGTTGGCAAATAAACACTGCAAATAAAGCTTTTATAAGGACTTATGAGCAACATTAACAAGATAAGTCGATAACCTGTTAATAACTCTCCCGTCAAAACTAACAAAAATACAGGGGTTTTTCAATATACAGCAAATAACTCGTTGATTAATAATATATTATTAGTAACATTCTAAAAACGCAAGCCATATTGCACTTTTTTCTTGCTCACAATGCGCTTGTTGACAAATCTACCGCCAAGACGCTTTGCAAGCCCAATCAGCCCGGATTATGGCCTTTTTTAATAACAAGGCTCAATACCGCAATATCTGCCGGGTTTACCCCCGGAATCCGCCCCGCCTGCGCCAGATTCTCAGGCTTCACGCGGCTCAACTTCTCTCGCGACTCATATCTGAGCGCCGGAATCTTCCAATAGTCCAACCAAGCCGGAATCTTCTCATTTTCTGCCGCTTTAGCCCGCTGTGCCGCCCGCTCCTCCTGCTCAATATAACCGCGGTAATGCACTTCGATCTCCAAAGCCTCCGTCATCTCCGCGGTCGGCTCCTCGCGCCCTTCCCCGCCAAACGCCTCCGGCACCATCGCCGCCAAATCAGCATACCGCACTTCCGGCCGCGCCAAGATCGACTCCAAAGGCTGACCCTGATAACGAATAGATGCCAACCGCTCCCGCTCCGATTTCAGCCAAGCAATCTCCCGCGCCGTCTCCTGCAGCAACCCAGGCACCTGCAACCCAATCCACGCCGCCGCATCAAACAACCGCCGCCGCGTATTATCCTGCCGCAAGATCAACCGCCGCTCCGCCCGCGAAGTGAACATCCGATACGGCTCATTCGTCCCCTTCGTCACCAAATCATCAATCATCACCCCGATATACGCCTCTTGACGGCTCAACACCAGCCCTGGCCGCCCTTGCACCTTACAAGCCGCATTGATTCCCGCCATCAACCCCTGCGCCGCCGCCTCTTCATATCCCGTCGTGCCATTCACCTGCCCGGCAAAATACAGATTCGGCACGGTTTTACACGCCAACGAGTGATCCAATCCCCGCGCATCGATACAATCATACTCAATTGCATACCCCGGCGCCGCAAACTCCGCCCGCTCCAACCCCACCACCGTCCGCACAAACGCCAGCTGCACATCCGCCGGCAGACAGTTCGACAGTCCATTCGGATACATCCACGGACAATCCGCCCCCTCCGGCTCCAACACCACATGATGCTGATCCTTATCGCCGAACTTCATGATCTTATCTTCAATCGACGGACAATACCGCACCCCAGTCCCCACAATCGTGCCATTATACATCGCCGACCTAGCGATATTCTCACGGATAATCCGATGCGTTTCAGCATTCGTATACGTAAACCAACACGGTTCCTGCACCATTCCCGGCGCCCAAGGAGCCAAAAACGCCTCTTTTGCCCCCTCAGATGTTCCACGTGGAACACTTTTAGCGCCACACGGGCTCGATTCCCGTGATCCATGCTCCTCAATATCTGTTAAATGCGTGGCATAAAAGTGGTCATTGTTCCACGTGGAACATTCTGAAACACCTACTTCACCGTCCGCTCTACCTGCATAACGTGCCCCAACAACCTCCAAATCAAGCCTGCCGGACAGCAATTGCCGTCCGAGCTGCGAGAATACAGGCAACGGGCTGTCGCTTCCTTGCGGTTCCAGCGTGTCCCAATTGATGCTTTCTTTCCAGATTCGCGGCGGCGTGCCGGTCTTCAGGCGAAATATCTCCACACCGGACTCTGACAGACTCTGCGACAGCGTCTCATTGGCCGGGCGCAGATCGCCACCGCCTGTCAGGGTTTTCGGTCCTACAAATATCCGTCCCTTGAGTGCTGTGCCGGCTGTTATGATGACTGTCTTAGCGGAAATATCGCCGTGGCGTTCTGTTTTAACGCCGCGCACGCTGCTGGGAGTGTCAAAGAGCAGGGCGGTTGCGTTATCTTCGATGATGGTCAGGTTGGGAATGGTCTTGGCTACGCGTCCTAAACGGCGGGCATACTGCTGCTTGTCGCACTGAACCCGTGTGGCTTGCACAGCCGGACCGCGGCTGGCGTTTAAAATACGGTATTGCAGCCCGGTAAAGTCGGCATTGATGCCCATTTCGCCGCCCAGCGCATCGATTTCGTGCACTAGGTGGGACTTTGCCAGTCCGCCGATGGCAGGATTGCAGGGCATCAGCCCCAAAGCATCCGCCCGAACTGTCACGAGTATTGTCCGGCAGCCCATCCGTGCTGCGGCAAACGCCGCCTCAACCCCGGCATGCCCGCCGCCCACAACTACCACATCTGCATCAAAATCCATTTTCTCTATTTCCGTCCTACACACGTATCAATCACCCTTAACAACGCACGCTCAACCTAGCCCCCGACAACCCCTATTCATCCACCATTTTGTACTTGAGGGCAGGGCAGTTGCATCCTCTCCGCGACTCTGCGTCTCCGCGTGAACCCTCTCCACCACTCGTGCGCGTCAGCTTTTCCACTTATTACCTATTACTTCTTACTTATTACTTCGCCCGTGCAGTATGCCCCAAACACCGCCGGAAATCAAGCCAAAAGCCTATAATAAGGTACTGATTGAAGCACGGGCGAGGGCAGGGTGAGTCTCGGGGTGATTATACCCCTATACTCAGCTTTGATTATACGTGTAAGTCATTCTTGGTTACAGGCGTAAGTCATTTTTGGTTACAGGTGTAATCGTGCGCGATTACGCCCGTGATCGTGGGCAGGCTGGGTGTGCATTGTGTTTTGTTATGCGACTAATATGCACAACCCGTTGATTGTTAGCGGATTGGACTGATCTGTCAGATCTGACGGATCATGTGGGGGAGGGTGCTGCTGGGAGTGCCGGCGTCCTCGCCGGCATTGTGTGTGTTGTATGTGTACGTTAGCGGGTAGGGCTGACGCGATAATTGCCGGCGGGGACGCCGGCGCTCCCAGGGGGAGGGGGTGTCGAGGAAATCGAAGACGTCGGGGAAGTCGCGCAGGGGGGGTGTCCCTCTACCTTTGGGAGAGGGGTTGGGGTGAGGGGGTGCGTAGCACGCTACTTATTACCTATCACCTATTACTTATTACTTCCCGCCCGCCAAGGGGCGAGCGGGGGGAGGGGGTTTTTGGTTGCATGATTGGAGCGGTTGTGGCATAATGTTCATTCGCACGTAGTTGAAGAGATAATCAGATATTGTTGGGAGTGAGATATGGCGGAGAAAAAGGGCAGTGCATCGGCAGGTAATACTAATTTGGATGCCGTGTTGGCGCAGATCCGTAAGGAATATGGCGATAGCGCAATCTTGCGCATGGGCGATACCGAGATTAAGGAAGTGCCGGTTATTTCGACGGGCGCGTTCTCATTGAATTTGGCATTGGGCGTGGGCGGCGTGCCGCGCGGGCGTATTGTTGAGGTTTATGGGGCGGAGTCGTCGGGTAAGACGACGTTGACGCTGCATATCATCGCTAACGCGCAGAAGAATGGCGGCATGGCGGCGTTTGTGGATGCGGAGCATGCGTTGGATCCGGCCTATGCGAAGCGTTTGGGCGTGGATATTGATAACTTGCTGGTGGCTCAGCCGAGCTCGGGTGAGGAAGCCCTGACGATTACCGAGCAGCTGGTGAAGAGCGGCGCGTTGGATGTGGTGGTGGTGGATTCCGTGGCGGCGCTGACGCCTCAGGCGGAGCTTGACGGCAGCATGGGCGATTCGCATATGGGTTTGCAGGCGCGTTTGATGTCGCAAGCGATGCGTAAGCTGACCGGCGCGATTGCGCAGAGCAAAACGCTGTGTATCTTTACCAACCAGATTCGCGACAAGATCGGCGTGATGTTCGGGAATCCGGAGACGACTCCCGGCGGCCGCGCGTTGAAGTTCTACTCATCCGTGCGTCTCAACGTGCAGCGCATCGGCGCGATTAAGGATACCGCCGGCACGGTCGTCGGTAACCGCACGCGCGTGAAGGTCGCAAAGAACAAAGTTGCGCCGCCTTTCACCGAGGCCGAGTTCGACATCATTTACGGACATGGTATTTCGTGGGAAGGTTCTGTCCTCGATGCCGGTATCGCGGCAGAGGTCGTGACCAAGCGCGGCTCGTGGTTGAGCTTCGGTTCGGATCAGATCGGGCAGGGCGCTCTTGCGGCGACGGAGTTCTTGAAGCAGCATCCTGAGATCGTCGATGAAATCATCGCAAAGGTTTTGGAGAAGCGCGAGACTTTCATGCCCACCGGCAAGAAGAACGACAAGGCTGATAAAGCAGACAAAACGGACAAGGCTGACAAGTAACAACCAAGCAGGAGATTGACATCATGGCTGGCATCTTTAAGGCATACGACATCCGCGGCATCTATGGCAAGGATTTGACGGAGGAGACCGCTTACAAAATCGGCCGCGCGTTCGTCACGTTCGTCAAGTGCACCCGCGTCGTCATCGCACGCGACATCCGTCCGCACTCCGAACCGCTCTTCGCAGCACTGGCCAAGGGCATCACGGAGCAGGGCGCCGACGTCGTCAGCCTCGGCCATGCCTCCACCCCGATGTCCTACTTCGCGAACACCTTCTGCAAAGCCGACGCCGGCATCATGCTCACGGCTTCGCACAACCCCGCCGAGTGGAACGGCTTCAAACTCTGCCGCGCCAATGCAGTGCCCATCAGCGGCGTCAGCGGCATCATGGACATCGAGAAGATTGTCGAGACCGAAGCCTTCGCGCCCAAGGCCGACAAGCCCGGCACCATCAGCGAGTTCGACATCCTGCCCGCTTACACCCAGCACGTGCAGCAGTTCTGCCACATCACCCACCCCATCCACTTAGCCATCGACTTCGCCAACGGCATGGGCATCTGGGAAGCCAAGACCCTCAAGGGCTTGCCCATCACATGGGACGCACTCTTCGACGAACCCGACGGACGCTTCCCCAACCACGAAGCCAACCCGCTCAACACCGAAACGCTGGAAGACTTGCAGAAGCTCATGCGCGCCAATCCCGGCAAGTATGCCTTCGGCGTAGCCTTCGATGGCGATGCCGACCGCGCAGGCTTCCTCGACGAGAAGGGCGAGATCATCGCCATGGACCTCATCACCGCGCTCATCGCACAAGACGTGCTCTCCACCCGCAAAGGCGTCATCTTCTACGACCTGCGTTCCTCATGGGTCGTTAAAGAAGTCATCGCCGCAGCCGGCGGCACGCCCATGATGAGCCGCGTCGGCCACGCCTTCATCAAGGCACAGATGCGCGAACACGATGCGCTCTTCGCCGGCGAACTCTCCGGGCACTACTACTTCAAGGACAACTCCACCGCGGAATCCTCCGCCATGGCCGTCCTCGCACTCGCCAACATGGTCGCCAAAGCCGGCAAGCCGCTCTCCGAGCTCGCCGCGCCCCTGCGCAAATACTTCCCCAGCGGTGAGATCAACTCACACGTCACCCGCGACCCGCAAGAAATCCTTGCCGCCATCAAAGCCAAATACGGCCCGCAAGGCAAACTCATCGAGCTCGACGGCGTCAGCGTAGAGTTTGACGACTGGTGGTTCAACGTCCGCTGCTCCAACACCGAGCCCCTCGTCCGCCTCAACCTCGAGGCCAAGACCAAGCCCGTGATGGAAGCCAAACGCGACGAACTCCTCGCACTCATCCGCAGCTAATTAAGGACACGCCGCCGGTGACCGCAAATCTCGCACAGTCCCGCTCGCGTGAATTCGAGCGGGCGAGCTCCGCCATTACTCTGTCGGACATGGAAGTCTACATCTTCCCCGAGCTCGCCTACTCGCTCGTCCTCGCCAACCTCATGTCCCCGCGCATCTGGACGTGGCTCGACGATCCCTGGTTTGACGGCATTCAAACATACAAGCCCGCCAAACGCCTCCGGCGCATCCGCCAATATATCATGGACCACTACACCTTCAACCTCGACCTCGACACCTGGGGCCTCACCACCAAACAAAAAGAACTCCAACGCTTCCAAAACATCATCTCCGCTGAAGACCTCGCCCGCTCCAACGCCCTCTTCGGCTACGAAGGCGACAGCTACTACTTCAGCATCGACATCCGCCGCCACTTCGGCCTCGACAAATACACCACCGACACCATCCCCTACTGGAAGACCGAAACCATCGAAGCCATGGACGCCTTCCGCTACCGCCCCGGCCACCTCATCGGCTCCGGCGAATGCGTCAGCCTCGCCGCACTCTACGCCGCGGCGCTCTACGTCATCGGCGGCATACCCCTGCGCGACATCTACATGATCGCCACGCCCCTCCACTCCCAAAATTACATCGACCTCGACGACGGCACCCTCACCAATAACCGCCGCCTCGTCACCCGCTCCATGTGGTACAACGGCACCACCATTAGCCAGCAAGCCCGCCGCGCTCTCGAACACGAAAAGATCTCCTACGTCGCCCACGCCACCGGCTGGATCCACACCCACTATCCCAGCGCCACTATCGATCCCGCCGTTTACACCGCCTTCAGCCAAAAACTCCGCACCTACCTCCACGCCGACCCAACACCCGAAAACGAAGTCGGCTTCCGCACCAAACTCCAAAGCCTCGACATCGACCCCACTACTCTTACGCCTGCCGACTACGCCGCGCAATACAACCAATTCATCCATACCGACCCCCAACTCCCCGACCCCGCGCACGTCACCATCAAACAAGAGACACCCATCGACATCCCCCTGGGTGCCACCCGCGAACAAATCACTCAAACACTCCTCAACCTCCGCGCCACCAACACCACCGTCGACCTCGCCTTCTACGCGCTACGCGACCTTTCCCTCAGCGACCCCGCGCCATTCCTCTACGCCGCGCTCACCCGCAACCCCGTCAGCATCGCCGCCACGCAAGACACCCCGCAAGACCAGCTCATCGCACAAATCGCCGGCTTGCCCAACGAATCCATCTACGACGGCACCAACCGCTACGCCCAACCCGACGAAGTCTGGAACAGCCAACGCGGCGACGGCGCCGAACGCATCCTCCTCCTACAAAACATCCTTCAATCCCGCGGCCACACCAACCTACACATACAAGCCGCCCCCGGCACCGCCACACTCCTTGATAGCGATACAATACTCCTCTCCCTCCCCGCCCAAAAAGACGCTTCCCTCATTACTTCTGCTGCACCGCACTCCGCCCTTGCTTAAATCTGTTGACGGGCGTATAATAGAAGTGTTCTCGGGAGAGTGATGTCTCAACTGTTGCGAAAGGAACTGCCGTATGAAGATGTGGTTTTTGATTCCAATCCTGTTGGGTTTGTTCGCCGCGGCATTTGTGCTTTACCTGTTGGCACATATTGCAGGAGTTCCCGCCTATAGCAGTAATTGCGAGGCGTATTTACGGCAGCATCACTATGACGAGACCGTCATTCGGGCAGTGCTTGACTATGAGCCTTTGACGGATGAGCAGAAGGCCCGCTTGTTGCAGATTAAAGATATGGATGTGCAGGTTATGCTGGCAAGCAATCCCTCCTTAACCCGTGATGAGCGCGAGATATTCTGGAAATCCAAAAGTGAGTGGGTCAGGCGTGGCGTTGCTGAGAACATGCGGATAACACGCGAGGAGGTCATGCGGACACTTCAAAGCAAGAAAGATGATTATTGGGTCTCTCAAGGTCTCTCCAGCAACCCGGCCGTTCCGGAAGATCTTTTACTGGCTATCTATAATCGTCCTCGTCTTGAGGGAGGTCTCTTGGCCTTTGCTTCTAACCCCAACTGTCCAGAAGTCATCCGAAAGAAGATTGTTGCCGAAGACAATCCGATGTCGAACAATAGTTTGGAGCGCTGCCGCAAGGCTCTTCAATACGCAGAAGAACACAACGGCAAATCGAAACCCGGCGGAGGTTATTACTTAGGCCAGATTCACTTGTGGTGGAAGGGCGGTCCGCGGACACAACCGGCGGCAGCAACGGAGGCAACACCATGAAAACATTCTGGCGGTTGCTGGGCGTGCGGATTGCACAGATAATTGTTGCGGCGCTAGTGTTGGGAACTGTGTTTTGCGTGATGAGCGTAGCCTATTTGTATGTTACGCAACCAACATTTTATCCGGGCTATGAGTCAAACAATCCGTTGGAATGGTATGACGGCGCCTACACCAGCGTAACGAATCAGCTTGTCAATTATCTGCCGTTGGATGAAGCCATCGTGCGCGAGATTACAGACTCCCGTGATGACAAAGCGCGTGAGATGCTGGCACGCAATCCTTCACTCACACGCGAGCAGCGCGAACGCTTTTGGAATCTGAAGAACCGTTTCGTCAGAAACGAGGTCTTGCTGAATATGAGTCTCACACGTGAGGAGATTGAACGGGCATTGACACGAGAAGACCTATATGCCTTCAGCGGCTTCGCCATGAATCCGATGGTGCCTGAAGACATCCTCCTGCGGCTCTATAAAGGATGGGGCAAGAAGGATAAAAACTGGTTCTACTTTGCAATGAATCCCAATCTCCCCGAAAGCATTCTCATCGACCTGATGCGGCGCAATCATCCTGAGTGCAACAAACTTCTGGAGGAACGCTTAGCGTTGCGCCGCCTTGCTATCGAGCGCGACAGTGAATCGCTTCCCGGGGGCGGTTACTACGGCGCGCAGATTCACATCTGGTGGAAACGCAATCCGCTAGCAAATCCGGGATTCGGGCCGCCATTGGATTGCAGTTAGTTTCTAATAAACAAGCGATCAACATCATGTATGACAGCCAAAAAATCATCCTCGGACTCAGCTGCAACAAATAAATGACTCGATTGTTTCATTCAGTTCTGCCATATAAAACCTCTAATGCATAGCATAAACAAGGACAAGGTTGTGCCCGGGTTACACAGGATTGAGGACGAACTCCGAGTCGACGAGTCTGCTGTTTAAAATAAAAAGTTCAGGCGGGCGGCATTTTGTTGTGTCATATATGACCTCCCAATGCGCAGTACAACTAGTAACAATGGTTGTACGCTTTGGAGAAGTCGGGCTTGAACAAGTTTGAGGACGAGCTAGCAAAAGCGCAGAGGCCTTTGTTGGCATTTCTCCACGCGCTCAGTGGCGGACCTCTTCAAGTTGCGGAGGCGTTACGCAGTGATGTCAACCTTGTCCTCATGCGTCAGCGTGACCGGTATGACGAGAGCCGTCCGTTTCTACCTTGGGCGCGGACACTCGCCGTGCTGGAGTATAAGCATTGGATATCCGCCCGCCAGCGCGACCGCCACTCCTTCTCTGAGGAAACCATGGCGCTCCTCGCCGAGACTCCCGCACCGGAAGAGGCAGAAACACCGCAAGACCGCTTGCTTGAATTGCTCGACGAAGCCCGTAAAGAACTTACCCCGGAAATGAACTTCCTCCTCACCCGCTATTACTGGTATAACGAAAGCCTCTCCGAAATTGGCCGCCAGCTCAACCGCACGCCCGGCTCGCTCGCCCGCTCCCTTGCCTACATCCGCGGCAACATCCGCAAAGCTATCGCAAAGCAACTCAAGCGCCAGAACAGATAACCATGAATATCCTTGATGACACCACCATTGAACTTATTGGACGCGTCCTTGCCGGTGAAGGTAACACTGCCGATTGGCAGGCGCTTGACCAAATCCTTCAGAGCAATCCAGAGGCTCGTCAGCATTATCTTGCGCAAGCGCAGACAGATCTTCTGCTGTGCCAAGCACCGCTTAAATGTGAATCTCCTGCCAAGCGCTCTTTCCGTATTCCAGTCTTCTGGCGCTTAGCCGCCGGGCTCATTGTTTTTGTTGCTCTTCTCGGGCTGAGCTATGCTGCCGCAACCTTGATCTCCCCTGATGTCCCAACCGCAACAGATCCCCCCGCAGATGATGGCATCATGTTGACTCATCCCAGTGACAAAACTTTGCAAAGCGCGCCTACAGACTCACCCTTACCCCCATCAAACGTTTCCGATGAAAATAGTGCGCCACCTTCACCTCTCAATGTACAACTTTCCACTAATACAGCCACGGCTGCGCAAACAGACCAAGGAGATACTACCATGAACTTGCTCCAAAACGCCCGCGCCTACATCGCCGCTGCGGCAACCGCCGCAACAGCACTCAACGTTGCCGCTGAAGAAGCCCACTGGATCGGCATGGGCTCCGACGACAATTGGTCCAACATCCAAAACTGGCGGTTCTCTGCCGACGGCACATCCCCCGCCGGATGCGACCTTGTCTTTGGCGCCGAGGATCGCGTAACTGAAACCAAAATTAATAACATCGTCGACGCCTCCATCACTATTGGCTCTATTACCTACACCAACTCCAACCGCTTTCCTTCGCCGCCAACCGGTAATAATTTCCAATACGTTTATCACGTCACGCAAATCAATGCAGGTCAGACCCTCACGGTGGACGGCAACACAACGAATGTCGATGCGTTTCGTATTGGCGGCAATTTCGGCACCAGCAAACACTTCATCCCCGCTAAAATCACAGGGCCTGGAACCTTTACCGTCAATGCCCCAACTAAATCCTTCAGACTTTTTGTAACCCCCTCTGCGGCGACCGGAGGAACGATCTTGGACGTCACAGGAGTGGCTAATTTCAATGTTAATGTTTCCAACATCTGGTGCGGAGGAAGCCTGCCTGCCCACTCCGGCGCACTTTTGCTCCCGACAGGCGCGGGGTCGCAGAGTACGCTGTGTGCAAAAAGCGTTTATGTCAATGGATCTTCGGAGGAGGCCGCCAATAGCCGCATTATCTTCGGTGCGTCCACAACCCTTTTTACGGACTTCCTTGGTGTGAATGTTCCGCCGCCGGTTTCAGGCCTTACCGATAAGGGTGGTGGCGTTGGTACGCTGGACTTTGCGACCGGGGCTGCCGCAACGCACTCACTCGTGATTCGCGGCTTCTCCGGCGAACCCGATTCCCGCACGGAAATGCGAGTTGCCTCCGCGATGAATACACCGGATGTCCCCTATTTCCAGTCGGCGCACGTGTATTGGACGAACGGATTTGTTGATGCCAAGTTTTCTTCGCTCATCATCACCGAGGGCCGTGGGCACAAATGGAGCAAAGAAACCGGAGGCCAGCGCACTGACTTTTTCTTTGCCAATGGAACAATCGATGCCGAAACGATAGTCATTGGCCGTGCATTGGTTAACAACACCGGCGGTGCCCTCAGTGCCTTGCCGGCCATTGGCGCATTCAATATCCTTGGCGGAAACATTCTTGCCGGATCCATGATACTCGGAGATGCTGTGCCTCTATCCAAAGGGCAGTCCGCTGTCGGCATGCTTAAGGTCGCCAACAATGCTTCAGTCACAGTCAGCGATGATCTAGTCACCGGCAACCGTCAGGGTACCGGTAATGCGTGCACATCCATCATCGAAGTCGTTGGCGGCACCTTGAACGTTGCGGGGAACATCGCCCCCGGGGCATTTGTCGCCCAGACTGTATCCCAAATAACTCTCTCCGGCGGAGAGGTGCAAGTGCCCAATGGTGAACTGCGTATTGAGACCGGCACGCTAACGCTGGATGGAGGACAGGCGCAAATCAATACTCTGGTGCTCACGAATGAAGCGGCTGAGGTTGCAGTGAATCTGAAGCAGGATTCCGAACCGGGGTTGATCACCGCCACCCACACACAACTCGGCGGCATCCTCACCGTCAATGACGCCACGGACTACAGCACAAAATCGCCGTTGAAGAAATGGACCATCTTGCGCGGGCCTCACACCGGCACTTTCCAAACTTTAAATCTGCCCGAGCGCATGCAGGTGCTTTATACTGCCGACAGCGTCGACATCCTTTATCCCGGCCACGCCACGCAGATTACCATTTTCTAATATAACCAGGGGAAAGACAAAAGCATGAAACTCACATCAATTGCGCAGGCGGTTGCTTGCGCCGCAGGATTCTTCTGCCTCGTTGCCGGGGCCGCGTCTATCCAACATGACGCTTTGCTCAATCCCGCCAAACCCGACTCATGGGTTGATGCGTGGAAGCCCGCCTACGGCTGCAACATTGAACGCCGTGGTGCCGCAACCAGCGCCAACTATCTGCGTCAACGATGCGGCGCTGACTCACCCAAGGGTAATCATGCATGGAGTGCACGCGGTATCTCCATTACTCCCGGTGCCGTTTATGAATTCTCCGCCCTCCTCAAATACGACCAAGTAGACCAAGCCATGGTGCAAGTCTACTTCAAATATCCGGATGGCCGCGACATCAGCCGCGACACTTCTCCCGTCATCAAAGGCACCCAAGGTCAATGGGCGCCTTACACCTTCACCTTCAAGCCGCCGGCAGGTGCCGTCACGGCCGACATTGCTCTGCGCCTCAACTCCGCCGGAACGATCTGCTGGGATGACCCGCAGCTCACCGTCAAAACCGCAGCTCCTGAAGTCCGCTACTCGCAAGATGCCCACAACTACAGCCTCGAAGATTCCGTCGGCATCGTCCGCCTCTTTGACCATCAAAAAATAGCCGACCTCAACATCAAATGGATCCGCTACAATGCCGGATGGGGCTCCGCCGAAAAGAAAGGCAAAGGCCAGTGGGACAACGTCTTCCTCGATAAAATCTCCAATGACTGCCGCAAGGCCAAAGAGATGGGCATGAACGTCATGCTCTCCCTCGGCTATCCTCCCTACTGGGCCGCACGTAATCTCAAGGGTGTCAAGAACGGCTGTCACATCCCGCGCGACATCACCGAGTGGCAAACCTACATCACCAATATGGTCACCCGCACCCGCGACTCCGTCTCTGTCTACCGCATCATGAACGAACCCGACCATCAATGGGATACGGGCGCACAACCTGCAGAGTACACCGAGTTCCTCAAAGCCGCTTATAAATCCGTCAAGTCCGTCGCTCCCAAAGCCACCGTCGTCATGGCCGGGTTGAGCGGTGCGCCCTGCGGCTACCTCCAAACAATGTACGACAACGGCGCGCGCGGCAATTTTGATATTGGCGCCTGCCAGCCCTATGTCGTCGGACAACGCTCGCCCGAAGAGGGACACCAAGCCGACCGCCTTCGCGCCTATCGTATGGTCATGGCCGCCAATGGCGACAACTCGCCTCTGTGGATCACAGAGTTCGGCTACACCTGTGCGCCTATCTCTCAACTCAATCAGCAAGAACAAGCCGCCTACGCCGTCCGCGCTCACCTCATCGCACTCAGCTCAGGTGCCGGTGTTTGCAAAACATTCTACTATCTCCTTCAAGACAGCGATGGCGACGGCTGCACGCAAGTCGGTGGCATGTATGACCGCAATTGGAATATCAAGCCCATCGGCACCGCCGTCAAAACCCTCGCAGCTACCTTCAACCCCGCTCACCGCTACGTTGGACAAGTCACCCTCCCGCAAGCACCGGAACTCACCGCGCACCTCTTCGCCACCCGTTCCAATAGCCACATCCTCGTTGTGTGGCACCCACAAGATACCTCCACGCCCATTACCATCAAAACAGCCAAACCCACGACGGCTATTACGTGGGACGGACAAGCCTCGGCGCCCGCCACAACCCATACTCTCACAGCGGGACTCCAAACCCTCTACATCACCGGCCCTATGGATGACTACGCCCGTCAAGCCGTCAAGCCCAAAGACATCGGTTACGAAGCCATCCAAACACTCAGCAAATCCGCAACGCCGATTCCGTGGCAGGTCTCCGGTGCTCCGGCCAAGACTCCCGCGCGTATCGAAATCACTGATGTCGAACACCGTCCGCGCAAAACACTCGCCGCCGCCAACCTCAGTGCCGGGGCTGCAGGACTCTCCCTGAGCTTCGACATCACCGACGCCACGCCCGCCCGCAACACGCATGCCGGACTCCAAGGCCTCTGGGAGCAAGACTCTGTTGAGATATTCCTCAACACCGCACCCGAGCAATCCCCCGCCGGATTCGTCACGCCCAAGTGCCGCCAGCTCATCCTCACCCCCGGCTCTGCGCAGCAAAACATTCCGCCGCGCGCCATCCTCGCCAGCGTCGGCGGCACAGGCAAGTCACAACTCCTCACCGTGACACCTACCGTCACGCTCCGCCCCGATGGCAGCGGTTACGTGATGAGCGTCACACTCCCGTGGGATATCGTTGGGCAGACACTACGTGCCGGAGAACAGCTCGGCTTTGACGTACTCGTCAACATCGCCGACGCCACCGGCAAACGCATCGCACGCGGTGCGTGGAGCGGCCACACCGGCAACTCCACCGACGCTTCCCTCTGGGGACGCCTGCTGCTGCAACAGTAGCAAGATCAAAAAGGTTCTTCGTTTCCTCTCCCGTCCTACCTGATAACCCAACACCTCGGGTTACCACCACCAAAGGTAGGGCGGCTTTACCTAAACAGCCGCCCTCATCTCATTACTTTTACCACACTTCACTCCGCCCTTGCTAAATATGTACAGCAGGCGTATAATATAGCTTTGACTTCGGTCTAGGGGTAAAGTATTTCGAGTGAGTTTTCAAGAATGTTTGCGTGCAGTACATTTTGTTGTGTTCTATTTGCCGTTTGGCTGAGTATATTAGATGAAGGCAGTCATCGGGCAAACCGGAAGGCGGGTGCGTGAGGACGTTTGAGTCTGAACTCGCGCAGGCGCAGGATGCTTTGCTGTCTTACCTGTATGGACTGTCCGGCGGCGATTTGCAGGTTGCAGAGGAGTTGCGCGGCAGGGTCAATTTGGTTTTGCTTCGTAAGCAGGAGCAGTATGACGTTACGCGTCCGTTCTTGCCGTGGGCGCGGGCGGTGGCGGGGTTTGAGTATAAACATTGGATCACGGCGCAGCAGCGGGACCGACTGGCGTTTTCGGAGGAGACTGCGGCGTTGTTGGCCGAGGTTCCGGCTCCGGATGAGCTGGAGGCACCGCGAGAGCGGATGCTCCAATGTTTGGATGCCGTGCGTAAGGAGCTGACGCCGGAGCAGAACACGCTGCTTACGAGGTATTATGAGTACCGTGAAAGTCTGCGGGAGATTGGCAGCAAGGTCAATCGAACGCCTGCCTCGCTGGAGCGGTCATTAGTTTATCTGCGCAAGCTCCTCCGCAAGAAGGTGGAGCAGATGTTGAAGGATAGGGATAAGGAATAATGCGGAACGAACGGGTTATTGAGTTGGTCGGGCGCGTGCTGGGCGGAAATGCGACTCCCGCCGAGTGGGAGGCGTTGGATCTGCTGTTGCGCACGAATGCTGATGCCCGCCGCTTTTATTCGGAGCAAGCGCACGCTGACCTGTGGCTCAAAAAAACACTTGCTCCGGCCAAGCGTCGCTACCGCCTCCCCGCAATCTGGCGTGTGGCCGCCGGGCTGACTATTCTCTGCGGGCTCAGTTATGCCACCACCACGTTCATCAACAATGGTGCTTCAAACACAACAGATGTCTCCCCCAAGAATCTTGAGCTGACTCACCACGGCAATGAGCTTTTTGTTGAACCTCTTGTCGACTCCGGCCTCGCGTCGGCATACTCTTCAAACGATGGCACAAGCGACGCCTCGGATAGCAGCACCCAACTTTCAACTGTACAAACTATAAACTTATCGACGAACCATACGCAAACAGGAGATAATGAAATGAATACGCTAACAAATCTCGTAGCTGCCATCACGACAGCCGCATTGACGGCGGGAAGTACATCTGCGAGTATCTTGTTGCAGGATGGTGCTCCGATTGGAGTGTCTGGTTATTATGGGAGTAATGCGGCGACCGGAAACCGTGATTTGAAAGCGGATGCGGTCACGACAAATTCAGTGTTTGGGTTTTCTACAAATACGTGGCAGAATGGCGGCACAAGCGTCGTCAATGTATTTCCAGAAAGCCGAGGACTTCAGTTCTCAGCTTTGTTTACGGGGTATGGGATTGTGGCGAGCGGTGGAGGTTTTGGACTCTGTTCTGCCGGCGGACCAAGCGGAGAGGTACGTACACAATGGAAATCTCTTGCAACGGGTCTTTTTAATGGATGCGAAAAGGTGTACTTCAGAACGCTAATGCGGATGGATACGGCCTCGTTAGGGGTTTTGGATAACGCTAACAAATATTTTGGAGTTGGGTTAACACGAACGGCTGTGAATGGGGCATTGACAGCCACCGGAGCAGGGTTATGGTTTGCTGTCCAAAAAAATGCCGTCGGGCTGACGAATATTGTGCTGCGGACAGGGAGTTCGGCGTTGATGAATTATGAGTTGTGTCCGGTGAGTGCGAACATGACATATTTGTGTGTTGCGGAAGTGGCGATTGGTGCGGGGGGACCTGGCGTAGACCGTATCCGAGCGTTTGCAATACCGGTGGAGGAGTATTTGCCCAGCACGCAGTTCAATGAAAATATCGGCGTGGCAGGTGTGGTTGAGGCAGCAGTATTAAGCGGCGCATTGCCCGTGACGTACCTTGCTGTGGGAGGCCCCTATCAGACGGCCAACGGGTATGCGGTTTTTGATGAAGTGGCTATTGCAACAGAATACTCCAACTTGGTTCCGGTTGCATCCGAAATCCCAATGTTTGAGGCGGCGGCACTTGTGAAGGCAAATGATGAGTTTGCGCTGTCCGCACATTTACGGCAGGGAACGGCCACTGTGTTAGCGTTATCAACTGATGCTACAGGCATCGTGGTGACGAATGAAACGGCAGGCACCATCGCCGCCGGAGTAGATACGTTGATACCTTTGGAAGGTTTGTCGCCGGATGTGACTTATTCGCTGGCAGCTTGGGCTACGAATGAGTACGGCAGCACGCGCATGCAGGCAGGTGTGTTTTATAACGGCGCCTTGGTTATAGAGAAGCTTGCCGATGCCCATGAAGAGGGATTGATGCCAGGGCGGGTGATGGTCTCGAGGGCATCGCCGGGAGCCGCACTGTCAGTGCATTATTCGTTTGTCGGAGGAACCGCTATTGAAAACCAAACGTATGCCATACCGTCAGGAACCGTGATTATTCCTGAAGGCGAGGTGTCCGCCATAATTGAAATCGATCCGCTATTTGATGCGGCGACCACGACTGACACCACGCTGACGGTTGCTTTGTCAGAGGGGATGTATTTACTGGAAGGGACAGAATCAGTTGGGGTGACAGTTGTGAACTGGACGCCGTCGCCGGAGTATAATTATTGGATCGCCAAAGCTAACGCCGATCAGCGTGCTTCCACAGCAGCGAATTGGTCGCAGGGCGTGCCGACGAGCACTTCGAAGATATTCTTGGGCAGCGTCTCCTCGCAAGATTTAATTTGGGATGGCGGCAATAACGGGCTGACCGATGTGGTGGCCGGTTGGGAACAGTCGAGCGACTATCAGGGATCCGTTGTGATTGCAACAACATACCCGGAGTATAATCCGACATTTAACCGGTTCGTTGTGACGGGCAATTGCACAATCAATGGCGGCAGTTTGTCACACACGTCGCACGGGATTTCAACGAATCGCATGTATCGGCTGATGATAGAGGTGAAAGGAAACTTGACGGTGGGCGAAGGGGCTGTCATTGATGTTACAGCTCGCGGGCGGCGTTCAAACTTTGATGGGTTCAAGAAGAGCGCACCGCACGGCGGCAGCTCTGCAGAGGTAGCCTATGCAGCCTTTGGCAGTGTGCTGGCACCTATCGAGACGGGATGGGGGGCTTGTGCAGGTACCGGCAGCACGCGCGAGGCAAATGGCGGCGGAGCAATTTGCTTACTGGTTGACGGAGATTTTATCTGCAATGGAATGATCCGGGCTGATAGCGGCTTTGAGCACGAAGCGGGAGGCGCGGGGGGCTCAATCTGGATTCGCGCCAAAAACATTCGCGGGAATGGACGGTATTCAGCAGACGGGAAGAAGGGCAGCAAATCTGATGGCTGCAATGCGGTTGGCGCAGGCGGGCGCATTGCGTTGGCAGCAAACGAGGTTAATGAGACGCCTCTGGACAACCTTTCGGCGATCGGCCAGCACGAAGGGTGGGGAATCAAAACTGCGGCCGGAACTTTCTATCTCGCGTCTGCAACCAGCGCAGTGATTACGGTTCGAAATTATACGAATGACAATAACTCGGCCTCCAGCGGCAACTTGATTGCCACGCCGATTCCTGCAGTGGGGGATGGTGCCGACTTCCGTGCTTGTACGCTGCATGGCGGAGTCAGTTCTCACTTGGAAATGACCCGCAGCTTGGTGTTGGACAGCATCATCTTAGACCAAGTAAAGAGAGTCGTGAATTGGGTGGAGCAGAATTGTTCAGCCACGCTCAATCTCAACGGCAAAACTGTTCGCGTGAAGTCTGCCACGATTTATGGCACAAAACTGCCGTTTGGCGAATATACGAAGGCGAGCCTCGAAAGCCAATTCCCAACCTTGGCGGGTGCATTACTCGATACCTCGGCAACGGTGGATACAGATGGCACGGGTGTGCTGTCGGTGGTTGCCCCCGGCACGGTATTTCTGCTGCAGTAACAACAAACGCAGCTCAGTGCGGCGGCGGCATCAAACCCGCCGCTGTTTGTTTTATACTTCTGTGTTGCCGCACTCCGCCCTTGCTTAAATCTCTGGGCGGGCGTATAATGCAGTTGGTGTGGTTAATGAAAGGTGGGGGTTAATGGTTGCGTGGTTACGTGAGCTTTGGGTGCGGTTTTATGTGTTTGCGCGGTTGGATGCGTTGACGTGGCGGGATTTGCAGGCGAGTTGGTTGACGGTATGGGTGAAGATGCGGTCGGGGCGTGCGCGGATGTGGTGGTTTGATATGGGGCAGTTTCGGTTTTTGTGGAAGCCGCGTAAGGGGTTTTGGTTGGTGGTGGGGTTGATGGTGGTGGATAATGTGGTGGCGTATCATTTGCGGTGGCTGCCGGGGGTGGGGTTGTGGTTGTGTTGGCGGCTAGGGGTGTTTGCGTTGGTGTTACACTTGCTGTTTTATCGATGGGAGTTCTTTTTTGGCAGACGGCTGGTGATGAATGCGCATGGCAGGTGTTTTTTGGCTGTGTGGGTGGGGGTGTATTTGGTTAGATTCATCCTCTACCCGGCGGTGTTGGTATTTCATGGGGCGGAGCCTTACTTTTTGAGGTGAGGGCGGGGACGGAGTGTTGCGCCTAAATTATTCGGGTGAGGCGCAGGGAAGAGTGTGCTGTTGGGTAAAGCGATGATAGCTGGTGCCGGTTTGTGGGCTTGCACGCCCACAGTTGAAGGCTTCGAAGCCCACGGCCGGGGGCTTGCAAGCCCGTGAGTGGGGGCTTGGAACCCCGTGGCGGCGGGCTTGCAAGCCCGCGGGCGGATAGTGAATGGGAAAACAATAAATAGTGGGTAATTGGTAATGAGGGAGCCTCTAATAATGGTTTTTCAAAAAGGTAGGGTGTGAAGGTGCTTGTGGCACTTTCGCCGAAACCGCCGCACCGCGTTTAACCTTCTCACAACTCACACACTATTACCCCGCTCGGCGGTTGCGGCGAAACACGCCCTACCCAACATCCGTGTCAGTTTCTCTCCGCGACTCCGCGTCTCCGCGTGAGCTTTATCCTGCCTTGTCACCGAATGTGAATTATTAGAGGTTCCTTTCCTTTTTACTTATTACTTATGACCTCTTACTTATTACTTCTTTCTAATGGGGGGGTGTGGTATAATGGGGTGCGTTTATAGGTTTTTTCGTTTTTTCTAATGGGAGGTTGTTATGAGGGCTTTGGGTTTTGTTGTGGCGGCGGTGTGCTGTTTGGGGGTGTTGGGGGCGCAGGCGGCGGAGAAGTCGAAGTTGGTGAAGAATCTGGAGCAGAAGAAGCCGCAGACGTTGGTGGTGTATGGGACGAGTTTGACGGCGGCGAGCGAGTGGCCGAAGCTGGTGAAGGAGGCGTTGGATAAGGATTTTCCGGGATTGTTGACGATGGTGAATTCGGCGGGGAGCGGGCAGCATTCGGATTGGGGGCTGGCGAATTTTGATAAGCTGGTGTTGGATAAGAAGCCGGATACGGTGATTATTGAGTTTGCGGTGAATGATGCGGCGACGCGGTTTAAGATTTCGATCGAGAAGTCGAAGGCGAATCTGTTGGCGATGATTGATAAGCTGCAGAAGACGAATCCGGATGTGGAGATTATTTTGCAGGTGATGAATCCGCTGACGGGGGCGCCGTTGGAGCGTCGGACGAATTTGGAGGGGTATTATCAGATGTACCGCGAGGTGGCGAAGGAGAAGGGGTTTGTGTTGGTCGACCATTATCCGACGTGGGATCGGATTTTGAAGAGTCAGCCGCAGCGGTTCTCGAATTTAGTTCCGGATGGCTGCCACCCGACGAAGCAGGCGGCGAAGGAGATTGTTGCACCGGCGGTTTTGAAGGCTTTGCGCGGGAAGTAGGAACGGAGCGATCTTATGGAATTGACGAAGCGGCAGGGTGAGATTATTGATGCGGCATTGCATCTGACGGCCCAGGGGGGCATTCAGAATCTGACGATCAAGAATATCGGCCTTGCTCTGGGTATTAGCGAGCCTGCCGTCTACCGTCATTTTAAGAGTAAGTTCGAGATTGTCAAAACCATGATTGGCGGTTTTGATGAGGCGGTGTCGGTCGATCGGCCGGAGCTGAAGGGGTTTGAGGCGATTGTCGAGTTTGCCCGCAGCCGATTTAACCAGGTTGCCGCGAATCCGCCGTTGGCGCGCGTTATCTTTGCGGAGGAGTTCTTTATGGATGATAAAGAAATCACCGCATTGATATTCCAAATGATGCACCGGCACAAGGCTGTTTTGGAGCGTTATTTTAGCGAGGCTCGGGCCAATGGCGAAATCCGTAAAGATATTGCATCGGATACGCTGTTTCGGTTGGTCTTTGGGCCTGTGCGTCTGTTGATCAAGCAGTGGGGAATGACCCAAGGTGCGTTTGACCTGCACGCGAAGGGCGAAGAATTGCTGGATGCGCTGCGCTTAATTTTGCGTCAGCCCTAGTTGCAGGGTCGATTTTAAAGGGCGCATGTGCTAGGAGCGGCCTATCTTAAATAAAGGTGGCTCCCTAAAACACTTCACTATATTCTTTTAATCAAACATTTATTTTGCGCTTGCTATCCATGATTGGTTATAGTATCCTTTTGTGAGTTATAACTAACTAACCACGCCAAAACTGAAGGATTTCCCTGATGGCGCGTCGTCCGAGAAGTTAGTTATAATGCACTAACAAGGAGATGTGTATGAAGCGCAAGATTATTGAGATTGATGATTCGAAGTGTAACGGCTGCGGGGCGTGTATTCCGAATTGTCCGGAAGGCGCCTTGCAGATGATTGACGGTAAAGCGCGGCTCGTGAGCGATCTTTTTTGTGATGGCCTCGGGGCTTGCATCGGGGAGTGTCCGCAGGGCGCGATTCGTGTGGTTGAACGCGAGGCGGAGGCTTATGAAGAACGTAAGGTGATGGCGAATATCGTCAAGCAGGGAGCGAATACCATCAAGGCGCACTTGAAGCATCTCAGGGATCATGGAGAGTCTAAACTTGTAGAGATTGCCACTGCCTATTTGAAGGAACAGGGTATACCCGTGCCGGAATTAGCGTCGCCGGATAAACTGCCTTGCGGATGTCCCGGGACGTTGGCGCAGGAGTTGTCGGCAGCACCGGGGAAGGAACTCGGGGGCGGGGCGTCGGCCTTGCGGCAATGGCCGGTTCAGCTGAAGCTGCTGAATCCTGCGGCGGAGTATTTTGACAATGCCGATTTGTTGATCTCGGCGGATTGCGTGGCTCACGCGTATGGGGCGTTTCATCGGGATCTGCTGGCCGGAAAGATTCTGATTATCTTCTGCCCCAAGCTGGACAGCGATATCAATGGCTATGTCGAGAAGCTGGCAGAGATTTTCCGGCTGCACGAGATTCGCTCGGTGACCGTGGCAAGGATGGTGGTTCCCTGTTGCGGCGGCACGGCCGCCATTGTGAACGAGGCCCTGAAGCTTGCCGGAAAGAATATTGAAGTGAACGTGAAAATCGTCGGCATCAACGGCGAAATTCAATAGGCACTCTCATCAACCCTAATCAAATAAAGGAGAAAGACAATGAACGAAAGCATGTTTTGTTTTCAATGTCAGGAGACCGCGAAGAATACAGGTTGCACTATCAGTGGGGTTTGCGGTAAAAAGCCGGAAGCCGCCAACCGGATGGATGAGTTGGTGCAGCAGCTGAAACTATTGGCTTTGACCCGCGAGCCGACGCGTGAGCTTGGACTGTTCGCAGTGCAATCGCTCTTCATGACGATCACCAATGCCAACTTCGATGAAGCGCGCATCGCCGCGCAGCTTGCGCGGGCAAAGGAGCTGACCGGACCGACTGCCGCCCAAGCGCCGCTGGGCGTGTGCTCTTGCGAGAATGAGGACATCCGTTCTTTGCGCGAGCTGTTGACGTATGGACTCAAGGGCATAGCCGCCTATGCCGACCACGCCGCAATGCTCGGCAAAGAGGATGAGACGATCTATGAATTCGTCTTCAAGGCGCTTGCCGCCACGGCAAAGGAACTGTCCGGCGATGAGTTGACGGCGCTTGTTTTGGAGTGCGGTAATGTGGCTGTCAAAACAATGGCGCTATTGGATGCCGCCAACTCGGGAACTTACGGCAAACCGCAGCTCACGCAGGTTAACATTGGCGTTGGGAACCGTCCGGGTGTTTTGGTCTCCGGCCATGATCTGCGTGACATGAAGGAGCTGCTTGAACAAACCAACGATGCGGGGATTGATATTTATACCCACAGCGAGATGCTGCCGGCGCACTATTATCCAGAGCTGAAGAAGTATCCGCACCTCTACGGCAACTATGGCAACGCGTGGCACAAGCAGAATGTCGAGTTCGAGTCATTCAACGGCCCGATCTTGATGACGACCAACTGCATCACGCCGGTACAGAAGAGTTACGAAAACCGCATCTTCACCACCGGCATGGCCGGCTATCCCGGACTGCCGCACATTGCCGACCGCAAGGACGGTCAGCCGAAAGACTTCTCTGCAATCATCGCGCTGGCGAAAACGTGTCCGCCGCCAACAGCGCTTGAAGAGGGCACAATTGTCGGCGGCTTCGCTCATGATCAGGTACTCGCGCTCGCGGATAAGGTGGTCGAGGCAGTCAAATCCGGCGCAATCAAACGCTTTGTCGTGATGGCCGGCTGCGACGGCCGCCATAAGACGCGCGAGTACTTCACCGACGTCGCTTCGAAACTCCCGAAAGGGACGATCATCCTGACTGCCGGCTGTGCAAAATACCGTTATAACAAACTGCCGCTCGGCGATATCGGCGGGATTCCGCGCGTGCTGGATGCCGGACAGTGTAACGACAGCTACAGCCTGGCCGTCATCGCCCTCAAGCTCAAAGAGGTGTTCGGGCTTGATGATGTGAACAAGCTGCCACTCTCGTTCGACATCGCCTGGTATGAACAAAAGGCAGTAGCGGTACTGCTGGCAGTGCTGGCGCTCGGCTTCAAGAACATCCGCCTCGGCCCAACGCTCCCGGCGTTCCTCTCGCCCGGTGTGGCGAAAGTGCTGGTCGAAACCTTCGACATCAAACCTACCGGCGAAGCCCAAGCGGATGTCGATGCAATGATGCAAGGTCAATAACGGCTGACACGACGGGTCGGAGGCTCTTCCGGTTCGGCGTTCCACCAAAAGACAAGTGACTGAAGAAGCTTTATTTTTCTTTTGTTGGGCAACTCTTTTAGATATAATGGGGTGACGTTGCGCGGGCAGTCCGGGCTGGACTAGCGCAAGCGCACAGATGGGGGAGGGGGCAGCAAAGCTGCCTCCTCCTTTTGTGCAGGTGGCGGGCGTATGGGTTGCGGGTTTCTGTGTGGTGGCTTTTGGGATTGGGACTTTATTATGCTGAGTGATTCTTTTTTGCGGATTTTACTGCTGACGGCGGTGTTGACGGTGATTGGGGGACTGGTGGATTTGTTCTTGATTCCGGCGAGTCCGTCGAAGCGGCGGGTGTCGCAGAAGGATAAAGTGCTGAAGTTTTTGGGTAATCTGATTGGGATTATGATTTTGACTTTTTCACTGTCTTTTTTGCTGGAAGTTAAGGGATATATCGTCAAATGCGGGAGCTTTTTACCGTTTGAACTGTTCCAGGATGAGTCGTCGGAGATTTATTGAACGTCTGCCGCGCGTGCAGGTTTATATTTGACGCGTAAATCCTCGTTTTTTGGGGATTGCTTGTGCTTGACAATGCGTTCTAAAAGGTGCATAATGGGGGTGTTCCCCGTGGGGGAATGACATAGCCGGGGTATAGCTCCGGCGTGAATGCGTAATTCGCATAACAACGTTCCACTCGATAAATTAGCACTTTGAAAGTAACGGAAAGCTGTTTGTGAGGCGTGCCTTGTTTTATTTCAGGCACGTCTCTCTGACATGTAATTCCGTAAGGGCCGTGCTAAGCCTTCGAGTGGGTACATCAACGAGAGATGTGCCTTTTTTTATTGCCTAAAAGGGCACATCTGCACGAGTTTGAATTGAGTAGGCTAGCGGAGGGGGTACACGATATGACTGCAAAAATGGGGTTGCAGGGTGTTGAGGGGGGCTCTGGGATGCCCGTCTTTAGGGGCGACGATGGATGGGGTGTAAATTCTTCTCGCCAGGAAACGCATTTGCTTTTATTGCGTGCCTTTTTCGGGTATAATCGTCGGGTCAGCAAGTGCTCCACCAGGTTCTTGCGGAGAAGCCGAAATGTTAAATAATGATTGTGACCGGACGCAGGTATGGTGTCCGACTTGTAAGTGTGCGCATAACGCTGCCTATCAATCCGAGGGCAACGTATGTTATTTGTTGAGCGAATGCCCGAAAGAGGGCGCGCGCCGCGTGCAGGTGTCGTCCGATTCTAATTTATTCCGGGCTTTGCGGGAAAAACGCCGACCGGTGCCGCTGAATACGAAACCGCGGACAATGTGGCATTATTTGCATTTGCTGGATTCCTGTTCCTTGAATTGTCCGGTATGCTTTGCGAAGGCGGAAGTCGGTAAAGGCCGCTTGATGACGCTGGCCGATTTGCGGACACGGGCAGAGACGATTGTAGCCCAAAAGGGCGGCAAGGTGCTGTTGACGGGCGGTGAGCCAACGGAACATCCCGATTTCTTGGAAATCGTGCGTATTTTAAGCCGGGAGTATGAGCTGGAAGTATCGGTCATTACTAACGGCGTGAGGCTGGGCGAAGTCAAAGGATTTGCGCATGCGTGCAAACAGGCGGGATTGGCCTCGGTAAACTTGTCGTTCGATACGTTCGACCCGGAGGTCTCGAGGTTGATGCGCGGCCGCAAGGATTTGATTGCGATTAAACGCAATGCGCTGGATAATTTGCTGGCAGCCGGATTGATCTGCATCCTGAATGTCATGATTTGCTCCGCCAATGAGAAGGAGACCGGCGCATTGATTAAGTATGCGTTGGAGCATGCGCCGGGCGTGCAGATGCTGCTGTTCCAGCCGTTGCAGGAGGCCGGGCGGTATGTGCCGGGCTTGCAGGGGATCGACCGCGAAGGTGTCGTACATGCGATTGTGGACTCCGGCGCGATTCCGGGATTGACGGTTGATGATTTTATGCCGCAGATTACGAGCCCGATGCTGGGCTTTTGCATCCATCCGGATTGCGGTGCGTTGCTGCCATTGGCTGTTCAGAAGGATGGCAGCGTGAAGATCTTGGCGCGTGATGAGGGTTTTCAGAAGTTTTTGGACGATTTAAACCGCTTCAAGCCGTGCAGCCGGTTGCAGGTTTTCGCGAAGATTGCGTGGAGCTTGCTGCGGAATATGGGCTTGAGGGGCATTCGCCTCGTGACGAATAAAAAACAGGGGCGCAAGAAGGAAGCGCTCATGACGATTCTGGTGGATAACCTGATGCCGCCGGACCGTCAGGATATGCAACGGCTGCATCAATGCTCTGCCTGTCTTTGTTTGAAGGACGGTGGCAGCCAGCCGCTCTGCGCCTGTTTAACGACAGACTAGGGCAAATAAACGGCGGATATCCGAAGCGGTGTCCGCCTGCTTGACCGCAAGATGGGAGGTTTTATGCATAATACTGACTTTAATACGACAACTGCGTGGTGTCCGGTTTGCAAATGCGAACACGATGCCGTCTATGAGACCGAGGGCAATACTTGCGTATTTACCGTCAAATGCCCCATGGGAGAACGCCGCACGAGGGCGTCGTCGGACATTGCGCTGTTCCATGCGATGCGTGAAAAACATCGCGTGCCCCCGCCGAAGTCCAAAGCTATGTCGACGGTGTTTCAGTTGCACTTGCTGGACTCTTGCACGCTGCACTGTCCAATATGCTTTTCCCGCGCCGCGCCGGGCAAAGGCAGGCAGGTATCCATTGAAGACATCCGCACTTGGGCTAAAGATATCAGCCAGCGCAACGGCCATTTTGTGGCACTGACGGGCGGCGAGCCAACAGAACATCCGGACTTTTTAGAGATCGTGCGCATTTTGAATAAGGAGTTTGGATTCGATGTTTCGGTCATTTCGAACGGCCTGCGCTTCGCGGAGATGCCCACCTTTGCCCAAGCCTGCAAGAAGTCCGGCCTCAAAACAATCCAACTCGCATTTGACACATTCAACGCCGAGACCTCCCGTTTGCTACGCGGACGGGATCTCGTGGCGCTCAAGCGCCAAGCCATCCGCAACCTGGAGCGCGCAGGACTGCAGATTGTGCTGGTGGTAACAACGTGTGAGGCCAACATCCGCGAAGCCGGCGAAATCATCAAATTCGCCATGGCGCAAGCACCCGCAATCAACGAAGTACGCTTTCAGCCGCTGCTGGAAGCCGGACGCTTCATACCCGGACTCAAAGGATCTGATCGCGAAAGCGTCCTGCACGCAATCGTAGACTCCGGTGCCGTGCCGGGAGTGGAGCTAAAAGATTTTATCCCGCTGCCAACCGTACCGATGCTGGGGCTTTGTCCGCATCCGGATTGCGGCTCGATCGTACCGCTCGTCGTCGGCAAAGATGGCTCAACCGTCATCCTCAGCCGCGAGCCGGGATTCGAAAGAATACTGGACGATCTCCACAGCTACCCGGCGGGCAACGCGCTCTGGAGCATGCTGCGCGCGCACTGGTCAATCTTCCGCCACATGGGCATGCGCGGCCTGCAAAGAGTTATCCGCTGGCTGCCGGGCAGCAAGTCGGAAAGCCTTTTCATCCTGGGTTCCGATAATATGATGTGCCCCAACCGGCAAGACGTCAACCGCCTCAACCGCTGCATGATGCACATCTACCAAAAAGGCGCGCCCGTCCGGCCGCTCTGCGCATGCTATGTCGATCATGCCCCGGCAGTCGCCTGCAACCAATAAACAAACGATGCGCGCAGCACTGTTGATGCTCGTGCTCCTGACCGCTGCATGCGGCAGGGCAGAGTGGTACAAAGGTGCCATCCACGCACACTCAACATGGAGCGATGGCGGTGCCGCACCGGAAGACGCCGCCGCGTGGTACAAAACAAACGGCTACCACTTCCTCTCGCTCACCGACCACAACGTCATCCAGCTCAATACCAACTTCTGGAAACGTGGTCGTCACCTCAAGACGCTCAACGAACTCAAAGCACAGTTCGAAGAACCCGGCCGTTTTCTCCTCATTCCCGGCTACGAAGCCACGCGCAAATATCTCCACCTCAACGTCATCAACACCACCGACGTTCTGCCCTACAGCACCAACGCGTCATTCGCCGATGCCATGCGCGGACTCGCGCAGTCCGCCGCACAATACGCAACACAATCAAACCGTGATGTGTTAGTCGTATTGAACCACCCCGACTTCTACTACTACCACGTCCCGCCGGAGCTTCTGTTCGATGTACCCGAGGTCACCTTCTTTGAAATCTGCAACGCCCACGGCGGCCCCGCCTCCAACGCCGTGCATCCCCTCTGGCATACGCCGGACAAATACTGGGACATCATCAACGCCTTCCGACTCGAAGCCGGACATCCGTTGGTTTACGGCACAGGCGGCGACGACACTCACGTCTACACAAATTCCCCTTGGGCCTCTAACCCCGGCCGCGCATGGGTCACTGTTCAGGCAGACGCCCTCGAAGCCGCTACACTCATCCGCGCGATGAAGGCCGGACGCTTTTATGTTTCAACCGGCGTCGAGCTGGAGGACATCACCTTCGACGGTCAAACGTTCACCGTTCGCGTGAAGCCGCGCAAAGGCGTCAAGCACACCATCGACTTCATCACCACTTCGCGCGGTTTCGACCGCACCACAACACCCTTCAGCGACCCCAAGCGTTACCGCCTCCCCGAGCAGCACGGCAAACTCTACTCAAAAGATATCGGCCGCGTGGCGTTACGCGTTAAAGGCGACTGCGCAAGCTACACGCTCAAGCCCGGCGAACTTTATATCCGCGCCAAAATTACATCTACGCACCCGTCGCCGAATCCCGGCAACAATCAGCCCATCTACGACACCGCGTGGACACAGCCCTTCTGTCCGCACACAGGCAAAAAATAAGGGGCGCAGCAGAAGATCCGCCACACCCCATTATCATCATGAGAAAAGAGAAGTCTTACTTCATGCCTTTTTCTTTGAGATAGTCGAGAACCTTACCCACGGATGTGAGTTTTTCTGCATCCTCGTCCGGAATCTCAGCACCGAATTCTTCTTCAAACGCCATGATCAGCTCAACCGTGTCCAGAGAGTCAGCGCCCAGGTCATCGATGAACGATGCTTCCGGCGTAACCTGCTCTGCGTTCACGCCCAGCTGCTCAACGATGATGTCTTTGACTTTCTGCTCAAGTGTGTCTGCCATTTTTAGCTCCTTTTTGTTTGTGTACTTTTCCTCACATGACCATGCCGCCGTTAACGCTCAAGGTCTGCCCCGTGATATACCCGGCATCGTTTGACGCCAGAAACAGCACGCTCTTGGCGATATCCTCACCGGCACCGAAACGGCCCAGCGGAATGTTCGCCAGCATTTGAGACTTGATCGCTTCCGGAAGCACATCCGTCATCTGAGAAATGATGAACCCGGGTGCAACCGCATTCACGCGGACGCCCCGGCTTGCCAACTCTTTCGCCAGACTCTTCGTCATGGCTATCAACCCGGCTTTTGAGGCCGAGTAGTTGCTCTGACCCGCATTCCCCGTCAAACCAACGACGGAGGTAATGTTGATCAAGCTCCCTGAACGCTGCTTCATCATAACCTTCGCGGCCGCCCTTGAAAACAAGAACGCACCCTTCAGGTTAATCCGTAAAACCTCGTCCCAATCCTCATCCGCCATGCGGATGATCAGCTTATCGCGCGTGACGCCGGCGTTATTCACCACCACGTCAACCCGCCCAAATTCTTCCATGACCTTCGCGATGCACGCATCGACCGAAGCCGCATCACCCACATCCGTCGGAACCACCGTCGCCTTGCGCCCCAAAGCGCGCACCTGCTCGGCAGTCTCCTCCAACGGCGCCGGGGAACGCCCGCACAGCACCACGTCCGCGCCCTCTTGGGCAAACCCGACGGCAATCGCCTGCCCGATCCCGCGGCCTGCACCCGTCACAATCACAATCTTATTTTCGAAACGCATCGTGTGCAAAACCTTTCGCTTAGACAGCCGCCAACGTCGCGGCATCCTGCACGTTCTTCACGGTGTTCGACTTATCAATGCGGCGGATCAATCCGGACAGCACCTTGCCAGGGCCGAACTCGATGAACTCCTTCTCGCCGGCATTCATCGCAGTCGTTACGCAATCCGCCCACAATACCGACTCCGTAATCTGACGCAACATCTCGGACTTAATCTCGGCAGGCTCATTCGAATGCAAACGGCCCAGCACGTTCGACAGCACCGGCATCTGCGGCGCATTAAACGTCACGCCATCCAGCACCGCCGTCATCTTGTCACGCGCACTCTGCATCAACGGCGAATGGAAAGCACCCGCCACCGTCAGCACAACTGCCTTCAAACCCATCTCGGCGCAAGCGGCCTCGGCCTTCGCTACAGCATCCTTCGTGCCCGAGAGCACCACCTGCGCATCAGAATTGATGTTCGACTTGTAAGCGTCGGCCTTCGCACAGATCTCATCCAGCTGCGCCGCAGTCGCGCCCATCACAGAAATCATGCCGCTGGGATTCGCCTCGCAAGCCTCCTGCATGAAACGCCCGCGCGCTTCCAGTACCTTCAGCGTATCTTCAAAACTCAAAACGCCGGCGATGTGCAGTGCCGTCCACTCGCCCAAGCTCAACCCCGCCGCCATAGCAAACTTCGCCTCGGGATACTTCTTCTGATAGGCGCGGAAACAAGCGGTGCTCGTCACAAAAATCGCGGGTTGGCAAACGTTCGACTTCGTCAGCTCTTCTGCAGGCCCTTCAAAACAAACCTTCTTCAAATCAAACGGCATCACGGCGTTCGCTTGGTCGAACAGCTCCATGATGGAAGCGTCCGCCTCCGCAAAATCCTTGCCCATGCCCGGGAACTGCGCCCCTTGTCCTGCAAATACGCAAACCATAATTATTACACGCCCGCAGGCGCCTCCGTTGACTCAGGTTTCTTTGTTTCTTCAGCGGCTGCCGCATGGCCATTGCCATGACCGTTACCATTTGCCGGCGCAAACGGCGGCATCTCGGCAATGCGCTTTTCAATCAGCTTGCTGACATTATTCCGTGCCGCGGCGGCGCCTGCAATGATGGCAAAATAAATCGCGCGGAACGATGAGCTGCCATGCGAAATAATGACCGCCCCCGGCACGCCCAACAGCGGCGCACCGCCATAAACTTCCGGATCCATCCGCTTCTTCAGCGCACGCAATGCGCCCTTGAGCAGAATCGCGCCAATCACCCGCACCCAGTGGCGGACGAACTCCTGCTTCATCCAATCGCCAATCGCATGCGCCACGCTCTCCGTGGTCTTGAGGATGACGTTCCCGACAAACCCGTCGCACACAACAACGTCCGTTTGCCCCAAGAACAGATCATGCCCTTCCACATTACCGCGGAAGTTCAAATCCAGCTTCTGCAATAACGGAAACGCCTTCTTCGTCAGCTCATTGCCCTTGGAGTCCTCGGTGCCGATGCTCATCAACCCGACGATCGGCTTCTCTTGACGCAGTGCCGCCTGCGAATAGGCCGCGCCCATCACAGCAAACTGCGCCAGCCACTCCTCGTGGCAGTCGGTATTAGCACCGGCATCGAGCAACAGCAACGGACGCGAACGCGTCGGCAGCACGGTGGCAATCGCCGGACGGATTACGCCGGCAATGCGCCCCAATCCAAACACTGCGGCCGAAGCCACCGCGCCTGAATTGCCGGCCGACACCATCGCATCCGCCTCGCCATTCTTCAACAGATCGACGCACACGTTGATGGAACAGTCCTTCTTCCGCCGCACTGCTGCGGCCGGGGACTCTTCCATCGAAATGTTTTCCGTGCAATGGATGATCTTCAAACGAGGATTGCTCGCCGCGCCGGGATACTTTGCCAGCTCTGCGACAACAGCCTCCTTCTGACCCACCAAAAATATCGTGGTGATATCTTTCAGTTTGTCAACGGCTTCCACCGCGCCCCTGACTGTTTCCAGAGGCGCGTGGTCTCCACCCATTACGTCCAGTGCTATCCGCATAGTTTATTATAAGGAATAGAATGCTGGTTTAATGTGTCTGCCGGGAAGCGCTTACGCTTCGACCGACAACACCTTGCGGCCGCGGTACATACCGCACGCCGTACAAGCGCGGTGGGACTGCACCGGAGCGCCGCAGGCAGGACAGACGCCCAGCGAGGGCACCGTAGCCTTGATGTGGGCACGACGCTGGCGGACGCGCATTTTCGACTTCTTCCTTTTAGGTACTGCCATCTGATTACTCTCGTTTCTAGTTTGTAGTTCAACAACTCACGGTGCAAGGACGACCCGTCCCGCACCGCTCGCTTACAATTTTAAGCCATCCAGAGCCGACCACCGGCTCTCCAACCGTCCCGATTCCCGGCAATCGCACGGGCCGGAATTCAAGTTCCGTCCGCAGCACATGCAAAGCCCCAGACACGCCTCCGCGCAAAGCGGATACGCCGGCAGGGCAAGTATGATAGCCTCTCGGAGGCCTTCGGTCAAGTCTAGGAATGCGTTTGCGTCAAGAATTTCTTCACTGGCACAAAACTCACTCTCCCGGATTTCCCGCTCAAAACCCTCTCCGCAGCGCGAACACAAGCTCCCGACACGCTGCCACACCTGCCCGCGCACCAACAGCTCGGAGCCGATGATTTGCGCAAAAACATCATAAAAAAGCCCGCTTTTCGGGCTAACTTCGTCATCCGCGCTCAAATCCAACACACTTGCCGGCAACTCTCCCTGCAGCTGCTCGCCGTCCGGATCCAGCCGCGCCAGATCAACGATCAAACGCTCCTGTGTCTCCAACACCGCCTCCTTTCCGCAGCTGCAATTCCGGGTGTTTGCTCAGGTATTCCGACAGGTGACGCTGCACGGACGGCGGCACGAACTGGGAAGTATCCCCCCCGTAACGGGCGATTTCCCGCACGGTACTGGCCGTCACATAGCTATGCTCCTCATTCGGCATCATGAACATCGTCTCGATATCCGGGTCCAATTTACGGTTCGTCAGCGCCATCTGAAACTCATACTCAAAGTCCGAATACGCCCGCAATCCCCGCACCACAACCTGCACGTTACGCTTCCGGCAGAACTCCGTCAGCAGGCAGTCCAACGGCTCCACCGTCACATCCTGCAATCCGGCCTCATCCAACGCATCGCGCACCATCCGCATCCGGTCGGCAATCGTGAACATCCCCGTCGGCTTTACCGACAGCCCCGCCACAGCGATAGTCAGCTTGCTGAAAATCCGCCGCGAGCGGACAATCAAATCAAAGTGCCCCATCGTCAGAGGGTCAAACGTTCCCGGATATACGGCAGTATGGTTACTCATAAAATCACTCAAATTCCGCGGTCTCGATTCCATGCCGCGTTGCCCTGTACAATACCATATATAGGTCTAAAACACAAGGCCAAACCCCTGTCCAAGGGGAACGCGCGCTCCATCGCCCCTGTCGCCCCGGCTACTCCTTCGGTTCCGCCGCCGCCCGTTTACCGCCAGTTTTTTTCTCGGGACGCAGGCTGATTACGGCACCGCCCGCAGGGTTACACAGAACCCGGATGCGCGTATCCCACGCCACCCCGGGAAACCGCTCGCTCATATAAGCAAGCCCCGTCCCCTCGTCCTTCTTCGCATCACGCAGGATTGAAACCGTATACGTCGCCACCTGCGCCTCTTTCGGCAGCGCCAACACCAAATCTTCCATGCGCACCGTCACCGCCATGCCCCTCGCCGTCAGGATCGCCACCTTCCAGCCGCTCACATGGAACCGCTGCGCAATCACCAGAAACTCGCCGATCTCTCCGCGCAGAGGCAGATCCTCCGGCCGCCGCAGGCTGATCACCCGCATGGCGATTTTGAAAGCCTCCTTATGCGCCACCGTCGCCGCTGCCGCACATTTCCACGATAAATGCCGCGCCGACGGCACTGTCACGAACAGCTCCGTCAGCTCCTCCCCCACATCTTTAAACTGCCCCGACTCCCTGCTCTTCTTCTCCACGCCCGCCTGCCGCGGCGGGTTGAACAGGCAGTCAACCGGCTTGTCATAAACACGCTCGCCAAGTTTCAGCTTGCCGTCGACGTATGTAAAGGACATAGCATCCAGTGCTCCCAATGAGGTTAATCGAAAGTCAACTTATTCAGCATATCCCCCAGTGAACCCAAACTCTCGGACGGCTTAACCGAAGCGCGCCAATCCTCCTGCGCCTCCTCGGTGCCCTGTGCCGCCCACGTCTCCGGCAGCGTCAGCGAAATGCGGTCGCCCTCGAGCGACTTCACAATCACCTTGATCTTGGACGCCGGCGCAAAACGCCGCTCCAACTGCGCCACTGGCGACCCCTGCTTCGGCACCTGCGTCTCGCTGATGTGCAGCAGCCCCGTCTGCTCCTCAGACAACCGGACGAAAATACCGAACGGACGGATCGACTCCACAATCCCTTCCACCTCCACGCCGACAGCCAGCTCACCCGGCTTCAGTTCGGCAATGCGGCGGTCAAGCGGCTTGAGGGCAATGCGCCGCTTCGCAAAATCAACCGACTCCACCTGCAGCTCCAGCTCCTGCCCTTCCTTCACAACTTCACGCGCCGAAATCAAACGGCGTCCGCCACCCAAGCGCCCGATGGAAATCAACCCTTCCACGCCCGGCACGATCTGCGCAAACGCGCCGAACTTTTCAATGCGCGTAATCGTCCCCGTCAGCACGCTGCCCACCGGATGCTGCTCCAGCACCTGATCCCACGGATCGCCCTGCACTGCACGCAGACTCAGCGACACGCGCCCGGCCTCTTCGTCAATCGACAGCACCATCACATCGACGGCGTCGCCTTCCTTCAAAACATCCTGCGGCTTCACATCACGCTGCCAGGCAATCTCGCGCAGCGGAATCAAACCCTCCGCACCGCCGAGATCGACGAACACGCCAAAGTCCGCAAAGCGCGTCACCGTGCCCTTGCGGATTTGATTCGGCACCAGCTCGGCGAACAACGCCTGGCGCTGTTCCTCACGCTCATCCTCCAACAGCTCTCGGCGGCTGATAATCAAATTCGTCCCGCGGTCATCCTCGCCATACTCCGTAATCAAGAACGCCATCTTGCGGCCGATGTAATCCTCGCCTTCCTTCTTGAACAGCGCCATTTGCGAGAAGGGGCAGAACGCCCGCTTGCCCGCAACCGTCACTTCGTAACCGCCGTTGACTTCCTTCTGCACCACGCCCTCAACCGGCTGGCGCAGGTTGAACGCTTCGCTCAACCCGCGATCCGCTACCGGCGCCACAGTCGACGCCTTCGACGTAAACAGAAACGTCCCGTCCTGCATCCCCAGAAACCGCAGCCGCACCACATCGCCCACCTTCACGGTCAACGCGCCGTTTTCATCGGTGAATTCCTCGGCAGGAATGATCGCCTCGCGCTTCGCCTTCACGTCGCACGCCACGGTCTGCCCCTGCACCGACAGCACAACGGCATCCACCATCTCGCCGGGGTCGAACCCCTTGCGGTAACTCTCAAACTGCGCATTCACCAGCGCTTCAAACGCGCTGAGATCCCCGGACTTTTTCTGCTTCATGAATTCCTTCAACTAACCTTACTTCGCCGCGCTCTTATTATCGCGGTACAACACGGCCAACGCCGCCAAATACGCTCCGCAGGCCAACAGCACGCCAATCGAGCCGTAAGCCCCGAACTTCTGAAATGCAAACGCCATCAGCGGCGGCGACACCGCACCGCCCGCAACGCCCATAATCAACAGGCCGGAAATCTCATTCGCCTTCTCCGGCTTATGCTGAATCGCCCACGAGAACACCATCGAGAAAATGTTCGCGCCGCCGATTGCCGCCAACGCCACCAACACCCCCGTCACCTGCATGCTCTCCGCCTTCACGCCCAACATCGCCGCCAGCGCGCCGATCATAATCACCACGCTGATCCGCATGAACATCGAGATCGGCACCTTCGCCAAAATCAACGATCCCACAAACGCACCCGCTGTGCGCCCTGCAAAATACACGCTCACCAACGGCAGCCCCCACACCTCCTGCTCGAACGTCGACGTATAACAATTCATCCCCACGTCGAACCCCACCACCACGATGATCGCACAAAACAGCGCCAGCAAACGGCGGTCGCCCAACAACCCCAAACACTCGCCAAACGAAGCCGTCTGCGCAGTCTCCTGCTCGCGCGGAATGTTCGACAGCCCAATCCACAACAGCCCCACAATCGAAGCCGCCACATAAGCTTGAAACACCATTTGCAAATTGCCCGAGTGCGCCACCAACTTCGCCACCACAATCGGCCCCAAGAACGACGCAATCGCCTTGATAAACTGACCCGCCGTCAAAAAGCTCGTCAGCTGATCACGCCGCACCACGTTCGACACCAGCGGATTCAACGCCACCTGAATCACCGCATTACCGATACCCAGCAGCGCCACCGCCGCAAACATCGTGTACTTATTGTACGCCACCGACGGCAGGATAAACGCCCCCACCGTCAAAATCAAACTCAACAGCACCGTGTTCCGCCGCCCCAGCTTGTTCATCAACAAACCCGTCGGCACCGCGCACACAAAAAACCACAAAAACACCGCGCTCGGCAGGAAGCTCGCCACCTCCTTCGACAAGCTGAAATCCATCTCCGCATGAACCGCGATCTTGCCAATCAAATCGACAAAACCCATCACGAAGAAACCAAACATCACCGCCATCACTGCAAACAATGACGCCGGCCGCTGCCCGCTCTGAACTTGACTCATACGACTCCCTTAATTAAACAAAAATCACAACTGAACAAATTCTACCATTCCCCCGCCCTCAAGTCAAGCCATACCCGCATATCTCCAAAACAACCGCTTCACCCACACAGCAAACCAAACGCCCCATTTCCCCGCCATTTACGCCCCAACCACCACCAATACCGCTACAAACCACCCTATTAACCAATTTCCCCGCCCGCGCCCCAACACCTCCCCAATCCACACTTTCAACGATTATCTCCCGCCCCCAACACCACAACTAACACCCCATTTCACACCCGCTACCCCCTCACGGGCTTGCAAGCCCGCAAATGAAGGCTTATAAGCCCACGACTCAAGGCTTGCAAGCCCCCAACTGTGGGGTTCGAAGCCCGCAACCGCAGGCTTACAACCCCACACAATTATCCCTCGAAGCATCCATTTGCGTACCTCTAACCATCGGACAACGCAGCACCCGCTGCGCAACAATACAGCACCAGCACCCACTGCCGTACTACGCAGCACCTGCTACAATTTTGTAACCCCTCCGCCACCAACATGTGCTAAACGAGACATAAGCAACCCCACCCAACAGCTGCTTCATCCCCACTCCTCAAAAGGTAGGGCGCGTTTCGCCGAAACCGCCGCATCGCGTCAGCCTCCCAACTTATTACCTATCACCTATTACTTCATCTCTAAAAAGTCGCCTTGTTACGCACTTTAATGTTGAATTATACCGCCAATATGGTATCATGTCCCCCTTTTCAGTCGCAAGGAATCAGCAGATGAGTCAGCATAGCAGTTTAAAAGGATCCAGCAAGATCGCCGCCAAGCGCAACGTTCTCAAGCGTTTCGAGCGCGTCGACTTGTTGAAGAAGCGCGGTCAGTGGAAAGATGGCGATCGCGGCCAAGGTTTGCGCAAGACCAAGCCTGAAGTCTAATTATTTTGGGGGTATAGCTCAGTTGGTAGAGCGCTTGAATGGCATTCAAGAGGTCGCCGGTTCGAACCCGACTACCTCCACCAAATTAAAAGAAAGCCCGGCTAATTAAAAGCTGGGCTTTTTTGTTGCCCATATGCCGATAGCAAATGGGCACCTCTAATAATTGCTGTCTCCAAAAGGTAGGGCAGGTCTCGCCGAGACCGCCGCACCGCGTTTAGCCTCTTCACAAATTCACACACAACCATTACCCCGCTCGGCGGTTTCGGCGAAAGTGCCACAGGCACCTTCATAGCCCTACCCAACAACCGTGTCATCCCTCTCCGCGCCTCCGCGTCTCCGCGTGAGCTTTATCCGACCTCGTCGTCCGCCCCTACCCGTTGAGCTGTCCGCGCCAGTCGGCAATTTCGCGGCGGCGTTGGTCGGCCCAGGTGGCGAGCTGATCAATGCCATCGGGTTGTTCGGCTTGTTGTATTTGGCTGGTGGTGGGTGCTATATAAGAATGTCCGCAGTGGGTGCAGCATGCGCCTTCGGTATAAGATGCGCCGCAGTTGGGACAAGTGGTTTCGAGGAGCTCACCGCACACGGCGCAGTAAGGTGCGCCGTTCATGGATAACTGCCGGCGGGGATGGTATTTTAACTGCCCTTGCACGACAAATGGAATATTACTGTAGCAATCGGCTTGGGGACAGTAGCACATCGCGGCTTTGGTGGCGGCGGGGGTGATGGTAAACGTCTTTTCGTCCACAGCGGGTGGGGTGAGTTCGAACAGCGCGGCGATGCGTTCAAGGGTTTCGCGGTTGACGGCATCGGGCTTACCATCTTCAAGCATGCTGATGGCGGATTGTTTGCAGCCGACTTGTACTGCTAAAGCAGATTGCGTCACCCCTTTTCCCCTGCGGGCGGCGCGTAATTGCTTGGCAAAACTATCGAATGTCGGACTCATGTGAAGGGCGTATTATGCCTTAATTCAGGGCTGAAAGCAAGCTAAACTTATCAACAGCTTATTACAACTCACAATAGACTATAAATCAACGTATTAGGATATATATATCAAGTTATTATCAGGTTTGATAACTTGTTTATAAAGCATCTGGGCACCTCTAATAATTGCTGTTTCAAAAGGTAGGGCAGGTCTCGGCGAGACCGCCGCACCGCGTTTAGCCACACTCATACAGTTGCCCACAACACGAGCACAACTATTACCCCGCTCGGCGGTTTCGGCGAAACACGCCCCACCCAACAACCGTGTCACTTTCTTTCCGCGCACTCCGCGTGAGCTTGTTGGTATGAAAAAACCCGCTCGGTGAGGAGCGGGTGATTTGATTTATGGTTGTCTCACTAGGATTCGAACCTAGACAAACTGAGTCAGAGTCAGTTGTGCTACCATTACACAATGAGACAAGAAAATTAACCGTTTACGCGCAGCGGCATCAGCACGTAGAGGAAGGGATGCGAGCATTTAACGAGCACAGGACTCATACCATTGCTCATCTCAAAGAACACTTCGTCATCGGAGAGCGCCTTGAGGGGATCAATCACGTATTCAGGGTTGAAAGTGACTGAGATCTCCTTGCCCGTATACTTGATGGGGAGGGTTTCGCGGGCTTTACCAACGTCCGAGGCCATCGCAACCACAGTCAGCTGATTGGCGGAGAAGGTAAATTTGGCGGAAAACACATCAGCCATTGATGTATCGGTCAAAATCATCGAGATACGGCGGAGGGCGCCGATCAGCTGTTCGCGTTCTATCACCACGCGCTCGTCACAACCGGTGGGAATGACTTGGCGGTAGTTGGGATAAACGCCATCGACAAGCTTGGTGCTGATGACTGTGCGGCCGATTTCAAAGATTGCCTGCTTCTTCTGCACGTAGACCTTGATGACATCGTCATCTTTGAGGATGTGCAACAGCTCATTCACGGCCTTCGGGGGCAGAATGAACTCGGTTTCGGCCTCAATAGGGAACTCAACCTCGGTCTCGACCAATGCCAAGCGGCGGCCATCGGTGGCGACTATGGTGAGCTTGCTTTCTTTGAATGCCATCAGCAAACCGGTCAAAATCAAGCGCTTTTCGTCTTTTGAGGCAGCGTAAGCGGTCTGCTTAAGCATGCTCTTGAACTCTTTTTGGTCAAGGCGGTAGCAGAAAGTGCCTTCGTGAGTGGGAACTGTGGGAAAGTCGCGCGGGGAAATGCCGTAGATTTCGAAGAAGGAGGCTCCGCTTTGCACGGCAGCGACATCGTTCTCGTTGATATCAATGACGACGCGGCCTTCGGGAAGCTCGCGGACAATGTTTACCAGGCGGCGGATGGGGAGGGTGGTGGAGCCGGGTTTTTCAACTTCACAGTCCACAACGCATTTGACGGACATATCCAAATCAGTCGTCAACACAGTCAGCTTGTTGTCCTCGGCCTTGATATGACAATTCATGAGAATCTGAATCGTGTGCTTGGCCGGCACAACGTTTTGCGCTGTTTGAAGCGCTTCCAAAAATTTGGATCGAATGACTGTAAACTTCATCCATACCTCCGTAGCGTGAAGGGACATATAATACCTGTATTTTGATGTTAAGTCAATCCAACATGATGTTGGCGGCTAAAAATATAGCGGTTCTGTGTTGTTTGGTTTTGCTGAGCGTACTGTTATGATAGTAAAGTACTTAAATTAATTTAGTAGTTGTATTAGAGGAGGCTGTTTTGTGTTGATATGTTTTAATGTGTTGATTTGAATGGAGTAGTTAATGGTATTTCTTGTTGATAGTTTTATAAAAGAGCGTCGGGTGGAGTTGATAAGTTTTTGTGTGTTGTTGAGAGATGTTAATAATAGAAGAGTTTTGAACAAGGTGTCGATAACTTTTTACAGGTTGTTATAAACAGGTGTTGATGGAATTGTGAATAAGGGCGCGGGTTTCTTCCTTGTATTTAAGGTACGTATAGTGTACAATAAATAGGCCGTTGCAAAGGGTCGGGCGGCGCGATACCGTCCGGCCTTGCTATTGATGAAAGCGGTTTTGAACTATAGCCCTGTAGGACCTCTACAAGTTCACCGAAGTGGATTTGGGCGGGGACCCTGTGGTTCCTTTTGTCTTTAGGCGTAAATCGGCGTTAGGAAATAATCATGAGTAAGTTGATGAGCCGGCATGTTTATACGTCGGAATCCGTCAGTGAAGGGCATCCGGATAAAGTTGCAGATCAGATCTCGGATGCGGTGTTGGATGCGTGTTTGGCGTTGGATCCAAAAGCGCATGTGGCTTGCGAAACCGCCTGTGGTACAAACTTCGTCGCCAACCTCGGCGAAATCACCTGCAAGAATTTTGAAAAGCTCAATACCCGCAACATCGTTGCGGAGGTTGTCAAAGACGTGGGTTATGATGACCCCGCGGAGGGGTTCTCCTACGACACGTTTAATTATACGAATGTGCTGCATGGGCAGTCGCCCGATATTAATCAAGGGGTTTCACGCGCCAATTTTGTAGATCAAGGCGCCGGTGACCAAGGCATGATGTTCGGTTATGCGTGCGACTCGACGCCGGAGCTGATGCCCGCGCCGATTATGTTCGCCCACAAACTGTTGCGCGAATGCACCCGTCTGCGCAAAAACAAAACCATCAAGTACCTGCGTCCGGATTCCAAGGCGCAAGTCAGCGTATTGCATGACAATGGCAAAGCTTTGGAAATCACCGCGGTTGTGCTGTCACACCAAACACGCGATGTGCCGCTTAAGCTGATTAAGAAGGATTTGCTGGATGTCATTCACGATGTGCTGCCCGCAAAACTGTTGACGAATAGAACCAAGTTCTACATCAACCCCACCGGCAAGTTTGTCGTGGGCGGACCTTGCGGCGACTCGGGCGTAACCGGGCGCAAAATTATTGTGGATACTTACGGCGGTGTTGGGTCGCACGGTGGCGGAGCATTCTCCGGTAAAGACCCCTCCAAAGTTGACCGCTCGGCGGCTTACTACGCACGTTATGCCGCGAAGAACATTGTGGCTGCTGGCTTGGCATCCAAGTGTGAAATCCAAGTGGCCTATGCAATCGGCGTGGCCAAACCGCTCAGCATCAATGTCAGCACCTATGGCACCGGCAAAGTGCCCGAGGCGAAGATTGAACGCGTGCTGCTCGATGGCGGGATCTTTGATTTCCGCCCAGCGATGTTGATTAAGGACTTGGGGCTGTTGACACCGAAAGGCTGGAGCTATCGCGCAAACTGCAACTACGGACACTTCGGGCGCAAGGGCGTGCCGTGGGAGAAGATTGACCGTATTGCGGCGTTGCGTTCGGCTTGCGGCTTGAAGTAAGGATTTTTTTGACAATGGACTATAAGATTAAAGACATCAGCCTTGCCGACTGGGGCCGCCGTAGTATCGAGATTGGCGAAAAAGAAATGCCAGGCCTCATGGCCACGCGCGCCAAGTATGGCCCCGAGAAATCGTTGAAGGGCGCGCGCATCATGGGCTCGCTTCACATGACGGTTGAGACGGCCGTGCTCATCGAAACGCTGGTTGAACTTGGTGCCGATGTCCGCTGGTGTTCGTGCAACATCTTCTCGACACAAGACCATGCCGCCGCTGCGATTGCAAAAGCTGGAGTGCCGGTGTTTGCATGGAAGGGCGAGACGCTGGAGGAGTATTGGCAATGTACCGCCGATGCTCTGACTTGGCCGGATGGCGCTGGACCTGATTTGATTGTTGACGATGGCGGCGATGCCACGTTGTTTCTCCACTGGGGCGCACGTGCCGCCGGCGGTGATGCGGCGTTCTTGGATGAACCCTCCTCCTCGGAAGAAGAGGGCGTCATCAAAGCGCAGATTAAAAAAGTTTTGAAAGAGCGCCCGACGTACTTCACAGAAGCTGTGAAGAAGTGGAAGGGCGTCTCCGAAGAAACCACAACCGGTGTCCACCGCTTGTATCAGCTTGAGGCTGAGAAGAAACTGCTTGTCCCGGCGATCAATGTGAACGACTCGGTCACTAAATCCAAGTTCGATAATCTGTATGGATGCCGTGAATCGTTGGTCGATGGCATCAAGCGTGCGATGGATGTAATGATTGCCGGCAAGGTTGCATTCGTTTGCGGCTACGGCGATGTTGGCAAAGGCTGCGCCGAAGCGCTGCGCGAACACAAAGCTCAAGTGCGCGTGGCGGAGATTGATCCGATTTGCGCACTGCAGGCTTGCATGGCCGGGTTTAAGGTGGAGACGATTGAAGACGCTTTGCCTTATGCCAATATCTTTGTGACGACGACGGGTAATTGCGACATCATCACTGCCGAGCACATGAGCAAGATGCGCGACCAAACAATTGTCTGCAACATCGGACACTTTGATAACGAAATCCAAGTCGCACAGCTCAAGGCATTTCCCGGCATTCAGCACGTCAACATCAAGCCGCAGGTTGATAAGTACATCTTCCCGGACGGGCATTGCATTTACCTGCTCGCGGAAGGACGTCTCGTCAATCTGGGTTGTGCTACGGGACACCCGAGCTTTGTGATGTCAAACAGCTTTACCAACCAAACGCTCGCGCAGATCAAACTGTGGAAAGAACGTCCGCAGATTGGCGTCTACCGTTTGCCGAAGGAGTTGGATGAAGAAGTCGCCCGTCTGCATCTGGCGCAGCTCGGCGCGAAACTCACGAAGCTCACGCCTCAGCAGGCCGCCTACATCGGCGTCCCTGTAGACGGTCCCTATAAGCCCGAACACTACCGATACTAATTATGAAGTGGCTGTTGAAAAACTTTGTCCTGCTGCATGTGGCGGCGGTCTTTTTTCTGGTGTCCTTTCTCGGCGGCGGCACGCGTGGCGAGTGGCTGCGGGCTTGGGCGCCGTGGATGACGCTGGCCGTGTGGCAGGCGCTGATGATTTTTCCGCAGCAGAAGAAAAACGAAACGCTTTTCCAAGCGCGTGAGCGTACATGGCACGGGCTCTTTCGCGATCCCATCCTTTATCTCGGCTTGGCGTTGGTGGGGCTGTTGACGCTGCAAGCGTTAAATGGGCCACGGATACAAGAGTACGCCTATGACCTGAAGGCGTGGATTTATCTGCCGCCGCCGTTGAGCGGGTTGCCGGGATGTATCGCACCGAAGGAGGCCGCGAGCATCATCTGGTGGTTTGCTCCGGCACTGTCGTGCGTGCTGGCAATCCGTCATGGCATGCTCAAATCCGGCAAGCGGATGCTGATGGAAATATTCTGTTGGCAGGCTTGCGTGCTGTCGGTTCTCGGATTGATTCAGTACTTCCGCGGGACGCAGTTTATGTTTGGTAACTTAGTGATGCCAACTCACGCTTTCGCTTCCTTCGGCTATCCGAATTTTGCTGCGGCATATTTTACCTTCGCATTTATTCTGAGCATCGGTATCTTCGTGTGGTATCAGGATCACTCTAAGGAAGAAGCGGCTTTGATGGGGCGGCTCATGATTATTCCCATGATCATGTGTTTGCTGGGTGCCATCTTTTCGTTCTCGCGGGCGGGTGTTCTATTCGCTATCGGCGGCGGGATCATCTTTGGCATCTACTGTGTCCTGCGGGGATGGGGCAGGATGTCGCGTATCGGAAAGCTGATTACCACTGTTGGGCTCGTCGCATTTCTTGCATTGTCAACCGTTATGCTTTTCTCCTTCCGCAACAGCGGTGTGGTTAAAGAAATCAGCGACACCAAATGGGATGCGTTTTTTGGTGGCCGTCTGACGGGTAACTATCAAGTACAATGCGCGTTGGATATGTGGAAAGATTATCCGATGTTTGGCGTTGGCGGCTGGAGTTACCGCTACATGGCCTATCAGTACATTCCTGAAGAAAAATGGGCGCCGTTGAAGGGGACGGGGCAGGCCAACATTCATAACGACAGCGTACAGTTTTTGTGTGAGCACGGACTTGTAGGGTTCGGTTTGATGCTGGCGATCTTCGGCTGTCTCTTCGTCCCGGCACTTCTCTCGTGGTGGAAAACACCGCAGAATGAAAATGTGACAGCGCTCAAAAAGATACCTTGGTTTTACAGGGTTAATATTGTCTATACGGCGATATTTTTTGCAACGGTTATGCTGATCGCTCACAGTTTCTTCGACATTCCTTTCCGGGCGCCGGCGCTGATGATGCTTTTCCTTTGTTCCTATGTGTTGGCACGCGGTTATGACATCAAACGCTTTGTGAACGAATCCTTGCATTCGCTGACATCCAGTTAACGCGCTACAGGAGGCTTATGAGAAAAGGCATTGTATTGGCAGGCGGGGCCGGCACGCGGCTCTACCCGGTAACGCAAACCATCTGCAAGCAGCTCTTGCCGGTTTACGACAAGCCGATGATTTACTACCCCATCTCCATGCTCATGCTGGCGGGCATCCGGGAAGTACTCATCATCTCGACGCCCGAAGCCACGCCGCAATTCGCGGCGCTCCTCGGCGACGGTTCGCAGTTCGGCATCAAGTTCTCCTACAAAATCCAAGAGACACCCAATGGCCTGGCGCAGGCATTCGTTCTCGGAAAAGAGTTCATCGGCAACGACCCCGTATGCCTGGTGCTCGGCGATAACATCTTCTACGGCAGCGGCCTCAGCCACATGCTGCAAGAATCCAACGCACAATCCGGCGCTACGGTCTTCGGCTACTACGTGACCGATCCCGAACGTTACGGCGTTGTAGAGTTTGACGGAAACAAGAAAGCCATCAGCATTGAAGAGAAGCCCAAGCAGCCTAAATCCAACTACGCTGTCGTCGGACTCTATTTCTACGACAACGATGTGGTAAAGATAGCAGAAGAGCTTCAACCCTCTGCTCGCGGCGAATACGAAATCACCGATGTCAACCGTGTCTATCTCGAGCGCGGTAACCTGAACGTGCAGCTCCTTGGACGTGGCTTTGCCTGGCTCGACACCGGCACGCATGACTCATTAGCTGAGGCCACTGCCTTCGTCAAAACTATTCAGGACCGCCAAGGCTTGAAGATATCCTGCCTTGAAGAAATCGCTTGGCGGATGGGCTTTATCAACGATGCGCAGCTGCGGACTGCCGCCGAGCGCCTTCAGAAGTCCACCTACGGTGAATATCTCCTCGGCCTTTGCCCATAAGGCAACACGCATCGGCCAAGCGGTGCTGGACTTGGCCTATCCCCGGCAATGTGTCTCCTGCGGCAAATCGGTTGACCGCGAGGGACGTTATATTTGTTCGGAGTGCTTCTTCAAACTCCCCTTCCGTCCGGAGGCAGGGTGCTCTGTTTGCGGCGTACAGCTTTACGCTCCCGTTGGCGAAAACGGCGTCTGCTCCGTCTGCAAGAAAACACCGCCTGCCTATGCCCGCCTGTCCGCGGCTGTACAATTTGATATGCTTTCGCGGCGTTTGATTCATGGACTCAAATACGGTCGCGCATTATGGCTCGTGCCTGATCTTGCTGATTTATTGGTGGATGCCTTCTTGCGTAACTCAAGCGATGCTAAGTTTGATTGTGTTGTGCCGGTACCGATTCATTGGTTCCGCCGTTGGCAGCGCGGCTGTTACAATCAAGCAGAAGAACTCGCCGCACGCTTTGCTCGCGAAATCCAATTGCCCTGTCGCGCCGATGTGATTTGGCGGACGCGCTGGGTGCAATCGCAAACGCATCTCTCCGGAAACGATCGCCGCAAAAACCTCATTGGCGTTTTTAAAGCAACGCCCGGCAGTCTTCGCGGTCAACGCGTGCTGCTCATCGATGACGTCGCCACAACCGGGACGACATTAAGTGAATGCGCGGAGGTATTGCGGAGTGTTGCCGAGGCTGACACCGTCGAATGCCTCACGGTTGCACGCTGCGGTTAAGCGCGGTTGCGAATGCGGCTCACGCAAAAGCGTATTGGCCTGCAGCCTACCACTGCGAGTAAAAATAATACGCACGGAAGCGCCAGTGTCCAGTCGCCATATTTGGCATAGATTGTGCGTCCGCTGATAGATCCCGGCAAGCGCGGAAAGGTGGCAATATGGAATCCTGCGAAGCCATCGGTCTTTCTATCATCCGTCAGCATGCCGGTCGTGCCGATTGGCGAGATATAACCCGAGACGCCGGAATTCGCGGCGCGTAACAACGGCAGGCCGGTTTCAACCGCCCGCAAGATCGATTGACGGAAATGTTGAAATGGCTCGATGGATCCATTGAACCAATTGTCGTTCGTCAAGTTCACCAACAGCTGTGCTCCCGCGTTGGCGGCATCACGCGCCAGTGCCGGGTGGGTGTCTTCATAACAAATCAACGGTCCGACTACGATTGCTTCCGTCTTCGTGGGGACCGTCAGCACGACCACATCCTTGCCCGGCCAACAGCTCTCGCCAGCCGGTACAAAACGCTGCAGCCAGGGAATGGTTTTGTCAAACGGTACGAACTCGCCGAATGGTACCAAATGCCGTTTGTGGTACACTGCCGAGACCATGCCGTTAGTCGTGAAGGCGACGGCTGAGTTATGCACGCGCGGCGGCCTGACTTTATAATCGTGCCAAAGAGCGCCCGTCAACAGCGTTGCTCTCGCCGCATACGCTCCCGCCCGCGTTAAATCCCGTGCTCCGGCATTCACTGGCAATGCGCCGAACAACGGCGTCTCCGGCCAGATGACCAAGTCGGGCGCAATCAATGCGGCGGTTTCGGTCTGTTCAATCAACAGCTCACGCTTTTCGGAGATGCTACCGCTTAAAATCGAGAAGATGCACGGCGAGTTCGGCTGAATCAACGCCGCCGTCACAAATGGCAGCGTACGCTCTTGTGTTCTGAACTGTTGGATTTGCACGGCGCCAAACTTGAATGCAGCCAGCAACATCAAACATGGAATCAGCACCTCGGCCAGCCGCACATAACTACGTTTCACCCGCGGCCTGTTTTGAAGGTTGGCGATGAGCGGTTCGCAAAGGCGTTCCAAGAAGGACGCTGCCGCGCTGTTCGCAGCGAGCAGTAAAAACGAAACGGCATACACGCCGCCTAACGATGCCACCTGAATCAACGCCAGTTGGTTCGGCATACCGGCCGCAGCAGTCCCCAGCAAGTTCCACGGAAACCCACCCATTAAATTACTGCGCAGCCATTCACACCCCACCCACAAAAACGGCTCCACCAAACATCCGGCCAAACGTGGCCACGGCGTCAGGCAGCGTTCACGGATCAACGCTACGGCATAGGCGAACAGCCCCCAATAAAGCCCCATGTAGATTCCGAGCGCGCCTTGTCCCAGCACCACCAGCGGCCAAGGACCGCCATTGTGGGTGAGCGCCATCATCCATGTCAGCGAACAGATCCAATGGATGCTCCCGCCCAGCCAGCCAAACCAAAACGCCCGCTTCGGTCCCGCATACCGCGCCAGCAAAATCAACGGTACTGCGGCAATCCAGATGGCTTCAGATTGTTCGGCAGGCGGATAAATGGCTAACATTAAAACGGCGGAGGCTGCCGCGGCGGCCATGCAAAATAAACGTGTCTTCATCAATGTGCTGCGCGGTTAGGCCGGCAAATCCAATAGTCGGGCCGGCAGGCGCAATGCATCCGAGGGCCAATAAACTTGAGGGCGCGGATGCCTCACGCGCGGATTGTCCAAACTGGCCTGGCAATTGACCAGCGTCTCTTTCCATTGAGCCGGAAATAATTCAGCGCCATACACCGCTCCCAGCAGTGCACCGGCGATAGCGGCATTCGCATCCGTATCACCGCCGTGGCTGATGGTGTCCGCGATGCCGTCTTCAATATTCTTGGCTGACCGCAGCTGATACAGCGCATTCTGCAAAGCAATCAATACTTTGCCCTGCGCCTTTTCATAATTTTCGGGACACTTACCGTTGAGTCCGTCGCGCACGGCCTTCTGTACGGCGGCTTCGATCTTGAGCGAGGTCGCCATATCGCGGGCGAGGGTGATGGCCTGCTTGGTGTTCAGTCCGTCGCGGATGATGTGCGCCAACAATCTCACGTAGACCAGATTTGCATCACAGCAGATTTTGTTCGGATGCGTCAGCTTGGCATCCTGCCGCGCCCAGTTCATCATCGTATCGTTCGAAATGTCTTTGCGCGCACAAAAGATTCCCAGCGGACTGATACGCATCAATGCGCCGGCACCCTGTTTGGTTTCGTCAAGCAAGCCGCTCGACAGCGCATTTGAAATGGTCCGCCCGCAGTCAAATGGCCGACTGTAGAACCAATTCTTGTAAGCGTTCTGCGCGGCGGTGGCATCGTATGTCTTTTGACGCATCAAACTTTGAGCCAGCGCTAACGCCATTTCGGATGCATCGGTGGGTTGGCCGGCGATCGTGTTGAACGTGCCGCCGTCAGCCATCTCTCTCACGCCATTCGGAAAGCTGGTTTTGATCTGCTCGGCAGTCTTGAATTCAACAAGGCTGCCAAGCGCATCACCGGCCAAGTGCCCCAACAAACAACCAAGGGCGCGGTCCAGAAGATTGGGCGGCTCGTTCATGATGAACTCCTTGGTGGCGGGGTTTGCGTTAGCGGGTGCCGTCGATGATTCCCTTGAAGTAACCGACCGATTCCGCAATTCCCACAAGCGGCTTATCCATATCCTTTTCGTACTCGAGCGAACACACGCCGGTGTACTTGATCTTCCGCAATGTCTCGACAAAGCTCACATAGTTCAGCTTGCCGCGGGACACTTGGGTGCTGCGCCCCTCCTTCGTGAAAGCGGTCACATTCTTCCAGTGGATGTCATAGATGCGTTCAGCATACTGCAACAGCGCCTTGTCCGGATCTTCGCCCGAGCGTGCGTTGTGGCCGATGTCCAAACAGAAACCGATACGCTTGTCCAAGTCGCGGATGTACTCCCAAGTCTCATTCGCCGTGGAGTAGGGCAGGTTATCCGGGCCGTGATTGTGAATGGCATAACGGATGTTCGTCTCCTTCACCTTCGCGTCGATATACTTCAACAGCTCCGGATTCGCCGTCTTTTTGCCGTCGACGTTCTTCACCGGCACGCCCACAATCAGATTCACGCCCACGCGCTTGGCGAACGCAAAGTCGCGGTCGATATCCGCCTCGGTCGAAGAATAAATCGGTCCGATCGCATACCCCGTCACGTGCGCCTCTTCCAGCTTTTTCTTAAACGCGGCAATTTCCTCGTCGGTCGACTTGAACGGCAGATGGAAATCCTTGATGCACAGATAATGCAAATCCACCTGCTGCATCATCTCCAGCGTCTGCTCAATCGTAAACTTATGGCACGTAAAACCCGCCAAGCCGATTTTGAACGGCTGCTCGCCACGCACCGCTTCCCTCGGCGCTTCCGCGAACGCCGCAACACTTCCCATACACGCCAGCAACATCAGGAGCTTCTTCATGCCATTATTCCTTGATAGGTTTAAGTTTCCAAGCCGTAACAAACGGCTGCACATACTGATAATAAAGCCCAAGCGGCAGCAGCCAGCACACAATCGCCGCGAATGCCGAGACCGGATGGATAAACAGTCCCAAAAACATCACCACCCCAATCCCCATTGCAATCGGCTTGCTCGTCGGCTTCGAATATTTAAACGTCGAAACCTGCAACAGTAGCCCGATAATACAGTTTGCCCAGAAAAACCACGCAAACGGCCCCTCCGTCAAATTAAACCAAGCCGGCCGCACCAGCCACGTCAACTTCGGCGATTCCCACAACGTCGACGTATCCAACATCACCAACAACGCCAACAGCCCCGCATTCGCCGTAATAGGCATGCCCGTATACCCCTGCTGACCATGATGCGCCGCATCCACCACCTTAAACCGCGCCAGCCGCAGCGCCCCCGACATCACAATCGCGCACGCCAGCACCAGCCCCCAAGTTCCATACGCATGCAGCGCCGCATGATACACCAACAACGCCGGCGCAATCCCGAAACACGTAATATCTACGAACGTATCCAACTCCGCCCCGAAGGCCGACTCCGCCTTCAGCCACCGCGCACACGTCCCATCCAACCCATCCAGAATCATCCCCAGCATAATCAGCTGCGCCGCCAGGTAAAAATTATTATCTCCGCCGATTGACGATATAATAATACTCGTCACCCCGCACACCATCGCCGCCGTCGTAATCAGATTCACAAAGCTGATCTTCGCCTTAGCCTTGCTCACCCCGATCCGCCGCCTGACCTTTTTAACCTTAGCCCTAGCCATACGCCCCAAAAATTAACGCTGCTTCTTCCTGCCGATAATCGAAAGACCCGCCTTCACGCGATCCCCCGGCTTCACGCAAATCTCCACCCGGTCCGCCTGAAACCACACATCCATTCGCGAGCCAAACTTCATCATCCCCAACACGCCCCCGCGCTCCACCTGCTGCCCCTCCTCCAGCCAATACACCACCCTGCGCACGATCGGCCCCGTAATCTGCTTCGCCAAACACCGCACCCCATCCGCATCCTCAATCACAATTACCGAATGCTGATTATAAAACGCCGACTTCTCATCCATCGTCAACAAATGCCGCCCCGGCCGATACGCCAGCTTCTTCACCGTCCCCTCCATCGGGCACCGATTCACATGCACATCCAACGGACTCAAAAACACGCTCACCCGCACCGCCTTCCCCTCAGGGAAAAACTCGCCCCCGTCCAACACCTCCACCGTCTTCACCACGCCATCCGCCCCCGAGACCAACACCCCCGGCTCGGTAGGCGACACCCGCTCCGGATGCCGGAAAAACCACACCATAAACAACGAAAAAACAATACACAACCCCAGCCACGAACCCGCCGCACAACAACAGCACCCCATCCGTGACAAGCCAAACCACCCCAGTACCCCCAACGCCAGCGGCACCAAAATCCAACTCCACCCATCAGCCACAATACGCATAATTAACTAACCCAAAAATCACAAAACGTGCCGCATTATACTCCAAACCCAACCCAAAAGCAACACTATACTATAAGGTACGCCCAATCCACTCCGCCCAATAAAGATTGACACCCCTTCCGGCTTTGTGCTATATTTCTCCCGTGGGATTTAAAAACCGAGGGACTCCTATGAAAAAACAACTCATTTACCTCCTCTGTTGCATCTTCATTGGCATGACCGCCACCTCCATGGCCCAAAGCCTCACCCACGTCGATTTACGCCTGCCACTCGTCAGGTGGCAACCGGGCGTCAGATGGCCCGCCCGCTGGGAATTGCTGGTTCCCGAAGGCTTTACCGGTAACCTCGCCGATTATTATCTGCACCTAATCGATAACAAAGGCAACACCGTCGCTCTCCCGCTCGACCAAGTCCAGCAACACGGCATCTCCTTCGACCGGACACAGCTTTTCACCGGAGAACACAAGTGGAACCTCGCCAGCCACCACCCCGGCCTCGAAACCGACTTTGAATACGGCCTCTACGGACTCGTGCGCGTCTACTTCCTGCCCGAAGGTGCCACAACCAAAGCCTATCCGCCAAAGCACGACCTCGCCTCCGTCTTCTACCAAGTCCCCGCCCACGACGGCTGGGCGGACGTTGCCGGCGTCAAACTTTTTGGATTCGCCCGCAATTGCATGATAGCATACGGTGGCACGTTGGAAGAACGCAAAACATACAATAGCCGGTCTGAAATACGTAATCTGAGTAACTTCGCCGAAGGCATCCATCGGTTATCAGGGGGAAAAGAGAACCATCGAAATGCGAAAGACGATACCACCAGCCCCGATGACGGTTTCGTCTGGGTCTGCCTGCGTGCTAACGCCGATCCCGTGCCCACACCGTCAATCATCCGCTTGCCGCTCAAAGATGACTGTTATCGAATGTTGCTACCTCTTCCGACGGCACGGACGATTGACGATTATATCGCCGCTACCAACTTTCTTTACGCCAAGCCCCTCCTATCGCCCGATATCCTGCCGCTCCGCAAAGACGTCACCCTCGCACAACTTGACAAACTCGCCCAACTGCAAGACCACTTTCAACGGTATAACACAGGCAACCTGCTCCCCGACGCCTCATGGAACTTTACATTTATTGAGATACCTAAACATCCCGGTCTCCTACTCGGAATGGAGCTATTTGAATATTACTTAACGCTCATCGATCCCGTCACGCCGGATGGCACTCGCCTTGCGACTCAGTTGCAAGCTGATATTGACCGCATCCGCAAGGCCACTACCGACACCGAACTCTACTACCGCAGGGCAAACGATTCCACCCTCGCCATGTATGCCGCCCGCGGCAAACCCATCAACCGCCCCGACCTTCCCATCCGCAACGTCAAATTCGGCGAAACCCCCGCTCCTTAAGCCCCTCGTTTGCCCTGGAAGCTGGGAGCGCCGGCGTCCTCGCCGGCATTTTGTGTTCTGTATGCGTCAGCCCTACTCCCAAAAGGTAGGGCAATGAAGGTGCCTGCGGTACTTCGCCGAAACCGCCGCATCGCGTTTAGCCTCTCGCCTTACTGTTTCTCTCCCGCCAACCCTCTTTACTTCTTCGCGGTCGGCGTGTTCCCATTGCCGACAAACTTCCACTTCTTCTGCTCTTTATCAAACGTGAAGATGGCCGTATATCCTTCTTTCTTATCCTGCACGCTAACAACATACGAAACCCGAATCTCTCCGCTGTTACCGAAGCGTGGAATCTCAGTGTGCTCCAAGCGGGTTGGCTTAACACCATCCGCCAATTTTCCTTGGACAGCGTTGACAAACTCCGCCTCGGTCATGTTAATGCCATCCATACACGCAAACATCTTTGGCGCCGATCCTTCAACCCATGCAGCAACATACTCCCTAACTCGTTTGCGAAGCGCATCGGCAATTTCTTGCGGCACCTGATGCTCCACGCTGCTGATTCTCCAAACACCACTATCAAAACATGCAAATATAGCCGTATAACGCTGCGTGCCTGCTTGAGTATCCAAGGTAAAATACATATCCACCGTCCCATGCTTAGTCACGGACATGCCAATAAACTCAGCGAACTTCTCCGGCCGCTTTTTCTCTTCAGTCTCACGCTTAATCTTACGTCGGAACCAGTCTACAGGAACAAAATGGGGTGTAAAACACTCCTGCATTGCCTTCGCATCGCCGCTAATCCAAGCTTGAACATAACGGTCAAGCAACTGCCTGCAGAATTGCGTCTCCTCTTGAGTCACATCCTTCCGTATGATGGTAAGCGGCTCTCGCATTTTAATCGCCTTCTCTTGAGATTCATCTGCGCTCTCCGCCGCGGCACAGACTGCAGACATCCCCGCCATCAAACCCACCAACACGACCAACCGTTTCATAAGCTTCTCCTATAACAGCTCCTCCTGCTCTCACCATTCTCCGCGACCTCCGCGACTCCGCGTGAGCTTCCCCTCTCCTCTTCATCCTCCCTCGTGCGCGTCAGCCTCTCCCAACTTATTACCTATTACCTCTTACTTATTACTTCGCCCCCTATATCGCGCAAATCTCAAATGCCTCGCGCAGACTCTTCATCGGGTCCGGACCCTTCGGCACAAACTCATGCGCCACATACCCCTCGAACCCCGTCGCCGCAATCGCCTGCATCACCTTCCGATAGTCAATCGTTTGCGACGCCAAATCAATCTCCGCGCGTCCCGGCACGCCTCCCGTATGATAATGCCCCCAACAATCCGCATACGTGCTGATATCCCTAATCGGATCCTCCTTCATCATCCCCGCATGATAAATATCATACAAAACCTTCACCCGCGGCGAATTCACCCCCCTCACCAACTCCACATTCCACGCCGTCGTATCCGCCATATAATCCTTATGATTAATCGAGTTCAAAAACTCCAGATTAATCGTCACCTTCTTCTCCTCCGCATACGGCGCAATTTTCTTCAGGGCCGCGATGCAATTCTTCAACCCCTCCTCCTTACTCATCCCCTCAGCATTCCCCGAGAACGTCACCACATTCGGCACCCCCGCGATAGCCGCCGCATCGATGTTCTTCCGAATCACCCCCAAACACTCATCATGATTCTCCACCCGATTCAACCCCTTCGGAATCCCATGCGTATTCCCCATCGAACACACCATGTTGTGCTTCTTCAAAACATCCCACTCCCCCGGCCCCATCAAATCAATCGCATGAATCCCAATCCCCTTACACCCCTCCAAAAACGCATCCAGCGAGACGTTATTCTTCTTCATATACCCATTAAAACACCACAAACTCACCGCCTGCTTAAACTTCCCCTTCGGCACAGCCACCCCCTCAACGCCCGCACAAGCCAAAGCCCCCGCCGCCGCCACCCCAGTACCCAAAAAACCCCTCCGCGAAACCCCTGCACACATACTAACCCCTCCCAGTTGAAAAATAAAAACAAAACCTAACCCCCACATTGTACCCCATCCCCCCTGTGAACTCAAGTAATAAGTGATAGGCAATAAGTAATAAGTGGCAAAACTCCCCTCTGGGAGCGCGGGCATTCCTGCCCGCATTGTGTGCCTTCCCTGGGAGCGCTCCGCAGAAAATCCCCGGCGGCATGTGTGTGCTATCGATGAAGTCGGCGAAATCGAAGAAGTCGCGCTAAGAAAACATGGAAGACGACTTCGCCGACGTCGCCATGCTAACCAGATTCGGCGGGTTGGGCAAAGCCGCCCTCCTTCTTGATCACTCGATTTTCGCCGATTTTCAGCGATTTCATCGACGTTTGATTTAATCGCAAACTTTACCCCTTGACTTATCCCACCAATCTGCTAAACTGCACGTCGTTGACCCCATTGAGTGACTCGTCACTGATTCGGACCTTGAGGCTCGGCGTTTAACACAAACGACCGCCCCCCGACATACGAGAGCTTAAGCTCCAAGGAGCCATCAACTATACAGACTGCCCGTTTGGCCGGCGTGCAGTCCAGATGCCAGGGGGATATCCACCAATCGCACGAGTGTGCAATTAGGATTTGTTCGGAATCGTCCTGGTGTCGGGTTGACAGACGCCGCCGGCTGCCAATATCCAACACAGGCGGCAGAAAGAACAAGACATCATGTCAAAAATCACACTAATCAAGCGGCCTGCATTTCAGGCTGAACAGAAGGATCGTGGAGAGTACATCTACGCCACGCAAATGGGGCAGAAGCTCCCGACGGCCAAACTCGCCAAGCTCATCGCTGCCTCCGGCACCACCGTGTCGGAAGCCGACGTGCTGGCCGTGCTGCACAACATCGGCGAAGTCATCGCCAATGAAGTCATGCACGGCATGGCGGTGGAAATCCCCGGACTCGGGAGTATCCACCTCTTCGCCAACGGCGTCATGGACAAAGACGGCAACGAAATTGCCGCCAAAGCCCGCCGTTTCCGGATGAAGATGACCTTCAGCAAGTCTCTGCAGAACATGGTTATCAGTCCTGATAACCTCTCGGTGACCTTGCAGGACTTCAAGGCCAAAACTCCGGTGCTCACACGCTTGGAGGACGCTCTCAGCGGCACGACCAACGGGACGCTCACGCCCGGCGGCATTGCCGGCATCCGCGGGCACAACCTACGCATCCATCCCCTCATGGGCGATGAAGGCGTCTGGTTTGTTCCACAAGGCGAAGGCGATGTCGTGCGCGCAACGGCCTTCCTCGATAACAAACCCGCCCGACTCAGCTTCTCCATTCCGGCAGGGCTGCAGCAGGGGATGAGTTACCGCGTGGAAGTCCGCAACCGCATCAACCGCAGCAAAAAGCTCGCCGTGGGCACGCTCACGGAGCTGCTCACTGTGGCTGAATAACCGCAGATAACATAAACGCTTAAACGGGCGGAGGTGAAAACCTCCGCCTTTTTCGTTCCCATTTACAAACTATGTCCAAGCAAGGAGCTAGTCCACGTCCTTCCTGAGAGAGGGTCCGTGAGGCTCCCGCCACATGCACCCGCTCCCTCCTTGGTACGACACCACGACCAAGGAGCCACGCACACCCCCTCCAAGCACGCACGCACAGTATTGCTTATCTTAGCTGGGAGCGCGATGTAGTCGCCGATGGTGCCTTCCCTGGGAGCGCCGCCGTCCCCGGCGGCATTGTCTGTGTGTTATTGGAGGGTAGTTATACAGCCGGCGAGGACGCCAGCACTCCCAGGGGTAAGAGTTGTGGTTGACTTTATGAGAACGGGTTTGGTATAATGAATCCATGAAGCTTATTTGAAAGAGCAATCATGAACGACACCGCCGATACCAACGAACCCAACTCTGCACCCCGAGAGCCGCCAGTCACTCCGGCACCGCCTCCAGCTGAACCACCGCAAGCGCAACCCGCCACGTCCAATTGTCCACCGGCAGGTGATACTATTAGCGTCGCAGAGTTCTATAAAGAGGTTCACACGCATTCCGATAGACAGTTCATGCGCTTTTTAGGGATGTTGACTCTTACGATTATGATTTTCGGATTGGCGGTGCCCTATTTACAGAATCGCAGTCTCGCGAAGGAACGGGAGCAAATAGAAAAAAAGACCGAAGCGTTAGAAAAACTCGTAACTAATAGCGAGCAAAGCTTACGCACACAACTTCAGCAAAGCGAAAAAACCATCAGGGAGCTTGACCAAAAGTTGGAGAAAGATAAGGAGGAAATTCAGAAACAGGCTCAGATATTGTTTTATTATTCCTTGGCAGTAAGTAGTTGCGGAGTAGGTCAATATGATGAAGCGATTGTTTCTTACACAAAAGCTATCCTCACCAATCCAGAATCTCCTACCCTAAGTTTGCTTCATAGGTTACGTGGCATGGCTCATCGCGATAATGGAGAGTTTAAGCAAGCTATCAATGACTTCACGAAAACAATTGAATTATCTCCCAATGATCCACTTTCCTATCATGGTCGCGGACTGGTTTATGCTCTAGAAAATGAGATTGATCTGGCTATTACAGATTTTTCGAAGGCTATCGAGTTGGATGCTAACATCGCCTGTGTCTACTACAACCGTGGACATGCTTATTTTATAAAAGGCAACACAGATCAAGCTATTGTGGACTATTCAAAAGCCATTGAATTAGATGCCTATTTTGCGGCTGTTTATAGTGGCCGTGCTGAAGCCTATGTCAAAAAAGGCGATCAGGTGCTCGCAAAAAAAGACCTTCAGAGAGCCGAAGAATTGAAGGCAATTAAACCCAGAGGGGTGCGACCGTTACCATTCACCGTTGATAACCAAAAAGCCGCCAAAAATGACCGGGGGCAGTCTTTCGACGGCAACGTACCTGAAGGTGATGCAAACAATTCTCTTAAAAAACAGGAGAGTAAATAGATGTTTGGACTCACGGCAAGTGATTGGTTAAATGCATTTGTCAACCTTGTCGGCATTGCTGCCGGTCTTGGGATTGGTTCATGGTTAATTCAGCGTCGGTTGAATCAGCTGGAGCGTGAAGCAAATGATATTGACGATTTGATTGCTCGACTCGACCGGCTTTTTGACGAAGCATCCGACTATCTTTTTCATGATGACTTTAAGCAACGTCAAAAAACCTTTGCGATGGTAGCGGCCATGTACGCACGATTGGATTCAGATTTAGAGCATCGTTATCAGGTGACCAACGCCTTACGTGAGGCATTGAATCTTTTTAATGGGGCTTTGAAAAAAAGCATTACAGTGCTCTGTCACGATCGTAATATAGTCAGCATTCTTGATTTACACGAAGCAATTCTTACGTCCTATCTAACCGTGCGCCAGATTCTAAAGAGCGAACCACCGCGTCCTGCAAAACTTACCGACAAACTGAAAGCTTTTTATGAACAAGAAAAACAAATCAGCGCAGATAAAGATTTGGGCAACTGAATACGAGCGAATACTTACACATTTCGCGCAACCTAACGATTCATCTTCCGAGATTGATGACGCAGATGTTCCTTTACTGTGTGAACTATTAGAAGCAAAGTTGTTGACAGGGAATACCATAAAGGATAAAAATGGTGTCTCGCAGGTTGCAGCTGTGACCGGAATGACTGTTGAGGGGCGGTTATTTCTGGATAAGTTACGGGAAGAACGGCAGATATGGCCGCCAGCACGGAAATTGTTTTCTAAATTCATTTTTTGGCTCTGGGCTGCCCTAGGCACACTTGTAGTCGGACTTGCCACAGCTTGGCTTTGTGGGTTGCTGTAATTTCAAACAGAAAAACGTGGCCGTTATATAACGCTTGGTCGAACAGCTCGGTCAAACCACTACCATACACGGCGCGCTCGGCGAGCATCGCCCTACCTGCTGACGCACACAAAAGGAGAGAATGGGCAAGACGCGCGGAGAGGGTTATTGTTTGGTGAGGTGGAGTTCAATTTCGTGCCAGTGGGCGGTGGGGAGAGTGAGGGTGTTGTTGGTGTAGGTTAGGGGGATGGGGTTGGTGGTGAGGTCGGTGAGGAGTTGGGCGGCGGTGCGGGGGCGGGTGAGTTGGAGGGTCCAGTGCATCCCAGAGGGTGGGGGTTGGAGGTTGGTGAGTGTGATGGCGGGGCCACTGATTTCTTTGCCTTGGGGGTCGAGCGCGGTGCGGCTGATGATGATGTGGTGGCTTTGGGCAAATGGTTTGTCATCGGCGGCGACGGCGATGATGGTGGCGAAGGTGCCGGGGGTGCCTTCTATTTTGAGATGGGGGAGGTTGTCGGGTTGTTGGGCGTCGAGGGTGCCGCTGAATGCTTGGACTTGAGGGGCGTTGGCGGTGAGTTGTTGGCGGGTGATGTTCTTTGTGATTTGGCGGGTGTCGGAGGTGAGGATGTTGGTGTTGGCGAGGGGTCCGTAGATGTTGGGGGTGGAGGGTGGAGTGGATGGGAGCTCACGCGGAGGCGCGGAGTCGCGGAGAGTGGAGGAGAGAGTATCCGCAGATTTTACAGATGACGCAGATGGGGAGTGGGGGGCTGACGCGGTGGATGGGGTGGGGGCAAAGGTTTTGCGGATGGCGTGGATGTTTTGCCAGCCGGGGGT
>JAVBMC010000046.1:0-68556 GCA_031552845.1 Kiritimatiellia bacterium
TAGGGCGTGTTTCGCCGAAACCGCCGAGCGGGGTAATGGCGTGTGTCCTTTCGACGAAGTCGGTGAAAATCGGTGAAGTCGCGGTAATGCCAACCCTCCTCTCCGCGCCTCCGCGTCTCCGCGTGAGCTTTTATCCCCTAACGAACGCCCCACCCTTCCAAAACCTCCTTTCGCCGTCTTTTCTTAGAAACCACCTCAATTTACCCCGTTTCACCCCCTGTTGATAACTTCTTTCGCCGCCCCAACAACTTGCAGCCCCCCTTGGAAGAGCATCCGCTCCTTCCTTGGACATGGTACGTGAGGCTCCTATGAAAGGGCCCATGAGCAAGGAGCCACGCACACCATGTCTTTCCTTTGCACGACACCACGACTGGGAAGCCACATGCACCCTCTCCAAGGAAGGAGCGATACCATGTCCAAGCAAGCACCTACACCCGTACCAACCTAATGCACAATATTTGCAAGTCGCTCAATTTGCTCATTTATAAAGCATTAGGGCTAATTTCTCCGTTTAGCAACATAACCCCCACGTCAAAAACCGCCCCTCCGCCACCCAAAACCTCCCCGCTCACGCGAGAGGTTAAAACTCCAACCCCTATCCCCCCAACCCCAAAATATTTGTGCTTGCATTTAGTGCCGGAAAGGGGTATCATCCCCCTGTTGCAAAGGATGTTGGAGGCGTTGAGGGTTTTGCAGATGGCCTGTTTTTTCGGGCGGGGCTAGGAGGGGTGCAGATATTTATGGGTCTATCAAAACGGACATTATGGCGCGCTTTCTTATGCGTTGTGTTGCTGTTGGTGCTGGGACCGGGGTTGTTGGCGGGTTTCTATTATGGCAGGCGTGCGGCGATGGTGTGGTATCTGGGCTATAAATCCAAAGGGTTGACGCGTACGGTGCCGGAGCAGGTGGTTTGGACAGCACCAGAGTCGCTGGAGAGGTTGCAGCAGATTGATCTTGGATTTGCGTCGTTCTATCTGCCCAAGCGGGAGTGGTATACGGTTCACGCACGGCCAACGACAAACTCTCATACGTTTGCGGTGGGGATTTATGGTGATGGAGTTGAAGTATGGTGTCACACTGTTGGCATGGCGGACTCGACTACGACTGAGTTTGCGGGGCAGCTTGGAGTAGAGAAGGCTGGCTTTGTGGATATTGAACTATTTCTCGCGCAAACGCCGCCGGTATCGTGGCGCGAAGTCTTCAGTTTATCAAAAGAAGAGTTCACGATGCGGCTTGTCTATTTGACGATGAAGACCACAATGTGTAGTTATCATCAATATATCGCTGAAGGTCCTCATTGCCGAGGACTTGGGGGTGGCGGGACATCTAACAGTAGCGCATTGGAGTTGACGGGAAAGCTGGGATCCACATCAATTGTTTTGTATCTAGGCTCTCCAGATAATAAAGTCGAGGCATTAGCCAATATCATTGGCGGCACATTTACTTTCAAGGAGGATGTGCCAGCAGAAGAGACCCCACTACGGCAGGCGGCATTCGTGGAACGGGTGCGGAAAGGCGAGGGCGATGATGCGCGGTTTATTGTTTTGAATCTAAAAGCGATGCCGACGTTTCCGCTGGCGGATGCTTTAAAAGCTGCGGAGAGGCTGTTGGCGGCAGAAGGAATAGAGCGGCAATGCGCTTGGGCAGATTCGATGTTGTCCCGCGATGGCGATGGATGGCTCTTGCGCTATGGGCCGAACAAAGAGGAGGGGTTTGGAGTGATTGTCACACCGGATTCGGCGCGGTTGATCAAAGACAGGCATTTGGCTGTTGAGTACGTGCCGTCACAGCCGATTGAGGATGTGCTGCCATTGATTGAACAAACTCCGGAACGGTTCACCGTCAGCGTCTATTCATCATACGGAGAAAAGTGGGAGGCGCAGGTTTATGAAAGAGGCAACGGACATCCCAACACGGTATCATTGATTTCACCGCAGGATAAAACGGAGTAGAGAATGCGTATGTGTAAATTATGGCGTGGCATTGTTTATACGGCAATTGGGATAGTCCTGCTGGTGGTGTACGCGTATTACGGGTGGCGGATTTATGCGGTGGGGAAATTGGAGCGGGCATCGCGGGGTATCACGAAGTCTGTACCGGAGCATATGATGTGGAACGCACCGGAATCGTTGGAGAATCTGCAACGGATTGATCTTGGGTTCGCGTCGTTCTATTTGCCTCAGCGGGAGTGGTATATTATCCGAGCACTACCTGCGACATATAATCCGTCTACATCTTTTCTTGTGAGTATTTATGGGGAAGGGTTTTGGGTGCAACTGCTGAACGCAAGGGTCCCAAAGGAGGTGTATGTCCCGACGTTGGGCAAGACGTTGTCTGGCGGGGCAGAGGATTCTATATGGCTCTACTCGTTGCCACCGATCTCGTTAAGGGAGTTATTCTTTTTGCCGCATGATCAGTTTGTGAGCAGGGTGGCGTGCCTAAGTGAAAAAGATAGGGCATTTGGTGAAGGTGATCAGTATATTTTTGAGGGTCCTCATTCGCGAGGATATGGAAGAGTGGAAAAAGAAAGCTGGGGGCGTGGTGCCTTGGATGTGTGTGGCAATCAGAATCCGCTGTCGGTATTCCTTATGTTTCGCGTGCTGAAAGAAAGCGGGCTGGCTCCGGAGTCTTTGCCGACGTTGATAGGCGGTACATTTGTCGTGGCTCCTGAGGCAAACATTGAAGAGGCACAGGTAGCTCAAGCAACATTTGTAGAGCGGGTGCGCAAGGGTGAAGGGGATGATGCGAGATTTATTGTTATGAATGAACGAACGATGCCGACGTTTCCGTTGGCGGATGCGTTAAAGGCTGGGAGAAAAGCCTTGCCGCCAGAATTGGCGGGGTTGCCATGTGTGAGCGCGCGTTCGGTGTTGTGCCGCGAGGATGACGGATGGTTCTTGGAGTATGGGAGTACTGTAGAGGGGAGGCAGGCGGTATTGGTGTCCTCAGAGGTGACGAAACTGATTAAGATAGTTTATTCCACGACGGAAGGTGTGCCGATTTGCCCAATGGAACAAATTGAATCGTTGCTTCAGCAGCAGCCCGATCGTTTTAAAACACGCGTGGAATGGCGTAATAACGAATGGAGGGCGTTGGGGTATTATACTGCCGATGGTGGGTTTAGCAGCATCAAGGAAGTTTTAGTGCCGACGCCATCTTCCCCCAGCCCTTAAGTTGTATAAGTCTGACTCTTGCCGTGATTTTGCTTATTAGACAGCTAACAGTTAGCATAAAAGGATAAGAATGAAGTACCATTTAATTTCTGTGAGGGATTGTCCTGAATATCTTGAGCGTGCGGCGGAGTATTTTTCAGCGAAGTGGGATGTTGGCTACAGGGTTTATTTTGACAGCATCAAGCACAGTATCACTACGCCGAGTCCGCTGCCGCGGTGGTATCTGTTGGTGAATGATGGTGATGAGATTGTCGGCTGTTATAGTTTGGTCACAAATGATTTTAACAGCAGGCAGGATTTGTGGCCGTGGTTTTGTGCGTTGTATGTCGAGGAATCTGCGCGCGGGCAGAAGCTCGGGTCCATGATGCTTGAGCATGGTAAATGTGAGGCGAAGAAACTCGGCTTTGACACGGTGTATCTGGCGACTGATCTCGTGGGCTACTATGAAAAGTATGGCTTTACTTATCTGGCGCAGTGTTACGGGCTCGATAATGAACAGCGTGTGTATGTGGCAACAGTCTGAGATTTAATTATGCAAAAGAAGTTAGGACGAATCATCTTGTACGTAGTGGTGGGAGTATCACTGTTGTTGACGTGCGCGTATTATGGGTGGCGGATTTATGCGGTGGAAAAATTAGCGAGGGCATCGCAGGGCATCACGAAGTCTGTGCCGGAGCATGTGGTATGGAGCGAGCCGGTGTCGAAGGAAGGATTGCAGCGGATTGATGTAGGATTCGCTTCGTTCTGCGTGCCGAAGCGGGAGTGGTATACTGTGTACGCCAAATCGGTGAAGGAGCCGCCGCATTGGTTTGATGTCAGTATTTTTGGCGCTGATTTTATGGTACACTTGATGAATGTTTGGGTGCCGGAGCAGGGAGCTCTTGAAGTGCCAGGCGGGGTGATTGGCGATGGAGTGAGAGATTTTATGCAGCTTTATCAGACGCCGCCGTTGTCATGGCGGGAGATATTTTGTTTGTCGAATAGGGAGTTTCTGACACGGGTGAGTTGGCTAACGTTAAGGACTGAAGCGTGGATGCCCAATGGGACTACTTTTACGGGACCTTATTGCGAGGGAACGTTTGAAGTTTCCCCCTGGACGTCGGATGGCGGGTTGCTTGAGATTGGCGGGCTTCAGAAACCGACATCAATGACGATGGCATTTTATTGCTTGGAGGAAGGAGCTTTGCGTCCGGAATCGTTTGCAGAGTTGTTGGGGAGTACGTTTGTTTTTAATGACGAAGTGGACGTTTCTGATAAGCGGGTGCTGCAGGCGGCATTCGTCGAGCGGGTGCTGAAGGGCGAGGGCGATGATGCACGGTTTATTATGATGAACGTAAAGGCGATGCCGGTATTTCCGCTGGCGGATGCGTTGAAGGCGGCGAAGAAGTTGTTGGCGGCTGAGGGATTGGAGCGCCCATGCGTTTCGGCGAGTTCGACGTTATGCCGAGAGAGTGATGGTTGGCTGTTGAGATATGGACCAACCAAGGAAGAGGGATTCGCAGTGCTCGTGACGCCGGATTCGGTGCAGTTAATCAAAGATGCCTTTCTGGCCGACGAGGGCGTTCCTGCCCAGCCGATCGAAGAGGTGCTGCCATTGACCAAGCAAACCCCAGAACGCTTCGCTGTTGGCGTACGTTGGTATGGGGGGAAGTGGGATGCAAGGGTTTACGAGGCTGGCAATTGTGATCTGGGTTATGTGTCATTGGAGACTCTGCAGGAGTCGGCGGCGTCAACTCCCTAAGTTGTGTAAGTTTGATTTTGGTGAAGGGGTTTTGGCTTGCGGTGGTCGGTAGGTTATGTTATAACTATATAACTGTTGCGGGCGTCCCTGCGGAAGTAGGGCGTGGATAACATCTGTCAGAAGGAGCCGGTATGAAGCGGGTCATTGTTTTGGCGTGGGTGTGTGCGTGGTCAATGTTGGGGTTTGCGGAGGCGTTGAATGTCAGCGGCTTTACGCGGAAAATGAATATTACATTCAGCGGCTGTGCGAATGAGTCAGTGCCGTTGACTAATTTTCCGGCACTCGTTGAGTTTCCTGTGGGGTTTGATTACAGCGGGTTTATGTCGGCAAATGGCGACGATTTACGGTTTGCAGATGTAGCGGGCAATGAGCTGAGTTATGAGATCGATACGTGGGACACGAGCGGCCGGTCGTTGGTCTGGGTGCGGGTGCCGGAGTTGGTGAAGGATACGGTGATTACGGTGTATTGGGGTAAGCCTTTGCCTGCACCGGTGTATGAAGATGATGCCAATGTCTGGTCGAGTGGTTATTTGGCGGTGTATCATTTCTCGGCAGGGCGGGAGATGAAGGATTCGTCGCGCTATGGAAATGATTTGACGACGAAGGTGGGCGTCACGCAGGGTGCCGGAGGTTTGTTGGGCGCGGCACCGCAGTTTGCAACGGCACCGACGGGAGCCAAGGGGCATTATTATTCGGCACCGCATTCGGATTCTCTGGGGGCAGCTTCGAAGGAGTTGACGCTGGAGGGGTGGACGTTTGACACGAATGCAACATCGCAGAATGATTGGCACCGGACAATGGTGACAAAGCGTAAAGATGCAAATACAGCGGTCGAATATGGGTTTGGGCTATTTAAGCTGGGGTCAACTACGGCGTCTGCGAATCTGAAGTGGAATCACAACAGCGGATCAACTCGAACGGGTTTTGCGGAGGGGTCGGCTGTGAATCAGTGGGTGCATATCGCCAGTACGTTTAATGCTGAGGCGGCGGAGCCGCGCGCGAGTCTGTATGTTAATGGTGCGTTGCTGAAGACGGGGAACAATGCCGCGACGACCATTCCTCAGACCACGATGTCGCCGTTGTATATCGGTGTGCTGGATCCGGCTGCAGCGGGGTGCTGGGTGGGCCAGCTGGATGAGATTAGGATTTCGAACGTCGCGCGTTCGGCGGAGTGGATGGCAGCAACAGCGCAGACGGCGAAGTCTCCTGCAGCGTTTGCGGTTAACTCGACTGTGGAGATAGTTGTCACGGAGGAGCCTGTCGCGGAGATTATGTTGATTGATGTCCTGCCGGAAGGGGTTTCGCTGAATGGCGTGTTGGGAGCAGATGGTGGTGCGGCGACTTCGTTGAAGCTGTGCTATGGGCGAATCAATGGCGGCGAAACGCTTGCCGAGTGGGAGGGGGTTGAGGACTTGGGCGTACAGCCGATTGGTGTATTCTCAACTATGATTGAGCAGTCCGAGTTGCGGTATGACAAACAGTATTACTGCCGTTTGTATGCGGAGAATGCGAATAGTGTTGCGGTGTGGAGTCCTGTAAAGACGTTTGTGACATGGGGTGTGCCGGTTCTGTCCGATATGTTCGCCTATGGCACGCAAACGGCGATCGAGACGGGCATCACGCTGACGGACTTGGGTGCAGCCCCGTCGGTGACGGTAAAGTTATATTGGGGCACTGCGTCTGATGATCTTGAGTTGATTCAGAGCTGGCCGGACTTGACGGCTGCTCAGGAACTGACGTTTTCCCCCCCGGATGTTGTTCAGGATGTCGCTTACTATTGTCAGTTTACGGTAGAGGGTTTGTTGCCGGGCGATGATGAGGTGACGGTTGTGGCGTCAGAAGTGTTGGAGGCTTCAGTCCTGCAGGGCAAGCATGGCGTGTGGACTTCGGCGCTGGATGGTAATTGGATCGATGTGGCGAATTGGCAGGATGGAATCATCGCGACAGGGGCAACGTATACGGCGACGATTTCTGCGGATCTCACTGCGAATCGTGTTATCACGTTGGGCGGAGGCGGGTGGACGGTTGGACATCTCGCGGCGAGCAATACGTCGGCAACGGTCGTCAATCGTTCGTGGACATTGGCCGCGCCAACTCAAGAATTCATAACGTATGATGCGGGCGGCCAGCCGAGTATTGTTGATGTGGGCAGCAATACGGTTCTTATTTCGGGCATCTTTACCGCCAAGAATGACATCATCAAACGCGGCCCCGGTATTTTCCGTTTGGTCAGCCGCAATAATGGTATAGTGGCGCGGTTCCTAAACACAATTTGGGTGGAGGAAGGAACCTTTGGAATTAACGAACCTTTCTGTTTGGAGGGGATGACTGTAGCACTAGGCGGGGCGGATGAATCTGTGACGGTCAATTCAACCGAGAATTCGTTGACGGGAACGCTTGGGCAAGAAGCGAACACTACCGGGTTACGTAATGGCGGGAAAATCAAAGTGCTTGCGGGAGGCTCCGGCAAGATTGAGTTCCGATACTACTCATCTCCAAATGACGTGCTCTATTGGCCGCCTATTGAACTGGGCAAGACCGTGCATGTGCATACGGAATCAGCTAACACCTTCTCATTGGGCGGGCGCATCAGCGGCGCAGGTGGGTTTTATAAGACGGGGGCGGGGAAGTTTTTTCTCTACAACAATCAGAACAGTTTCAGCGGCCCGATTACGGTGTCACAAGGTTCGTTGTTGGTCTGGATTTACGGTAGTGCAATTCCTGCCGGCAAGCGGATAGTTCTCGGTGATGAAAGCACGGGTAACTCTGCGGTTTATTTCCAAGTGTCCGGCGATACATCGGTTGGCAGTGATCGTACGTTTGTATTTACGGATACTGGGAGCACCGGCGGGGCGGGCTTTGCTAAATGCTGGGGGCATACGGGAGATTCCGCTATTCAAGGTGCTGTTCAGATTGATAGGAATATTACGATTGCGAATGCGACCGACACCAGTAGACATACGTATGCATTTGCCGGCGTGATTTCGGGCGTTGGTAGAGTAGCTTATACATCGGATGTCGCAAAGGCGGCTACGATTACGCTGTCCGGACGCAATACGTACGAGGGCGGTTCGATCATCAACAGCGGCACGGTGATTGTCTCAAACAATGGTTGTCTGGGCACGGGCGATGTGACGTTGACACACACCAATTCAACTTTGAAGCTGAGTACCAGTGCCGAGAGCAACAATGCTGACTTCAATGGCATTTCTGATACTGCAACTCTAAGCATGATAGCCGGCAGCAAGATTGATTTCTCCGGCATTGCAGGCGAAGATAAGAAACTGGTTGCTGAGAACGTCGGCAAGTTCTATCTTGATGGTAAGTTGATGTTCCGCGGCACGTATGGTGCGACAGGGAGCGGCGCACGTTATATCAATGATGATTTGTTTGTTGGTGCGGCGGGGGTTCTGCAGGTAACTGATGGTCCTGCTCCGGAAACAATCTTGTTTGTGCAATAATAACAGAATGGATGTAAGGGAGGGATGAGGCAAATCAGCAACGGGCCTTCGCCCGAAACCGTGCTGATGGTGAATTAAGCAAGAAGGGTTGGGGGCAGTTGCCGTCATGGTGCCTGCCCCTTTTTATTTCCACTCGATTCGTGCGGAAACTCTGAGCCTCATCGCAGAACGCCAATAGAAAATCGCAGGTAACAAGCGGGAAAGAGGAGGCAGTGTTTGAACTTTTCCAACTTGAGGCTTTCTTTTTGCTTTACAAGTGGACTAAAATGGTCTACATTGGACTTGTTTTAGTTTATGAGGGGTAAGGTTGTGCGTTTTTCCAGCAGGCAGTTAGAGCATGAGTTTAGGAGGCGGATTGTGACCGGCGTCTATTTGCCGGGTGAGCGGATTCCGGCGGAGCGCAATGTTGCAGAGGAGTTTGCGTGCAGCCGGGGGACTGTGTCGAAGGTGATGGCGGCGTTGGTGGCTGATGGGTTGTTGGAACAGGTGCAGGGGGCGGGAGCTTTTGTGACGGAGGCTGCGGGGCGGCCGCAGAGGTGTGAGCCGGTGGTTGCGCAGGGAGAGGGAAAGGTGATTCATTATTTGAGTCCTGCGGTGGATGGGCGGGTGGTGAATTCTCGGAACTGCGTACTGGAGGGGTTGCATGAGGTGTTAGTGCCTCAAGGGTATACGGTGGCGGTCAGTTTTTATGGGAGCGGGAAGGAGTATGCGGCGGCGATGGGGCGGCTGCAGAGTGCGGGGGCGGCGGGGGCGGTGATTTGGGCGCAGCCGGATCAGCAGGGGGTGGCGGTGTTGAAGCGGCTATTGAGTAGCGGGTTGCCTGTGGTTTTGATTGATACGTATCTGCCGGAGGTGGCGTGTGATTGGGTGGTGTCGGATAATGCAAGGGGTGCCGAGGCGATGGTGGGGCATTTGGCGGCGCGGGGGCATCGGGAGATTTGTTATTTGACGGCGGCACCGGATCGATCGTCGGTGAGTGACCGTTTGGCGGGTTTTTTGCGCGGGATGGTGGCGAATCGATTGCCTGTCGAGGCGGCTTCGGTGGTGGAGGTTGCGGGGGGCGAACTGGCGACTAGGCTGGCGGCTGTTTTGCAGCGGCGGAAACGCCCGACGGCGTTGATGGCGTCGCATGATGTATTGGCAATTGAGGTGTTGGAGTTTCTGAAGCGCAAGGGGATCTGCGTGCCGCAGGAGATGGCTGTAGCGGGGTTTGATGGGATTGAGTCGGGTACGTTGACGTCGCCGGCATTGACGACGTTGAAGCAGGATTTTAGGGCGATGGCTGTGCATGCCGCGAATATTTTGCCGGAGCGTTTGAATGGATTGCCGCCGCAGATTGTTGTGCAGCGGATGATTCAACCGCGCTTGGTGATACGTCGATCTACATGAAGGAGTAGTGAGTATGAAAGCAAGAATATGGTTGGAAGTAGTGGTGTGCGGGCTCATCGCGGCAAGCATTGGCTTTGCGGCAGATGTTGAGGAGCGGAACGGCACGTGGATTGCCACGGGGAATGGCAATTGGATGGATGGAGGCAATTGGATGGATGGGTTGGTTGCGACCGGGGCGACTTATACGGCTGCGTTGTTGGCGCCGATTACAGCGGAGCGTACGATTACGCTTGGCGGAGCGGGGTATGTGATCGGACATTTGGCCGTCACGAATACCAGCACGGCTTCAGCGCGCTGGGTTTTGTCGAGCAACGGCGGTAAGGAGTTCATGTTTTATGACAATGGTGAGGAGGCGGCAGAGATCGAGATTGGTTCTAATTCAACGCTGCGGACGGGGTTCTTTACGGCGGCGGGAAATGTTGTCAAGAGCGGCGTGGGTCAGTTGCAGCTGGCTAATGCTAATACCAATGCGCTGGCACAATTTAATAACACGCTGTTTGTACAGGAGGGGTGGCTGCAATTGGATAATGGTTCGGCAGTTGCACGGATGTCTCAGGTTGTGTTGGGAGGGGGCGACCGTGATGTCACGATTTCATGTGGTAATTTCGGCGGCAGCGATTCGGCCTCCGATGGCGTGCTGGGGTCGTCATTCCGTGTGCCGGCGGAAGGCTCCGGGCAGGTTACGTTGTTTTGGAATACCGCGAATAATATCAACTATCGACAGAGTTGGACGGTTGATAAGAAGCTGGTCTTGGATGTCCGTACTATGGGCGTGTTGTTTCGTAACAACGTCTCAGGGAGCGGGATGCTTTATAAAACAGGCGCGGGGAGTGTCCGTTTGATGAACAGTAGTCCTTTCAGCGGGGCGGTAGTCGTTGCGCAGGGCAGCTTCTTATTTGAGAATGGATTCACGTTTTTGAACGCAGCAGAACAGCGCCTGACTGTTGGCGATGAATCCAGCAGTGCGGCGAGTGCGTCTATCGGAGTTGGAAAGGGTGCGACCCTTGCGGCGGGCGCGTTCATTCATTTTACAGACTGGGTCGGGAATAACGCGCAGATTACGACGTATAATTCCGGCAACAACGATACGATGTCAACGATTGCTTCGTCCATACAGATTGACCGTAATGTTTCTGTTTGCAACAACCAAATCAATCCCGGGTCGAGTCAGCCCAATAAGGTTGGCATTTTATTGTCAGGCATTATCAGCGGTACGGGCGGCTTAGTGTTTAACAACGGAGCCGCGCACATCACCAAGAACTTGCAGCTGAATGCGCAAAACACTTACAGCGGAGGCACGGTTATTTCGAATTGCATCCTGCGCGTGCGCGACAATGACGGCAACGCAAATCTGTCGGCAGGTGGCAAACTGGGTACGGGGGATGTGACGATTGGAGAAAACGGTATTTTGCGGTTGTATGTCCCTAGCGTTGCCGTGCGTGAGATGAATGCGATTGATGATGATGCGTCGCTGATCATTGAGGAGGGGGGGTGCCTTGATGCAATGACGTGGGATAATTATAGTTTGACCGGTGGCTCGCCGGTTGAGAAGGTGAAGAATCTGAAGTTGGACGGAGTGTGGCAATATCGCGGCACTTACGGCGGAACCGGCAGTGGTGCGCAAAAGGAGCTGCCTGATTATTTTGGAGCGAAGGTTGTGGTTCGCGTCACAGAGGGTTTTCAAGGACCTTCGGTGTTGGTGCTGCAGTAGGGGTTGAGCGGGGAAAAGCTTCTAAAGGGGATAAGGATGAAAAATGTAGTGTTGTGGGTTGGAATGTTGTGCGCGGTCTCCCTTTTTGCTCAGGTGCGGAATGGCGATTTCGCTAAAGGCAAAGAGGCATGGTGGGGTGAAGGCAAATGGCAGGCAGCCGACAGTGCATTGCAAGTGCAGAGCGGCTACGTGTGCCAAGATAAGATCAGTGTCGAGGGCGGCAAGCGGTATAAGATCAGTTTTCGCGGTAAGGGGCAGGGCGCTTATGCACAACTGAGCTGGCGTGGCGGGGGCGTTGATGGCGGGTGGTATGGTCCGGCATCAGTCAAGATGGATTGGGGGAACGAAAAAGCACTGGCTCTCTGTGTCGATGGCGATGTTTGGAAGACCTACTCTGCCGTAGTGAAAGCGCCCGCAGGGGTTAATCAGGCGTTGATTTATTTGCGCAAGATGCCGAAGTCCGAGGGCGTGGCTTACTATGATGATGTCACGCTAGTTGAAACGCAAGAGCAGGTTGTGCGTCCGGTGGGAACAGTGTTCGGCGTGATTAAGAATGGTGACTTTGCTAAAGGTAAGGAGACTTGGTGGGGCGAGGGCACATGGAATGTTGTGAATCAAGCCTTGTGCGTGCAGAGTGGATTTGCCTGTCAGGATAATATCAACGTCGAGGGCGGCAAGCGCTATAAGCTGTCGCTGCGGATGAAGTGCGAGGGATTGCCGGAAGATGGCGCGTATGTGCAGGTGAGCTATCGCGGAGATGGCGTTGATGGCGGTTGGCGTGGTCCGCGCACGGTCAAGCTGCCGTGGGGCGGTGAGCGTGCTGTCGCAGTCGATGGGGGGACGAAGGATTGGACAACATATAGCTGCGTACTGGCGCCGCCGGATGGTGCAGAACAGATGCTGGTTTATCTGCGCAAACGTCCGAAGGTCGAGGGGACGGTATGGTATGACGATGTGACGCTGAGTGAAACGCAGGAGGCGGAGACAACCGCGGCGGCGCTTCGGCGTGAAGTGTTGGCAAAGCAGGTCTTTGGCGGTGCGCCGGGTAACGGCGAGTATCGCATTGTGGTCTCTGAGAATTGTGATTTGATTGAGCTGAATGCCGCGAAGGAGCTGGCAGAGTATTTGGGGCAAATCACGGGCAAACATTATCTGCCGTTGCTCAAGGATACGGATAAAATCCAGCCGCCGTATATCGCAGTCGGGCGCGGCAACAAACTGCTGTCGACGAAGCCCGCGTGGGAGAAGTTAGGTGCAGATGGATTTGTCGTGCAGTCGGATGGAAATGTTTATTTAGCCGGGGGTACGCCGGGGGCGACGATGTATGCGGTGAATTGGTTCCTCGATCATCAATTAGGCGTGAAGTGGCTGGCGCCGGATTATACGTTTGTGCCTAAGCGCAGCCAGTTGAGCATTTCAAAGTCCTCGACGGTGCAGGTGCCGCGCTTCAATTTTCGTCAGATTCTCGGGCATGAAGGACAGGATAAGGCGTTTGCCGCGCACAACCTGCTCAATGGCAGTTCGCATGGTGCTTACAGCATTATTCCTCCGGCCGAAATTGACCACTTTGATTATTCCTGGCAGCGTCCCGGCATGACGGCTTCGTTCTATCAGCTGCTGCCGCCCAAGGATCATCAGGCCAAGAATCCACAGTGGTATGCGGGCGGACAGCTGGCGATGATGAATGACGGCATGCGCGCCGCACTGGCGGATGCGATTGGCCGCCGTCTCGCTAAAGAACCCAACTATGGCGACTATTGGTTTGGATTGATGGATAACGATTGGGGCTGGGATATGGACGGCGAGAGCCGCGCCTTCGCACAGAAGCACGGTTGTGTTCCATCGGCACCGCTCTTTGATATGGTGAAGGATGTCGCACGGCGCGTGCAGCAGAAATATCCGAAAGCTAAGTTTGCATCCAACGCTTATCATTGGGGATTCAATCCGCCTAGAAACTTGGAGATTCCTGACAGCATCCGTGTGTTTCCGATGACCATTCATCTTGACTACAGCACACCGCTCAATGTTGGACGCAACGTCCATCTTGGCCGCGACTTGGAGCAGTGGAATGCGACTGCCAAGAATATCCTCTTGTGGGATCACGTTGTCAACTTCCATGGGTTCATCCAACCGACGCCTAATCTTTATCCTATTGCGGAAACGATCAAATGGCTGGATGGGTTGAAGAACATTCAAGGCTACTTTGCAGAGGCCAGCTGGAATACGAAGGGGTCGGAGTTCGCCTCTTTGCGCACGTGGCTGATGGCGCGGCTGTTGTGGGACCCGAAGGCCGATTACAAGAAAGCGGTTGAAGAATATTGTGATGCCTACTTCGGTGCCGCCGGAAAGATCATGAGGGATTACATTGACTATATGCATGTGTATTCCGTGCAGACGCGCTCGCCCATCTGGGAGAAGGTCAATGTTGATGCGCCGATGCTGACGCTTGACTTCATCGTCAAGGCCGATGCGATGATGGCGCAGGCGGCGCAGTTGGTGAAGGATGACCCCGTCCGCTTGAAGCACGTAAACCAAGTCCGCGTGACGATTGACTATGTGGCGCTGTTGCGCCGACAGGAGTTTGAACGTGAAGCTGCGAAGCGTGGCATCAAATGGAACTCCGATCGTGCCAACCGTACGGCTCGCGCCAAGGCGATTGCCGAAGCTGAAGGCATCAAGCAATACCGCCAGAGCGGTCCCATGAGTGAGTTCTTTGAGATTATCGAGATGGACAGAAAGCCCTCTGCTCTGCCCGTCGAGTTTGCTAACGTCAAGCCGGAGAATATCCGCGAAGTGCAAGACCTTGGGTTCAACCGTTATTACAATACGACTGTGCTTGTGACTGACCCAAAGGCATCTGACGGAATCACCGCGCGGCTCGAAGGTAAGAACGGCGCCCCGCTCATTCAAGCCAAACACCACCTCCTGCCCGAAGAGGGTGAGTGGGATGTTTACGCGCAAGTCCGCGTTGAAGCAGACGGTGCAGCGGATGATGATAAAGTCGGCGGCGTCGGTTCCATGCCGCCGATGGGCGTCTTCACTGAGATGAAGTGGAAGGATTTCAAAGATGGCGAGTATCACCTCGTCAAAGCCAAGGGAGGCCCCTTCAGCTACTCCGGCGACGAAGGCGCCATCTGTTACGTCTGTGGTTCCGGCAATGCTAAAACCAAGTACATCTACGTTGATCGTTTTATCTTTGTGCGCGTGAAGTAAGGTGCTGACTACTTAACAATGACGCGGGCGCCGTGTGTGTGTTGTAGCCGGTGTTGGGCTTGCAGGCGTTCATCAGGCGTCCAGGCGGTGCCGGTTTGGATGCAGGTGGGGCGTTCGGGGTCGGTGGAGTAAAGGACGTCTTCTGTCTCGATGCGCACAGGGTCGGTGCGTAGTGGCGAGTTGAACCGTTGGGTTGTATCAAGATAATAGTGTAAACGATATTGGCCTTGTGCCCCTTCGGTTTGAATTAGGCCGGTAAGCGGAAGAAAGATTTGCTGTAGGTCGCTGAGAGGTGAGCCGGGGGTAATGGGTTTGTCAGAGCGCAATTCGGCATCAAGCGTTCTGCCAAATATTTGAATGACAGTTACAAGATTATTGCGGATGTCTGCAAGGAGTGTTTCTTCTTGAGCGGTAGCCTTGTTGAGAGCCAGCACGCGCAGGAGGTCGAGTTGTTGTAGCTTGAAGGATGGTGTTGACGTCTCTGTGTTTTCAAGATATTTATCCATCCAAGGTTTGCAGTTCAGCTCTAGTGCGAAGGGCGGGGCAAGTTCACGTAGCTGTGTGCCAATGGCGGCACCGTGTTCATTGTCAGAAGAATTGAGCGCGTCTTCTGCTTGGGTGTAGAGATTGAGCGTGAAGAGGCTCTTGCCGGGATAGCAGGATGCACGGCGCGGTGTCAGTGCGGCGAAGAGTCCTTGAGAAAATTGTTGGCCCTCACTCAAATAATTTAGAAGCGCATTGCCTGACTCGGCTGCAGACGGTGGTGTAAGGCTGAGTGACTTGTTCGAGAGAGCACCAGTCTCGGCATAGTGGTAGAGGTAGTCGGTGGGGGTGAGGTGCGAGACGTGCAGGTGTGTGTAAAGCGCTTCGACGGCGGCGGTGAGGTTGTGGAGCGCGTGCTTTTCAAGATCGTGATAGCGCAGGGCGATATCGGTTTGCAGGCGAGTGAAGTAACTTGCTGCGGGAGCAGGGTGATCTCCGAATTGTGTAGTGAGGTTGAAATAGCGCGCGGCATTCTTCCATTGGCCAAGTTTGGCATAGGCCATGGCGAGGCGGTTGAGCGTCCAATTGATCGCTTGCGGATCGTCGTAGGTTGTGGCGCAGCCATCTTTCAGCCATTTGTGAAACGCAACGTGGTAGTCGGCGGCGGCTTGCTCGTAATTGCCGAGAGCATGGTGAGCTTGAGCACGGGTGAAGTAAAGATCGGACTCTGCATGCTCGTCGGCGTCAACGGCGTATGAGCAGTCGGCAATGGCTTGTTGATAATCACCGTTGACGTAAGAGATGGTAGCTCGGTCGCTGTAATATTTGTTAAGATAGAAGGGCGGATTATTCTCTGGGCGAGTTAACGTGGTCAGCGCTTGCACATAGTCGCCTCGGGCATAATGGACGTAAGCAAGGTCGTCGCAGTCGGTTTTGGATCTTAGCGCAGCTTCTTGTGTGAAGTGTGCGAGAGCTAGTGCGAATTGCTTTTGCTCGATGTAGATGCATGCAAGGTCTTGGTGGGCATTTGCGCTGTGATCCCAGTGATCTTCATTTTCGGTGTCTTCCTCTGTTGCTAACTCGAGATAGGCGGTGAGGTCGGCAATGGCTTTTGAAAACTTCCGACAGATCATCAGGAGGTTGCCGCGGAGGTAGTATGCGGCGATTGTTTTTTCTTTGCTGGCCGCGCCGAGTATTTCGTTATACTGTTCAAGCGCCGGAGCGTATTGCTGAAGGAATCTGTAACACTCTGCGAGACGTAGGCGCGTCTTTGACGAAGCACCCTCCTCAAACCACCATACGACTTTGCTGATCTCAATGGCTTTGAGATAGTCGAGAATTGCGCCTTCGTAGTCTTCGTCGAATTTTTCTGTGAGGGCATTGGCGTGGGCGAGGTAGGCGGAGCCGTGTTGCGGGTTGATGGCAATCGCACGGGAGAAGTCTTCAATGGAGCGGTCATCGTTGTCGCTCCATGTCGGGGGAGCGAATGTGACTAAAGCGAGCCCACGATGGTAATAGGCTTCGGCATTGTTGGTGTCGAGTTCGATGGCTTTGTCGAGGTCGGCGAAAGCTTTTGCTTCATCGCCCAATTCGCGGTAAGCCCAGCCGCGGTTGGTATAGGCTTCGGAGTTGTTGGAGTTGAGTTGGATTGCTTGAGTGGCATCGGCAACGGCATGACGATAGTCTTTGAGTTCGTTGAACGGACGGGCGCGCCGACCATAAGCGGTTGAACGCTCGAGATCATTGGCGCCAGTTCGGACTGCAAAGGTATATTCGTTGATGGCGGATTTTTCCAAATGGTCTTCAAATGCAAAGTGATCGCCAAAGCCGATGTAGTCTGCGTGGGAGGAGTTCGGGTGAATGTTCTCCAGCTCCATGGCGTCCGTCTCGCGCACGAGCTTCTCAATCGGTATATCGTTCTTCTCCATAACCATCCTCTCCTGCCGTGAAAGCAAACAGAGGTAGTGTAGCAGGATTCGCGGATTTTGCAAGTATGAAGGAGCTTTCGGCAACAAGTCCAAATAAGGCTCACGCGGAGACGCGGAGGCGCGGAAAGAAACTGACACGGTTGTTGGGCAGGGCGTGTTTCGCCGAAACCGCTGTGTGTGTTCGATGGAGTCGGTGAAATCGACGAAATCGCGTACTGTTTCTGGGAGCGCCGGCGTCCTCGCCGGCATTTGTGTGTGTCTCTCCTCTCTTTCCGCGCTTCCGCGTCTCCGCGTGAGCTTCTTCTTCCCCTTGTCTTTATTGAGGTTCATTCTTCCGCAAACTTTCCCTCTTGACTTACTCCTTAATTCTGCTAAACTGCATCCCCGTTGACCCCATTGAGTGACTCGTCACTGATTCGGATCTTGAGGCTCGGAGTTCCAAGCGAATCTCCGCCCCCCGACATACGAGAGCTTAAGCTCCAAGGAGCCATCAACTATAAAGACTGCCCGTTTGGCCGGCGTGCAGTCCAGATGCCAGGGGGATATCCACCAATCGCACGAGTGTGCTGTATGGTTTATTCGGAATCGCTTTGGCGTCGGGTTGACAGACGCCGCCGACTGCCAGCATCAACTATAGGCGGCAAGAAAGAACAAGACATCATGTCAACAACAACAAACGAGCCCACCAGCTCGATTCAGGTACAAATCGTCAAGCCCGTCTCCGGCGAGCTTGTTAAGGACGGACTGCAGACGGTGAAAGCCATCTCCCGCAGCACCGTCTCCAACGCCCAGCTCCTCGACTTCATGGTCGGCGACGGCGGCGGCATCAGCAAACCTCAAGCCAAGGCTTTTTACGAAGCCTATGCAGACACCGTCAGCCGGTTGCTCCTCGCGGGACACAACATCCCCGTGGGCGACCTCGGTTACCTGCACGTCACGGCCAAAGGCGTGTTTGATGCGGAAGGTAAACCCGTGGAAGGTAAAGAGCTGATCTTCAAGATCAAGTTCCTGCCCAAGAAGGTCGTCAAAAACCTTCTGGCGAACCTGCCCTATGAAACCGTCGAAGCTCACGACCGCCAGCCCCGTCTGAATACGGTGACCGACAGCATTACGCTGAACGTCAACTCCGTCGTCACACGCGGGATGTCGGCCAAGCTCAACGGCAAGAACCTCAAATTCCACCCCCTCGTGGCTGACGAAGGCCTCTTCTTCGTTCCCGTCGAGGGTGGAGCTGCGGTCAAGGTCACCCAATTCCTCGACAACCGCGACGTACGTCTCACGTTCAACGTGCCGGGTGAACTCACGGAAGGCACCAACTACCGCCTCGAAGTGCGCAAACGCTTCAGCGGGTGCAAGGCCTTACGTATCGGAACCCTTGAGAACACGCTCAGCGTGAACTAACCTCGCGGCACTCACAGAGTAATAACCCAACCCAGGGGCAGGCGCCACATCGGCGTCTGCCCCTTTTTTATTCCCAAGACGTATCATAAAAACACGCATGTTGAAAATGTGCGAGGCACGTGGTACAAAAGTTTGACGAGGCTCACACAAATTATCCATACGGCTCGCGCATTTTATCCATTGGGCTCAGTCAAAATACCCGCCCGGCTCACGTAAATATCCGAGCTACGTCGCGGGACGCCAACATGAGACATCAGGTAATGAGTGAGAAGTAATAGGTAATAAGTGTGAGAGGTATAGTGAAAATACTGAAAGAAGATGGAATAAAAGTTCATGTAGAGAAAATTGTCCTAAGACGGCACAGATCCAAACAGATAATGGGAAAAGCAGTCAGTAAAGGTGATAGATAATACGTGGGGGAGACTAAACGCGGTACGGCGGTTTCGGCGAAACCTACCCTACCTTTGAGAGTAGGGCTGACGCGGTTGTTGGGTAGGGCGATGTTCGCCGAGCGCGCCGTGTGGGGTAATGGTGTGTGGGTAAAGTTCACACGGAGATACGGAAGCGTGGAGAGAGCTGTAGAGAGTAGATTTGATGCGCACACACTCTCCATCTGCGTTCATCTGCGAAATCAGCGGATAAAGTTATCCACAGACGACACAGGTTTGCACAGAAAATTAACGGTGGCTTCGATGTACACGCTATTTATTTTCAATTCTCACTCTCTTTTCCTTTTTTTAGACTTGATTGAGAGTCAAAACAGGCGTATAATGCGACTGTACGCTGGTTAAATAATTCTGCTTGTACGGAGCAGCCACCCAATTTATCCGGCATAGGTCGCTAATGCCTTTTAAAGGAGGCCCCATGATTAGACGAAGTCTAGGTCGTTTTGTGCCGATATTTTATTTATTATGCGTATTTGGATTACCGGTCTTTCCAGATCAGGCCATCGTTGACAAATCGCTGCTGGCGGATGATTCGTTGTTGATCCGCTCGCCATCAGACTTACAGCTGTTGTTGTATCAATGGCAGCAGCTGTCGGTGCCGTCGGTAGAACCGTCGGTTAAAGATGCAGGCATGTTTATATTTTCGCCGGATGGCATGGAATCGGAGTCGTTCTTTAACGCGCTATTGCCTGATCCGAGTCATGCGAATGCTTCGGTTGTTTTCGTAGAGGATGATGATTTGTCGGGGTATACGTTTTTTTATGATTTGCTGGGTGATCCGATTTATGCGCTTCCATTGCTAGATACCGTAACCGATGGCGACGATGGCATCACTTTACGGGTATCGCTGTGGACATTCTTCAATCGAAACCGTAGTGAAACAGAGTTTGAAACTTTGCTGAGTAATTTACAACGTAGCCGCGGTATCTCAGGGAACAGCCGTAAGCTGGAACGGTTGGCACGCCTGATGTTGGAGCGCAATGCAATTCTGAGCCGTCCGGCGGCGGCCTTTGCGGAGACCAATGATTTCACGGAACGCCAGCGAGCGCTCGAGCCGAATGATGAACCGAGTTTATCAAAGGTCGTTTATGTGGATGCCAAGCAAGGGAATGATTCGCTCTCCGGCCGGGCGGCATCTGTAAAGAGCGGGCATGAAGGCCCTAAGCGAAGCGTGCGCAGCGGTGTTGCCGAGTTGGTTGAGGAAGATGTACTAGTCATTCGTGAAGGACATTATGCCGAAGATCTGAACCTGCGTGATAAAGATGTGCGGGTGCGGATTGAAGGGACGGTTGTGTTAAGAGATGTCATTGATAGCGATACAGCGAAAGAGCAGGTGACCCCATGAGTATGCGATGGAATAAATGCATGTTACCCGGCGTGCTGGGATGCTGCTTGAGATTGAGTGTGCATGGAGACACGTTGGAGACTGACGCGGTGAAGGCAGATGAAGTTATTTTGCAGACGCTGTCATTTCGGCCGACGGTAACAACCGATGCATTCGCGCATTATCGTTTTGTAACGTCTGCTACTGTGACCAACGATACAACAGCCAATAAAAATATTTTGATCAGATCTAGTGCTGTTTGGTCCGCTACCGGTTATGCGGGCGGTGTTGGCGGTGGACTATCATTTGATGGAACGGCAGACTATGTGTATACCCCCACTGCCAGAGCTGTAACGCCAATGCCGACGTGGAACGCCTATTCCGTCAGCATGTGGTTTTTTCACAATGGCGGCGGTAAATTTGATGCGACACATTATCACCCTTTGTTGGACAAGAGCACCACAAAAATCGGCACCTTTCTAGCCTTAGACCCCACCGGTATTTCCGGTCCGGTTGGCTCGTTGACATTTCAAACTTTTGGAGTAACGCCTATTTGTTCCATGCGGGATGCTACTAAAAACTATATGGATAACACTTGGCATCACGTGGTATTGATTAAAAATGATTCTAACGGGCAGTTATGGGTTGACGGTGAGCTGAAGGATCAAACTTCGGATTTGGCCTGTGTGACGAATACTTCCGGTCTTTTCTTCGGGAGACGCTCCACATCTTTTGAGAGTGGTTCAACTGCTCCCAGCTGGAGTGGGCTGATGGATGAGATTCAAATATTCAAACGTGCGTTGGAGCCTTCAGAGGTGACGAATCTCTTTGTGCATAATGGACCGTTTCCACTGAAGACGGCGCTTGAGGTAACCACTAATCTAACGGTGAATGGTGATGTCCACGTAGGAGGCCGTTTGTCTTTCACAGGTGAGAAGATGCAGTTGCGGGCTTCAGGTGATGTGGAGTGCGGGATTTTCAGCAACGGTGTGACTGTTCCCTAATGGAGTCTATCATGAAGCGATTAATTTTAAGTGTTTGGATTTGCTGTTTAGGGCTTGGCCTTACAGCAGCTGTGCTGGTGACAGATATTGTAAAAACGGATGAGGTGCTGACAAAGGCTTTAGTATTGCAGCCTTTATTTCCGACGGATGCGTATGCCAACTATCAGTTTTTGACTTCGGCATCTTCGGCCTCCGACTCGAGCACCAATGGATTCACAGTAGTGAAAACCGGCGTCACGTGGAGAAACGCGACCTATGCCTATGCAAATGGCGGGTGCATGTATTTCGATGGCAAAGGGGCTTTTCTGACGGTGACCAATAAATTGGAGTTGGCGGCATTTCCGGCATGGGAACAGTACTCCGTCAGCATCTGGTTCAAGCATGATGGCAAGGGTACCATTGGCCAGCATCATATGTTATTCGATAAAAGCGCCAGCGATACTGTTTGCATGTTAAGCTTGGATAACGGCACTTGTTTTCCCGGCGCGCCCGACTACGCACCTTTGGTGTTTTGGCTATACGATGAAGGCATAGATCAAATGATTTTCCTTTCGACGGATGCTATCTGGAATTTTGGCGTCTATCCGGAAGGCACGGATGAAGCGGACTATGAACCGTTCGACTACAGAGATAACCAATGGCATCATGTGGTTGTCGTGCGCAATGGTCCCGTCGGGGAGCTTTGGGTGGATGGTCGGTTGAACGATTCAACCGCGAACGGTTGGTGGGACGATATGTTTAACGTAACGAATGCCTCTAATTTGTATTTCGGGCGATGCTCGCCTTGGTATGAAGCTGCCTCATCTTCTACGGTTGTCAGCTGGAGCGGGATGATGGACGAGATCCAAATCTTTGACCGTGCGTTGAGTGCCCGTGATATCGTCAATCTATTTCAACGCGGTACGCCGATTGAACCGCTGACAGCAGTCGCTGTCCCTGCAAGTTTGGCTATTCAAGGTGAACTGACGGTGACGGGTCAAGTCTCCTGTGTCGGCACGACTTATCTGCGTCCGATGGGGGACCTCTCTTGCGGCGATTTTACGAACAGCCCTGCACTTCAGCCTTGATCTGATGACTCTTAATATTGGTGTGATTTTATGAAATATTCGGTTCTATTACGCTTCAATTTTTTTGCTTGCGCCAGTTTGGTTATGGCCGCTTGGGTACACAGCGCGGTGACTACGGTTACTACCCTCGATTCGACCGAAGTACAAACTGAGGCCATTCACCCGCTCCTCGCGACGCAAAAGATCGTACGGGTACAAGGCGGCCTAGATATTGCACACGACTTGACCGTCCAAGGCAACACCCATTTGGCAACAGGTATGCTTCTGGTTCCGCCGCTGGGCGATGTGTCTATGGGGAGTTTTACAAACGATCTAACTGAGGCTCCGGCTTGGTGGTCCGACTATGGCGTAATCAACCCCGAGAGCCAGCCGAATGACTATGCGGCGGTTATACAAGGGCAAGTCAAGTGGATGGCTCTTTGTGCGGCTGAAATGCTGAATGACGTGTTGCGTTATGTTGGCGGTGCCGGTGAAGCGGTTAATGATTTGGTTGACTCATTGACGTTGGGCAATAACACATTGCCAACCAGCTTAGGACAGCTTAAAAATACGGCATTGCCGTTCTGGGAGCGGATGATTCAGGTTGGATTAGTGGAGGAACTGCCATGGCAGGGCGAGAGCAGCGATTACAGCATTGCTAGTATTGGACAAGCTAAATATTTGTTCAATTTGCCCCTAGATGCCACGGACTCGGATGGCGATGGCTTGCCTGATTTTCTTGAACGGCTTTTAGGCACTGATCCTCTTGTCGCCGATAGCGATAATGACGGATTGTCCGATGGTTGGGAGGTTGAGCACGGCTTTGATCCGCTGGATGCAACGGATGCTCTACGCGATAGTGACAATGACGGGATGCCCGATGCGTGGGAAATACAGCATAATCTAAACCTAAATGACGCAAGTGATGCCCTTCTTGATCCTGATTGTGACGGGCTGACTAACTTGGAAGAATACCGAAACGGCACCCACCCGTTCAACTCCGATACAGACGGAGACGGCTTTACGGATGGTTGGGAAGTGATGGTTGGCCTCAAGCCTCTTGACCCGATGGATGGGGCAAGCATGATGGCCAATCTTCCGCCACAGGCGAATATTCCGATGGCGTGCTTTACCAACCATCTAGACACAAACTATCCGGTCGATCTTTCTCCTAGTCCGCTCAACCCTTGGTATGTTGCGTGTGATTATACAAAACTTTGGTGGATGAATGATGGTTTGCTTGCTACGGTGATTGGCAATAATGATTTTGCTGCCGTCACACAAGGGCAAGCGAAACTGCTATTCGCGAAAGCCGCTGAGCGCGTTGACCATGTATTTCGTTTTGCTGGAGGAGCAGGCGATGAAATTCGTGGGTTTATTGAATCCTTGCCTGCGGCTAATGATGACCTGCCGGTTACGGTCGGCATACTTCAAACAGGGATCAATTGTTTTCAGAACCGATTCAAACAAATTTCGGCGATGCCATCTTCTCTGAATTCGCCATGGCTGAATGACATCCAGCTGATCGATTATTTTTTAGAGGAGACTTGGAGCCATTATCCGGCTAATGTCGGACAACTCAAATCATTGGTTCTATTTTCGGGACTCTTAGAAGATACTGATGATGACGGATTTCCAGACGTACTTGAGCTTTGCTGGTACGCAACTAGGCCTGAAAATCCTGATTGTGATGATGATGGCTTGTTGGATGGCGAAGAAATATTTACTTATGGTACAGAGCCATGGGCATGGGATACAGACGGTGATTATTTTTCAGACGGATGGGAGGTTGAACATGGCTTTGATCCATGGGGGCCAAACGATGCACAATCAATCGACAGTGATAATGATGGAATACCGGATGCGTATGAACTCTATTGGTTTGGTGATTTAGAGACGGTTAGCGGAAATTATTGTACCGAGTCAGGGTTTATGTTGAGCGCCTTACTTGCACATAAAGCAGGAGCCTCGCATCACATGTACGAGTACGGGCCAACTCCGTGGGACAATCCGCTCTATGATTTCTATGAATCTGACGAGAATGTGAGAGGCATTCAACTTGTTAATTACTTTGGTCTATGGCCATTGCAATACATGACAGATGTGGTTTATGAGCGAACTTTTTCCATTGACCCAAGGCCGGGACAACACGTTTTTATTGCGGACTCTGCAAGGAATGGGAGCGTTTTCGGATTGTGTGCCTTGCTGTTGGAATGGGAAGATTCAAACGGTAAGCGAGGTGAGATATGGGGCGGATGGTACGACGGCTTCATTCGACTTCCCGTCTCGCTTTACAATTTGACCTCTATTACGATTCGCTTGAGAGCAACCGGTGGATTTGGTTCACAGTGTACTTGTACTCCAATCGATCTTTTATTCATCACCGATGAAGCTTGGGCGATAGATAGTGATGGCGATGGATTGACAGATGTGTTGGAAGAGGAGTATGGAACCGACCCGCTCGTGTATGACACTGACGGGGATGGGTTGTCAGATGGATTGGAAATTACCTTCGGAACCAATCCGCTCCTAGCAGATAGTGACGGGGATGGACAGTTAGATGGTTGGGAGGTCGCTCACTTGACCGATCCGCTGAATGCGAAGGGCGGTGTGCTACTCGACACGGATGGCGATGGCATGCCCGATCTCTGGGAACAGTTTTACGGATTGGATCCATTTGATCCCACGGATGCGGATTTAGACCCGGATGGAGATGGCTTGACGAATTGGCAGGAACTCCAAGCCGGAACCTATCCCTTCGTTTGGGATACGGATGGTGATGGCATGCCGGATGGCTGGGAAGTCGAACATGGGTTGAATCCCTTGAATCCTGATGACGCGTTACTGGATGCGGACAATGACGGGCTTACGAATCTTGAGGAGTTTCAGAAAGGGAGCAATCCGAATCGGGTCGATAGCGATGGTGACGGATTTGCTGACAAATGGGAACTGGACAATGGCTTTAATCCCGCTGCTCCGGGCGATGTGACGGTTGACAGCAATAATAATGGTTTCGATGATGATGAAGAAAACCGTTGGGGCGCAGACCGCCCCGCGCCAACAGATGATCCCTCTAGGACAATCCGTTATTATTACGACGACGATGATCGCTTGATAGGCAGCTATTTCGGCGCTTCCCAAAGCGCGACCACGACAATTTATTCCCCTGCCGGTAACCCAATCATGAGACACACAAGAGGTTCAAAATGAAGTTTTTTTGGAAACTATTAATCGTTTGCTGTTACTTCGCTGTCACACTACAAGCTCAAGAAAGTGAGTCGCCGTCCGGTTGGTTAATTAGTGTGGCAGATAGCGAAATACCTCCTCTTAGTGATTGGCCTCAGGTATCGGTGCCTTCAAAACCTCCGCTATCCGTACGGAGCAAGGCAACGGCTGCTGCAAATCGTTTGATGGCTACGTCCCAACAGGCACCTGAGCGCGTTTTGCCGACTGTGCTTGATCTTGGCTTGCAGCAAACTTTGCCTGCATCGGATATGGCCTTAATTAAGGAATTGGCGCGTGGACTGGATTATGATTGGGAGAAGTGTTATTACTTTGTCCGTAATCATATTAATTATGTGCCGTGTGGTGGCATTATGCGAGGCCCGGAACGAACCCTTTTGGATAGAGAGGGTAATGATGCTGATCAAGCATTCTTATTACTGGCATTGTTGAGAGCTTCCGGTTATACGGCAACAATTCTACACGTGCCATTGACTCAGGTAAGCGGTCAACCGACCCAAGGATTCTGCGTGCCGATAGCCAATCAAAACGGGGAATTGGTTTATAATGCTGCCGATTGGTTGGGAGGAAAGAGCTTCAACTCATTGCAGGAGGCTGGTGACGGAGTGGCACAGTGTCTGCAGATCGCTAAACGATCGTTAAGAGGAATTACGGATACCGCCACTGGAATCAGAATGATTGTTACTGATCACTTTTGGGTTTCGTTGACTCTGGATGGCGAAACAAAATGGCTTGATCCATCCTTTAAACCCGTTCGTCGAACATCTGTCCGCTCAATTTTGGACGATATGGGATATCAGCGTAACTCGCTTCTACAATCAGCCAATGGCGTTGTGAATCCCAATTCCGTCAGTAACCTGACGTTCAATGGTATAAAAACTCAATTGGGTTTATGCGTCGATAATCTAAGAACGCTCTGGGCCGACACGAATATTAATGCTTCGGCCTATGTTGGTAAGGTTGAAATCGTCGAGCAAACTGACTCCGAGTACTTTCATGGTTCTGTTTTCGGCACCCCGTCCGATTTTCTGGCAAAATCCCAGACAGATAAAAATGGTTTTAGAGTACCGATGAAATTGAATGTCTCAATATCTGGGCCATCGGCTAATTTATATTTGGACGAGGTCGGCCCCCGTCGTCTCTGGGTGAGTTATGTAAGTGGAAGCGGTTCTACAGGGTATAAGACGGCTCTCAAGTTAGACACCATCACATTGGCGGAGGCATCAGCCGCATCTACCGCAATCGACGAGACAATGACCCTTGAAGTTAATTATTTTTCGACCAAGCACTCTGCCAATTATTCTTTTAAGCGTGCTTTGACGAGTGCTTATGCGATTGTTGTCGGATTTGGTGGAGATCATCGGGATGGTATGCGTGTGTGGACCGCCGAGCAATTGGCCAATCTACGCGTGACCGCGCCTGCGAGTGATATACAGTTGGTTGCGGCCTCTCTGCAAGTGGCAGGGCACCAATGGCTTGCGCAAACGGCAATGATGCGCTCTTTTCGAAATAAAGTTTTTAACTATAATCGGCAACAGTTTTACAATATAGGGGTTGCCGGACAAGCTAGTTCTCCTTATGTTGATGTGAGAAACTCTTATAGTTACACACCGGATGATGTTCAAGATTTGGACGGTGGCATGCTGTTTTCGAGCGCATTGGAACATGCGGTGCTTGATCAACTCAATGGAACGAACCGTCCGGCCGTTTCAACCATCAAAGTGTTGGAGCTTGCAAATACTGCAGGAGTTCCGGTATATTTTGCGACGAGTGCAAACTATGCTACAATCAGGGGAAGTCTGCTGAATTATACCACAGATCAGCTTGCTTCCTTTGCGACAGCAGTTGGAGCTGGACGTAAACTATTAGTGCCAAGAGATGCACGCATCCGTTTGAAGGATTGGACGGGGTATGGGTATATTGAGCAAGGCCCAGCATCGATCGGTAACCAAACTTATACTACCAGTATGGCAATTGGCGGTGGGTTTGCTGGCGGCTATGCTGCTGTTGACAACTTTGTATTAGATCCTCCGCCTGCCGTACTTGATCATTCTATTTTACCGAATGCTGCAACGCCAGAAATGACCCAGGCCGATCCCGTCACCATGCCGGCAGGTGCCTACATTGATTCGAGTACAGATATTGCTGATATTGGAGCTGTTCCGGTAATATGGACGCGCCAGTATGATTCACGCAAACGTTATGCGAATGGTCCGCTGGGACGAGGATGGATTCACAATTATGAGGCCTCTGTCACCCTCTCCAGCGACCCTGATGCGATTTTTGGCCATGCTTCTCTCGAGGCCGTCCTTCCGACGGTAGTGGCGATGGCGGCAGTGGAGGACATGCTTGCTAAGCAAAAGACTGCGTTGACATCTGGAGAGCAGGCCAAGTGCTGGATGGTTGCGGCATTGACGGTGCAATGGTGGGTTAGCCGATTTGTCGATGCAACGGCTGTCGTTAATTTGGGCAATAAAACATTGTCTTTTCAAGCTAGGACAACCGGCAAGCCGCAGGGCGAAGAAGCGGTTGTTTACGTGCCCTATCCCGGAGTGACAGCAACGCTGGTGAAAAAACCTCTGGAAAAGAGGCTTCACTTAATAGAACGTCTTGGGGCAACTTTTTGCTTTGACGAAACCAAGAGCAACAGATTGGCCGAAATTGTTCACTCCGCGGGGAGTCATACAGAGTTGAAGTATGATACTTCTGGCAAACTTTCTATTATCACCAATAGTTCCTCTCGTACGGCGTTATCAGTAAAATGGAATACTGCTAATCGGATTGTCGGCGTGACGAATTGTTTTAAAGCGGGTGTTGGATATACGTATGATAGCAAGGGATGTTTGACACAGGCAAAAGACGCGCTCGGGCAGTCTTGGATATCGACTTACGATCCCGTAACCTGCGCATTGATTAAACAGACCGACCCGGATAACAAAGTGACCATCAGCAACACGTACAATACATTGGGACAGGTGACAAATCAAATCTCGGCCATCGGCCAGCCTTGGCGGTTTGGTTATATCGCAGGCACGGCAGCCTGGGACGAAGACCCGTTAGGCTATCGTTTGATGCAACATTATGATTCGGAAGGACGTGTTTTGCAACGTATCGATCGTGATGGCGGTGTGATTGAATATGTGTATGACGGGCATGGGCATCTGATTCGCCAGAAGGATCCGCTGGGACTTATCAGTTTATTCAATTATGATCAATGGAATCGTTTGATTTCGCAGGAGGAAGAAACCGAAACGCTCAAACGCCGCAGTACCTTTGTTTATGATGATGCACACCATTTGATTGAAACGACAAACACGTTAGGAGACGTCACAAAATTTGGATATGATGCCAAAAATAATCTTTCGTCGACCCATCATCCCGACGGAACACGGGTAACCAATATTTGGACAACTACTGGCTTAGTGTCAACCAATCGGATTGTTTCATCAACAGGCCAAGTGTTGCTAGAGACGGTCAACACCCCTAGCGACACGGTTAAAGGGTTATCTATTAAAAAGACAGTGATCGGCGTTGGCCTACCGGTAGCGCTGGTAGAGACGTATACTTATACCAATGGTTTGATAAAAACCAAAGTTGATGGCAGTGGGCAAACGGATAATTTCACTTACAATGCCCGCGGGCAAATGTTGACGCAATGGGATTCACTGAACAAGACAAACAAGTGGCAGTACAGTAACGCAGGACATCTCAAAAGCTCCACAGACAAACTCAACCGTACAACAACCTACCTACGCACAGCTTCCGGAGAGTTAGCCGCGATGGTTTATCCTGACAAAGGTGTTGTAACCAATATTTATGATGCTGTAGATCGATTGATTCGGACTAGGGATGCTCGAGGGGGTGAAACAGTCTATACGCGTGATGCGATGGGGCGGGTGTTAACCGAACAGACCGAAACCGGCACCACTAAGTTTGTATATGATGCCGTCGGCAACGTGACAAACACCCTGGATGGCGTTAATATATCAACCCGCACCATTTACGATACCTTGTATCGCCCCATCGGCTTTTATGACGGCGCCAATCATTTATGGCAGACAGGGTACGACCTCGCTGATCGTTCAGTTAGTACCGTTGACCCATTGGGTAAAACTCGAAAGACTCTCTATGACGCAATGGGACGTGTGATTGCAACAGTCAAGCCTTCTTGCACTACAAATAGTTTTGGTTATGACGATTTGGGCTTCCAGACCACTTATATCAATGCCGAGGGCAATGTGTATACAATGATTTATGACGCATTGGGACGAAAAATTGCCGTAACGAATGCATTAGGCCAGCAGATGTTCCGTGGGTACTATGACGGATCCGGCAATTTGACCAATAGCATCGATGGTAACGGAACGATCTCCATACGCGTTTACGATAAGGTCGGACGGTTGCTCTTCCGCGATCTACGCCGAGGCACTGAAACAGCCGGAGAACGGTTTACGTATGACGCTGTCGGTAACATTCTCACGGCCAGCAACCTCACCTCTAAGATTACTACGACGTTCACATACGATACGATGAATCGCCTTATTTCGGCCACCAATCATGTGCCTGCTGAGACGATGTTGAAATTTGGCACAGTCTATCGCCGCGATGTGAGTGGGCTGGTCACGAACATCCTCTATGCCGCTGGTAAATCTGTCACAAGGCAGTATGACCTCGCTGGACGTTTAGTGAGTGTAAGCGATTGGTTGGGTCATACGTGGACATTCACTTATGATGATGTGGGTCGATCCACGGGGGGGACGTCGCCAGGTAATATCGACCACAGCTTTAGCTACGACAATGCAGGTCGCCTGAAAGCTTGGAATGTCGGAGGAACTATTGCCGGGCGCACGATTGAACGCGATGCTGCCGGGAAGCGGATTCAAGATACCGTTATCGGCACTATCACGAATAATTCCAAGGCAAGCCGTTATGGCCACTACACTTTTGACAAGGCGGATCGCATGGTCTCGGGGAACGCCAAAGTCAATTTAGAATTGCCTGACCACATTTCAGGTCATAAACCGGACACTCCATTGCCCGAACAGTATGATTATGATGGTAATGGCGCCTTGACAAATATTGCCCAATTCGGACGTGGAGGATCCGCCAAAATTGAGTATACCTTGCAAGGCCAGCTACAATTTGTTAATCAGCGTAATATACGACCTTCATCGCTACGGACCTATGATGCGTTAGAAAATACTGTGGTGTTTGAGGGGGGCATCCATACAACTGACCACGCCGATCCATTTAAACGCCCGTTGGTGTCCTCGGATTTAGAGGGGGTGCCGAACCAGTATTACATTTGGGGAGAGGGACGACTTTTGGGGTTCATTGATTCCAATGGTACGCTCACGATCGCCCATTCAGACGAGCAAGGCAGTATCGTTGCATGGACTGATCTCAATGGTAATGTAGTGAATTCCAACCCAACTCCCTTTGATTGGCTTGGGGGTTATGGTGTGCGCCGTATCAAAACGGTCTCTCCTGTGGGTTCGGTGACCTATTCCTTCTATGCCACGCGTTACCGCGTTTACTCAGCCACTCATGACCGGTTCATTTCGCCTGATCCCCTCGGACTAGACGGCGGTTTGAATCTTTATATGTATTGCGAAGGCAATCCCTTGGCCTATATAGACCCGTTGGGGTTATGTGGAAACACAACAATGGTGACAATTGGGGTTCAAGCTGCGGTGGGTATAGGAGGTACTGTGAGTCTCGGTGCGGCATGGGATAGCAATGGAAATAGAGGTCTCGTTTTTTCAGTTGGACTGGGGACGGGGGTAGATGTAGGCATTCCTGTCAAAGTAGTTGACCGTTTTGTGGAAACTGCTATCACCGCCCTGTCGAAAATGTCCTTCCACCCAGGTACCCTCGACGACATGAGGGGATGGAACGTTACTGCCTCTGCGGCTGTTCTTCTGGGGACACATTTTGACATGTCTGATATAATTGGCAGATCAAAACCCGAAGCAGGCAGAGTAACCGGAGTACATGTCGGTTTTGGCGGTGGAGTTTACGTGACGCGCACCTTCATAATTCCCTTGCCATAATCTTTCTGTATAATTCAAAAAATAAAGGTTGTTATGCATTCCACTTATCAAAAGCCTCAAGTCTCTAAGTTTATATTTCTCAAATATTATAGTATTCTTCAAATACCATTGGCGTTGATTATGTTTTCATATTTGATTTCAGAATTTTTTTCTGATCATGAAGGTTATTTTCTCTATTTTTCATTAGTAATGTTTTTTCTTTTCTTTCTAGTACGAGTATTGTTTGGAGTTCTTTATTACATTATCTATAGAATGCTTCAGCGCAAAGAATGTGGTTTTACATGCTATATCCTCCTGTTTATATGCCTGTTTGATTTTGTGCTCGGCACGTTACTTGCAGTCTATACCCTCTATCGGCTATTTACGAGAAAGACTGACGTTAATGCCAAAGTCGAGCTAAAGTAGAGGTGATAAGACAAACGGAGTATGGGAGACTCTGGGAGGCTCCGTGTTCTTGCCCGATGCAAGTGCCTTTTTTATGAAGATCAAGTGGTGACGGACATTTTTGATAGAGCCCCACAATTTTCATCAGCCCCGCAGATAACTGCGGGGCTTTTTTATTGGGTTGCCGTGGGAGGTCAAGTCATGGGTGAAGGCGTCTGGCACGGCGTGACGCTCTTGATCTGTTTTGGGGAGGGCGTGGGGATGCCGTCTAGGGGGAGGGTGTGGAGTGGGCGAGTAGTTTGATGGAGAGGTGTTTTGTCCTTAATTATAGAGGTTTATTGGATGCGGGGGATGTTTTTTGTGTTTTGGGTTGACGAAAGCTTGTTTTTTTGGTAGACTTATCGGAGTTTTTCTCTTTGACATGGTATGGAGAGTGGCTTTGCCCCTCTCTTTTTTATTGGTGGCGCGGGGCGGCAGGCCAGAAAGGATGTGCGGTATGAACAATGAATTGCTAGCGATTATTAGTTACTTGGAGCGTGACCGCGGGGTGGCGCGCGAGGTGATTATTCAGGCTATCGAGAATGCGATTCAGCATGCTGCGTTGAAGAGCTTGAATGTGTCGCCCGACTTTAAGGTGCAGATCGATCGTAAAAAATTGACGATCTCGGCGTATGATTTGTTGGTGGTCTCGGATACCGAGGATGGTAATGGGTTTGTGTCGCTGCGGCGTGCCCGGGCGATTGATCCGGGGGCGAATGTGGGGGATACGATCCGCGTGCCGGTGTCGCCGGAGCGTTTGGGGCGTATTGCCGCGCAGACGGCGAAGCAGGGGATCATGCAGAAGATCCGCGAGGCGGAGCGGCAGAAGGTGTATGAGGAGTATAAGGACCGTATCGGCGATATTGTGAGCGGTACGGTGAAGTTGATTTCGCACCGCGATGTGATTGTGGAGCTGGGGAAGACTGAGGCGATTTTGCCGGCGAAGGAGCGTATTCCGACCGAGGAGTATAATGTAGGGGATATGATCCGCGCATACGTACAGAAGGTACAGCATGGGGCGAATGGGCCGTCGGTGGTGTTGTCGCGGACGTGTCCGGAGTTCTTGAAGGCGTTGTTCCGGATGGAGGTCGCGGAGATTGCGGATGGTATTGTCGAAGTCGTTGGCGTGGCGCGTGACCCGGGGTTCCGGGCGAAGATCGCTGTGCGGACGCTGGATTCGAAGATCGATCCGGTGGGTGCGTGCGTTGGCGTGCGCGGTGCGCGGGTTCGGAATATCGTGCGTGAGTTGAATGGCGAGAAGATCGATATCGTGCGCTGGCAGGAGGATATCCATCAGTATATCATTCAGGCGTTGACCCCGGCGCGTTTGAAGTCGGTGGAGGTGGACCCGGATTCTCCGTATACGGTGCATGTGGCAGTGGAGCCGGATCAGTTTTCGCTGGCGGTGGGCAAGCGCGGGCAGAATGCGCGTTTGACGTCGCGGCTGACGGGCTGGCGCGTGGATATTTATAAGGCGGGCGAGGAGTCGTTCGAGACGCAGCGCTTGGATGCGATTGAGCATTTGTCGGCGACGTTGAACATCACGGCGGAGCTGGCTGAGCATGTAGTGGATTGCGGCTTTTTGACGACGGATGGAATTTTGGCAACGGAACTGTCGTACTTCCAGGAAGTGACGGAGTTGGAACCGGAGGTTGCCGAGGCGATTTGGAATACAGCTCAGGAGGTCGGCCCCGAAGATGGCGCCGCCGCCGAAAGCGGGAGGGAGTAAGCGAGGATGCGAGTAAATGAGTTGGCCAAAGCCCTGAAGGTGCCGGGGGCTGAGGTGATGAAGCAGGCTGAGGTGCTCCGGATTGAAGTTTATTCGGCGTTGTCGTCGTTGGACACGGATGATGTCTCGCGGTTGAAGGCGCATTTCATGAAGCGGTCGCAGGCGGAACAGACCGGCGCCGAGCAGGCCCGTTTGGAGCGCCGCGCCGAGAAGCAGCGGTTGGTGGATGAAGCCGCCGCGGAGAAGAAGACCCGCGAACGCGCCGCGTTGGACAAGCATCTCGCCGCCGCGCAAGAGGCTGATTCAAAGTTCCGCACCGCACCCAAGACGGACGCCGCACCGAAGGTTGTTGAAGCTCCTGCGCCGGTTACCGAAGCCGCTCCTGAAGCACCTGCACCTGTTGAAGCGCCTGTTGCTGAAACCACCAAGCCGGAAGCTGCAGCACCTACCGCGGAGAAAGCTCCTGAAGCTCCTGCCCCTACGGCTCCTGCTACACCTGCGCAGCCCGCCACCGCGGCATCTGCCAAGGTGAAGCCGGCCAAGCCTGGCCGCGTACACATTGAAGATGAAGAGGATGAAGTGCCGAGCAACGTGCACGTGCCCGCCGGAACGATGGCGAAAGAACGCGCCGGCAGCAGCAAGGCACCGTTGCGTCCGGTGCATGCGCACCGTGGGCGTGAAATTCCGCAGGGCCGCAAGGAAGAAGGCGGCGTGCGGCGTGATTTTGGTTTCGTCGCCGGTAAGGCGCATCCGCACCCGCAAGCTCCGGCCGCGAAGCCGGCTGCTCCCGCCGCTGCGGCACAGCAGTCGATTCAGCTCTCCGGCGCCGTCACGGTGAAGGAGATTGCCGAGAAGATGGGCGTGCGCCCGAACCGGGTGATTGCCGACTTGATGCAGATGAATATTCTGGCGGCCATCAATCAGCGGATTGAGCCGAGCATTGCCGAGAAGATTGCCACGAAGTATGGCTTCCGGATTGATGTGGAAAAGTCGCGCCGTTCGACCGAGCGCAAGCCGATTATCAAGAGTGAGAATGCGGATGACGAGATCCCGCCGGATTCACCGGAGTCGCTGATTCCGCGGCCGCCGGTGGTGACGTTCCTCGGTCACGTTGACCATGGCAAAACGTCGTTGATGGACCGCATCCGCAATACGAAGGTGGCGTCCGGCGAAGCGGGCGGCATCACGCAGCACATCGGCGCCTATACGGTGGATGTGAGCGGACGTGCGATTACGTTTTTGGATACGCCCGGTCACGCGGCGTTTTCGTCGATGCGTGCGCGCGGCGCAAGCTTGACGGATATCGCGGTGATTATCATTGCGGCGGATGACGGCATCATGCCGCAGACAAAGGAAGCCATCAAGCATGCCAAGCATGCGGGCGTGCAGATCATGGTGGCGGTCAACAAGTGCGACTTGCCGACTGCGCGGCCCGACCGCGTGCGTCAGATGCTGCAGGCTGAAGGTCTGACCCCTGAAGAGTGGGGCGGCGATATTGTGGTGTGCGACGTGAGCGCACACACCGGCGCCGGCGTGGACCACCTGCTGGACATGATTATTCTGCAGGCCGATGTGTTGGAGCTGTCGGCAAATCCGACCCGCCGTGCGAATGGCTCGGTGATTGAAGCTCAGGTGGAGCAGGGCTTGGGACCGACGGCGACGCTGTTGGTGACGGGCGGCACGCTGAATGTGGGTGATACGATTTTGTGCGGTGAGTTCTTTGGACGCATCCGTGGTTTGATTGATGAGCGCGGGCGCCGCGTGAAGTCGGCGGGACCGTCGATTGCAGTGCGCTGCATGGGCTTGTCGGGCGTGCCGGAGGCCGGCGCGGAGTTCCGCGTGATGCCGAATGAGAAGCGTGCCCGTGCGTTGGCCGAGGAAGCCGCACATGCCCGCAAGCATGCGGAGCTGTCGTCGGCGCAGATGGCGTCGATGGCTGATTGGACCACGCGTTTCGGCGCGGATGGCAAGGCCGAGCTGGCAGTGATTATCAAGGCCGACACGCAAGGTTCGGCCGAGGCGATCGTGCAGGCGTTGAACGATACGTTGAAGAGCGAGAAGGTAACGCTGAATGTTGTTTATGCGGGCATCGGCAATATCGCTCCGACGGATGTGCAGCGTGCGACGGGCGGCAAGGCGATGATTATCGGGTTTAACATTTCGTGTGAGCCGGGCGTTCAAGCGCAGGCGCGTCATGATGGCGTGCGGGTGAACACCTTCCGCATTATTTACGAATTGCTGGAGCACGTGCGCGAATGCATGCTGGACTTGGTGCCGCCGGAATACAAGGAGGTCATCAAGGGCCATGCGGAAATCCGTCAAGTGTTCGACATCGGCAAGAAGGGCCGCATTGCGGGCTGTCAGCTGTTGGATGGTTCTTTGCGCATCGCCGCGAAGTTCCGTATCAGCCGCCGCAAGGAAATTGTTTATACAGGCAAGGTGAACGAGATGCGCCACTTCCAGAGCGAGGTGACGGAAATCACAGGCGCGCAGGAATGCGGCTTGCGGTTTGAAGGCTTTGAACAGTTCGAGGCCGGCGATATCGTCGAGTGCTTCGATAAGGAAATGTTGCCGAAGTCGCTGTAAGGTGCGTTATGGGTGTTGATCGGGTAGAGCGGCTGAATGTGCTGTTGCGGCGGGAGATCGCGGAGGCTTTGTATAAGGTCTTCGCGAGCGGTGCCGCGCCGGTGAATTTGGCGGCGTTGAGCGTGACGCGGGTGGAATGCGCGAGCAATCTGCGCAATGCTAATGTTTACGTCGCGATCCTCGGCCATGAAGACGAGCGCGGCAAATGGCTGCGGGCTTTGGCGGATGAAGCCTCGGCCCTGCAGGCGATCATCAATAAAAACATGAATCTTAAATATACGCCCCGGCTGCACTTCCATTTGGATATCGGCCTTGAGAAGGGCGATCATGTTTTGGACGTTCTCTATCATATGGAAGAGAACGGCGAGCTTCCCCCGGAGTGATGTGCTTTGCGCCGCCTGTGAGCCGGAGGCGGTAGCTTGCTGTTTCGGCTTGTGTCAAGCTTTGAAAAGGGGTATACTATTCCCCTGTTTTTGAAAGGGTTAATAATGACTAATGTAGTGAATGCCGTCGAAGCTCCCACCAATGCAACTGTAATGGAACAAATTAAAACCGCTGTCTGCACAGAAGCCGGTTGCCGGGAACAATTTCTCACCCAGGTGACCGATTGGTTCCATCAGCATGGAGTCGCATTCGGAGTCAACCTTGTTGCAACGATTTTAATTTTCCTGTTGGGCTGGTTGGTCATCCGTATCGTGGTCGGCATCGTGAACCGCGCCGTGCTGAGCCGTTACACCGGCGACCAGCTGTTTCCGCGCTTGGTGACATCTGCGACGAGCAAGATATTGTGGCTGCTGCTGATCGTAATGATCATCCAGCGTTTGGGCGTGAATGTAGCGCCGATTTTGGCCGGCTTGGGCGTGACGGGCTTCATCGTCGGTTTCGCGTGCCAAGAGTCGCTGGCGAACTTTGCGGCCGGCGTGATGATTGCTTTCAACCAGCCGTTCAAGGTGGGTGAATATGTCGAAGTGGCCGGCTTGGGCGGCAGCATCCGTGAAGTTGGCATGATGGCAACGATTCTGACAACGCCGGACAACAAGCTGGTCGTGGTGCCGAACAAAGCCGTCTGGGGCAGCTCGATTGTGAACTATTCCGCTCTGCCGACCCGCCGCGTGGATTTGAAGTTCAACGTCGCTTACGGTTCCGATTTGCAGAAGGTGCGTCAGATTATCGCGGACACGCTGGGTGCTTGCGACTTGGTGTTGAAAGACCCGGCGCCGACGATTGCGGTGTCTGAGCTGGCGGCATCTGCCGTCACGTTGACCGTGCGTCCGTGGGCGAAGAACGCCGACTACTGGTCGGTCTTTTTCCAAATGACGCAGGAGATCAAGATTGCCCTCGATAAGAATGGCATTCAGATTCCGTTCCCGCAGATGGAAATCAACATGAAGCCGACGGCTTAATTTATGAATAGCGACGCAATCAAAAAAGGTTTTCAACGGGCGCCGCACCGAGCGCTCTTGCAGGCGACGGGTGTAGTCAAGCGTAAGGATTTCGACAAGCCGTTCATCGCGGTTTGCAACTCCTATATTGACATCATCCCCGGCCACAGCCACTTGCACCAAGTCGGCGCGCTCATCAAGGAAGCTATCCGCGAAGCGGGCGGCATTCCGTTTGAGTTCAACACAATTGGCGTGTGCGACGGCATCGCGATGGGTCACGAAGGCATGAAGATGTCCCTGCCGAGCCGCGAGTTGATTGCCGACTCGGTCGAGACCATGCTGCAGGCGCACCGCTTTGATGCGATGATCTGCATCCCGAACTGCGACAAGATTGTCCCCGGCATGATTCTCGGCGCGCTGCGTGTGAACATCCCGACAATCTTCGCCAGCGGCGGACCGATGATGGCCGGCAAGCTGAAAGACGGCCGTGCGGCTGACTTGATTACCGTGTTTGAAGGCGTCGCTAAGTACAACAACAAGCAGATTGACGATGCGCAGCTGTTGGAGCTGGAAGACGAATCCTGCCCCGGCTGCGGTTCCTGCTCGGGCATGTTCACCGCGAACTCGATGAACTGCCTGTGCGAAGCAATCGGTTTGGCGTTGCCGGGCAACGGAACGATTCCTGCGATTGATCCGCGCCGCAAAGAGCTGTGGAAGGCCGCCGCCAAGCGCGTGGTCGAAATGGCCAAGGCCGAAGCGCCGCGTCCCCGTGACATCGTGACGCTCGAAGCGATCGACAACGCGTTTGCGTTGGATATGGCGATGGGCGGCAGCAGCAACACCGTGCTGCACACGCTGGCAATTGCGCGCGAAGCCGGGATCGATTACGACCTGCACCGCATCAACGCGATCTCCAAGAAGTGTCCGCACGTTTGCAAAGTCTCGCCCTCGTGCTCCTATCATATTGAGGATGTCGATGCGGCCGGCGGCATCTCCGCAATCATGAAGCGCATCGCGCCGATTCCGGGTCTGCTCGACTTGTCCCGCAAGACGGTCTCCGGCAAGACGCTCAAAGAGATCACCGACGCGGCAGAAATCAAAGACGAACAAGTCATCCACACAATCGAGAACGCCTACTCGCAGGACGGCGGCTTGACCATTCTTCATGGCAATCTGGCTGAGGCCGGCGCTGTTGTGAAGAAGGCCGGCGTGGCGGCTTCGATGCTTCAGTTCCAAGGCACCGCAGTGTGCTTTGATTCGGAAGTCGAAGCGGGCGAGGGCATCTTGGCCGGCAAAGTAAAGGCGGGCAATGTAGTCGTCATCCGCTACGAAGGACCGCGCGGCGGTCCCGGCATGCAAGAGATGCTCGCGCCGACATCCTACATCATGGGCGCGGGACTTGGCGAGTCGGTGGCGTTGATTACCGATGGACGTTTCTCGGGCGGAACGCGCGGGGCGTGCATCGGGCATGTATCGCCGGAAGCAGCCGAGGGTGGTTTGATCGCATTCCTGCGTGATGGCGACGTGATCAAGATTGACATCGTTAACCGCACGCTCGAGGCTGTGCTGTCCGATGAAGAGATCGCCAAACGCCGTGCCGAGGCCGCGCCGTATAAGCCGCGTCCTTTGACGGGCTGGCTCAAGCGGTATGCCGCCGTGGTCGGCAATGCATCGACCGGCGCATCGCTTAAAGATTAACAATCGTTAACAGGTTGAAGGCGGCCCGGCGATTGCGGAATGTATGTTCCACGGCGCCGGGCCGGTTTATTTCATGCGCTATGCTTTGATACGGTCGCTGTGTTTGATGGGCGGGTTTATTGTCGGCGGATGCTTGCCGGAGCTGGCGGCCTATAAAGATTTAATCAAGCTCGGCCTCGTCGTCATGCTGTTCGCGGTGTATCTGCGGCTCGAGCCTTCGCGCAACATGTTTCATGTCAGCCAATTCGCAGCGGCTGTCTTTGGCATTGCGCTCGCGGTGCTGAGTTGGGCGGGACTCACGGCGGCGGATTATCCGGTGCTGGGACAGGTGGCGTTCTTTATCGCCATCACGCCGACCGCGACGGCGGCGCCGGTAATTGTTGGGCTGTTAGGCGGTAATGTGACCTATACGACGGCGATGTTCATGGTGTCGAATATTTGCGTGTCGCTCTCTCTGCCGGTACTCATTCCGGTTATCATGGGTACTCCGGCGGTGGGCGTGGTGCATGATGTAGTCGTGCGAATCGGGACGGTGATTGTACTGCCGCTTGTGGCGGCGGGAACAGTGCGGTTATTCTTTGGCGAGAAGGGTAAAGCGTTGGGACGCGGGCTTGCCCCTGTAACCTTTTACTTGTGGATCAGCGTGGTCGTACTCATTGCCGCACAGGCGCGGGCATTTTTGGACGCGCAGGAACACATTCCATGGACGCTGCTGGGATTGGTCGGCGGAATCTCGCTGCTGCTGTGCATCATCAATTTTGTGGCGGGATATCTTTTCGGCCTGCCCAAATATCCGCGCGAGTGCAGCCAAGCGCTGGGACAGAAAAACAACTCCTACACCGTTTACCTCGCGCTCACCTATGCCACACCAATCATCGCCCTCGGCCCGACCATCTACGTGCTGTGGCATAATATTTGGAACGCGGTCCAACTTTACCTCTGCGACTGCAAATCCCCGGTCCCCCGCGTGCCGGAAGAGGGGTAAGATGATAAGAGTGCTCTTATTGATTACTTGCCTTTGCCTTTCATCCGCGGCAGTGACTCCGTCACCTAATGCCATGGCAGAAGAAATCCGCGCCATTACGCATGATTCATCCTTTGATAGCAACAACAGTAATGATGTTCAGCGCGTGCTTGATGTATTGTCGACTATTCCCCGCTTCTCGGATATCGAGGTGCACTGGGATCCGAAGTTTGGTGGCTATCGCTTGAACTGGATAGAAATACTTCACGAGAATCCTTATCTCTTGTGGAACGGAGAGACTAATCATCCTCCGAGAGACGTATTCCAAACAACACACCGCGTGGCATCATTCGCTGAGTTCAGCAAAAAACTTACTGCGGTGTATGTGTATCGCGGCACGGTCAAGGAGATGATTGAGGTTTGGCATGAGAACCAATGGCAAGAGGTGAAGTGGACGCGTGCCGTGATGAGTGATTGCATCCGCTGCTTTCCGGAGTTTCTTGCTAGACGCCGCTCGCTGCTGGCGCCTTCGATGCACGCGGATGAATATATTTATCGTTCAAGTTGGCCGTGGATTGAGGATACGCGTCCGATTAAGCTTGCGCGTTTGGAGCAGGACCTTCAGAGAGAACTTTTGCGTCTGGAGCAGGCGGCTTCCAATCTGCTTGCTGCTGCGGCGTCCAATCAGTTCCGTTATGTTGAAGATGATGGTGTTAAGGTGACTCGTTATAAGAACTTCCCGCTGAGCGAAGAGATTCCTCTCGATGGTAAGCCGCCTAAATGGATTGCGCGTGATCTTCGCTATCTGCGTGATGAACAACCGGCACAATATCGCGAACAAGTGCATATTGTTGTTCCTGCAGGAGCCGAGGAGCGCGATCCCAACTACTGGCAGCAGCGGTATGAAAGATTATTGTTGGAGAAGCAGCAAAAGGCTGCGACAAATTCATCTCAGGCAAAGCTGAAAAATGTGAATTTGCAACAGCAACGTGTGCGTCTGGCACCGGCACCTTCCAAAACAGATAGGGCCTTTCAAAAGAGTTCATCAACGCCAACGCCGTTTGATTGAATTGCCGACTATTATTTTGTCTTTTTGTAGGAGGCACGACAGTCATATTTTTAGTTTTGTGCGCTCGTCGGTTAAATTCGGATGCCATTAGAAATTAGGCTTGGTCATTACGTGGTGTCGGCCGCGGGGACTTCAAAGGTCTTAGTCTTACACTTTGTGGTATCAGGAACGATGGTTCTGCGTGCCGTTTCCTGCTTGACGCAAGGGGCAAGAAATGTTAGACTGAACCAACGGTTTACGGGAGACTGGGTTCCACTGCAGTTTGCTTTTTGGCGTAAAGATGGTTGCGGGCAAATGTTCCTAGTGCTAGGCGGAACAATTGGGAGTAGATATACATGAAGAAGACTCTAATGTGGCGGTATCTGATAATAGGCGGATTTTGTTTGTTGGCTGTGGCCGCGAGTGGAGTGTGGCTCTGGTTGCAGCATTCAAAGTCTTTGCGCAATCCGCCAACGCCGTCGGTGCAGGGCGTAAATGGCGAACCTGCGGCCCCAACACCTGGGGCGCGCAAATCACTCGCTGACCGCCGCAAGGGGAATAAACCGTCTGTCCAGCAGCAGCCAGCCGTCGGGACAGAAAAGAAGAAGCCTCAGCGGTTCATTATTGATGAGGTGACCTTAACACCGCAGGAGAAAATCATTCAAAGCCGTTTGCAGGACGCGCTGGATAATGAGGATTTTGCAGCAATTGCGGCGTTGGCGAAAGATCCGGTATTCGCAAAAAATGCGGAGTTGCGCCGTGAATTAATCGCGGCATTGAGCTGGTTTGGCGTACAGTCCATTCAGGAGTTGACCGCATTGCTGTTTGACGAAAATCAAGAGTTAGCCGGAGAAGCTTTCGATGCTTGGGTATCGGCTCTTGAAGAACTTGAGAATCCAGCTACCAAAATACAAATGTTGGAAGCCGGCCTTAGGGCCCTTGTGGATCAAGACAGCATAGATTATGCGATGAGTTTGTACAATGGTTTAGATGATGTGCCAGTAGTGCAGTCATTGCTTAGGATTATTAATGGCGATAATGCAGAAGCCGCCGCCGCCGCGCGCGAGCAATATAGGCTTATCACAGGCGACGACTATGAGTCGGAGAAGGCAACCGCCCAATGGATTGCCGACAATACCGAGCCCGCAGAGGAAAAGTGATTGTGTGAATCACGGCGCGGCGCGTTCAGTCACTCTTCCCCTTGGGAGCGCGGGCATTCCTGCTCGCATGATGTTTGTGTGTGCGTCAGCGGGTGCGGCGGTTTCGGCGAAGTCGATGAAGTCGAGTTTGTGTCTCCCCTGAGCGTACCAGCGTCCCCGCCGGCATTCTTTCCCTCTTGACTTATCCCCTTAATCTGCTAAACTGCAACCCCGTTGACCCCATTGGGTGACTCGTCACTGACGCATGGCGCATACGAGAATCCAAGCTCCAAGGAGCCATCAACTATAAAGGACAGCCCGTTTGGCCGGCGTGCAGTCCAGATGCCAGGGGGATATCCACCATCGACGCGAGTGCGTCAATCGGTCTACTTCGGAATCGCCATGGCATCGGGCTGACAGACGCCGCCGGCTGTCAGCTTAACACTTCAAGGCGGCAGTTAGGAAATTAAAACCATGGCTATTCGATATCACTTAGGGCCCGCGCTGCGGGCGGATCGGGCGGCGGCGGGCGAGATGATTGTGCATTCATCCACCGCACTGCGCATTCAGCAAGAGGAACTCGCCGACGAACTCGTCCGCCAAGGGACAACCGTGCGCCGCGCCGATGTGCTGGCCGTACTCGATAATCTCGGACTCGCGGTGGGGCACCTGTGCGCCCGCGGCATTGCGGTTTCAATTCCGAATCTCGGCACCATGACCCCGCGCGCTCGGGGCGTGGTCGATCGCAACGGCGCGTGGGTCCGCCCGCTGGAGGGGTACTTGACGCTACAAGCCGACCGCGGGCTGGAGGCTGTTTTCAATCAACACGCAAAGTTCCAAGAAGTCCCCCGCAAACCGGTACGCGCCATCATTCGGCGGATTTTCAACGTAACTGCCGCTCCGGGAGATGTCCGGCTCGTGCCGGGTGATGTGTTCGAAGTACAAGGCCGGCATTTACGGTTCAATGCCGCCGCGGCCGATGAAGGGATTTTTCTGAAACGCGCCGAGGGTTCAACTACGGAGGAGGTCAAGGTGATCGAGGTTTGGCCCCAGACCCCCTCGCGGGTACTCTTCCGCGTGCCGACCACAATCATGCCCGGGGACTGGTTATTAGAGGTGCGGGTCCGCCAAAAGGACTGTTCACGCGTAACCGTGTCCGAACCGCAAATTATTTTGACCTGTTGACCGCTCCGTTTATATGTGCGTACGCTTCACGGGCTTGCAACCCCGTCATCACGGGCTTCGAACCCCGCGCCCGCGGGCTTGCAAGCCCCACCCGATGGGCTTATAAGCCCGTGGACGCAGGCTTATAACCCCGCACGCAGATAGTGCGTGTTGCGGTGTTGTTCAACCAGTGCTGCGGCACTTGCGCACGGTTGGTGCAGTGCGGAATCAATCGCATTAGCCCTGCTGGCTCCATCTCATGACTTCTCCGATTTTCACCGACTTCTTCGATAATGTTGTGGGTGCGGCGGTCTCGGCGAAACGCGCCCTACCTTTTGGAAGTAGGGCTGGCGCGGGCATGTGTCTGGGAGCGCACGCAGCTTGCCCTACCGGCTCCACTCCACGACTTCGCCGCTTCTCTCAATCGGGAGTGCGGGCTGAACGTGTGTTAAATTTGGCTTTAGTGCAGAGTTGTATTGTTGTAACGGAGGATGGCTCCCTTGCAGATTCGTCATGCCCGCGTGTCGGCCAAAACTTTTCGCACGATACGAAGAAAGGCTTGAATGCAAGCAAAATGCGGCATTTTAAAAGGGATTCAGACGATTTGCGAGCGTGAGCACACGTGAAAAAAAAAGAAAAAAAAGGATTTTGAAGTTGACCCTCTCCTAAGAAAATGCTAAACTTACGGCGTTTTCGAAGCACAGGATGATTCCGGACATGGTGTCCGAGCCTAGGTCAAAGGGTACCGATGGATGTTATCTGAATGTGAATCGAAGGTTACAGTAACTGCCCGACGGCGTCACGTAGCGAGTGCTGCGAGAGGTGCCGGGAGGCGAAACAACCCTGAGGGGATATCTGCTGTGAGTGAGTTTCAGCAAGCAAGACCTCGGGAAACTCAGGAGTAATTACTCAATGAAGAAATTAATGGGATTCGCTGCGGCGATGGCACTCGTTGGCGGTGCGTTTGCAGATTGCACTCTGCCGACAGAGACGACCGATGTGGAGGCGCTTGTTTATGACTTTGCGGTCACGTTGAAGACCACGAAGGCAAAGCTCGTCACGTTGAAGGATACGCAGGTTCCTTGCGATTTGCCGATCGCGGGTGGAGCAATTGTTTATCGGGACAACGGGGCAACTCTGAAGTATCAGGGTTTCTATTGGACTTGTGATCCGTCTTGTGTTGATTCGCCTCAGTTTGATGTGCCGCCTTATACTTTCGAGTATTGGAACACGACAGAGAAGGTGGTCTTGGCTAATGCGGTTAACGCTGACGTCAGCGCGACTGCTCCTACTTGGAGTGTTCTCAACATCATTGGTTCGCCCAGCAAGATGAGCAAGGTCGAGGCTGCGTTTGATACTCTGACTTGGACGGATCTCGAACGTACGAGTGCTTCAGTAGCCAATGGTGCTGGTTTTGGCACATACGATAGCAAGTACAATCGTGTGAAGACAATCAGCGGTTACGTGGTTGCCACTATGGCACCTCCGTACTATCCGCACACTGTTGGCGATCTTGTTTGCCCGCCTGCAGTTGCGTTTACTCCTTGTTCCTATGACGAGAACGACAATCCGACGGTTGGTTATGGAACTTGGTCGCTTAAGTACAATGCGTCTGCTTCAAAGAAGCTCGCGAAGATGGGGCAAGTGGCTGGCGTTCCTGCGCTGATGCCGAGCTGGGCACGTGTACAACGTGTGCCGGTCGAACTTGACTAATTATGTCAAGGCGTGTCATATAGACATGAAAGAGGAGTGGATAACTTCCGCTCCTCTTTTTATTTTAATAACTAGGGCTTATCCATAAAACATAAAATGAGTATTTCACGGGTCATTCAGAAACCGCTAAAGCAGCTGGGAGTGTTTTTATGTTTTTGGGTGGCAGTCATTATCCACATTGGTTGCCGCGAAAAAGTTACATTGCCCGCGATTAATGATGAGGCGGTGACAGCCAGTGTTAAGCGTCAGTTGAATGATTTAACAGCGGATGACATAGTTGTTTCCGTCAATAATGTTCCATTAACCAAGCATGTTTTTGACGAAAATATAGCGTTGTACAGGCGTTGCCTCCAGCTACAAAAACCAACAATAGCGGCGACTAAATTGGATCAGGCTGAGGCACGAAAAAAAACAACGTTGATATCGGAGTTCGTTGTGCGGCAACTATTTTTGCAAGAGGCAAAGAAGCTTAATCTTGTACCGGAACAAGCAGAGCGAGAGGCATTAGAGATGCAGCAGGTCTCTAAATTTCGAGGCAAGGTTAAAACATTTTCTGATTTGCTTGCTCAATTAGGTTCCCTAGGGGAAATTTTTAAACGTGAATTTGAGATTGATTTGCTGATGCAAGAACTTTATCAAAGCCAGTCCAATCAAGTGATAGTGACTGATGCAGAAATCGATCAATCGTTGTCTGCTTTGGCGGAGTATAATCAAATGGCGCAGGCAACGAATAAACAGGTAGTCGCTTTTGGGGCGCAGTTGTATGCACGGTTGCAGGCGGGGGCTGACTTTGCCGAGTTGGCGGATGAGTTCACAGAGGATGAAACTAAAGAAAGTGGGTATTGGGGGGAGTTCATCCGTGGGCAATTTGATGATGAACAAGTGGAGGCTGCGGCATTCACGCTTCCAATAGGTGCCTATTCAAAGCCACTGGATACTGTCAATGGCCTTGTTATTGTAAAGGTGTTGGATCGTGTGGGGGGAGGGGCTGAAGAAACTCCTCCGGGGGCAATGTTGGGAGAGCAGGTAACTTTGGCGCGAATCTTGAGAAAAATGGCGGTTGTTTGGCCGCAACTTTCGCGGGATGAAATTCAAGATCAGTTAGTTGCCACAAAGCGAACGAAAATGCAGCACTCCTTGTATCAAAAATTACTAGGGCAGGCACGTATTGAGTACCCAAACGGCACGAATTTGTTTGATTCTGCCAGTATTCTTCCTGTTCAGCCAAGGCACTAGTTTGTTCAGTCTTCAGCTTTCTAAAAGTTTTGTACGGCATTGCGCGGACAATTTTTGTTTGAGCGATGCGTTTAATTGATTGTTATAATGCGTATGCAGAGCATGCGCCGATTGTTGGTGCGGAAGGAGTGGTATAGTATGAGCCGTTTATCAAAGAAAGTAGCCTTTGGGTGTCTTGTTGCCGTTTGCATGATTTTGAACGCGAGGGCAGCCTACGAAAATCATGTAGTTACCTCTGACGGGGAAATTGAGCTGGGGGTCTGGAACACAAATTTGACAAAAGCCCGAACTTATGCGGAATCGCAGAATCTGCCGTTGGTTGCGGTATGGAGTGATACAAATTGCGGAATGTGTTCACATTTCGCCTCCAATTGTTTAGAGAGAGTTACTTTTAAATCGTGGCAGGCTACGAATGGATTAGTCATGGTTTATATTCATGAGCCGTTTAGGAGAATGACGCCCGAAATTACATGGATATTGGGATCCAACTCCAGCAGATCCCTCCCCCTAATTCGTTTTTATTGGAAAAAAGCGGACGGCACGACTTACAACCAATATACGAATGGTCGGGCTTCGCGGTTTTTGAAATTTGTGCCCAAAGGCACAGCTAGGGATGATGAGTTTGCTGTAAGTTTTATTGGTGCAATTAACGCCGCATTTGCAGGCTATGAGCCGATGTTAACCGGTCCTGCAACAGATGCGTGGGATCCGGCGGATGATAGTGCCAGTGGTGCGACTAATGTGACGGTGTCGCTTGATTCACCGGTATGGACGTCAACGAAGCATTATTTGAATCAAGATGATACCAGCGATTGGTATAAGTTTGATGTCGATGCAGGTTCAACAAATTTATTGTGGGTGACGGGGTTGCAGACGAATAATGCTGTCACGAATCTAAACGTGTCGTTGTACCTAGAGGGCGCAACGGCTGGTGAGCCTTCAGGAACAGCCACGCACACAACGAATTTGGTCAAGTTGCTTAATGTCGAAAATGCTTACAAGTACGAAAACACGAGTGGGTCGGCCTTGTGGGCCTGTGTGTCGCGCAAGGCAGGGACAAATGCAACGGTTTCGTATACGCTCAACATGAAGCAATATATGCCGTGCGCCTTTTCATTGAACACGAATGTGGTGAATGTAAAAGAAGGCAGCACATTTAAAGTAGTGGTCTCGCGTGAGGGTGACGATAAAGCCTTTGTGACAACCAATATGGTTAAGTTTGTGTTAGATGACGGCACTCCTGCTAGAGACTATGTCACGACCCCAGATACCACCGTAGTTTGGCAGCCTGCCGATAATGCCAAAACTGTGACAGTTGCTACGATCAGAAGCGATGGCAAATGGAATCCGGACCGCAATTTTAATGTGGTCTTAACGTCTGATGAGGTTAGGCATGCGCCAATTACTCCGCATATGACGCAGACCGTGACGGTTGCAGAAATTACCGCCGCCAAGCGTGGTACATTTGCGATAACTCAGGTGACAATGCCTGACAGAGTGCCTCTATATCAAGTACCTTATAGTGCCACATTAAAGCCTGTCGTATGGGAAGGTGAGCGCGTGCACTTGAGTGTTGCACGTTCAGGAGGTGTTGATGATGATGCCATCGTTCGACTTTATTGGGCTGGAACCACGAATGAAATTGGTATAATTCAAGAAACGTGGACAAATAAGGAGAGCGTAGTCGAGAAGGTCTTGGAATTTACGGTGCCAACCGTGACTGGTGTGCAACCGCCAACGCAGGTGTCTGTTGACATTCGTGCTTGGAGCCCTGGCTTGGAGTCAACAAGTTTGGCAAATGCAAAGGCCTCGAATTTGTCATTGACCGTGAATGATGCCGGATATGTGAAGTCATTGGCAGATTTCATTAAAACGGATGCGATTAAGTGGACCACCGTTGCAACAACACCATGGTTTGTTTCGGTGGGCGGACTTACGGCTGCGGGTTCCAATGCGACGTTGACGGCGTCGTTGACAGGACCGGGATTGCTATCGTTTGTTCCGTCCGGCGATGTTGATGCGCTATCAGTGCAAGTTGGCAAGGACACAGTAAACGCTTTGACGGTTGCAGACCATGCAAGTTCAAATGTAACAGTGGCTATCCCTTCAGGCAGGCAGGCGGTTACCTTACGCTATGGAGGGGCAGGAAACACAAACGTTTTCCTTAATGCAGTCGAGTTCACGCCGGCCAAGGCCGGGGTGACGGTGATTTCGCCGCGTAGTGGCGCGGTCGTGGCGGCGACGAATGATTTGCCGTTGGTGTGGGAAGCTTTGTCCGGGGCAGCGGTCACTTACACGGTAGCTGGTGGAACTTCGACGAGAGACATTGAGGAGGTTCAGGCTAATGCGGTTTCGCCGTATTCGACAGATCTGTTCGCAGTCAAGGGAACACGTTATTGGCGGGTGGACTCGGTGGTAACCGATACGTTTGGCGGGGAGCTTTCGTTTGTCGGCACCGCGCAGAAGGTGACAGTTGTTGATGCGGATGGGCCGCAATTTGACCGCGAGGCGTTGGCGGTGGCGTATCCTAGTAATCCGAATGCGGACGGCTGGGATAATACCGGCATGATGCTCTCACAGGAGGATTTGTATGTCGGGTTGCTCACGAATATCCGTTTGCCGTTAGTTGATTCTGCCGACACAGTGAGGAGGCTCTCTGGGACGTTGCCCGCAGGATTGACACTCAAGAAGGTTGAGGATGAGTGGTATGTGACGGGGTATCCAACACGGGGGGGCGATTATACTGCGGTGTTGCAGGCGATGGCCGGTCGGACGGCGGGCGTGACGCTTTCACTGCAGATGCACGTGGAGGCTTTGCCCGCAGAGGTGGTGGGAACGTTTAATGGTTATCAGTCATTTGCGGATGTTACGACGGATGAGCCGTTTGCCGTGCCACTGAAGGTGACAGTGTCGTCAGTCGGCAAAATTTCAGCTACGCTCACGGCGCAAGGGAAGAGGTATACGCTTAAGGCTAATGGGTTTGATTCCCGTCTTGAGGATGACCCGATCGCGGGCGTGAGGTTTGCGGTGTCCAATGGCTTGGCATTGACTACAGGCTCTGGCAGGACGCTTGTGAGCTATCCGATTATTCTGGAAACAGGTGCCGAAGTGGCGCCTGCCGGTGACTATGAGGGGGCGTGGAGCGGAACCTTGCATATTACAAATGCAAACACGGTTGTCGATGCGCCATTTATTGTTGAAGCGGGATATGCGTTGCGTGATGGGTCAAAAGATAAAACCGCGACGATGCAAGTATTCCGTACGGATGGTTTTAATCTTTATAAGGGATATTACACCGCCGGGGTGCTGGGCGACGGCGTGACCTACGGTAATGGCTATTTAACGTTCACCGTCGGCACCAAGGGCTCAACGAAGATTGCCGGTAAGTTGGCAGATGGACAAGCAGTCTCCGCGAGCACGGTCCTGATGCCTTATGTGGGCGAGGATGGAGAAATTTATGGTTACCTTCCGTTCGGTGTTGCTCCCAGCATTTATAAGGGAGGTGAATTCTTTGCCGAATCCTTATTCGCGTCTGATGGCACAGTTACTAATGGCGTGACCTCGTGGCGGAATCTAACCCCTGCAAACGGGAATTCAAACAATCTGCCTGTTGTTCTGATTGGTGCGCGTTATGCGCAGTTGACGAACCTTCGTCAAATTCTCGTGACAAATTCCGTACAAGTTTCGGAGTGGGTGAAGGTTTCCGATAATGATGGCCGTTTCAATGTGTTTCAAATCAACAGCAAGGGAACAGGTGTGCAGACGCTGAATGCTGAAGAGGTTTATGTTGAAGGTGCTGATGAGTCTGTGAAATTAGTGCTTACACCCAAAACTGGAATTTATTCGGGTACATTTACTTCCGATCGGACTAGAATATCGTTCTACGGTATTTTGGTGCCCAGTTTGTGGAGCGGTGCTGAACCGTTCTTTGGCGTTGGGTTTTATACATGGTTGCCTGTTGGCGCGAACCGAAAATCATCTGCTGCATTTGACTTATCATCATTTGATGATAGTGGGCTATCGTTCGTGGATACCAGTATTCAAAGCGGTTCTTCTAGTGCCATCAGCAGTTTTGGCAGTGGTAGCATAATCCGTAGTGGCGGCGCGGTGCTTTCCGACCCTTCGCCTATTGGTGGTGCTGATCAGCAAGGTGAAGTTGGAGTGCCGCCATTTGACTTTTTGCCTCCTCCTTCTCCGCCTCCCGCGCCCCAGGTGCCACCACCGTTGACGTTTTGAAGACGAGTGCAGAGAACGGATTGCCGGGCAAATCGATGTCTTCCATAGAAGGGTCGATTTGTTTGGTCTAACGAGTAAAGATTTTGAGAAACGGAGTAAGTCCATGATGAAAAATATGAGTCGCGTAGTTAAGGTAGCGGCCTTGGTAGTAATCAGCCAGTTGGGCGTCTGGCGTGCGTCGGCAGATGACGTAGCGTTGCCAGTGGTAATATCGGGTGAACCGGTCATGGGGCAGTGGTATGGCTATTCAACACCAAGTAATGGCGTCGTAGGCTCTTTCTCAAACGTACTTCAACTGGCAAAGATGAGCCATGTGCCGGTTTTGGTGCTATGGAGCAATACCGGTTGCAATATCTGTCGGAATTTTGAGCAAGATACATTGAATACTTCTGCCATCCAAGATTGGATGGCAACACGCAATGTTGCTTTTTTGTATTATAAAGGCAACCTTGTTAAAAACACTGACACTGCGGCTCCTGATTGTCAAATGGCATTTGAGTTTACTCGAAAAGCTGGTGCATCCTTCCCGATGTATAGATTTATTTGGTATAAATCTGATGGGACGGTTGTTGATAGTGGTGCCGGGGGGACGTTTGCAGAGTATACGCCTGCACAATTTACCAACCGTATGGAAAAGCTACTGGCAGGATATGATAACCAAGGCTCTTTGAACCCTTACCGTGGCGGTGCGTTTGAGTGTGGTGATGATACAAATCCACTGGCGCGTCTGGAGGCGGAGCCGTCTACCGAGTGGGTGGAGGTGCCGTTGCTTCGCAAAATTGTAACGATGGCGTATACGAACGAGTTGGTGGCGACTTTTCCGAATGGAGCGGCGGTGACGAATCGGGTGGAGTGGGAGGTTGGTCAGACGAATGCTCATGTGAAGTTCACCGGTATTGATGCACAGTATCAAGAGGGTGCAAAGGTTGAGCTCGTCTTGCGGGGTGTCGAAGAGGATGAAGTTTGGACGAATGCAATTACCTATGTGGCAGCACCTGATAATTCAACGCAGAATCCGTGGTGGATTGGTGAGAAGACTGTTGATGATTTGCCTTTCGGGCAGTGGACGATGGATTTGGATGTAGCGACGAATAAAGTGGCTGCAACTGAGGATTCTGCCTATACGTTGGTGTTGTTCACCGGTGCGTTGTGGTGTCCGTGGTGCAATGGTTTCGACAAGGGCGTTTGGGAGAAGGATGAATTTAAGGATTTCGTGCGAACGAATAACATTGCCTTGGTGGAGATTGAGGCGACCCGCCGTGTGGAATCAAATGCTGTGACTGCACCGACGTTGATGCGGCATGAGATTGACGCAGCCCGCACCGGCAAGAGCGGCAGCAGTTATCTGTCGCGCAAAATGATCACCATTCCTCAAGCCGAGGATGTGTTGGAGCGTACGCGCGTTTTGGGATATCAAACATGGAAGACCCCGTCATCAGTGCGTACTGGATATCCGACTGTGTTGCTGCTGCGCAAGGATGGAACAATTGCCGGGCGCATGTCGTATTCGGCGACAAGTGATTATGAGTTTGATCTTGAGGCGAACTTGCAGCGTCTGCGTGAGATGTTGACGCTGGTGGATGATCCGGAGGAAGAGGCGAACAATGACTTGGCGACAACCCGTGCTGAGTTGAGTGTTGGTGCGGTCACGAACGGCACCTTGCAGGCATCCGACACTACGGATATCTTTAAGCTGACCGGCGTGCGCGGCGGTTCTTGTGCCGTGAGCGTCAGCGGGCCTGAGTCGGCGAATGTGACGCTGTCGATTCAGAAGGTGACGGCGGCAGGAACGCAGATCTTGAGTCGGGTGTCCGGCGACTGGTCGACGAATGTGTTGACTGTCGCGGCTGATGGCGTGGATGGTGAGAATTGCTTTGTCGTATTGCAGGGTGCCTCGTCATCGTTTGTTTCGCTGGGCAATACCGCTTGGACGGTGAAGAGTTATACGCTGACGGTGGATCCGGTTCTCGTGCCGCAGGAAACCGATTCCTTTGCGACCTTCCCGGCAGGAACATCTGTTGGCCTGCAGATTGTTGAGAATCAAATCTATCGTTTGGAGCCGAGTGCAGGTTTGACGGCTAATATCGCCGAGCTGGAACAGGATGCGGACGATACGAGTTTGTTCCATGCATTGACCACCGGAACGACTACGCTGGGTTTGGCCGCGGGCGGGCGTTTGGAATGGCGTGTTTGGAAACCCGGCACGCTCGGTTTTAATTTAGCATCGCTAACAGTCTCCGAAACAACTGGAACGGTTCATATAGCGGTCAGCCGTACGAATGGTACGTCGGGAGCATGTTCGGTTCAAGTTTCTGTTGATCCGTTGCAGACGACGGCTGTTGCGGGTGAACGTTTCACCTCGCCTGCCGGCACGGTGTTGACGTGGAACGATGGCGAAACCGGAGTGAAGACGTTCGACTTTATCGTGCTGGATGATTTGATCTATACAGGCACCGAGATGGTTGGGCTGATGCTGAGCGTGACAGCAGGACACGCCGCGCTTGATGCGGCAAAGACCAACCTGTTGATTTCCATCACCGAGAATGATAAGGCGATTCCCGGGCGCTTGGCGTTTACAGGTTCAACACCTGCGCTGGCGAAGATTACCGCGCCGTCTGTCGTCGCACGTGAGTCCACCACGGTGGAGCTGGAAGTCTCCCGTGTCGAAGGCGCTTATGGCGTGGCCGCTGCGGCATTGACAACGACAGCCGGCGTGTTGAACACTAACCGCTTGGAGTGGAGCAGCAACGACCGCCAGCCGACCAAGAGGTTTTCTATTACGCTGCCTGCCTTGGCAGATTTGACGAAGAACACTGTGATAGTCAAGCTGGTGCCGGAGGGCATTAGGGCTGTCACAGGCAAGGGCGATGTGGATATCGTGGTTGTGGCGGCTGATGCCCCGGCGTTTGCTGTGGACACCATCACCGAAGCCATTCCGCAGTATGTCAACTTCTCGCGCGAAATAACCGTCAGCGCATCTCCTGACGCGTCTGTCACGATTACGAAGCTGAGCGGTGCGTTGCCTTCCGGTATCACTGCCAAATATGACAAGACGCTTGGAGCGGTGGTGTTGGCCGGCGTGCCGAGCAAGGCGGGACAATATGAGGCCGTCTACCAAGTCAAGCAGGTGCTGAACCGCGTCACAACGGTTGGCTATACGCTGCACATCAATCTGAACGTGCTGACGCTAGATACCCTGAACGCCAACACAGCCATCAAGCGGATTATTCAAACTTCGCCGGTGTTGGAAGATGTGATGACGGTCGATGCGAACGATGTTACCAACTTCACCCAGCGTGTCCGGGGCGTGCTGACCATGACGCTGTCGCCCAAGGGCAAACTCTCGGCCAAGTATATCAATGCGCAGCAGACGGTTTCGTTCTCCGGTTCGGCATGGTCGGCCTTTGAGGAAGCCTCAAGCAACGTCACGGCCGAGGTTCTGTCGAAGAATGGTTATTCGCTGGCCGTCCGCTTACAAGAGAGCGGTGTGGTCGATGCCATGATTGCCGATCCGAACGTGACAGATGAAAATGGCCACCCCAAGCAATTGTCGGTTGTCGTCTCTGACGCGGTTTGGAGCAAGACCAATCTTGCCTCCCGTTATGCAGGGTATTACACCATCAGCCTTGGCCAGAACGGTCAGCTGGAGGATGGCAATCCCGATACGGTTGATTGCCCGGTTTCCGGGTCGGGTTATTTGACGCTGACATTGTCATCTACAGGCGAGAAGACCGGTAAGATGTCGTACGCAGGCTGCTTGCCGGATGGTAAGAAAATCAGCGGCTCGTCGGTGCTGATGCCGGGCGCATCTGATGAAGACGATGCTTGGCTGCCGATCTTTGTCAAGTCAAGCGGACACGTTGTCTCGGCACTTTTGCGTGTGCGTGCCGACGGTGCGGAAACCTACAGCATTGATCCCTGGGTAGTTCACGCCGTTGAGGATGTACACACCTTGTGGGCGTATGCTGACACCCGCAATGCGCGTGCCTTCACGCTCAGCTTTGATGTCTTCGGCGGCTACTACAGCTCGGCAATCGATTTGCTCGAAGCCTATGAAGTCTACGAAAGCGCAGGCCCTCTGCAAGTCCGCGTATTGGGTGATTCACTCGCAGGCAGTGCGGTTTACGGTCCCGTGCAACCCTTGCCGGCTCCGTTGAACTTGTCGGTCACAAACACAGCCATTAAACTTGTTTCGGGCCAGGACAACCCCCTGCGGTTGAGCTTCTCATTGACCCGTAAGACAGGCCTCTTCAAGGGTTCCTTCCGAGTGGCATTTGCGGACAAGACCTTGTCCGCCAGCTATGCGGGCGTCCTCTTGCCCGGTTGGACGGATTGCGGCTGCGGTGACGGCGTTGATGTCCCGGAGAAGCCGATGGGGCTGGGTGCCTTCTGGTTCACCGACAAGGCGCTCAATGCGGCAGACAAACAAATCTCTGTTCTCCGTGGTGCTGCGGTTGACCTTGAGAAGGTGCAATAAGAGTTTGAATAGCTTAAACAAAAAGCCCCGCGGTAAATGCGGGGCTTTTTGTTTTCTGCTCTCTGATGTTGAAAGATGATTAACGGTTACCGCCGCGCCCACCCGGGGGCGGACCACCGCGCCCGCCGCCCATCACGGAGCGTAAGTCGGTGTTGTCGTAAATGGTCTTGATGGTTTCTGCAAAATCCCCTTTATTCTGGCCGATTGCTGATGCATAGTCCGCCAGCAGGTATTGGCGTTCATTGCGGTAGACCTCTTCGGCTTCACGCACGGTTTGACGGACAGCCTCGCGATCCACTTCTTCACCGGCGTCGCGTGCAGCCTGGAAAGCTTTGAACTGATCGTTGACAGCCAGCAATTTCTCGTAGTTCACCTTATGCTCCGGCGTCATCTTAGCTACATCAAATGAATCGTAGAATTCGACAACCGCTTCAGCGCGGGCTTTTTGACGTTCGACCCATTCGTTACGCCGTTTCTCCATCTCAGCGTAACGCTCGGGGTCTTCACGCTTGATGCGTTCTAACTCTTCGCGCCAGCCTTCTGGTCCACGGGGACGCCGATCCTGCGGTTGTTCTGTCTCGGCGACTTCCACTGTATCGGTGATGGTTGTGGCGGCTTCGGCGATTTCGCCAGCAAAGGTTTTGAGCTGCTGCTCCAGTCCGATAATCTTTGCCTTGAGCGCTAGGATATCATCGCTGGGCAGGCGTGTCGGTGTCGCAGACACTGACGGGGCTGCTTGCGCCGCTTGTTTTCGCAGGGCGCGGCACTCACGCAGATTATTCATACTGCTGAGCGAGGTGAATACTAGTGCAACAGCCAGCCCACCAACAGCAATCTGGTATTTTCGTTCAGTCGTCATAATCACTTCCGTTGCGTTGCGAACGCGTAAGCGTTGCGGAACATCTTCATCCACGGGCCATCCTGCGTGAACACCCCGCCGTTATACGACAGCTGAACCGCACGGAAACTGCGCTCCGGGTGCGGCATCAGAATCGTTGCGCGCCCATCATCGCTGGTAAACCCAGTCAATCCGCCGGCCGAGCCATTGGGATTGAGCGGATAAACCTCCGTGGCATTCAAGCCGCCATCTACAAACCTCAACGCCGCCAAAGCCTTTTTATTGTCCGCTTCGTTGTCGAACAGCACTCTTCCTTCGCCATGCGCCACCGCAATCGGGATGCAGGACCCCGCCATGCCCTGCAACAGGACGGACGGCGACTCCAGAACCTCCAGCGTGCAATAGCGGCCTTCAAACTGCTCGGAGGTATTACGAACGAAGCGTGGCCATGATTGCGCGCCGGGAATGATATCCTTCAACTGCGCAACCATCTGGCAGCCATTGCAAACGCCGAGTGTAAATGTATCGGGCCGTTTGAAGAACACCGCGAACATCTCTGCGAGCTTGGCGTTGAATAGAATCGAACGTGCCCAGCCGGAGCCTGCGCCCAGCACGTCGCCATACGAGAATCCGCCGCAGGCCACCAATCCCTTGAAGTCTGCCAGATTGACGCGCCCGTTCATCAGGTCAGTCATGTGCACATCGACAGAGGTGAAGCCCGCCAACGCAAACGCCGCCGCCATTTCGACGTGGCCGTTGACGCCTTGCTCGCGGAGGATTGCCATCTTCGGACGTTCGTTGATTGTGATGCCCTTGTCATTCGGATCATACGTCAGACGGAAGTTCATGCCCGGCACATCCGCGGTCGCCAGCTCAAACTCCTGCTTCGCGCAGACCGGATTATCGCGCAAGCTCTGCATGCGGTAAGTCGTCTCCGACCACAAGCTACGCACCTCGCTCAGCGGCATATCGATTGCAGGTTCATGCTCCACAGCGATTTGCAAAACCTTCTCATTCATCGTGCGACCCAGCACGCTGACCGTGTCACCCAACCCGTAAGCCGTGAATTGTTGCAGCACTTCATCCAAGCGCGCATCTTCCACTTGCAACACGCAGCCCAACTCTTCGGAGAACAAAGCCGCGCAGGGCGACTTGCCGGAAATATCCGCCATGACGCCGCGTCCACCGGCAATCGCCATCTCTGCGAGCGTCACCGCCAGTCCGCCATCCGAACGGTCGTGATAGGCGCAGACCGCACCGCTTGCAATCATTTCCTGCATCAAGGTAAAGAAGCGGCGGAACTTCTCGGGGTCATCCAGATCCGGTGCCACATCGCCGATTTGATTGTAGACCTGTGCAAAGCAGCTGCCGCCCAAACGGTTCTTGGCTTCGCCAAGATCAACCAGCAGCAACGTGCTCTCCACCGGCTTCAAATCCGGCGTGACGGTCTTACGTACATCCTTCACCGGCGCGAACGCCGAAACAATCAAACTCAACGGCCCCACCTGCTTGTGTGCATCGCCGCAGCTGTCGTTCCACACCGTGCGCATCGAGAGCGAATCTTTGCCCACCGGAATCGAGACGCCGAGCTGCGGGCACAAATCAATGCCGACCGCTTTGACGGTATCAAACAACGCGGCATCCTGTCCCTCTTCGCCGCAGGCGCACATCCAGTTGGCCGACAGCTTGACGTTGCCGATATCGCCGACGTAGGCCGAGGCTAAGTTCGTCAACGACTCTCCCACTGCCAAGCGTCCGGAAGCCGGTGCATCCAAAACCGCCGCAGGCGTGCGCTCGCCGATTGCCATTGCTTCACCGGTGAACACTGTATAACCTGTCGCCGTTACGGCGTTGTCCGCCACCGGCAGCTGATACGGTCCGCACATTTGATCACGATGAACCAAGCCCGTCACCGAACGGTCAGTAATCGACACCAAGAATGTCTTGTTCGCAATCGCTGGGAACTGCAACAGCCGCTTGAAAGCCTCTTGCGGTTCGGCCTCGGGAATCGTGCCCTTTGTTGCTTCTGTGTGGTGGACATCGCGCAGCATCTTCGGCGGCTTGCCCAACAGCACTTGAATATCCATATCAATCGGGCGGTCGTTGAAGTGGCTGTCTTCCAGCACCAACCGCTTGTCGGTGCCCGTCTTGCCGATGAATGCTACGGGACAACGCTCGCGCTTGCAGAACTCCTCAAACTCCGCGCGGTCTTCCGGACGGATCGCCAGCACATACCGCTCCTGCGCCTCACAGCACCAAATCTCCATCGGGCTCATCGACGGCTCTTCGTTATGTACTGCCCGCAGCTGGAACTTCGCGCCGGTCGCTTCCACCAGCTCCGGGCATCCATTCGACAACCCACCCGCGCCGATGTCGTGAATCGACAGGATGGGGTTTTTATCGCCCAACGCCATGCACGCATCAATCACACCCTGACAGCGGCGTTGCATTTCGGCATTGCCACGCTGTACGGAATCAAAATCCAACGCTTCGCTGTTCGCACCCGACGTCATGGACGATGCCGCGCCGCCGCCCAACCCAATACGCATCGCCGGTCCGCCCAACTGCACAATCAACACATTCGGCGGCACGTCCTTCTTCTGCACATGACGGTTGCGGATGTTGCCGAACCCGCCCGCCAGCATGATCGGCTTGGCATAACCCCAATAGGTGCTGCCCCACGTATCTTCGCATGTGCGAAAGAATCCACACAGCTGCGGACGCCCAAATTCATTGCCGAATGCCGCGCCGCCGATGGGGCCTTCCGTCATAATGCTCAACGGCGAAGCCAAACGCTTCGGCGCTTCGGCGTGGTCTTTCTCCCACGGCTGTTCGTGGCCGGGAATCCGCAAGTGCGAAACCATGAACCCGCACAAGCCCGCCTTTGTGCGCGACCCTGTGCCCGTGGCGCTCTCGTCGCGGATTTCGCCGCCGACGCCGGTGGCCGCGCCGGGGTAGGGCGAGATCGCCGTCGGGTGATTGTGCGTCTCCACCTTCATCAGCATATCAATGCGGTCCTGCACAAATCCATACTCGCCGGTCTTCGGGTCGGCCGCAAAAGCCTGCGCATCAAAGCCCTCCATCACGCCGGAGTTGTCCTTGTAGGCCACCAGCGTCCCCTGCGGATGTTTCTCATGCGTGTTCTTGATCATCTTGAACAGCGACGTATCCTTCTGCTCGCCGTCAATCACCCAGTCGGCATTGAAAATCTTATGGCGGCAGTGCTCGGAGTTCACCTGCCCGAACATCACCAGCTCCGTGTCCGTCGGATTACGCTGTGCCTGCGTGTAGGCGTTGAACAGATAATCAACCTCCTCATCGCTCAACGCGAGGCCGATCTCCTTGTTCGCCTGCTCAATCGCCGCACGCCCCTGCGCCAGCACATCAAATATCTTACCCCGCTGCGGCGCACGATGCGCAAACACATCACTCAAATCCGTATACACGCCCTCGGTCATCCGATCATGCAGCACATTCAAAACCGCCGCCGGCGCTGTTGCAACATCCAACCCCGCGATGGAGACGAACATCGCCCGCTCGACGCGCTTCACATCCGTCAGCCCGCAGTTGTGGAAAATATCGGATGCCTTCGACGACCACGGCGAAATCGTTCCCTTGCGCGGCGCGATATAAAACATTCCCGCGCCCTTCGGCTCTACATCACTCGTCTGCGCATCGGCCTCGAGCAGCACGCAAGCGCGCTCAATTGTTTCAGCTGCCAATGCTGCGTCGCTATCCAGCAAATACACCCAGCGCGTCACCACCTCCGCATTCTGCAACCCGGCGGATTTCAACACCTCCCGCCACGCATCCACACGAAACGACGACAAAGCGGCACTCCCGCGCAACATCAAAAAGGCCATAACAGCTCCCAATCTCTAAAAATCGAAAAACCGCATTATACCCTATTCCCGCAACCAACTCAACACTATACAAACACCCAAACCCCTGCATCAACGAAAAGGGGACACCCCCCTCTATCGGATCTGATCACACCTACGATCGAACCCGCATTCCCTTTACGATGCGAGGCTCATCCTCTCTACGATGGGAGTCCCATCCTCTTTACGATGCGACTCCCATCCTAGAGGCACTCCGGTTGCTTCCCGGAATGCATCAGCCGAATACGCAAACAGGGGCAGATTTACTTCTTTAAGGGCGTTTTCAGGCGGGCAACGGACGGTGCCGCGAGTGGGTGGTTTTTATCTTTGGCGATGCTATAATAAAGGAACGCGGCATTGAGGTTGTAGAGCCGTTCGTAAAGAACGCCTAAATTATAGCAGGCGGTCGTGCAACCCCCAATGGCACACTCGTGGAGTTTGAGGAGCAGTGCTTCGGTTTCCTCCTCTGTCACGTACGCATCCTCGTCGTCGTCGCCACAGTTGGCGAATACGAGCAGGTCGTTCTGCACGCAAGGGTTGTTCATGTCCGGTACTGTTTGGGTGCCGGTATTCGTATACTCATGGCAGCAGACAAAAGAGAGCGAGTCGTTTGACGTGATTAACGCTGCATCATCGCATTCACACTCGGCATCGTCTGCATGGAAGTAGAGGAAGACCACGAAAATGAAATGGCCGAGGCTCGCTGCCATTGTTATCACGCAAGCGAGAGCGAAGGGGATATCGGTTCGGTGAAGTAGTTTCATAGGGCACCAATCAGAAAGGCGTTTGAGTCAGGCGTTGCAGGTTCGGGGCAATCAGGCAGTTGATGGCTTTAGCTGCGAGGGGATGGCCTTGTTCTTGGGCGTAACGGTAGAAGCTGTAAGCGTAGTAGTAATTTTCCTGCCGCTCGTACACGATGCCTAAATTATAGAGGGCGGTCCGGCAGCCGCCGAGTGCCGCAGGCATTAACCAGCGGATGATTCCATCATCATCCTCTCCGCCTAAGCCGTTGAGGCGGTGGTCCAGAATCACCGCAATATTGTTACAGTCGCAGGCGTTACCGCTCAGGGCGCCCAACGCAATGTTGCCGAATTCAGCGTCCGGAAAGTCCGTAAAGAAGAGCATGTTTTTGAGGCGGTGCGGAAGCCCGGGCTTGGGATCCGGCTGCCAGAACTCATAACAGCGTATATTTGCCGAACCTTCAAAATCCGCATCAAGGACGAAGTAGAGGTCATCACTGAGCTTCCAAACCCGCAGATCGGTTTTACAATGCCTCCTCGGCTCAAACACATCTTCATCCGTACGTCCAAAGACCCAAATATGATTCCAATCGCGTGCGGGAAACATCCGCTGGATTTGCTGCACGGAGCAGCGGGGGTAACGCGAGTTCAGCTGCTTGATCGCGAACTGCTCTTCCATCGAAGCGAGACCGCGCATCGTCGCGACAGGCGACCAGAGTGCATTGGGAGATCGCGGATAGTCTGCAGTCTTCAGGCAAAGATTCCCTTCGGAATCATAGGCCAGTTGATTGCGTACCCATTTGTCAAAACGTGTGCGGTCAAACGGCCAAGCGGCGGTAGAACGCTTGGGAGTGTCGGAGCAATAACAGCAAAGGAGTTCGCCTTTCTCGCAAAGCGGGTGTCCTGTGGGCGCAGCACAGCCATAGCCTAAGCACTGATAGTCTGTTATTTCTTTGAGCGACCGGGGTACGGGTTCATCGGCATGCTCTTGATTTGCGTCGTCGTCAATGGCATAGTCTTCTTCTTCGTCGGCCTCTTCGGTTGTGTCGCAAACATTGTCCCAATCATTGTCTCTGGCAGCACGGATGTCGCGGATGGTCAGTGCAGCATAGAGGATCGCTCCGGCGAGCAGGACGTAGTCAAAGCGGTGCTTCTTGAAGAGGCCAAAGATTGAAGTTTTCATACGGTAGAAAATGATGCAGGCGATGTGTGGCGGAACTCAGGGCGATGCAGACGGGTTTGGAGTATAACTTCTTATATCAAAGAGTGCAATGTTTTTCATTGCGTTCTTAAAATAGAGAGTTGTCAGAAGAAGGGTTGCGGTTTGGATTGGCTTTTGCAGAAGGGTGTGGTATAGTTACAGGTAGATTTAGTTTGTCAGTAGGGAGGACTTTATGATGATGCGCGTTATTCTGGCGGTGTTGGGTGTGGGTTTGGCGGGGGTGTCCGGTGCGGCGTGGGAGGCGTTGCCGCCGATGCCGTCGGCTGTGTCCGGAGTGAAGCAGCCGGTGTTGCTGCTGGATGGCGATTGGAAGTTTACGGCCACAGGCGTCAAGACTACCTGTGCAGTGCCGGGGGAGTGGGCAATGCAGGGCATCACCGTGCCGAAGGGCGAAGCTGCGGTGTATGAACGCGGGGTGACTGTGCCGGCGGATTGGGCGGGCCTGCGGGGCTTATTGCGGTTTGATGGCGTGCATGCGGAGTGTGAGGTGTTTTGGGATGAGGTGAAGGTCGGCGAACATGCGGGAGGCTTTGTGCCGTTCATCGTGGAGGTGCCGAAACTGGCGGCGGGGGAACATGTGCTGCGGGTGGAGGTGAAGAGTGAGTCGGTGTCCGATACGCTCTCGACGATGTCACAATATGCGGCGCATCAGGTGGGCGGAATTGTGCGCAGCGTACGGTTGATGTGCGTGCCGAAAGTCTCTGTGGAATCATTGCGATTTGTGACGGAGGCGGTGGGGGATGATTGGGCGGAAGTCGCGGTGCATGTGCGCGTGCCGGCGGTGGCGTCGAATGGCGTACAAGTGACAGCGGAGCTAGTGGCAAGAGATGGAAGCCGCGTTTGGCAGGCCACAGCGGAAGTTCCTGAAGGGAAAGATATTGCCGTGCTGCGGGGGCGTGCGAATGGCGTGGCTTTGTGGACGAGCGAAACACCGGAGCTTTATAAGCTGGCATGGCAGGTGAAAGAGTCTGATGGCGCTACGTGGTCGAGGGGCGACAAGAAGGTGGGACTGCGGACAGTGAAGGTGGAGGGGAATCGGCTGTTGGTGAATGGGCGGCCTGTGAAACTGTTTGGCGTCAACCGACATGAGATTGATGCGAAGCGCGGGCGGTGCGTATCGCCGGAGCTGGCGCGGAAAGATGCGAAGCTGTTCAAGGGGGCGAATGTGAATTGCGTGCGCACGTCGCACTATCCGCCGTCGGAGGCATTCTTGGATGCGTGTGATGAGCTAGGGTTGTTTGTGGAGTGCGAGGCGGCGTTGTGCTGGGTGGGCTTCTCCGCGAATCCGATCTGGAAGGAGTGGGATTATAAGGACGCGAAGTTCCTGCCGTATCTGCTGCGGGCGAACTTGGATCAGGTGGCGGCGTTTGGCGATCATGCGTCGGTAATCATGTGGTCGCTCGGGAACGAATCGAATTGGAGTCCGCTGTGGAGCGAGGTGGATGCGGCTGTGCGTGCGGCCGATCCATCACGCCCGACGGTGTTTCACGATCAGGCTTGGGGCGATGGCTGGGTGATTCATCCGATGGCGGCGGTGGCGAACCAGCACTATCCGTATGAAGATAATCCCGAGCAGTGGAGCAAGCAAGGCAGGCCGTTGTGGTTTGGCGAGTATGCGCATGTGGAGTGTTACAACCGGCGGGAACTGCTGACGGACCCGGGCATCCGTGCCGACTGGGGGCGTCCGTTGGAGCGGATGGTGGATTTGATGTGGGCACAGCCCGGATGTTTGGGGGGGACGATCTGGGCGGGGATTGATGATGTCTTTGAAATGCCGGACGGTTCGCGCAAGGGCTATGGCGAGTGGGGAATTATTGATGTGCAGCGGCGGAAGAAACCGGAGTATGACGGGGTGAGATCAGCCTACTCGCCCGTCAAACTTATCGTGCCGAAACAGTCAGAGGATGGCGTGTTGACAGTGAAGATTCAGAACCGCTTTAACTTCACCAATCTTAAAAAAATCAACATTGATTTTTCTTATAGTACTACGCCCTTTGAAAAGGACTATACAACAAATTGTATTGTGGATCTGGAGCCTCATGCGTGGGGTGAAATTAAACTGCCGTTGCAGCTTGGCATCTCTAGCAATGGTGTGTTAGCCGTGCGTATTAGCGATTCCAACAAGGCACGTAGTGAGGATAGAGTGTATACATTCGGCAGGCCATTTATACTGGACTTGGATGATGAACGGGTACAGGAATTGGTTAGTCCAATCACCTATAATGCAGACGCATCGTTGAATATGTTGGGCAAAACGCTGCCGGCACCTGTGCCGTTTATCGCGGCGTTGAATAACACCGGTGGTGCGGCGACTCCATCAGGCACACAGCTCTCCGCAGACATTGAGCCGTTGAATGATTTACAGCCGTGGACATGGAAAGCGGTTGATGGATTGCCATGCGTCTTTACCGGGGAGAATGAGCAAATGCGGGCGCAGATGCGCTATGGGGTGTCTAACGGCGTGTTAGATGTGAGCTATAGGCTGGAAATAAAGCAGGCGGTGAATCCACGGCAGTGGGGTTTGCTGTTGACGGCTGAGAATTTGTCGAAAAGGCTGATGTGGGTGCGTAACAGGCAGGGACGGATTTGTGACCTCAGTGATGGACAACGCTGGTATGGTTCTGCCTATGCATCTTATAAAAATGCTCTGGGTGGAGTCGAGCGGCGCGACGGCTATTCTTCGGATTGGAATATTCAAGGGCATGCGTTGGGCTCGGTTAACTTCCGTGCTACACGAACCCATGTGTTTGCAATGAGTCTAGGAGCATCGCCAGGCGAAGACGGTACGATAGATACTCTCAACATCGCTGCGCCGACAATGGGTACGAGCATCCCGGCGGTGCGGGCGTGGGTGGATGGCGATTGCGTGCGGATTCTCTGCGCGGGATTCAGCACCGGTGGGGCGGATCACTTTATGGCACGTCATTATGATGCTGAGCGGCGGCCTCTTAAAATGGGTGATGTTGTGAAGGGTGGCTTCCGTGTGGCGAGGATGTTTGCGGACGGAGAGTAGATGGAGGCACGAGGTGATTGATGAAGTGGGTGCAGGAGGCGGGCGAGGGACGGTTGGCTGTAAAATCGTGGTGCGCGGAGTTGGAGCCGCAGACGATGGAGCAGGTGGATGAGCTGGCGCGGCATCCGGCGTTGTGCGGGCATGTGGCGCTGATGCCGGACTGTCACTTAGGTAAGGGCATGCCGATTGGCGGGGTGGTCGCTGCACGCAATGCGGTGATTCCATCCGCAGTGGGGGTGGATATCGGCTGTGGAATGGTGGCTGTGGAAACAGATTTGCCGGTGGAGCGTCTGGCGGAGCTGTCGGTGCGGCGGGCATTGCAGAATCGATTGAAGGAGCGGATTCCGGTGGGCGAGGGGCATGCGCATTCGGAGGAGCAGACGTGGGAGGGGTTTGAGCGGTATTTGGATTGCGATGAGGAGGTGCCGCAGGGTTTTCCGAGCCGGTTGGATCGGCGGAACTTGGGGACGCTTGGCGGCGGGAACCATTTTGTGGAGCTGCAGCAATCGGAGGCCGGATTTGTGTGGCTGATGATTCACTCGGGCAGCCGTAATCTCGGGCAGCGCGTGGAGGACTATTATGCGCGGTTGGCGCGGAAGTTGAATGAACAGATGGGCGTACAGCTGCCGGGGCAGTCGTTGGCGTTCCTGCCGTTGGACGAGCCGGCGGGGCAGGACTATTTGCGGGATATGGAGTTTGCGCTGGCGTATGCGCTCGAGAACCGGTGGCGGATGATGATGGCGTTTAAGGAGACGCTGCTCGAGTTTGCGCCGGAGGCGAAGTTTGTGCAGGAGACGAACATCCACCACAACTATGCCGCGAAGGAGATTCACTTTGGCGAAGAGGTTGTGGTACACCGCAAAGGTGCGACGAGCGCACGGCTCGGCGAGGTGGGGATTATTCCGGGATCGATGGGTACGCCGAGTTATATCGTCAGGGGCTTGGGCAATCCCGAGTCGTATCAATCCTGTTCACACGGAGCGGGGCGGGTGATGAGCCGGACGCAGGCGTGCCAGCAGCTGACTGTCGAAGCGTGCGATGCAGCGCTGGAAGGAGTCGTGTATGAACGCTGGAGCAAGTATAAAGGATTCGGCCGCAGCGCCAAGCGCGGCCTGCTTGATTTGTCCGAAGCCCCCCAAGCGTATAAAGACATCGAAGACGTCATTGCCTCCGAACTCGACCTCATCGAACCCCTCGTCAAGTTACGCCCCTTGGCCGTTTTAAAAGGTTGAGGCAGGTAGGGCGATGCTCGCCGAGTGCGCCGTTGCGGGAAAAACTCACGCGGAGACGCGGAGGCGCGGAAAGAAACCGACACGATTGTTGGGTAGGACTATGAAGGTGCCTGTGGCACCTTTATGCTTGCAATGCTCCCTCAAAAAAAGTATCATCAAAGCCAGTACAGGTGACTCTTATAAACCTGTCCGTTCTTTTCCATCAACGTCCGGTGCCACCAGCCGAACGTATATAAGTAAGCACACCTGCTTATTACAGCTTCAACCGAAATCGCCAGTTTCAAAATCAGAGCTGAATAGGAAGGTGCGCTGCGTGTCTCTACACGTGGCGTACTCTCTTGTTGTATTCTGGTTTAGGTGTCTGGCGATACCTCGGTTGAGATATGACTTAGGGGGTACGCCTTTTTATTGCCTTGGGCACGCTCCTTCACAACAACATAGGCAAGCGAAGGAGTCGAGTATGCCAAACGTCTGCAAGCACACGCTTTGCTCCTGCAAAGATTCTACATGAACCGTGTAAATGTGATCTGCCTCAAGTGGGGCACGTTGTATTCCTCCGATTACGTCAACCGCCTCTATGCCGGAGTGAAGAAGCATTTGAGCCGCCCCTTTCGTTTTGTCTGTGTGACGGACGATGCACAGGGAATCACTGCGGAAGTTGAGTGCGTGCCATTGCCACCCGATCCCGGCATGGCGCGTTCGTGGCCAAATACGTTCGTTAAACTCCTGCTCTTCAAAGACGGCTTTGCCGGACTGCAAGGCACAACCTTGTTTTTAGATTTAGACGTTGTCATCACAGATTCCATAGATTGTTTCTTTGATTTCTGGCCGGGACGCCACTGCATGATTCACAACTGGGTCGAGTGGCACAAACAGATATTCCGCAAGCGTGAAGCCATCGGCAACTCATCCGTCTTTCGATTTGAGGCAGGGAAGTCAAACTACGTCTACGAAAAATTCATAGAAGAAAAAGACTGCCCCGACTGCGCCCACAAATTCACAGGTAACTCTCAACGCTTCCAAACCTACGCCTGCCGAGACACCACCTGGTGGCCGGACGAATGGCGCAACAACAAAGAACTCTTCAAACCGGAATATGACGAAGACATCGTCTGGTGGCCGGAGCAATGGGTACGCAGCTTCAAACTCCACTGCGTTCCAGTATTCCCCCTCAACCTCATCTGCCAACCCCGCCTCCCATCCGGCTGCCGCATCCTCACCCTCCACGGACATCCCAACCCCGATCAAGCCATCACCGGCTAGCGTGCCAAACTCCACCACTTCACTCACCTCGCACCTTGGATTAACGACCACTGGCAAACGTCTCCAAGCAGCTGAGGCAAAGCTCAGCACTGGGTCTATGTGTATCCAGCACTTATATCGCTGTTAGGCTATTGATTTGAAGTCCGGGCTTGCTATCTCTATTTTTGAATGATAAACTATATGCAGGGTTTGTAAGGAGTCCTACCGGAAGGTTGTTGATGTTGCTTTGGTATATTCTTTTTCTGGGTGCGTATTTATTACTGCTGTTGCCGGATATAACTATCTGCTCCCGGTATTTGCGTGAAACGGTGAAGCGTTCGTCTTGGGTTAGGATTGTATTGGCGGTGACAGCGCTTTCATATTTTACCATCTGTGCGCAGAAGCAGGGGACGTTTGGGTCGAGGGAATCGTTGTCGGCATTGATTGAGCGGGTGATGTCGGGAGAGAGCGAAGAGGAGTTGTTACGGCGGGAGCCGTCGGCTGAGGAGAAGATCAGCGGAGCGTTGTTGGCTAAGGTGAGCGGGCTGAGTGGTTTTATGGCGCGTCCGGAGGAACCGACAGCTGTGTTGACGTTTGATAGTACGAATAGCTGGAACTCGCAAAAGCTGGCGTTGCCGTTTAGGATGCTGGTGGGGACGAATTATTATTCCAACGTGTGGGTCTCAGCCTATGGGGTATTGGGGTTTGATGCACCGCAGGGGGAGCCGGTGCATCCGACGGTATTACAGATTGATGGGAATGGCGCTTTACGGAAGTGGCCATTGCCGAAGAGTAAGTTGTCGGTGTCGTACGAGTTGCCGAGCGCGAAGAACCTTGATGCTGTAATGCTGGCGCCGTTATGGGGATATCATTCGTTCGGCGAGGAGAGCAAGGTGTGGTTGCATGACCTGACGAACTCATGCGTGATTACCTATGAGAATATTTACATCAATAACGCCGAGACGCCGACGAGCTTT
>JAVBMC010000006.1:0-48076 GCA_031552845.1 Kiritimatiellia bacterium
GAACGCAGCAACCTGCACCCGGCGTCCGGGAGCTTGGGAACGGGCTAGTGCATGCCACTGTTCAAGACGCTGGCGGTCAAGCTGCGTTAAAGGTTGATTCTTACGGCGGGGTTTTGTATGCTGGCGGCGTTCCATCGGCGGCTCCTTTCGGGTGTTTGGTTTAGTCATCAAAATGATACGAAAATCGGCCCGCCGATGGAACACTAAACGTCTCAAACGGCGGTTAGATTTTCGCGCCCCCCATGGGGGGTTCCCCTGAAAGAGAGCGTGCCTGGGCACCCCCCATCTGCAGGGAAAAGATATTTTACACTTTACAAACATTTGCGCTTCTTGTCGTTCCCAACACTTTTATCTTGTCACATCCACACTTTCATGTTATCATGCGCGCAGTTGTCAGAAAAAAGGTTCCCCATGAAACTCCACCTATCCCTACTATATGCAACCCTCCTCTCCATCCTCCCCCTTGGACTCTTTGCAGTCACCATCACAGTCAATATCACCACCCCACGCCTCCCAACCGACACGTGGGTCACCAAAATCGGCTCCGATGAGCTGACCCCGCCTCAAACCATTGAAAGCCTGACCCGCACCTGTCTCGATACCCCTCCCGACTTCAACTTTGAGAATTTGGCTGACTCGCAGGATCAACTCCTCCAGACCTTCAAACGGATCCTTGCCTTCTACGTCAAAACACCGGACGGACGCCTCTGCCGGAAACCCATCACCCTCGACCTCAAAAACAACATCTATCTCGTTGCGGAACCTCCATCTGCCAAAATGCCCACTGCGACAGACGTGGCTTTGGCGGTCCAGACAGGCCAACAGCCGCTTGACATCCTCGTGCCGGTCACCATCACCACCCGCAGCGGACAAACAGCCGTCCTTCAGCTCCTCCACCGGATCCCCATCCAAAAAAACAATCCTAAGATTCCGTCGAGGGAAGCCGCCTCCAACGTCCCCCTTTCTCCCGAACAGCTGTTGGAAATAAAAACGTCAGTGGACCAATGGAGCGACGAAGTAGATAAAATAATGAACGAACAAGCGCAGTTCTGGCGAAACACCATGAACATGTCAGAAACGCGTATTGAGCAAGAAAAAAGGAACTTCAAAAGTGCAGGCGCTATCAACAGCCTGTACCTGCTCGCATGCAGTGCTTGCAACCGGGCCATGCCACATCAAACCGTAGCCGCCAGATACCCCCTGCTAGTCAAATATACCCTGCCCGACGCACCCGGAAAAGCCGAACTGGCAAAAATCTTCTCCCTCATCTCATCCAACCGGCTGGCCGAAGCCAAACAGTTACTAGAAGTTTTTGACAGTAACGCTCAAATCAAAAAACCTCCAGCCAAGTAGCAAGCAATCGCACGAACGCCTTTAACTCCATCCCTTCGTGAAAACTTAAACGCCAAAACCCCAAGCAGTAAAACACAGAGGCAGGCAAGCCCCTCGCTTTCCAATGCGCCTCACATTTTCAACTTGCCACATTCTCCTTTTCGTGTTATCCTATCCGCAACCGACAGCAACAAAGGTTCTCATGAAAAAACACTTCCTTCTCCTCATCCCCGCCCTCCTTATTCTCTCCGGTTGTTGGACTATTCACTCTGACGTCAAAGGAAAGTCTCTCGCTGCCCAAAACACCACCACCATCGGCGTTGTCATCATCCGACCAAACGATCCCTTGGTCGTATTCCAACCCACCGTTTCCCCTACTCAACCTACTACCGGCACCTACATTGACGGCCAATATGTCCCGGCAAAAAACACCACCGCTATCACAAACGAAGTCACACCATTCCAAATGCCGGATGACGCCTACCGATTCATTCGCGACACCCTTGAATACAAAGGCTTCAACACCCAGACACCCGCCCCGCAATATGTTTTGCGCTACAACTGCACTGCCGATCTCGACTGGGGGTTCTTCAGTGTCACGAAAACCGTACTCGTCGACCTCTGCACGCTTTTATTCTGCGTGCGGGAGCAACACAAGATCAATACCGAAATATCTATCTACGACACCAACACAGGCAGGGAACTCAAGAGGATCGAAAAGCAAACCACCACCTTCTTCGCAGCTATCTCGCCCTTCTGGTGCTATGGACACATCTTCAACGATGGCACCTACCCAGAGAACACATTCCCGCTCTCAATCCGCAAAGGCCTCGATGAAGCCCTTCCCGAAGCCATTAACTTCATGGTCGAACATAACAAAACCTCCCCCATTACCCCCGTCCCTGTTGTCCCTCCAAATACCCCGGCACAATAATCCGCTCTCCCTCGCCTTCCATCCCGCCGTAATAGCGCAAACGCCGAAAAAAAATGACGCAGAAGCAAGTCCAAAACTGCAAGGGGTAGACTACACACACCGTGAGGCCTAGGCCTCACGCACCCGGAGGCCACGGGCACATACACTCGGAGGCCATGGCCTCACAACCTTGGAGCCCAACGTCTCACAGCCTATGAGGCCAGCGTCGCACAACCTTGGCACACTACGCCTCCCACACCGTGCAGCAGATTACTACACACTCAAAACAAAAACCCCGTCCATAACGGACGGGGTCATTCAATAGATTCGGGCAATCAACTCACCCAAGATGGTGGGCCCGGTGGGGGTCGAACCCACACGCCTTGCGGCATAGGAACCTAAATCCTACGTGTATGCCAATTTCACCACGGGCCCGGCACACTAAAACGATTTACAGAACTCGGCGAAGCGCTTCATCCCCTCTTCAATATTGGCCATGCCGCAGGCATAGCTCAAGCGCACGCAGTTGTCATTGCCAAACGCCACGCCCGGCACAACCGCCACCTGCTTCTCCGCCAGCAGGCGTGAAGCAAACGTCAGCGAGTCTAAGCCAAACGATGCGATGTTCGGGAAGATGTAGAATGCGCCTTGCGGCTTCGGGCAGTGCACGCCTGGAATCGCGCTCATCAACTCATAGATGCGATCACGACGCGCGGCAAATGCTTTAATCATCTCCGCAATCGCGGCATCGCCCTCTTGCAGTGCCGTAATCGCACCATATTGTGCAAAGGTCGTCGGCGCCGACGCGCAGTGGCTCTGCAGTGCTGTCATCGACTCGGCAAATGCCACCGGTGCCGCCGCATAACCCAAGCGCCAGCCAGTCATCGAGTAGGCCTTCGAGAAGCCGTTCACCGTGATCGTGCGTTTGTAAAACTCATCGCCAAAGGACGCCATGCTGACGAAGGTGTTGTCGCCATACACCATCTTCTCGTAGATCTCATCCGAGACAATCCACAAGTCATGCTTCAGCGCAATCTCGCCCAAGCGTTTCAGCTCTTCCGGCGAATACATCATGCCCGACGGATTGCTGGGGCTGTTGATCACAATCGCCACCGTCTTCGGGGTGATTGCCGCTTCCAACTGCTCCGGGGTAATCTTAAAGTCCTGCGTCCACGGCGCGCTCACGAACTTCGGCACGCCGCCCGCCACATGCACCATTTCGGGATAGCTCAGCCAATACGGCGCCGGGATAATCACCTCATCGCCCGCGTTGAGCATCGTCTGAAACACCAACGCCAGCGAATGCTTTCCGCCGGCGCTGATAATCACTTGATTGGGTTTATAGCTCAGGCGGTTGTCACGCGCCAGCTTGTCGCAAATCGCCGCTCGCAGCTCCAATACACCCGCAGCGGGCGTATACTTCGTCTGCCCGGAGCGCAGTGCATCAATGCAGGAGTTCGAGATAAACTCCGGCGTATCAAAGTCCGGCTCTCCGGCGGCAAAGGCGCAGATCTTGTGCCCCTGCTTCTTCAGTGCTGCGGCCTGGCTGGTAATAGCCAACGTCGCCGATGGCTGGATTTGAACGATCTGCGCGTTAAGCGGTTTCATTCGCAATACTTCCTTATCAACTCATTTAAAGGTTCGTCGTGCTCAATGCCGATAATACCCATCTCGCGGCGCGCATTCTCAACCGAGTCCGACGCATGCGCCGCATTCACCATGATATTCGTGCCAAACTCACGCCGGATCGATCCCGGACGCGCCTTGCTCGGATCGGTCGACCCCAGCACATCGCGGATCTTATCCACGGCATGAACACCCTCATACACAATCGCGAGACACTCGCTCAGTCCCTGCGCCGCCTTCTCCTCAGGCGTACACAGCGACAGCCGCCGTCCCGTCATAAACTCAATGATGTTCTCAAACTCCACCGAGGCAAACTGCGGCGCCAGCTGTTCGCACAACTGCCCCAGCAACGGCACATCCACGGGGAACCCGAACTCCCGCGACAACGCCTGCGCCGCACGGTCGCGCGCAAACTTCGGGAACACATTCCGCAGCGACTCCTTCACCGGCCCATAAAACCGCTCCGCCTGCTCCACGCTCATCGCGAACTTCTTCACGCCCACAATCCGCAAGCCCGCGCTCGAGAGCAAATCCATGATGTTACCCGCGCGCAACGACGGCTGCCGCCAGTTATCCGGCTTCAACAACACCAGCGTCTGATGCACATTCTCACACGTCGGCACATCCATTGCACCGCGCACAATGCCAGACACATCACTCAGATACTTCACGAAGATCTGCAGCTCGCGCTTCGTGTCCTCAACATCCGTGCCAACGATAACTGCAGGCTCAAAATAATCCACTGCGCCCGTCTTCGGGTCGCGGATAAAATCACCGAACGTATCCCGCACCGTCTGCCCGCAACACCAACCGCGGCGGATAGCGCCCGTCACCTCAAAAATCTTTGCAACGGCATCCTCACCCTCAAACAGCAACATGATGCAACGATGCGGCTTACCCGTCTCTGCATCCGGCGCGTACGCCCGCGAGACATAATCCGCCAACAGCTCATACACCTCTTTATCATCTGACGGCACCGCAGCCTTGCTGCGCAAATAACCGGCGAACTCATCTACCAGCTCCTGAGACGGCCCCAACAGCCGCGCGCCCACCAACTTCAAATCAGTCCGCACCATATACCGTGCGATAATCCCCCCCGTGCGCGACTTCCGGATCGGGTACGGATTAATCAAAACGAACGCCAATTCTCTCGCCATATTACATATAACCCTAATAAAAAACGCACGCTCAATGCGCACGTCTCAAGAGAATAGTAAAAAACCATCTAAAAGTCAATCAGGAACAGCCAACTGCAAAAGAATTGGTATGTAGCGCACTGTTTTCATCCATTCTTACCGAGAACACCGATTACTCAAGCGGCATATCGGCATGTAACATTGCACACCGCCGGAAGTAACGTTGCTGACAGTTGTGAGTAATGTTACTTGGCGTTATGAGCAACGTTACTGTCAACGCTAAATAATGTTACTGTCATCCGCAAGTAAGGTTACTCACGTTCCTGTTACGAGAGTGAGTCAGAAGGATGGCATGTCGAGACATGATGCCTGACCCGAGCAAGAAGCCGATGGGGGCGGGTTGCGGGCACAAAAAAACCGCAACGGGTGTTGCGGTAGAATGGTGGTGGCTCTTGGATTCGAACCAAGGAAGGCGTAAGCCAGCAGATTTACAGTCTGCCCCGGTTGGCCACTTCGGTAAACCACCTGAATGAGGGGCGTAGTATGCCAGAAATCCCCTCTGCAGTCAAGCGTAGAGTGCGGAACCGGTTAGGAAATCGGCTCCGCCCGCACGCTTTTCCGGCTTACTTGTCGTTGAGCGCGACAACGCCGGGGAGCGCTTTGCCTTCAAGGAACTCGAGGCTGGCGCCGCCGCCGGTGGAGATGTGGCTCATCTTGTCGGAGAGGCCGGACTTTTTGACCGCGTTGACGCTGTCGCCGCCGCCGATGACGGAGATGCCGCCGTTGGCTTTGACTTGTGCAACGGCTTCGCAGACGCCGAAGGTGCCTTTGGCGAAGGGGGCCATTTCGAAGCAGCCCATGGGGCCGTTCCAAACGACTGTCTTGGCGTTGCGGATTGCCGCGACGTAGAGTGCAGTGGTCTTGGGGCCGATGTCGAGCGCCATCCAGTCTTCGGGGATGGTGTTGTCAACCTCCTTGGTCTCAGCATCAGCCGCGAACTTGTCGGCGGCGACGTTGTCAACGGGCAAGAGAAGGTTGACGCCGCGCAGTTCGGCGCGGTGGATCATGTCGCGGGCGTAGTCGAGCTGGTCGTCTTCGCAGAGGGACTTGCCGATGGAGTGGCCTTGTGCCTTGAGGAAGGTGTAAGCCATGCCGCCGCCGATGATGAGGGTGTCAACTTTGTTGAGGAGGTTTTGCACCACGGCGAGCTTGTCGGAGACTTTTGCACCGCCGAGGATTGCGACGAACGGGCGAGCCGGCTTCTCTAAAGCGCCGCCCATATACTCGAGCTCTTTTTCCATCAGGAAACCTGCCACGCTGACGGGCATGTATTTGCAGATGACGGCTGTGGAGGCATGGGCGCGGTGAGCGGAGCCGAAGGCGTCGTTGCAGTAGACGTCGCCGTAGGAGGCGAACTTCTGTGCGAGCTGCTGTTGTTTCTCTTTGAGTTCGGCTTTCTTGGCGGCATAGACGTCGTCGGTCATGTCGTCTGTTTTCTTGACTTTGCCTTGCTCTTCGGCGTAGAAGCGGGTGTTTTCGAGCATAACGACGTCGCCGGGCTTCATGGCTTTGACGATCTCGTCAGCGTTGGCGCAGTCGGGCGCAAAGGTGACGGGCTTGCCGAGCACTTCAGCAAGGTAGTCGGAGACGAGCTTGAGGGAGAAATCAGCCTCAAAGCCTTTGCCTTTGGGGCGGCCGAGGTGGCTCATGAGCACGAGGCTGGCGCCCTTCTCGAGCACGTACTTGATGGAGGGCAGTGCGCCCTGGATGCGGGTATCGTCAGCAATCTTGCCTTCTTTGATCGGCACATTGAAATCAACGCGCATCACGACGCGCTTGCCGGCCAGCTCAACATCATGGAGTGTCTTCTTGTTCATAGGAGTTCCTTCTGTTTGTAAATTGTTTCTGGGAGCTAAAGAAAAAGAGCGGAGGTTCGTCACCTGCCGCTCTCTTTGTTTGAATATCCGCCGGCTTGCGACGGAGTTTCACATTACTTGGCGATGACGCGAACCATTTCCAAGACCTTGTTGGAATAACCCCATTCGTTGTCGTACCAGCTGACGACCTTGACGAATGTGCCATCCAACGCGATGCCGGCTTCGGCATCAAAGACTGACGTGCAGGCTTCGCCGCGGAAGTCGGTCGAAACGACCTTCTCCTCGGTGTAGCCAAGGACGCCCTTGAGTTCGTTCTCGGAGGCGGCCTTCATGACGGCCTTGATTTCGTCGTAGGTGGCGGCGGTCTTGAGCTCGACGGTCAGGTCAACGACGGAGACGTCGGAGGTCGGAACGCGGAATGCCATGCCGGTGAGGAGCTTGTTGAGCTCAGGAATGACTTTGCCCACAGCCTTAGCAGCACCGGTCGAGGACGGGATGATGTTCTCGAGGATGCCGCGGCCGCCGCGCCAATCCTTCTTGGAAGGACCGTCCACCGTCTTCTGGGTGGCTGTAGCAGCGTGAACCGTGGTCATCAAACCGCGCTTGATGCCGAACTTGTCGTTCAACACCTTGGCGACAGGAGCCAAGCAGTTGGTTGTGCAGGAAGCGTTGGAGATGATGGTCTGGCCGGCGTAGCTCTGGCAGTTGACGCCGAACACGAACATCGGGGTGTCATCCTTGGAAGGAGCGGACATGATGACCTTCTTAGCGCCTGCCTTGATGTGCATCTCGGCGGTTTCCTTCGTGAGGAAGAGACCAGTGGACTCAACGACGATGTCAGCGCCGACGGCATCCCACTTGAGGTTGGTCGGGTCTTTCTCGGCGGTGAGGCGGATGCGCTTGCCGTTGACGATCAGGTCGTTGCCATCGACGGCGATTTCGCCATCAAAGCGGCCGTGCACGGAGTCGTACTTCAACATGTAAGCCAAATAATCCGGCTCGAGCAGATCGTTGATACCAACGATTTCGATGTCTGAGAAATTCTTTACCGCAGCGCGGAAAACCATGCGACCGATGCGCCCGAATCCATTGATGCCGACCTTGATAGCCATTGTATTACTCCTATGAGAACGAGACCCTATGCCCCGTGTTTATGGGCGGAAAGTATAGCAAATCGAAAATTGAAGTCAACACCAAAGCCCAGAGACTTAGGAAAAACTCATACTCTTGGCAATTCACCTTCGCAGGCAAAACAGGGTTGGAGTGTGGATAAAGTTCACGCGGAGGCGTGCAGAGGGAGTTGTTTGTGAGTGTTAAAGCGGCTCAAAAAAACGTTCGTGAGTATGTCACACGTTGGTCTGTACCCCAGACTCGGGCGAGTCAAGGGTACAGACTCACGTGAGTCAGGGGTACGCGTACACGTGTGCATGGGGTACAGACTCGGGAGGGTTTGGGGGGCGGAAGTGGGGGTGTTTTAATTTGCCAAGAAACGGGGAATCGGCACCTTGGCGGAAAGTTGCCCAGAAAGGTGTCCATAAACTGCTTTATTAAAGGCACGCGCGCGGAATAAGGAAAGCCTCATTTGGAGCTTTTCAAGCGGAACTGATGGGGCTGTGCGTAAACTTTTCTGTCGGCCGCGATGAATGTTCCCGACGAATCGAGGCACACCATTAAGCGTTGTTCGCTGAGCTCGCAGTATCTTTGTTGGAGAGTTTGGCGTGAGCGACTGTCGGGTTGGCAAATGCCGCCTTGATGAATACCGCCAGATCTTCACAGCTGAACGGCTTCGGGAGCAAAGGTATCTGTGCGCATTCCGCACTATTATCATCCACAACATCCCCTGGCGCGTAGGACATGAAGACGATTGGCAGGTCGGGATAATCTTTAGCCAGCGCACAGGCAAGGCCGACGCCGCTCATCTCCGGCATGATCATATCCGACAGCACCAAATCGATCTTCGGCGTCCCTTCTTTCAATAACTTCAAAGCGTCCAATGCGCGCGGCTGCAGCACGACGGTATATCCTAGCGCTGTCAGCGTCGACTGCGTCAAGGTCAGCACGTCAGGGTCATCCTCAATAATCATGACCGTACCGGTCCCGCGATAATTTTCCAGCGCGACTTGCGGAATGGAATCGGCCGCCATATCCGTGGCTTCGTACTGCGGGACGTACAACATGAACACAGCGCCGTTGCCCGGTGAACTGCGCACATTGATACCGCCGCCGTTCTGGCTGAGGATGCCATGGATGGTCGAAAGGCCCAAACCGGTTCCTCTATCCCGCCGTTTCGTCGAGAAGAACGGATCGAATATCTTGGCAATCGTGCTGTCATCCATCCCGCTGCCATTGTCCGAAACAATCAGGCAGATGTAGTTGCCTTCCGGCAGTGTCTGTCCGGAGGTACAAGTAGTCTGTTTCAGATAAACGGGAACCAATGCAATCTTGATGCGTCCCTCGGTGACTCCGGCGGCCTGAATCGCATCGCGCGCATTCATGACAAGGTTGGTCAAAACTTGGCTGACCTGCGCTGAGTCAATCTTAACCGTGCAAGGCGACAAGGCCAAATCAAGGTCGAGCTCGATTTCATCGCCGACGAGCCGCTTCAACACGGGCATGTTGTCGCCCACGGTGGTGTTCAAATCCTGCACTTCGGGTGCCGCATTTTGCTTGCGGGCAAATGCCAGCAGCTGCCGCGTCACGCCGGATGCCTTTTGCGCGGCCTTTTGCACGTCCGACAAGTCGGAGTACATGGGGTCGTCCTCATCGACCTCCATCAAAGCGAGTTCGGTGTTGCCCAAGATGACCTGCAGCATGTTGTTGAAGTCATGCGCGACACTACCGGCCAGCAAACCAACCGCCTCCAGGCGTTGGGCATTGCGTAGCGCCAGCTCCATCTTCTCCAGATTCTCGGCGGCATTGCGGCTCTCGGAAACGTCATTCGTCACACCCAATACGCGGACAGGCTTGCCGTTTTCCTTGACAACGGTGATCTGCTGACGGAACCAGCAGATCTGTCCCTTGCGGTCAATGATGCGGAATTCATGAATCAGCGGCTCGCCGCTGGCAAAATGTTTTTCCAACGACTTGGTTGCACGCTCATAATCCTGCGGATGGATATGATCTAAAAATCCCGTCCACGGATCGTCCGTCATGGCGATATCGTACTTCTCGGCGTACTTGGAAATATAGGTGTGGCGCATGGTTTTCAAATCCAGCTCCCACAATACCGCCTGCACGTGCGAGGTGATCTCATTCAAGCGGTCACGCTGGCGCATGATTTCATACGATCTTTCGCGCACCAGCTGGGTCAGCGCCGTCTGCCGGCGGCGGACGACAAATGCCATCAATCCTAAGAGCGGAATTGCCAGCACGCCGATGAGAATAATCATCTGCTTAAGAGAGGTGTCATGCACTGTCCAGAAAGCTGCATCGGGACGGGCCACCAGCAGCATCATCCGATCATAATAAAACATGGGGACATAGTTAAAGAACAGATCCGGCGAGTACAACCGATGCGCTAAGGGCACATACTGTGGCGCTGTGGATGTTTTGTCCGGCACCGAAGAACTCAAGAACGTTAGCCGTCCATCCTGTTCAATCCTAAACAGATCCATGAGCAGCATATTTTCGTCCGCCGGGTACTTGCCGGTAATGTTCTGGAGCACATCCTGCAGGCGGATCGGCACCGACAAAAAGGCGAACAGATCAGAGGAATCGCCATCCTTGAATACAGGATGCAACAGAAGGATACCTGAATGTTCACGGTTATTGCGGATGAAGCTCAACTGATCTGAAACCGCCGTCCGCCGCGAACGAAGCGCCCGCTGAATCGTTTCAAAACGCAAAGGCTCGCTCCCATAGTCAAAGCCGATCAGCCGTGCGTGGGATTCTCCCTCCTCGCTCGTATAACACAACGGATAGTAAATATCCCGACGGGCAGCCCGTTGACGTGAACCATCAGGACCATATTCCCAAATCTCAAAGTTCGGATGACCTTCTTCGCGCATGGAGGCTTCAAACTCATCGCGCTCTTCATCATGCACATGAATGATATTCCAAATCACGCCGAAACTGCGATGTACTTGGAACGGCGCCACAAACGCATGAAACATCTTTTCTGAGAACGCATCCTTCGTCAAGCGGTCCAGACGGTCGGCCGTGTTCATCAGTTGGTTTTCCGTGCCGCTCAAGCGATCGGCCAAACGATCAACCCGCAAATCCACCAATTGCGAAAATGCCCGATACTGCCCCAGACGCTCCCGCAGTTGCAAACACTGCGTCAGCGGCCACAGAAGCGCCGCCACCGTCAGCACCAGCAATGCGGCCTCCACATAGCCTAAATGCTGTTTGTACTTGCCGAACAAACTCCGATAGAAAAGCAGCCATAAATCCAGCAGCAGCAACAGCGTTAACGGTATCAACGACAGGCAGATCTGCCATCTGACCCGCCAAACACTCCCCCGCCAAGTTGCCGTATCAATATTCATGCCGACCACATACAGCAGCTCATTTGTTCGGGCATGAAAAATAGGCGCGATAAAACAGGCCATTTTCCGCCCATCCTTCGCCGTCACCGGAATTGCCTGCGACCAAGGCACCTCGCCCGCCAACCGATCTGCAACGCTCTTTTCAACTATGGCGTCACTCGCACTCGCAATCGGAAAGCTCAATCGGTCCGTCGCAGGCCCCAGCACGCACTTGCCATTTGCAACAAACCCTGTCCACAGCTCAACACCTTTAATGCCCTTTGAAAAGGCATTCAAATCATTGCGCACAAGCTCCTGAATTTCGGGCGGCGGAATGCGGCCGGTAAAAAACAAACCTTCAAACGACCCGACCCGCAGCATTTTGGCGGTCATTCCCGCAAACCGGCTCGCATTCAACTGGGTGAACTTACTCAATCCACCCACTTGCCATGCCGACAGCCAGTACGCCAAAGTACCCATCAGGAGTACAACCGACACAGCCAGCAATATAAACAGTTGCTTCGTCTTCATATAAGAGGTCCAACAGTTTACCAGTTTTACACCATATTTCAAGCTTAATAGTCAAACCAGCGGCATTCTGTTACTCTTTTTGATATCTTCATGCAGACGGAACGGTACTTTGATGAGCAAAACCGCCTGCTCAATTTCAATTTAAGCACCACCCGCGCACAAACAGGCACATAATCATGCAAACCTGCATACGGTCGTATGCACAAATCTAAAATATTCGCGGAAATCAGGAATAATAGCTCGAAAAATAAAAAGAAATAGAAACTTTCATTTGGTTGTTGACATTCAGAGGTGCATAGTGTAATATACGCCCTGTTCAGATGACAGTCCCCTGTCAGTTGAATGCTGGTAGCCGACCCGAAAGGGTAAAACGAGTCCCCCCTCGTTGGTTACCGTGACAAATATATGTCCTCCCTGGCGGCGAGTAAGACAGCGATGTTTTACCCGCCGTTTTTCTTTGCTACGTCGGAGAACACCACAAAACGCCTCAATCCCGAGCGAGAGGCCCTAATAATCGGCTCAATTCCCGGCAATCAGGTCCGCCGTCAGACGCAATGATAATGTATGCGCGTCTCCCGGCTGCAGCTCCAAGTAGTGCGCACCAAAATTGCCCGGCTCCACGCACACCATCCGCAAATATTCATCATTGCCAAAATCCGTCAACCGCTGCGACTTTTCAATCCAAGGATTCCAAACCTGCACGCATGCGGCATCATCCGCTTCAATCCGTACACCCCGCCGCAACCCGCCATCCAACAAGTCGCAGACAAGTCCGTCTTCCCCGACATCAAAACCTTGATCGACTTCCCGCGCCACAAACAGCGTTTCCGGTGTAATGCCCTTAATACCGGCGCGGGTAATATCCATTACGTTAAAATACGCATGCAAGCACTCCGAACACATGAACGCCTGCTCATCCATATTCCGCACCGTCAGTTCAACTGACAGCTGCTTATCCAACGCCACATCCAGCGTCAGCAGAAACTTAAACGGAAACAGTTTGCGTGTTTCGGCCGAATCGCTCAACTCCAACTGCAACTCCGTACGCTCTGCCGCATACGATGTTTTTGAAACCCGCCATTCCGTTGTACGCGCAAAACCATGCTGAGGCAAAGCCCCTGCTCCATTTTCAACCGCCTGCTGCTGAAGCTCAGCAGGCGCCGCACCGAACCACGGCCAGCACACCGGAATACCGCCGCGAATCGGCTTGCCCGGCTCAAACACCGCCTCACGGCTCATAAACAAAACAGGCGCATGCCCGGTCGGGCGATAGGACAGCACATGGGCACCATACAGCGACACTTCGCAAGCACCGTTAGGCGCAGCCAAAACCACCAGCGGCAAATCATTCGCCCCGGGACGGAACACAATCCGCCCCGCCGCGCCAAACCGGCTGTTCAACACCGCCAAATCCGCTTCCATGCGGGAAATCGCACCCATGCTCACGTCCTCTCGCCAACCAACAATTACTTGCCGCCAATCGTCTGCACGTTCTCAGCCTTCGAATCCTTCAGCTGAATGTCGATCAGTCCGCTACGATCCAACTGCGTCGGGTCGTTGGACATCGGATCGCCCTCATCCTCCAAATCCTGCGTGGCACACCCCGCCAACACAACTGCCAAAGCCAACACTGCCAATACGCCAAACAAATCCTTCATATCCATCTCCTTGCTTATTGATTCACCATTGACTCAATCGAACTGACCTTACCATCCTTAAACTCAATCCGCAGTACCTCTGCTTCGTACAACCGCGGATTCGCATCCAAATAATAATTATCCGTCACCCACACCGTATGCCCATGCGCCGTCCGTACCGGCCGCATCACCGGCACCGCCGGATAAACAAACGGATCAAACTCCGGCTGCGTGTACGACCAAATCTCCGAGTTCCCCTCTGCCGTCGTCTTAATCCGCCGGTTCATCGGATCGCCATACACATACCACGCCAAATCCTTCGAATCCCCCGGCTTCAAAACGCCATCCCGGATCCGCTGCTGATCCGCCGCACCCAACAACTGCAACGCCGTCGGCCGCTCTTTAATCCGCGACGCAATCTCCTGCTGATGCGAACACCCGCCCGCAACCGCCAACAAGATACACCCCGCTAGAACCTTCAACAGACGCATACCCATCCTCAAATTAAAATTCGCGCCCCGCCGCTAACTGTGTATAACCCCAGTCGACCAGCTTACGGGAAAACGCATCACGCTCCGCCATCACCTTAAACCCCGTCACGCACCCCACCACCCGCTGGCCATTACGCAAACAGCTCACCGTAAAACAGAATCCCGAACGCGCAATATAACCCGTCTTCAAACCATCAACGCCCGGATACTGCGGACGGACCAGCTTATTATGGTTCGCCAGCTCAATCTCCTTGCCATCCACCATCACCGAATCCATCGGCGTCGAAAACCACTTCATCAACTGCGGATACTCCAACAGCCGCTCGCCCAACAACACCATATCCTCCGGCGACGCCACCGAATCCTTACCCGTGATTGTATCCGTCAACCCATGCGGGTTATAGAACACTGTGTTCCGCATCCCAATCTCCTTCGCCCGGCGATTCATCCGGGCCACAAATCCCGGCACATTACCATCCGACAAAAACTCCGCCACCAAATACGCCGCATCATTCGCGCTCTTAATCGCCACCGACCTCAACAAATCCCCCAACGGCAACACCGCCCGCTCATTCACCCAAATCTGCGCACCCCCAACCTTCATCGCCGCCTTCGTCCCCTGCACCGGCGTCTCCAACGACAAATCCTTCCGCTCCTCCAACACCTCAAAAGCGATCAGCAGCGTCATCATCTTCACCATCGACGCAATCGGCACGCCCGTCTCAGGCTTCTTCTCCCACAACACGCGGCGTGAATCCAAATCAACCAAAATCCCCCCGCTCGCATCCTTCACCCCGGGCACTGCCAGCGCGTCACCCCGCATCGCCCGTGCATAATCCAACGGCTGCCCAAAGTCAGGATTCGCCGACGGCACCCTGTAACGATACGCCGGCTTTGGCGGAGGTGGCGGCTCTTGGGAAGCTTTAGAGACTGCAGCCCTCTGCCCAGACTGCTCGGCAGATGTCTCCGAAGAACTTCCGCCCTTATATTTTTTATTCAAGAAAACCTGCGCTGCCAGCAACGGCACCAACACCACAAGAGCAATCACCACATATTTCTTCATGCCAGGTTCCATACCACACCTCTAAAACACCCCATAAAGCCACCTATTATACACGCAATCCCCTGCACAATACAACGCCTAACTCACCCCCCTTCGCAATATTTTCGCTACTTCATGTAAAAAAGCCCTGCGGAGACTCCGCAGGGCTCAGGCTTGTTATATAAAGCGGCGTGTTTTTATTTTTTCCAGCGGTAAACTGCTGTTTGGTAAGGGGCGAAGGGGAGGATGAGCTTTTCGCCATCCGGCGTGGCTTCGCCCTTTTCAAAGACTTTTGTAATTTTTGTCACTCCGGCCAGTTCAGGAATCTCCAACGTGGCTTCGACACTTTCATCTTTGCCGTTGACCATGATGAGGGTGTAGTTATCCCCCTCTTCGCGGCAGAGGAGCGCATGGACTTTTCCATCGGTGGATTTGAACATGCGGCGTTCGTGCGCAACGAGTGCAGGAGTGATTTCTTTGAACTCCGCAATGATCTGCTTGAGTACCTTCTGCTGTTCCGGATTGTTGGCAATGCCGATGCCGAGCGGTCCGCCGCCCTGCTGGCGCCAAGGGTACCAGATGATGCCGCGTGCGTCGTGTGTAATAGCCAGATAGGCCATGCAACGGAACTGCGGCAGAGGTTCTTTGCCGAAGGATTGCGGCACGCACACTACGGGTTTGGCGCGATGGGTCGCGGCCCAACCTTTATCCACCCAGTCGGCAACCATCTCCACATCGCCGGATATGAGGTCGTGACCTTCAGGCCCCTTTTCAGTCTTAATCGGATAGGGGTCCGGCGCAAAGATATCGGCCAGCTCCGCATGCTGCGGGAAGAGGTGAGGACGGCAGGAGACCATGTATGTTGGATGGTGCTTGTCGTATTTATGGTAGGCATCCATACGGAATCGTGCATCGTCAAATTGGTTTTCGTAGGGTTCGTCCATGCCATACCACGCGAAGATGCCGGGATGCTGGCCGACAAGACGCACCGCATTGCGAATGACATCCTTGGCTCCTGCATGACTCTGTTCCCAGATGACTTTAACACCAAGGTCGTGTGCAGCGGTGACGCCCTCTTCTTTATGCCAGCTGAAGAGCTGAATGAGGTTGATGCCCGTGCTCTCAACCGCATTGGTGAGCTCGGAGGGATGTACGTGATACAGACCCAGCGGGAAGAAGGGTTTACCCTCCACAAGGAAGGTCATATCCTGATCGATGACCGTCTGCGCCGGCAGCACCGGCAGGATTTCCAGCGGCGTATCAACCTCGACATTACGCCATGGCACAAGGACGCCCTCTTTATTCGTCGAGAACACAACCGTGCGGGCAGTGTAAGTGCCGACGGGCAATGTACGCGGGAATGGCAGGCTGATTATCTGCTCCGCCGCGCCCATATACTGCGTGCTGACAAGCACCTTGTTGTAGTTATCAAAGATTTGGGTGCGCAGCGTCAGCTTCTCAGGCGTAGCGTGGTCAGCCGGCGAGACAACCGTCGTAAAGCTCACCCTGTCCGAACGGCGCGCAGCCGAGAGCAAGCCACGGCTGGCGTGCGGGTAGACCGCCAAAGCCTCCGGCAAATCAACCATACGGTCAACCAACGGTTCCACTTGAATGCCCGAAACAAGTGCTATATAAAACCGTGTCGGCCCATAGGTGTTCATATTATAACGCTTCGCATATTCATAGTCTGTACCCGGTTCCAAAGTCACCGGCTCAGTCTTGCCACCGGAGGCAAATACAACCTTCACCTCAACAGGTTTATCGGTGACATTCTTCAACTTGAACTTCATGTCCTTCTGGAGCCCCTGCTGCAACTCCAACGGTCCGTCAGACGATGCCGTCAACCCGAAACGGCAGAGAGTCAAATAGGCGCGGTAGTTCTGCAATGCTTCCGCATTGGGTTGCCGCTGGGCGGTCACATAGATAAAGCCCTTGCCATAACGTTGCACAACCGTCAAGGGAGGTCCATCCACATCACGCACACGGGCGACGACTTCCCACTTGGAGTTCTCCGGCAAAGTAAGAAATGCCCACGTCGCGCTCTCATTCAACTGGCGCGGAAAGTAACGCAGCGGCGAAGGCGGAACCGTATCTGCCACAACCCGTCCCCATACCTTGTCGTCTTTATTCTGGCTGGCAATCTCAAACGAAGGGTCAATCGATTTCAGCCATGCTATAGATGTCGGATAGCAGGCATCCGTCACGCAAATTGCACCGCCGTTCTTCACAAACTCCCGGAAAGCCGCGGCGTGTACCGTCAAATCATTTGGCTTAACGTAGTTGATGAGCGGGCACACCAGCAACATGTCATAACGCCCCAGATTTGCCGCCAACGCCGCAAGGCTCTCCGCAGTTTCTGTATTATACCGATCTGCCGACCAAGCAGTCAGGCGCTTGAGCGGACCATCGAACTCATTACGATGACGGCCATCCCCGCCGCCTAAAATCGCCACACGCGTGCCCAATTCCACCTGCGCCTGCACGGCAGACACCAGCATTACGAGGGCCAAAATCAAACACTTTTTCACTGTTTTCCCCTTTAATTATACAAGAGCTACTCCCGCTCTGTTACCAGTATTAAACGTACCCCCGCCAAATATTTCAACAAAAGCCGAAAAATATTAACCGTGCCAGCCGTATATAAAAAAGGCGGCTTCATTGAAGCCGCCACATGAACACAATTACACACAGCTACGCACTACTGCAACAGAATAACCGTGCGGTCACCCACGTTATTCACCTCGCCGACTCCCAACAGCAGGTCCGGGAGTTCTGTTACGGTATAAACCCCGGGACTCTGCCTAACGCCACCGATGCTAAATGCAGTCACGGTGAGAGTATATCCATCGGTCAATAGTTTCGCAGACTCAGACTCAACCTGCAACACTTTTACCTGCACATTACCCGTCAGGCGGACAACAGCATTGTCCTGCAAACGCCACGTGGTTTTTTTCAGCGAAGCGTCAGTATCCTGCTGGGGTGGCAGATGCGTTGCAATCAGCCGCGTCACACCGACAGGATTCGCCACATTATTTGCCACAATCACCGTGCCCTCGTCCGTCGCATCGGCCGCCGATTGCAAGCATACCGTTCCTGCCGCACTACAAGGCACTCCAGCTGAGGCAACGCCAGGTTTGCCATATGCCGAAATCTGTCCGGCAAAATCAGCCATTGTGGCCCCCGGGGCAGTCAATTTGATGCGTACGCGTCCACCGCTGCCGCTGCCTTTTGAGACAGGTTCAGTGTAATTAAAGTTTACACCACCGTCTGCGGCAATGATGCCACTGCCAACCAACCGGGCCGCTTCCAGATTAACCGAGCCGCCTGCTGAACCGCCCCGGGTATCCGAAGGAGCATAGTTGAGGCCGAAACCCTTTGAACAGAGCTTTCCGTTCACAGTGGCAACTCCGCCTACTTTAAGGATGACCACCCCCCCACCGGCATGCTCAGCACCTCCCACCCCTCTTCCAGATGAACCATAACTCATGGGGTTTAAGATGCTGCCGTAGGTGAGCAAGCTGCCAACGCCCTCGCCGCCATGCGAAGCGCCCCTTTCGAGAGTGGCATCATTTGCCACATATCCGGGACCCGCGTTATGATACCCAGCTGGTTGAGCCCAGTAAACTTGTATTTTCCCGTAGTCAAGACCGGCATGTATAGCTGCGTCCGGCTCTACTGTCAAGTCCCCGCCAATCTCAATCGCTACCGCCTTAGTCGGTGTTGCAGAAGGTCCATCGTGCGTCCATCTTCCATTCTCGAGCACAACGTCTCCCGTAATATGCAAAGGCACTTGCGGCGTGGTATAGAATGTGACGTAATGATTTGTCAATCCCGGCGCAGTAGCCGGTTGTACCCAGCCGGCCACCGTCTGCGTGAGCGTCTCCCTCCAAAGCAGCCGTTCCTGTTTCGTGTAGTCCGGCGAAAACATAATCACATGCGACGAAGCCGGCAAGCCCAACGACCAATTCGCTGCGTTAGTGCCTTCATTCGAAGCGGTGCCGGTAAACACGTTCGTATTCCCGCCCGGGAATGGCAGATTCCGGATTGTCAACACTACGGCATTCGTCTCAGCCAAGAGATATTGCTTAGAGGGTTTCAAATTCAACGCAATCGTCCGATCCAGCGTGGAAGCAGGATCCATAATCGCCGCCAGTTTCAACGTCACCAAATTAGTCCCCGCCGGAATCACAACCGGATTAGCCGTCGGCGAGACAGAATAATGCGTATCCTTCACAGCTGTTCCCCCCAGCATATAAGGGACGCTTAATGCAACATTCGTACAGTTATTGTCTGAAGGCCGCGAGATGACCACCTCAAGACTGCCGCGGTTTTCCATCATTTCACCGACGTCTGCCGCCAGCCCCACCTCGCCCGTCATGAAGAAAGTCGGTGTAGGCAGTGCGGCCGTTACAGCTGTTTCATTTGATGCCATAATCTGATAGTAATAGACATGATTCGGAAGCAGCGATGATGCCGTATAAGAAACAGGCGTATTCGCCTGCGCCGTCCCCAACGGCACTACACTCGCCCAAGCATCCCAATCGGTAAGCCCCGCCTGAGTTCCGTAGCATGCAAATAACTCTGCGTTCGGTTCACCCGGGTCGGCTACTGTTGCCGTCAACGTGGCCGATGTCTCTGTGACATCTTGTACCGAACACGCGTTATCGACAAAAGAACCTGCCCCGGCTTCTGCCTGCTTGAGTGCAATCTTGGTATGCCCTAGATGCTCTTCACTGGTAACGACGTCAAACAAGAGTTCATAATCTGCCAGACTGACGGCAGCATTATTATATTTAATCTTCGGATTTGCCCCAGTAAAATACCTTGAGTGTATAATTGCCGGCGTCACTGCCGTTGAGTTGGTGATGAATAGAGCACCCATCCCTCCCACAGGGAAATTAATGTAAGCGCCAGTCCCTCCGGCATTTCTAATCCCGTAGTGATCGGCCGCCCCATCCGTAATACGGATAGAGCCGGCATTCAAGTTCAACACCGCGCCATTCAGATAGCTGAAAAATACTTCTTTTGCCTGGAACATGGTTCCATCCAACAAAACAGATGCATTTGCGTTAGCCATTTGCAGAATGCCGCCGACGGCAACGCGCCCTCCCTGATAAGTATCTGCGGCACGCAATGTCCTATTGCCAGCCGGGGGAATGAGATATTCCCCGCCGATCATCTGCAGTGTGGTCGGGACTCCCTGGGAGACAGTCGATTCAAACCGCCCACTCTCTTCAATGCGCAAAGTAGTCGGCGCGTTCCACTCTTGTATCAGTCCTTTTGTTTTAAAAACCCCTTGGTTACGTATCGTGATCATGCTGTTCTTATCCACACGAACGAAGGCGGCGTCTCCCGTATCCAACGTGCCTCCATCCAAGATAATCTGACCGTGGACATGAGGAATCACGGTGCCATCCGTTTGCCGCCAAACAGCACCATTCTTAACGGTAACGCTTGTACGTATGTTCCATGTGCCACTCACGGAAGAACTGACCACCGCGTCTGGAACGTTGATCAGCACATCCTCGCCGCCTGCTACATGGACAGTTGGGAAATGTCCCAAACTCCAGTTTCCATCCGTGAACCACAGACCATCACCGGCAGCGCCGGTCCATTCATTTGTCGCAGCGATGGCATTAAACGACAGCAACGCAGTAACCGTTGCCGCAAGCTTCTGTAATGTATTCATTTTCTTATCTCCTCTCGGTGTAGGATCAGCCGATAGATTGGTTGTTGTTGGGACAACAGATTCTGCCGGCAAATGGGTTGTTTTGGCAATTACAGGTTCATTGGTTGAGGCCTGCGTCTCGTCAGGCAAAGAGGCGGTTGTTTCGATCGGGGTCGCGTATGCAGGAATAATCGCAGGATCAACCGGAGGCTCCACCGCAACAACCGGAACCTCTTCCTCCGGAGCATCTTCGGCCCCGTAATACGCAACCGTCGTACCAATCACGGCCAAGCACATGAGCGTTGCCGCGATGCCGGCGACACCCTTCAGCCATCGAGGTACTCGACGCGCCATTGCCGCCTGTTGCCCCGACACCTGCCCTGATGCCAACGGCGCACGGTAGGCCAGAATCGCATGGACGCGCAACTGATAGAGATACTCATCCAACAGCTCCGGATCAGCATGCAGCAATGCCCGAAACTCGGCGCACTCCGCCTCCGAGGCCTTCTCGAACAAAACGTTCTCTATCAAAGCTTCAAAACGCTGCCGGCTCATTTATAACCTCGCCCTTCATGATTCAAACTGCACCTCCGGCGGATGATGCAATCGCCTAGTGCGACACGGGCACGCATCAGCCGGGATGTCAGCGCCGAAACGCTCGCATGCAGCAGTTCCGCCATCTCATTCAAACCAAGCCGCTCAAAATAATGCAGCGTGATGACCTCACTCTCCTTCGGACGCAGCCGCTTCAAGCAGAACTCCAAGGCCTCCAGCAAATCGCTCTCCTCGTCCTCCTCGTTCGCCAACTTCTCGCTCACTACCTCGAATAATTTTTCATCAAAAACAACCCGCTGCTGCTCGCGCTTGCGATAGAGCCAAAACTTACGGACCTGCGCCCACGCGAGCGTCTTTGCCCACGGTAAAAACGGCCGGGAGTAATCATATGTCTCCGCCTTCTTCCAAATATAAATATTCGCCTCCTGCAGCACATCGTGCGCCCGCTCGCTATTCCCCAGCAGTGCCGCGACGTAGACATATAATTCTGGTTGGAAACGCGTCAGCAGCCGGACAAACTCTTCTGACCGTGACCGATCTCCGCCCTCAGCGGAATTTCCTTGTTCATTCACCTTCTTCATACATCACCCCACCATTAACTATAAACAGCGCACCAGAAACTGTCCCAAACAAAATCGCAACCTTTTCTTTTTTTACTTCCCGCCTCCAAGCTTCCTCCAATTCAATCCATTATACCGACAAACCCGCACACAATACAAAGTTTAAATCACCCTTTTAGAAACTTTCTGCGATGTACCACCTATAAAACAGATAAAAAGCCCTGCGGAAATTCCGCAGGGCTTGGGCTTCATATATAAAATCTAGGCCGGGAGGAAAAACAACATCGCCTTCTCTGCTCCACCCGTCACGTTATTGATTCAACAACTCCGGCGGCAAATCCCATACGCGTACGTAGTCGACCTTGTAGACTGCGGGAAAATCCTTCACATCGGGCAAACCCATCCATTCTTCCATAATCTCGCAATCGAGAAACATGTGCAGGGGGCGGTTGAAGTAATCATTCTTGCGGCGGAAGATCTCCTTGCCGTCAACATACCACCGGATCTCCTTTGGCGTCCATAAACACCCATAGGTGTGGAAGTCCGCCCAGAAGTCAAAATTCATCTTCGTCTTACACTCGCCGTCCTTAAACTCAACCTTGCCTGCATTTGCAGTCCCCTCGACATACGGCGTCTTGAAAACATGCACGGTGTTGAACAACACGCGTTCATACTCCGGCTTGAGGGATTTGCCAAACATCTCGACAATATCAATCTCCTCCGAAAAATCACCCAGCCGATATTTCTTCTCCGGCGCATCGCTGAGCGGATCGCACAGCCAAAAGGCGTTACACGCCGCCGCACGCATGCTCTTCCCCCGCGCTTCAAAATAACCATACTGCACCTTCTGCCGGCTCTTCACAATCCCGGTACTGAAGCGGTCGAACCCCCGTAAGCGGTTTGCATACGAAACCTCCTCCGGCTTCAACGCGTGTGCCCAGATTTCCAGCATGCCATCTTTCAGATTGACATTACGGCAGTCGAAGAATCCCGGCTTGCGCCCATAAAAAGTCGGATTCAAATCCATCCACCGCGCCATATCCAACGATGTACCATTAAACTCATCGCTCATCACGCGATTATACCGATACTCCGCCCCCAGCGGACAGATCGGATCCTGCGCCTGCGCGACAGCCACCAGCGTCACAAAAGCCAAAGTTAAGCATTTTCTCACTACACGCCCCTTTATTGTACAAGAGTTACTCGCTCCCTTACTTGTACTAAACCCACTTCAAGCCAAACCTTGCAAAATTCCGGCGGTAATGAGCGGGAAAATTAGGTTTATGCTCACAAAAGGAGGATTATTGACTTTTATCTGCGATATATGACAAAATTGTGTTAATACAATATAGAACATGTTATATGATAAGGAGGGAGTATGAAGGGATTGATTACGTGTGCAGGAGTGCTGCTGGCACTGGGGGGATCGGCGCAAGTGCTGCAGAGCAATGTCATGAGCGAAGCTTATTGGACGTTCTGGAATCCGGAAGTCCAAAAGAAGATCGACGCCGATATCGAGGCGAATCGTAAGGCGGACGCTGTCTTTAAGGTGCCGGGAGCAAAAGCCGGAACGGATGTGAAGATTGAACAGCTGACGCACGATTTTATTTTCGGCGCGCACATCTTCAACTTCGACCAACTCGGCAGCGACACGCTCAACGCGAAGTATAAAGATGTTTTCGGCACGCTCCTCAACAGCGCGACGATTGCATTTTATTGGACGGACTTTGAACCGCAGGAAGGCAAGCTCCGCTTCAAGGGCGAATACCGCGACACGGCGGAGTTTTGGAATAAATGCCCCAACCCGCAAGAACAACCGCACTGGCGTCGTCCGGCGACCGACCCTGTGGTGGAGTTCTGCGAATCCAAAGGCATCCGCGCGCATGGCCACGTATTGTGCTGGGGGGCGTACCATGGACAGATGCCGCCTTGGCTGATACAATACGGTCTCAAGGAGATGCCGTTCTTGAAGAATTTTAAGCCAGCGGCACTGGGCCGTCCAGGTGCTTGGCCGCCAGGGTCTCCGGATACGCAGATGGCAAAGCACACAACGGAAGAGTGGGCAGAGATTGCGCCGAACTTCGCGCGGGTTTTGCGTGAGAAGCAGGAGAAGCGGATTATCGAGATTGCCAAACATTATGGCGGCCGTATCCCGAGTTGGGACGTAGCCGGTGAAAGCACGAAGGACTACAAGAGCGGCGCTCTCAAGCCTAACACCGCATTTTGCTTGAGCCACTACGGCCCGCTTGAGGGGGACTATGTCTACCGTTCATTCCAAACCGCACAGAAGGCGTTCCCCTCGAACGTGCTGCTGAACATCAACGACTACCAAAACGAAGATGCATACGTCAACGAAACGCTGGAACTGATTGGCCGTGGTTGCAAGATCGACATCGTCGGCTCACAAAAACACTTCGCCAACTCGCAAACAAGCTTAGACATCGCCGCCGGCAAACCGATTGAAACGCCGGAGCAAGTGTGGAAGGAGTTTGATATTCTCGCCCGTTCAGGCCGCCCCCTGCACCGCAGCGAAATCACCATCCCCTCGTCGCTCAACAACGACGCCCGCGGACAAGCCATTCAAGCCGTCATTACCTATAACCTTTACCGCCTCTGGTTCAGCATCAAACCTGTCATGGGCATTAGCTGGTGGAATCTCCTTGATGATTGCGGGGCGTATGGCGAACCTTCCGTATCCGGAATCTTCTCGCGCCAAATGGAGCCCAAGCCCGTCTACCACATACTCAATCAACTCATCAACAACGATTGGAAGACGCGGCTCAACCTCAAGACCGATGCACAAGGTGCAGTGGCTTTTCGCGGCTTCCGCGGTAAATACCGCGTCACGTGGACTGACGCGCAAGGAGCCACCCAAGTCCAAGAGTTCCAAGTACGTTAACCACGTCATATACACTAAGGAGGATACATGAAAAGAATGTTTGTATGCGCAGGAGTACTGCTGGCGTTGGGGGGATCGGCACAAGTCCTGCAGAGCAATGTGATGAACGAGGCCTATTGGGCGTTCTGGAACCCTGAGGTTCAGAAGAAGATCGATGCCGACATCGAAGCCAACCGCAAGGCGGATGCCGTCTTCAAGGTGCCGGGAGCAAAAGCCGGGACTGATGTGAAGATTGAACAGCTGACGCATGATTTTGTGTTTGGCGCGAACATCTTCAACTTCGACCAGCTCGGCAGCGATGACCTCAACGCGAAGTATAGAGATGTTTTCGGCACCCTCCTCAACGGTGCGACAATCGGGTTCTATTGGGCGTCCTTTGAACCGGAGGAAGGCAAGCTCCGCATCAAAGGCGAATACCGCGATACGGCCGAGTTCTGGAACAAGTGCCCCAACCCGAAAGAACAACCGCACTGGCGCCGTCCGGCAACCGACCCGGTGGTCGAGTTCTGTGAATCCAAAGGCATCCGCATGCATGGCCACGTGTTGTGCTGGGCAACTTATCAGGGGCAAATGCCGATGTGGCTTCTGGAAAAAGGTTTTAAAGAGATGCCCTTCTTGAAAAACTTTAAGCAGGAAAAGCCGCCGCGTTTCGGCTCCTGGCCCCCGGGATCTCCGGATACGCAACTGGCAAAGCATACGCCGGAAGAGTGGGCGGAGCTCGCACCCAACTTTGCGAATATCTTACGCGAAAAGCAGGCCAATCGGATTATCGAGATCGCCAAGCATTACGGCGGACGCCTGCCGAGCTGGGACGTGGCAAATGAAAGCGCAAAGGATTACCAGCTGGGTAACTTAGTGCCGGGCTCTGCCTACTGCTTGAGCCACTACGGCCCGTTTTTGGGCGATTACCCCTACCGTGCATTCCAGACCGCACAGAAAGCCTTCCCTTCGAACGTGCTGCTGAACATCAATGACTATCTCAATGAGGAGGCGTACGTCAAGCAGACGCTCGATATGATTGACCGTGGCTGCAGGATTGACATTGTCGGTTCGCAAAAACATTTCTTCAATCCACAAGAGTGCTTGGACATCGCCGACGGCAAAGATATTGAAACACCCGAGAAGGTTTGGAAAGAGTTTGAACTGCTCGCCCGCACCGGGCGCCCTCTGCACCGCAGCGAAATCACCATCACCGCGCCCAACAATGATGCCCGCGGACAAGCCATACAAGCCGTCATCGCCTGCAACCTCTACCGCCTCTGGTTCAGCATCAAGCCGACCATGGGCATCACCTGGTGGAATCTTGTTGACGATTGCGGGTCACTCCACGAAACCGCTGTCTCCGGCATATTCACGCGTCAAATGAAACCCAAGCCCGTCTACCACGCACTCAATCAACTCATCAACAACGACTGGAAAACGCGCCTCAACCTCAAGACCGACGCGCAAGGCGCCGTAGCCTTCCGTGGCTTCCGCGGCAAATACCGCGCCACATGGACTGATGCGCAAGGCGTTACCCGCACTCAAGAGTTCGACGTACGCTAAACGCCTCTGCTCCGCACGGCGCGCTCGGCGAGCATCGCCCTACCCAACAAAAAAGAGAGGGCGCAACCATTAAGATTGCGCCCTCTCTGTTTATGCGTATGGCAAGAACCTTACCACACCGTGTGAAACAATTAATATATCGAAACAGGATAGGAGCGTTTGATCGGATACGAAACAGGCTTGTCATCGTAAGACAGCCACGTCTCTGGAAGCAGGTAGAACCCTCTTCCATATCCTGATGCAGGAGTAGGCACAGGAGGTGGAGTTTCGCCTCCTTCTATAGGCGAACAATCATCACCCTCACAGGAGTCACCGGAGTCGCCGTTGCTACTGGGCTCGTGCAACAACACGCCTTGACAGGCAATCGAGGTTGCCTTGAGTTTAGGTGTGGCAGTATCATAGTCAATGTCATACACGTTGAACTTTCCGGTGAAAAGCCCTGTCGCTTTGTTCAGGGTTAAGGTCAACACGTTGGGATTATATTCATCAAACTCATAATCCTCATACTCCCGGTTGTAGAACGGTGCCTTGCCTTTCGGAATCTTAATGCCACCCTTACCGTCAGACTCAAGCTCAACAAAACATTCGTCCGCACTAAACCCTTTACCCGCGTAATAATCGGCTAGATTAACGGTCTTGTCATAAAGACCTCCATCAGCGAAGAGGGACATTGCAAAACGGTCCTCGGTGGCTGGTGTCTTACCTGTCGGTGTTTTGCCGGGATAATACCAGTTAAACGCGGTAACATCATTCATACCGTTAGTGCTCACGCCGATTGCACCGACAAAAGCACCCTTCGCGCTATAGAGCGGAACAAAGCACGGCATCATGCCCACGCCATCCATAAGCTGGAGCGTGGTGCTGCCACTAACGGCTGTACCATCGGCGAGCTTGCCGGAATACTTGACAGCTCCCTTTGCTGCGACGGTTACGGTGAGATACCCATCGCCTTCAGGAATGTTCTCCGCCTCACCTAAACTGCCATCAATTTCTACACCGCTCAGTGCAAAGGTGTAGTAATTTCCGGCGAAATCGGCAAGTGCGGCCGAGGCGGCAGCAAAGGATTCTTCTTTGGCATTGAGGAACGGGTTACGCTGTGCATCCGTGTAATACGCCGTACCATTGATCTCGCCAGACATCTGAAACGCGGAGTTCCAAGGTTGCTCGACATCCAGCGTCAATTGCAACGTCTGTCCCTTCGCCGTTTGCATTGCCGCCATGAAGTACTCATCCTGCCTGTCTGACCACGATGGTGCAGTGAAAGACCACGTGCCATTGGTTGAGACCACCTTGGCGGTAATTTTACCGGCAGAGGAGACCGTAGCCGTAAGCAAGCCCCACCCATCAAAATTCTCGTCTAAGATAACTCCGTTAAACGTTCCCTGCGCATTCCAAGGCAAAGCCTCGATCGTAATCGGCGGCAGGGCGATTGTCGCAACCTTCTTGCTGTTAGCCACACTGGTGACCTTAACAGACGCTGCACCGAAAGTTCCAGCCTTGGTCGGCACGCCGGAGATCAAACCGGTCGCCGCATTGATCTTCACTCCGGCCGGCAAACCGGTAGCCGTGAACTTAACCGGCTTTGCATCATCGTTAATTTCCACCTGCATCTCGAAGGGCACGCCTACCATTTGGTTCTCCGCGTCCGTGACATAATCAATCTCCGGGTCAGCACAGTCAGTTTTCAAACGGAACCGTGCAACATACACTGTGTCGACGCCCGGCACAACCTTGATAGCCGCGGTGGCCTCGCCGTTATCCCAATCCACAAAGAGCGCATCCTTATTCGGTTTTGCGGTGAGTGTCACAGCCTTACCATTAACGACCTGCCCGTTGAGAGGTGACACCGTGATTGTGCCCGGACCATCGGCGATTACATAAACCGTCGGCAGCGCACCGGCCGCGACCCACTTCGCATAGAAAGCAGTCGTTTCTGTCACGCTGGCCGAAGATGTGATAGGCACACCTGAGCCGCCACTGTTGGTGAACCATCCTAAGAAAGTATAACCTTCACGAACCGGCGCAGGAGGCAAGTTGTACCACGAGCCATACATCTGGCTTTCACTCTGGTCTGCCGGTTCACCGCCGTTGCCATTGAACGTGACAGGAATCACGCCATAAATCCACTTTGCATACAACGTATGACTCGACGACTGCGTCACCGTAGTCCCTGAACTTACCCGCGTACCGGTGCCATTGACTCCCGTATACCAACCCAAGAAAGCATAATCAGTACGCGACGGCACAGGCAATGTGCCATAGCTATAGCTTTGCATGACCTCCTTCGTCGAAGCCGCAACCGTCCCTCCCTGCGCATCAAATGAAATATTGTAGGTATTCACATAAACCACCCACTGCGCATAGAGCGTCTGACCGGCTGTAATCGCCACGGTTGACTCAGAAGTAACCTTCGTTCCGCCGGTCTTGGCGGTAAACCACCCCATAAAGGAGAAGCCCGCCCGCACCGGTGCCGCCGGGAGCGTATAAGTTTCCCCATACGTCACACTGACTGTCTGTTTAGCAGGCGTGCCGCTAGCCGCATCACAAGTCACCGTAAATGTTTTGGGTGACCAGCGTGCATAAAGCGTATGATTAGATTCTTGATTGACGATAGTACCAGCAGTCACCTGTACTCCACCGTGGGAGTCTGTATACCAACCAACAAAAGTAAACCCTATACGAGATGTGGTCGGAAGCGTCCCGTAGGCGGAACCGTACGTTACGCTTTTACCTGCGGGAGTATTTCCTTCTTTTCCATCAAAATACACCACATATTTTCCAGGCTTCCAAGTTTTTCCTCCGATGGTATCGGCAAGCGATGTTAACATCGGATACCCATCTGGTGAATTGTTTAGCGTCCATGCACCAGACCAGCCAGCATCATACTCGTCGCGATCCATCGTTAACGCAACCAGCAAATCTGTAGTGCTGGTGCTATAAGCTTTACCTCCAATAGTATTACATACCCATCCCGAAATCCGATCAGCCAGTAGGCCAGGTGCGGAGCCAAAGCTTGAAACCGTTTGTCGATTAAAAGGGCCAAAATCCCATATGCTCCCGGCGCTAGTCGCAGAACCGTTCCACCAAAAACAATAGGTAAGCATGGCAACCAGAGCACCATCCGATTTCAAAGAACGTCCAACAAGTCCCCCGCTAGAACCGTTATTTACAATTACACCTCTGCTATAAGACTTTCGAATTCCAGTCTTGAGTGTTGAATCTCCAATAAGACCACCAGCGGCAACATCAGTGGAAGAATTAACATAAATATTTCCACTATTCATACAATTGATTATACCTCTATTAAAACGAGGATACATGCCACCTCCACCTCCAACACCAACAAGCCCGCCAACACCGCCAGCAGCCCCATTTGACATACGAATGACTCCACGATTGCAACACGTGACAATTCCTCCTACATTGCCTCCTCTCCATGCCCCTACAATACCTCCACCATATTTTCCGGTGGAATGAACTTCTGCGAGATTCACGCATTGTTCAATCGATTCGCTTGCTCCGGCAATACCCCCAACTGTAGGTGCCTCAATTTTGCCGCTAACCTGAGCATTCTTTATAAAAATTCCTTCTGCTACAATACCGCCTGCATATTCACTTCCTATGACGGTGACGTTGTCTGCCAAAATATCACTTAGGTTATCAATATTGCCCAAAGCTCCGCCAGCCGTTTTCCCAGTAACAATAGTGTTAATGACTTTTAATTTTGTGGCTGCCATATAAAGAGTGAATCCGGCAATTCCTCCGGCACCTCCTATGCCTGTCACAGTAGAATTTTTTATAGTGATGTTGCTTATAAGATCACCATTACCGTCGATCGAGCCTGCAAGAACTCCAGTATATTTCCCTCCCTCCACAATGGCTCCATCAATTGTTAGGTTATAAACCCATCCTCTTTTTATGTAATCATCGCACAATTTGTTGTATTCCGAATCACTAATATTATCCCCACGAGGATTTCCCGTACATAGAGAGCCAAAAAGACCCACATTCTCGACTTTCAGCGAAGTGCCGTTACACCGTAACCCTTTTATAGTATGTCCATTTCCATCAAAGATTACGCCATAATAGGGACACCATCCTGATGTGTTATTGATTGGTATCCAATCATGAGCACTAAGATCAATATCTGCAGCAAGTTGAATGCGCTTGTCACAGGGAAAAAGATTACGGTTAGTGAGATAAGCAAATTGAGCAAGTTGTCCTGCTGTTTTAATTGTAAGAGTCACCCCGTCAGTTTTCCATGATGCGTCCCGATACGCCTCCCAAGTGTCTGCAAAAGTAGTAGTAGCGGTTGAAAAGCCCATCAGCAAAAAGCCAAGTGTGGCAACTACCCAACGTCCCATCGTTCTCGCGAGAGAACATCCTGAATTTAATTTCATGCGTAACCTCAACTTGCCCTGTGTTAAAGAGTGCTACGCATCCGGGCAATAAAAAAGGCGTACCTCCTGAATCATATCTCAATCGAGGTATCACCAAACACCTATAACAAAATATGACCAAGAGAGTACGCCACGTGTAGAAACACGCAGCGCACCGTCCTATTCAGCCTTGTTATTAGAAATTGGTGATTTCGATTGAAGCTGTAATAAGCGGTGTGCTTATTCTATTCGCGCACATCCCACAAGGGACGCACACGACGATGGAAAAGAACAGACGGATTTATAAGTGTCATCCGTACTGCTGGTTATGATATTCCTTTTTGACGGGCATTGCAAGCGAAAAGGGCACCTCTAATAATTCACTTGGGGCGAGCAGGCTCACGCGGAGACGCGGAGTCGCGGAGAAATTCATAGCCCGTTAACGTACGGAACACAATGCCCGACGGAAGATTTTCTGCGGAGCACTCATAGCAACAATCGCATCAGCCCCACTCTCCAAGGCAGGGTACGTTTCGCCGAAACCGCCGCCCCGCGTTTAGCCTCCCCCACTTATTACCTATCACCTATTACTTACTACTTCTCTTCATTACCCCACGCGGTGCCTCGACGAGCATCGCCCTACCCGCTGACGCACACCAAGACCCCGGCTACCGCAACGCCTGCTGCAACGACAAGGACCGCTCATGCCAATTTCACATCCTTCCAAGGATAAGTCTGCATCCTTAGCATCAGCCATTTATATCCTTAGAATGATAAGTTTGCATCCTTACCGTGATCCATTTGTATCCTTCGTGTGATCATGCCTGATCCTTACCGTGATCGTACCTAAACACACTAAGGATTGTGTTGAATCACACGAGAGATTTGGATGCGCGCAACGTTGGACAGCACCCTGACCAACATTGGATAGTGTTGTGTCTAACGTTGGACATCGTTGTGTCCAACATTGGACAGCGCGGTGTCGAACGTTGGGCAGCTCAGTGTCGAACATTGGACAAAATAGTGTCCAACATTGGACCGATTTTTTACACAGAAAGCGCAAACCTCCGCCGCGGGCATCCCCGTACAAGAGAAAGCCCGTAAACACTGGGCGTGCGCGATATGTAGACCGTATTTCATATTGTGATTATGTAAACGCAGAAAGGGTTATTTTATTGCCGGATTTTAACCCACCTTATTACTTTCCTCTCTCTCCGCGACTCCGCGTCTCCGCGTGAGCTTTCATCACTCCTCTCCTCCTCCTTCTCCTCTCTCCACGTCCCCAAACAAAAAAGCCCTGCGGGGTTTCCGCAGGGCTCAGGCTTGTTATATAGAAGGATACGGCGTTCTTATTTTTTCCAACGATAGACGGCGGTTTGATAAGGCGCGAAGCTCAGGATGAGCTTTTCGCCGTCGGGCGTGGCTTCGCCCTTCTCAAAGGCTTTCGTGACCTTTTTCACACCGGTCAGTTCAGGAATCTCCAGCGTGGCTTCGATCTTCTCATCTTTGCCATTGACGAGAACCAGCGTGTAGTTATCGCCCTCTTCACGGCAGAGGAGCGCATGGACTTTGTTGTCGGTGGATTTGAACATGCGGCGTTCGTGTGCGACGAGCGCAGGCGTGATCTCTTTGAACTCGGCAATGATCTGCTTGAGCAGCTTCTGCTGTTCCAGGTTATTGGCGATGCCGATGCCGATCTTGCCGCCGCCTGCCTGGCTCCAAGGATACCAGATGATGCCGCGTGCGTCGTGCGTCACCGCGAGGTAGGCCATGCAGCGGAACTTGTCCAATGGCTCTTTGCCGAAAGATTGCGGCACGCAGATCACGGGCTTGGCGCGATGGGTGGCCGCCCATGCTTTATCCATCCAATCGGCCACCATCTCAACACTGCCGGCAGAGGTGCCGCCCTCACCGAGCGGATAGGGATCCGGCGCAAAGATATCGGCCAGTTCCGCATGCTGCGGGAAGAGATGCGGCGCACAGGAGACCATGTAGGTTGGGTGGTGCTTGTCGTACTTGTGATAGTTCTCCATACGGGTGCGGGCTTCGTCGTATTGGGATTCATACGGTTCGTCCATGCCGTACCAAGCAAAGAGGCCGGGGTGTTTGCCGACGCGGCGCACGGCATCGCGCTGAGCGCCGGGAGCGCTGGCGTGGTTCTGTTCCCAGAGGACTTTGACGCCAAGGTCATTCGCCGCTGTGACGGCGGGCACGCCCGACCAGCTGAATGTCTGGATGAGATTGATGCCGAGGCTTTCGACGACGTTGGTGAGCACGGCACCGGCCGGCACGTGGTAGATGCCGAGCGGGAAGAAGGGCTTGCCGTCGACGAGGAAGGTCATGTCTTGATCAATCACTGTTTGAGCTTTACGCAGTGGCAGGATTTCAAACGGCGTTTCGACTTCCAGACCGCGCCAGACGATTTCTTTAGGTCCGAACAGCAACTCGGTGTGGGCCATGTAATCACCGCTGGGCAGCGTATGCGGGAATGGCAAGCGGATGACTTGTTCAGCCGCTGCGACCACTTGCGTGCTGGCGATCAGGTTGTCGTTGGAATCATACACCCGGGTGCGCACTTGGAGACTTTCGACCTTGGTGCCGTCAGCCGGCCTGACGGCCACGGTGAAGTTAACGGTGTCCGAACGGCGGGCGGCCGAGAGCAGTCCGCGGCTGGCATGCGGATAGACGGAGAGGCCTTCCGGCAAATCAATCATGCGGTCAACCAACGGCTCCATCTGAATGCCGGAGGCCAGCGCGAGAAAAAAGCGTTTGGAACCATAGGCGTTCAGGGAGTACTTGTTCAGATACTCATAGGTTGCACCGGGCTCAATGGTAACAGATTCCGGTGGCGGCGTCTTGGGGACGGGGGCGAATATGACCTTCAGCTCGACAGGCTTATCGGTGACGTTCTTGAGGTTGAACTTCATCTCCTGATTCGGGCCTGCATTCAGCGTCAACGGAGCATCCGACGATGCCGTCAAACCGAAGTGGCAGAGCGTCAGGTAAGCGCGGTAGTTCTGCAAGGCCTCTGCGCTGGGCTGGCGTTGGGCGGTCACATAAACGAATCCCTTGCCATAACGCTGCACAACCGTCAGCGGAGCTGCCTCGACATCATCCGCACGGGGTGCCACGCGGGCGACGACTTCCCACTTGGAGTTCTCCGGCAGAGTCAGCACCGCCCATGTGGCGACTTCGTTCAACTCACGTGGGAAACAGCGCAGAGGCGAAGGCGGGACGGAATCAATGACTTTGCCCCCCCACTTCTTGGAGTCTTTATTCTGGCTCTTAATTTCAAATGAAGGATCAATCGATTTGAGCCAATCCCAAGATGAGCTATAGCAGGCATCCGTCACGCAAATCGCGCCGCCGTTCTTCACAAACGTCCGGAATGCACCCGCATGTATCGTCAAATCGTTTGGCTTGACGTAGTTGATCAGCGGGCAGACCAAGATCATGTCATACCGTGTCAAGTTAGCCGCCAGCGCAGCGACACTCTCCGCGGTCTCCGTGTTATAACGGTCAGCCGACCAGCTTGTCAGGCGCTTAAGTGCGCCGTCGAATTCATCGCGATGGCGGTGATCCCCACCGCTCAAGATCGCCACGCGCGTTCCCAGCTCCACTTGCGCCTGCACAACAGACACCAGCATCGCGAGGACCAAAATTAAACACTTCCTCATTGTCTTCCCCTTTAATTATATGAGAGCTATTCCTAAGCTAATACTAGTAATAAACGCATCTCAGGCGAACCTTTCGAAAAAGTTCGGCTTTGCCCCGCCAAAAGACATCAGCGGATAGGGAACAACAGGAAAACCAGCACCGTCCAGAGACTATGGGAAACAATACACGCCGTCAAATTCTTCCGCCACGCATGGAGCAGACTCCAAAACGCCCCCGCAACCGCCGCCGCTCCCACCAGCATAAAATTCCCCGACGCCACATGCACCAACGCATACGCCGCAATCGCGGCAGCCGTCCCTAAGCCGCGCCCCCAACGCTCCATCGTGAACCGTTGCAGATACCCCCGCCAAAAGATCTCCTCGCCCGGGCTCGTGATAAAAAACAGCACGCATCCGATCAGCCAGCGGTTTGCAACAGATTTGATTTCGTAAATACTCTCCACCTGCCGCGGCGCAAAATCAAACACCTTCGCCGACAGCCAATCACCACCCCAGAAGATGGCATAGAGCGCCAGCGCGGAGACTATCCCCAAACCAATCTCTCGCACATTCCACTCCTCTCGACGCAGCCGCACCCCGGCCAGCGCCGTCAGCACGCAAACCACCACGGTAATCTTCAGCCAGAAGTTCCCCACCGGGCAGGCGAACACCCAAGCGAACCCCACAGCCGCTAACAGCAATGAAAGGCAGAACTTCTTCATGGCGCAAACAGCAAACCGATTAACAGCAGCATGCCGAACAGGAAGTGCAGCCTGCCGCCCTCCTTTTCATACGCCCCGGGAGCATGCCGGGCGGCACCTATAGCAAGCTTTCCGGCTAATGGCAACAGAAGGAAGGTCAACAGCGTCGGCCACAGAGAGGGCAGGATAGCAACAGATGCGGCGACTAAAACAAACGGCGCTGTAATAAGGACAACATAAGTAACCCATGCACGCCGTTCGCCTAACAGCAACGCAAACGTGCTGATACCGCAGGCGGCATCGCTTTTCATATCGCGTAAATCATTGCCGTGCAGAATCGCCGCCACCAAACACGCCACCGGCAGCGACAGCATCAACAGCACCCATGACAGCCGCTGTGTCTGCGCATAATAAGCGGCCATCGGTTCCAACAGTCCCATCAGCACAAACACCCCCGGCACGCCGCCCCCCGCATATTTGAAAAAGCGGCTGGTATAAAACACCGTGCCTAGTATACCCGCCACCGCAAAGTAGAGCAGCTTCCAAGTGGAGAGATAAATAATCCCTGCCGTCAGCATCAACGCCAACCCCAAAGTCACGCAAGCCGCCCGCTTGAGCAGCGCCAGCTCCTTCGGGCACTTGGAGCGTTCGGTGCGCTCATCGTCAACGCCCTTCACGCCATCGACATAGGTGTTCAAGAAGTTGACCGTGACCTGCAACAGACACCCGCATACGAAGATCAGCGCGAACAACAGCCACGAGAACGCACCATCCTTATAGGCTCTCAAAGAACCCAAGCCGATAGGGATGAATGTAGCTGTCAGTGCCCATGCACGCGATCGAACAACCCAACGTTGGATACCGTTTACGTGACTCATGCTGCCCTCAGAATTTGACGATGTTGCGTTCGCGCATGCTGCAATAGCGATGATCCGGATCGTCACTCGATACGCCGATGATGATATGGTCCAGCACGCGGATGCCGATAATCTTCGATGCCTCAATCAGCTGCCGCGTGGCGCGGATGTCGTCATCGGATGGCGTCGTGTCGCCGCTCGGATGGTTATGCACGAAGATCACCGCCGTCGCATTGCGTACAATCGCCTTGTTAAAGATTTCGCGGGCATGAATCTGCGTGGCGTTGACCAACCCTCGCGTCACTTCAACCGGCTCACCGACAAGCTTGTTTTTGGTATTCAGGTGCAGCACCCAAAAGCTCTCCTGCATCGCGTGCCGCACCTTCGGCCACATCACTTTGAACACCTGCCCGGGACTGGAGAGCGACTCGCTCTTCTGTTCATTCACATACGTCTCGGCAATGCGCTTGCCCAACTCCAGCACCGCGGCGATCTCAATCGCCTTCACGTTCTTGATGCCCGGAATATTCGCCGAACGCAGGTCATCGAGATTCCGCTTCGCCAATCCGCCGATTCCGTCAAAGCACTCCAACAGCAGCTCCGAAACCTGCTTGACGTTGTGCCCCTTTACGCCGTGACCAATAATAATGGCCAGCAATTCGCTGTCGGCCAACGTCGCCGCACCGTACCGCTCAAGCTTCTCACGCGGCTTAGCTTCATCCGGCAATGCCTCATGCAACGACAGGCTTTTGGGATATTCAAAATCGGAGTTCGACTGGTCCATGTTTCTTCCAAGCCTTCTGAACCCGCGCGGCCACAGCCTCAAGCGAGTCACGCTCATCCACTTCAATCCATTCGCAATCCGCCTGATGGCGCAGCCAAGTCTCCTGCCGCTTCGCCAACTGGCGCGTGCGTATTACAATCCGCTCGACGGCCTCGGCACGCGTAATCTGTCCGGCCAGCAGCTCACGCGTTTCAGAATAGCCGATTGCACCCAAAGCCGTTTCCGACCACTGTGGATACTGCTTCATCAATTCCTTTGTCTCCGCCTCCAACCCCATCGCGAACATCTGCCGCACACGCCGGTGGATACGCCGGTGCAACACTTCACGATTAAAACACAACACAGGAAAACGCGGCAAGGACTGAGGAACAGCAGATTCGGCTGCAGGCTCAGCCGCCTTCTCTAACGCCCGTAGTAAGCGGCGCGGATTCTGATAGTCGGACGGCGTTAAGCGGACATTCGAAGGAAGCGCTTTCTGCAAAGCTTTGATTCCCTGCTGATCCAACACCTGTTGCCAATGGGCACGCACTGCCGGGTCGGCTTTCGGAGCATCCAATCCTTCGGTTAATGCCTTAATGTAAAGTCCGGTTCCGCCCGTCACATACACCGGCCCGGAGGCTGACGCGATGGTTTGCTTGACGGATTCCAGCCACACCCCCGCACTGCAAGGTTCGGCGGGTGTCGCAACATCCACTCCCGCATAAGTCACGCGGGAACGCTCAGCGACAGTCGGCTTGGCAGTACCGATATCCATACCCTTATATACGAGCATTGAATCAGCAGAGACCACCATGCCACCGGACTTCTCGGCGAGCAGCTGTAAAACCGCCGTCTTACCTGTGGCTGTCGCGCCGCCAAGGATATACGCCTGCCGATTCATTCCGCCTCGGCGTGATCTGCGTGCGAAAACTTCGTCTGTCGACGGCGGCGGTATTCATCTATCCACTGTGCAAGCAGCAGCAACGCAACAGAAATGCAAATCGCGCTATCGGCTACGTTGAATGCGGGGAAGTGCGAATTGCCCCAGTAGAAATCTAAATAGTCAACGACATAACCGCGGAACACCCGGTCCAACAAGTTGCCGATGGTCCCGCCGGTCAGCAGTCCCAACACCCACGCACCGGCAGGCAGATGCGCAAACAGCCTCTTGGCAAAATAGTAGAATATTAGCAGCGCGAATCCGGCATACCCCACCAGCAGCCAACGCTTGCCGGCCAAGATGCCGAAGGATGCCCCGGGGTTGCGCACGTAGCGGATGTCGAACAGTCCCTCTAAAACAGTAAACCCGCCGCCCTCAACTAAGTTGGAGACGACGAGCCACTTGACAAGCTGATCGGCTGCCAACACGCACAGGCCGATCAACAAGCTTGTCGTGAAGAACCGGCGCATCAGATGAACCGCTTCGGACGATTGTTGGATTCGCGGGCCTGAGCGCAATTGATGCAGATCGTCGCGAACGGCAATGCCAGCAGACGCTGCGGACGGATCAAATGGCCACACTCAAGGCAAACGCCATAGGACCCACGCTCAATCGCACGCAGTGCCTCATCGATGGCGAGAATCTGATGGTTTTGCGACTCCGCCTGTTCCAATGTTTGCAGACGGCTGAAGGAGTCGGTACCATCTTCTTCAATATTCTCTTCGTCGAAACGCTCCAACGCGTTCTTGCGCATCACGTTCATCTGTCCAATCAACTCTTCGCGCTTGGCCAGCAAACCTTGCTTGAATTCTTTCAAGGCTGCCTTGTCAAAGCGGTGCTTATCTTCCTTGGTGGGCTTACCCAGCGGCGCGAGCTGCTTCGGCTTCGGCTTGACGATAACCGGCGGCGGCAGAATGGCTTGACCGATAACAATTTTAACGGTCTCTTTGGACGCTTTCGCAACGGCAGGCGCCTTGGCCTTCACCGGCGCTTGCTTCGGAGCAGTCTTCACAGCGGCAGCGGGCTTTTTCGCCGGCGCCTTCTTCGGTGCGGCTTTGACAGCAGCGACCGGCTTCGCAGGTGCTTTAGCTTTGGGTGCCGCTTTCTGAGGCGTCACGGCTTTCACAGCCTTGGCCGGCGCTTTAGCGGCGGACTTGGCAGGAGACTTGGCTGCGGTAGTTTTTTTTGTCGCAGTCTTGTTTGCAGGCTTTTTCATACACTTGCTCCTTAAATCGAAAGAGGGCGTAATATAACCCAACCCATCAGGGAAAACAAGGCTAATCACGCCCTTTTGATAACTTTTTAAAAGGAAAAGGGGAGCTTCCTTTTTACAGAAAACTCCCCTTTGTTTCAACTGAGCAAGATTGGATTACTCAGCGCCCGGACGCCACTCTTCGCTGGCCGCGAAAGCGTCGTTGAAAGCGCTCGCCAAACCGCCCAAGCTTTCGCCGCCGTCAGTCATGTTGACTTCGCGGGTCAGCTCGGCAACTTCAGCCTCATCCATGTTCACGGCACGGATGGACAGGCCGATGCGGCGTTCGTCGCGATCGATCTTCACGATACGCGCTTCGACGTCCTGGCCGACCTTGAGAGCATCCTTGACCTTGTCAACATGCTGGTCGCTGATCTGCGAGATGTGCACCAAACCATCGACGCCGTCTTCGAGCTCGATAAACGCACCGAAGGAAGCGATCTTGGAAACCTTGCCCTTGACGACTTGACCGATTGCGTAACGGCTGGTGATCGTGCTCCACGGATCGTCGGAAGCCTGCTTCATGCCGAGGCTGATGCGCTGCTGTTCCGGATCGATCTCCAAAACAACGGCTTCGACCTGCTGGCCCTTTTGCAGGAGCTCGCTCGGGTGGTTGATCTTGCGCGTCCACGACATATCCGAAACGTGAATCATGCCGTCAATGCCCTCTTCCATCTCAACGAACGCACCGTAAGTGGTGAAGTTGCGCACCTTGCCGCTGATACGGCTGCCGACCGGGTAACGGTCCTGCACGGTATCCCACGGGTTGGCTTCGGTCTGGCGGATGCCCAGAGCAATCTTCTGCTCATCGGAGTTGATGGTGAGAACGACCACATCGACCTCGTCACCGACGGACAACACGTCCGACGCGCGGGCGATACGCTTCGTCCAAGAGAACTCGGACACGTGCACGAGGCCTTCGATGCCCGGCTCGATCTCAACAAACGCGCCATAAGGCACGAGGTTGACAACCTTACCGCGCAGGCGGCTGCCCACGGGATACTTGTTGTCAATATCAACCCAAGGATTGCTCTGCGCTTGCTTCAAACCGAGCGAGACGCGTTCGCGTTCCAGATCCACATCCAAAATCATCACGTCCAGCACTTGGCCGACCTTCAACATTTCGGTCGGGTGCTTGATGCGGCCCCAACTCATATCGGTGATATGGAGCAAGCCGTCCATGCCCGTCAAATCAACAAACGCACCGAAGTCGGTGATGTTCTTCACGCGGCCCTGACGGATCTGACCCTTTTCAATCTGTGCGAGCAGCTCGCGCTTCTTATCGACCATCTGGTCTTCAATCAATTCACGGCGGGACACAATGATGTTTCGGCGCTCGTCACTGATTTTGATGACCTTGAAATCGGCCTCGAGATCCAAATAAGTATCCGGGTCATGCGCCGGGACGATGTCCACTTGCGAGCCGGGAAGGAAAGCTTCGATATCATCGATCGCCACGGTCAAACCGCCGCGCACCTTACCGATAATCTTACCCTTGACAACAGCGCCTTCTGCATACTTCGCGAGAATCGTTTCCCAACGGATCTTCTCATCGGCCTGCTGCTTGCTCAGCATCACCATGCCGGTCTTGTCGTTCTCGAGGTCCAGCAAGAGCACCTTGATTTCGTCGCCGACCTTGACTGCGGAGATATCTTTAAACTCACTGGCGTTCACTGCGCCTTCGGACTTGTAACCGATGTTCACCAGAACTTCGTTATCCTTGATTGAGCTGATCGTGCCGGTGATAATCGAACCGGGCTTGAAGTGAACCGTCGGTTGCTGCGCCAGAGCAGCATTCATTGCGTCATACATCGGACCCGTTTTAGGAGTCGCGGCCGCAGGTTTGCGAATTGCCATATTTATTATTACTTCATTTAAGCCCGCCCCATGCCCTGTCGGCACTGCGCACACTCAAATGGAATTGAGGTTAACACACAACCACTCAACGAAATCCGCAACCCAAGAAGCGGCACTCAAGCAGTTCTTCCACAACGGAAGTCCGCAAGCATAACACAATCCTCCCCCGCAAACAAGCCAAAACCCGCCAAAATATACATTTATTGTCCTCTCCCCCCAGCCGCCTTAATATAAGGTACACACGCAAGCGCGCCGGAACAACACCCGCTAAACCAGATTACTTCTCCTGCGGCTTGGCCGTGGCCTCGGCAGTGAGGCGGATTAAAGATTGCTGGAATTCGTGGCTTTGCACGCCCTTATAGATCTTCAGTTCATTTCGAATGGTTGTTGCTAGGCGCTCCGCAGTATCGGCACGGCTAGTGGCGGTGATTTGTTCCAGACGTTCTAACTGCATGCGGACTAAGCACTCTCTGGCGGCATCCGGGGTTTCGGGGTTATTGAAGAGTATCTCTAACATCCCTAACAGGCGTTCTGTCTCTTTCCGGCCTGTACTCATGTCTCCCTTGCGGCGTAGGGCGTTGATATGGGCAGTTCGGAATTGAACCACGGAGGACACCACTTGAGGGGTATTTGGGAAGCGCCCGAGCAGTTGGTCCGAAAGTTCCAAGGCAACATCAAGGTCCTTCCAATCGCGGTCGGCAAAGTTCCGCGCGTAGCGCAGCTTGCGGTTCATTAGGTCGACTAACGCCAAACCATATTCCGGCTGTTCAGGGTATTCCCCTGCGAGCTGGTTGAGCAGCGTCACTGCATTGGGCTCAACCCCCGATATCCGTTCGCCGGGGAAGAGGCGCGGGTTGGCGCCGAGAATAACTGCATATAAGAACCGATAGTCAGGCTTGCCGGGTGACGCCTTCAAAAGCGCCTTCACCATCTCAAAGGCTTGTTGCCGTTCTTTGCTCTCCGGGTTGTCGGACAGCGACAACAGTGCACGCACCGCTTCATAACGGTCTGCCGGAACAGACGACTGTGCATAGCGTTCAACTACTTGACGGGAAATCGCATCGGCTTCTGCGGCTTGTACCCTTCCCTGCTTTTTGAGAGATTCGGCCAGCTGGTTCAACGGAAACGCATCGGCGCGAAGTTCCGACAAGCGGCGGAATGCTGTTTCTGCCAGCGGATAATCTCCTGAACGCAAGGCGGCTGTGCCGATAATGCTGTTCGCTTCGGCCACCTGTTCATCCGACAAATTCCGCTGTTGGGCAATCTCTTGATAGTAAGGCATCAGCGTGGAAAGCAGCACGCTGGCGCTGGCTGTCGGCGTCTGCTTTTCAATGTGCCCGAAGATGCTTGAGAGTGTTGCATGCGCCGTCGCCGCATTACGTGCGGCCAATTTCAACGCGGCGGCCGTGCGGATATAGCCGACCGCCAATGCGACAATAAACGCCGCCAAACAGGCGATTGACAAAAGGCTCAATGCCGCCAGCGCCGGCTTGCGGCGTACCCACAAGGAGAGACGCCGAAGCGTCGAAGGCGCCGCCGCCTTCACCGGCTCGTGGTTGAGAAAATGGCGCAGGTCCTCAGCAAACTCCTCCATGCTCGCATAGCGGTCTGCAGGATTGAAGCTAAGACTTTTGTTAATGATGGCACACAGGTCGGGCTCGGCATATGTGAGCGGCGGAACAGGTTCCCTGCAAATCCGTGCGACCAAATCATCCTGAGTCCCCTCGGTCAGCAAAGGCGCTTGTGTCACCAATTCATAAAGCGTCGCCCCGAGGGAGTATTGATCCGTCAAAAACGTGTTCACCCCCTGCGACAGCCGTTCAGGCGCCATATACCGCAACGTACCGCTGCGGGAGTCCCCCTCTTCAAGTATTTCTGCACCACCCTGCAGAACGCACGCGAGTCCAAAATCGCTGATGTGAATAGTGCCGTTTGCATCCAGCAACAAGTTCGCTGGTTTGATATCACGGTGCATCACCTGACAGCTGTGGGCATAGGCCAACCCTTGTGCCGCCTGAAGGCCGATCCTTGCAATCTCACGCAAATCGGTTGAACGGTAATGCTCCAACCCCTTACCGTCAATAAACTCCATCGCGTAATAACAAGCCTCATCCGTATGTCCCGCGCTCAGCACCTGCACGATATTCGGGTGATGGAGCATGGCAATCACCCGCGCCTCTTGCTCAAACTGCTCGCGCTGTGCGGCATCGGCAACAAATGAAGGGGCCAACAGCTTGACAGCCACTTGCCGGTTGAGCGATACTTGCAGTGCTTCAAACACAACGCCCATGCCACCGCTGCCAATCTTCTTCAGCAAGCGGTAATCCGTCCCGGCCATATCGGGCAAATTAGGAGACTGCAAAGCAATCGGTTGAGTCTTGTTTCCGCCACCCAAATGCTCCATATCCAATAATACGGGCAGAACATCCAACAGCCGCGCACTATGCTCCGGATACTCCCCGGCAAACGCCTTCACATCCGGCACATCACCCACACGGCAGCGCTCAAGAAACTGCTCGACCAAATCATCAAAGGAAGGACTTTCACTCATGGTTTAAACTCAGTCAACTGCGACAACACGCCCTGCAAACGTTCCAACGCCCGCACATAGCGGATGCTCGCGGCCTTCGGGGCAATCCCCAACACCTCGGCGCAATCTTGGTTGGACATGCCGTCAAAGTGCCGCAGCGTCAGCACCTGGCGGTCGTTCTCCGGCAGCGCTTCCAACGCCTGCTGAAGCAGCACATAACGATCCGCACGGGCAAGCTTGGACACAGGTGAGGTGACAGAAGAGGCAAACATATTCCAGTTGAACCCGGCGGCAGTGCCATCGCCCTCCTCCGCGACCTCCACTTCTTTATACGCGTCGCGCTTGCCGCATTGCAAATGCTTCCGCTCAAGCCCCGCAACCGTCTGCAGCAGAATCATCCGCAGCTTGAAATAGACGGGCACTTCGGGGTTACTCTCGAAGAAGCCAATCCTCTCACACGCCGCCGCCAGCGCATCTTGCACCACATCCTCAACCGAAACACGGCGCAACAGAATGGGGTTGAGACTCCGACTTGCCAAGCCCAAAAGCCGCGCCCGGTGTTCCGCAAACACACCGCCCCAGTAGCTCAATCGTTCTGCATTATCGTTCGGCATTAGTGAAGCTTTCCTTTCACTCCTTGTCCATCAGGCGAACTATAACACGAAATGACGAAAAGTCAAACTTGCACTCTCCCTGGGGCGGTGTTCTTACCTCAATCCACCAACTCCTCCAACGTCGCATCGGTGAAAGAATCCAGCTTCGCCTTTACTTCCTGCAGGTGCTTCTTCTGAACGCTCAGCATCTTCGCATACACGTCATTGAAATTCGACTCGAGAGCCTGTTTAGCTGTCTTCCCGGACTCCTGCAGAAGCTTCGCCAGCTCCCGCGACTCCACCTTCATCCGCGACTCCCAATCCCCGGTCGTATTACGCCCGAAGGTCACCATGCGGTCAATGCGTCCGTACAGATTCCGCTGCTGCGTCAGCTCACGAAACTGACTGTCGCGGAACTCCGCATCTTGCATCTGCGCCAACAACCCACCGGCTCCGGCAAGCCCTTTCTTTTCCGCCTTGGCGATCTCCTCAAGACGCACATCGCAAGCCGCCCTAAACGCCTTGGCAATCTCCGCTCTCAACGCCGCCTTATTCTCCTTTGTCGGTTCTTTCTCATAGCGCGTCTGAGCAGTATTGATCGCCGCATTGAACCCCCGTTCCCGAACACGCGCTTCCGGATTGACCGGCACAATCTCCGCACCCACGGAAATATACGCGCAGATGATTTCGCTCAGCACATCATCCTGCGCAACCGTGGCCCTTGCTCCTCGCGGTCCCGGACGGAAGCGGTCACTGGTAAACCGCGCCAAAGACGCCGTCATCCGAGACTCCCGCGCATCCTCCGTCTCTTTGATATGCTTGCGCTGTTCATCAATGAATACATCATAATAAGCCGTCAGCGCCGACTTAACCGCCGCCTCGTTCTTGGCCGACGAATCCTTCTTATAGGCCTCCACCGCCTCGGCAACGACCTTTCGTTCATCCCCCTTGTTATTTTCCGTATTCAGCGTCATGAACGGCGGCACGCCGCCGGAACGTACCGCCTGCAGCCAACGATTGATATTTTTATCCCGGTCGCGGATACGCTCGGCAAGTTTGTCCTTCTTCAACTGGATAACGCCGTCATAACTCTCATTCATCACCTTCAGAAGCGTGCTTTTATTCTCCTCTGTCGGCTGGCGTTTATAATCCGCAATCGCCCGCTTCGTATTCTCCGACAACGGCGGATGCTCACTCTCCCGCTCAAACGCGCTTGCAGAAACGCTGAGGCCAACGACAACCATTCCGATAACTCCCAACGACATGATCTTTTTCATACTCCACCTCCAAGTTTGTGTTATTCCACACGGAGCACCATCGCCCCACCCTTAAGAATGTGAAACCGCCGCCAAATCTACAGCATAGCTTCAAAAAAGATCGGAATAATTTCGCCCACACCCAACACCCCGAATTGGCAAACAGATACTGATTTCAGTCACAAATTACTGCGCCTTTTTCAATCGCCCGACATCTCACTTTTACCAATCGCCTGCCAAACGTTTGGTAACGTTGTGACAGCTGGCTGTCAAGCTTGTGTCAGCCCCCTGTCAAATTCGTGACAGCCGCCTGTCACAAATGCGTACGCTGGCTGACAGATTTGTGTGAGCCGAGTGCAACTTCTGCAGCAAATGCCGGCTGAGAAATATCTTCTCGCCTCCATTTTCGACATTCCCTTGCCCTGCCCGTAGGTTTATGTTACAATAGGGGCGGTGGATATCAGGAATGGCCAACGTGGATTTTGCTCGACATCCGGATGGCCGTGTCCGGGAGGGAGCTTTGACATGATACTGGCGGCGGCGATGGAGTCGATTGGTTTTTACTTTATCATTTGGGAGATTAGCATGATGGTTATTTTTGCTTACATCCCAATTCTGCCTCTCCTGGGACTTGCAAGACTTTGTCGTAATAACTGTTACCAGTTGGAGATCATTGCTGCTGGTTGGCTGATTATTCTCGCAGGAATCATTATATTTTTTATTTTCCTCGAAACAACTACCTGCGTTATGCTCTTATGTTTGAATTTAGCGTACTCGCTGCACCAAGTGGCCCGTTGGTCATCCTAGTGACTAAGCGCAAACCTCGTCTATCAAGGGCGATAGCTATCTTGGTTTTGTTTCCTATTGTCATTCCCTCCACGCTGCTCTTTTTAGCCCGCCTTGCTGCCTAGCCTAACCAACAAGACATTATGACAACCGCACTTCTTCTACACGCACCTCTTCTATTCCGTTATTACGGTGGCAGAGGAATTGACCGCATGTGGACAGTTGCAGTCTGCGTGATGGTGTTCGTATCTTTCATGCTGCAAGAGTTTGAGTGTCGGCCTTGGATACTCGCCGGGACGTGGCTGATTCTGCTGGCATCCATCGGGATGACGGTTTACAATGGCCCAATGCCAACTCCGCCCGACAGCTATTGGCGCAAACTGCTTCTTGAGCAGTCCAACGTTTACTTCTCCGGCATCTTCGTCATACTCGCCGCCAAGACAAAACTCACTTGGGATATAACCTTGACTTGAACCGCCCTCCTCAGCCTCGGCGGTTATTGGGCGACCAAATACGTCCTGTATATCCACTAATCCGTAGCCCGAAAAGGAGCAGCACATGACATCCGACAACATGATTACAATCGCCATCAGCGCTTTGTGGACGGTGTTACTCCTCTCGCCTTTTATCTACGGATCGACGTGCGTGTTGCTTGCCATTGATCAATGGTGCTGCAAGAGCCGCCACCGCGTACGGTGGGTGCTGTCAGGATGGGTGGCACTGCTGGTGCTGGTCGGATACGTCATTGCCTACTGTGGCAACGGGCTGGACGAACTACGAATTGGAACTCTGTTCCTATCGCTCAACCGATGGGCAGCATTCGTTACAACAACGTGCCTGTTCACAGATCCATTCATCGCGCTCGCCGCCAAGTTCAATATGCCGCACAGATGGAAAGCGATTGGACTGATTCTTCTGCCGCTCTTCACCGTTATCCCCATGCTGTTGGTGTTGGAAAAGATGCCGATTACGGTTTACAACGTATCTGATAATATCTTTGCATTAAATAAGGGGCTGTCCTAGCTGTTGCATTCCGCTTAGAAATGGGCTATACTACGCCCTAGATTCAAAAGAAAGGAAAGAGCTATGGGACAGGTATTACACCCACGCGCCAGAACGACTCAAGAAGTGCGTCGAGAGATACAGCTATCAAAAGAGAGCATAGCCGTGCTCGCAGAGCGTTTTGGGGTGAATCCCAAAACGGTCGCGAAGTGGAAAGGCAGGGATTTTGTTGAGGATGCGCCCATGGGGTATAAGACGCGGCGCACCACGATCACAGAAGCCGAAGAAAAAGCCGTTCTGGCTTTTCATGAATTAACCCGCCTGCCGCTTGATGATACGCTTTATGTGTTGCAAGAGACCATTCCTTTGCTATCACGTTCGGCTCTTTACCGTTGCCTGAGGCGTAACGGATGCCCGATGAGATCCGCAGAGAAAGGTCCCCGGCACAAAGCGTTCAAGAGCTATCCGATCGGCTTTTTCCACATCGACATCGCGCAGGTGCAGACTGCCGAGGGCAAGCTTTATCTCTTTGTGGCCATTGACCGAACCTCTAAGTTTACCGTGGCCAAGCTTTATCCGCAGATGACGCAAGCTACGGCAGGCGGGTTTTTGCAGCGCGTGATCGATACAGTGCCTTACCCGATCAATAAGATCCTCACAGATAACGGCAGCCAGTTCGTGCGCCGGGCTTCAAAGGAGTTCTCTTTCAAAACGGTCTTTGAACGCATCTGCCACGATCACAACATTGAACACCGCAAGACGCAAGTGTGTCATCCTTGGACTAACGGACAGGTCGAGCGGATGAACAGAACACTCAAAGAAGCCACCGTCAAAACCTATTATTATGCCACGCATGAGCAGTTGTGCCGTCACTTGGAAGACTTTCTAAATGCCTATAACTTTGGTAAGCGCCTGAAGACTTTACAGGGACTAACCCCTTGGCAGTTCATCTTGGAGCAACAGAAGATCAACTTCCAGTTATTTAGGGTCTGCTGAATGTGGCGGCACTAGGCCGCAGCATGTAATGCACCGGTATAGGCCTGCGTGCTAATCTCTAAAAGGTGTAAAACAAAATAGACACGAACACGCCGCTGGCGTTCTTGCTCCCATCGGATGAGGTTGGCCGCAAGGATGGTCAGGTGGATGACTGTCTCGGAGCAGTCTTGACGGCGGGCCATCACGCGTCCGAGGCCTAAACGGCGTTTGCATTGGCCGAATTTACCTTC
>JAVBMC010000029.1:0-15890 GCA_031552845.1 Kiritimatiellia bacterium
GCGGGGGGGGGGGGGGGGGGGGGGGCGGGGGCTGGCTGGGGTGCGGGTGGCGGTGCCGATGGGGTTGCTTTTGTTGGAGCCGGACTTGGGGACTGCGTTGGTGTTGGTGCCGACGACGCTGGCGATGCTGTTTGCGGCGAATGTGGCGCCGAGGCTGTTGTGGAGTTTGATTTTGGTGGGGGTGGCGGCGGCGGCGTTTGAGTTGGGGGCGGTGTATTGGGTGGAGTCGCGGAATCTGTCGCCGGAGAAGCGGGCGCAGGTGGTGAAGTGGACAGGGTTGAGGCCGCATCAGTGGGAGCGGATTGATACGTTTTTATTCCCGGATAAGGATATTCATGGGAGTGGTTATAATAAGCGGCAGTCGGAAATCGCGGTGGGTTCGGGCGGTCTTTGGGGGAAGGGGTATTTGAATGGCGACCAGAATCTGCTGGGATATTTGCCGCAGGTGGTGTCGTCAAGCGACTTCATTTTTGCGGTGATTGCCGAGGAAATGGGGTTTGCGGGGAGCGTGACAATCCTAGGTTTGTTCTTGTTGGGACTGCTATTACCGGGGATTTGGATTGGGTGCCGATGTAAAGATGATGGCGGAAAATTATTGGTTGTAGGTATTACAACCTTGCTTTTTAGTCATTTATTTATTAACATATCCATGACTGTAGGGTTGGTGCCCGTGACCGGGTTGCCGTTGCCGTTTTTGAGTTATGGCGGCACGTTTATGCTTTCGATGATGGCGGCTGTTGGCCTTTTGATAAGCGTCTCGCTGCATGGCGAGGGAACGCCGAGTTTGTTTAGGCAGGATAATTGCGAAGAGTAATACTATGGGTTTGTTAAGTTGGTTGAAGAATGGGTTGAAGAAAACACCAAAACGTGAGATCATCGTCAATGCGGAGAAGCTTGAGACACGCGTGGCGGTGGTGGAGAATGGAAAGATTGAGGAGTTCCAAGTCGAGCATCCGACGGAGGAGAGATTGGTCGGGTGTATCTTTAAAGGGCGGATTCAGAATCTGGAACACGACCTGCAGGCGGCGTTTGTTGATATAGGGATGAAGAAGAACGCCTTCTTGCACTACTGGGACATGCTGCCGGATGATGATGGGCGGTTGGATGAGGAAAGTGAGTCGCGTTCGTCCAAGCGCCGGCGGATTTCCAATGACGAAATAGCCAAGCGTTTTCCTCCGGGTTCGGAAATCGTGGTGCAGATTACCAAGGACTCCATTAGTACCAAGGGGCCGCGCGTTACTGCGAACTTGAGTCTGCCGGGGCGTTATTTGGTGATGATGCCGGGGTGTCGTCTGCGCGGAGTGTCGCGTAAGATTGGCGATGGCGAAGAGCGCGTCCGCCTGAAAAGGATTTTAGACCGTCTGAATATGTCGAACAAGATTCCCGAAGATTTGGGGTTGATTGTGCGGACGGTGGGTGCGGGTGCCAGCAAGGTGGCATTTGCGCGTGACTTGCGGAACCTGCTGGATGTGTGGCAGGAGCTGCAGACAAATATCAGCACGCGCCGTGCGCCGTGCATGGTGTATCAGGAACCCGACCTGATTGAGCGGGTGGTGCGTGATTGGCTGACGGAAGATATTGACCGCGTGACGATTGATGATGTGGAGGCCTATGACCGCATCCGCGATGTGGCGGGGCGGATTTCCCGCCGCGCGAAGCGGGTGATTTCCCGCTACGAGGGCAACCATCCGATCTTTGAGCATTACGGGATTGAGCGTCAGTTGGAAGAGACTTTCCGCCGCAAGGTGTATTTGTCGTCGGGCGGTTACTTGGTGATTGATGAGACCGAGGCGTTGATTGCCGTGGACGTGAATACCGGGCGTCATCGCGGCAAGGGGTCGCAGGAAGAGGCGATTCTTGAGGTGAACCTTGAGGCCGTGGAGGAAGTTGCGCGTCAGCTGCGTTTGCGTAACATCGGCGGTTTGGTGGTGCTGGACCTGATTGATATGAAGTCACGCAAGCACCAGAACCAAGTCTACAAAACAATGAAGGCGGCGTTGAAGCGCGACCGCTCGCGGACGAACGTGTTGCCGATTTCCGACTTGGGCTTGATGGAGATGACCCGTCAGCGCCAGGAGGAGAGCTTGCTCTCGCAGATGTATCAGGATTGCCCCTATTGCCGCGGCCATGGCGTGATCAAGGCACCGCTGGCGTTGAGCGTGGATATCCAACGACAGATTGCCGGCGTGATGCGCAAAGCTCAGAAGACGCCGGGCACGACAGAGCTGCAGATTCTGGTGGCGCCGAGCGTATTGGAACGTCTGCGCACCGAGGACGAACAGATTCTCGTTGATATGCAACGTCGCTATGGCGGGCGTTTGACATTCAAGACCGAAGCCAATCGCCACCCGGAGTCGTTCGCGATTTTGGATGCGGCGGGACAAGTTCTCTACTCGGCATCTGACGCCAAAGGCATATGATTCGTTTTGTCACGATAGCGGCTGTCTGCCTGTCGCTGGCTGCCGGTTCGGTGCAGGGCCAGATGGAGCTCTTTCCGCTTCAAATGACGGGGGATGCGTCTGACTGGACTCTGACCGCCGACAAGCTGGAAGGTACGCAAAAGACCGGCGATGCAGTCGCTTCGGGACATGCCCGTTTGAAGAAGGGCGATACGGAGTTGCTTGCCGATCGGATGTCCGTCAACCGCGAAAGCGGCGATGTGCTGGCAGAGGGGAATGTGCAGGTCTCGCATAACGGCATCGGCCAATGGCAGGGCGAGCGGATGACCTACAATCTTAAGACCGGACGCGCGGTTGCGGAAGAGGGCACGTTGAAGGTGCGCGAGCTGACGTTGACGATGGACAGCCTGATGCGTGAGGGCGATGACACGCTGCGCCTGTATGGCAGCTCTCTTTCCACTTGTACCAACGAGCAATGCCGCTGGCATTGGCGCATGGATGCTAAGGAAGTCCGTGCGCGCGACAATCATTCCGCCGTGTTGAAGGGAGCTGTGCCGTATATGTTCGGCATTCCGTTCGCCTACCTGCCGTATTGGTATAAGGATTTAAACACCCACTACGGCGTGCGGTTGCTGCCGGCGTATAACTCCAAGTGGGGCGCATCCTTGCTGGGCGCGTATGTGTGGAACATCATTGATCTGCCGAAGCAGGGGCTCGATATCGACGCCAAGACGCATATCGACGGTTATATGGAGCGGGGCGTTGGCTTGGGGCAGGACTTCATGTGGAAGCTCGGACGCTTCGGCAGCGGTAAGTTCACCGGCTATTGGATTTACGATCAAGACCCCGACTACAAGGGCTATGATCGCAACTGGAGCAGTCCTGTCGACCGCGACCGTTATATCTTTACGCTGGAGCACAACGTTGACATCACCCCGCGCGATCAATTCTGGCTGCGCGGTACTTATGTGAGCGACTCGCAAGTCATGCGCGACTTCATGGAGAGCTCCTACCGTCATGAGAGCCAGCCGATTAACCGTGCCGCTTACGAACACCGTGAGCACAGCTGGTTAGGCGGCGCGGCGGTGTCCGGTCCGCTCAACGATTTCTACGGCGGCGTGGCGCGTCTGCCGGAAGGTTACGTGCACATCATGCCGCAGAATCTCGGCTGGCGTTTCTTCTATGAATCCGAAACACGGGCCGGTTACTATTCCCGCCAACCGCAGGAGTATAAAGACGCGCTTGAGGAGCGTTTCCGCTACACGCCCGGCTTCTGGGCTGATTACGATTCCTCCCGCGTCGACACCAAGCACTTCATCAAACGTCCGATTTCAATCGTCGACGGCATTACCATCACGCCGCGTGCCGGTTGGCGCGGTACGGCGTATAGCAACATCAGCGCGACCGAGGATGACCTCTCGCCCACCAAAACCCGTAGCCTCTTTGAGTTAGGCACGGAAGGTTCCTTGAAGGCCGTGGCTGATTACACCACCATCCGCCACACTTTCAACCCCTACTTCGACTATACCTATATTGCTAACCCTGCAGGCGCCAAGGACGGTTCGCTTTACGCGTTCGACCGCACGGAGCAGGTGTACGAATGGCAGGAGCAATTCGGGCAAGACGGCGTCTCGCCGCCGCACGAATATAACGCCCTCCGCCTCGGTATGCGCAACATCTTCCAAGAGTTGGAAAAGCGTGACCGTGAAGCTATCTTTGATTTCGACGTCTACGGCGCATGGGTCTTTGAGAACGGCACCGAGCGTTGGATGTATCAAGGCCGCGACACCGAGTCCGAAGGCATGCGTTCCGAACAGCGCGAGAAGGGCATGCGTCTGCTCGGCACCAAGGCGGCGTGGCGTCCTGCCGCCGATGTCGGCGCTTTCGTCACGGCAGAGTACGACCCCGACAGCGGCCAGCTGGCCTACGGCGACATGTTCTGCCAATGGCGCATTGAGCGCTTCCTCTTCAGTGTCGGCTACATCACCCGCGACAATGAAGTCTACGATTACTACTGGCGCAACGACCAGCAGGACTCCGTCGTCTACGGCCGCTTGACGCATCAAATGACCGATGCCTTCAGCTGGAACGTTTTTGCCCGCGGCAACACCGACGATGGCGAGCTTGAAGAAATCGGCGGTTACATCCAATACCGCCTCGACTGCATGACCTTCCACCTCTACGGCTCCTACATGCCCACCACCGAACGCGAAGACGGTTCAAAATACGATCAAAGCTACCGCATGGGCATCTCCGTTTGGCTCAACGCCGCCGGAAAAGACCCCAGCCCTCAAAAAGAGTGGAACCGTTTCTAAGCTAGCAGACGGCTGCCCCCTCGCCAGTTTACGCTCATCAACTGAATGTACGTGATGAGGTGCGCCGATGAAGCCGAGCCAAAAAGCGGGTGATGTCGGCAAGGCTGTTGCAAAAAATACAATTGAGTTGCGAAAACTACAATTGATTTCTCTAACAGGAAAGCGTTATAATTAGAACATGCGTAGAGGCAAAGGCAGTCAAGCAAAGGAAGGTTGGCGAAGTATGAAGCAATGGGAATCTATCTGTGTGGCTCTGTTGTGCTTTGCGGGTGCCGCGCTGGCGGCGCCTACGGGGCAGCATCGTTTGACTCTGGCTGCAGAGCAGGTTGCCAGCAGTTCGCCGTTGGTTGATTTCAGTTTCTTAGTTGATGAGCAGTCGATTGTCGGTGATCCGCCCACGGGCAACCCACAGACGCCGTGGAAGGCTTTGCACGGTACGGTTTATCCGGTGCAGGCTATTATTGATTTAGGCGTAGAGACGCCGTTGGCAACACTGTGGATTTATGATACCTATAACGTAGGTGATGTGATTGTCAAGGCCGGCACCCCCGGTGCATGGGAAGAAGTTGGCCGCTGGGGCTGTAACTACTACATGAGCTGGGCGAAGGTTCCGTTAGATGTCTCAACCCGTTATTTGATGTTGGAGGTGCAGTCGGGCGGTGCGATTTTCACCGAGGTTGCGCTTGATGCTTACACGCCGGAGGGCTGGACGGCTTTTCTTGAGGCGAAGGCCGAAGCAGAGCGAATCGAGCGCGAACGCCAAGAGGCCTTGGCCCGCGCGGAGGAAGAAGCCCGCAACCGCCCCATCATCACGATGGAACCCTTTGGCCGCCTCTCGCTGATTGACACTATCACGCCGACTAATCTGCTGGCGCGTCATAAGTTCCTTTGCGACCCTGCCGGTGCTGTAACGGTTACGAATATCTTTGGTAAAGCCACCTGGGTTATCGAGCCGACCGAGGGCGAGTGCGCTTACTTCGTGGTCTGTTTGGCAGAGATGTCGCTCCTGAGCCCCGGCACCAAGTACGTGCTGGCGGTTGAGTATCCGGAGGACGCTCCCCGCTCTATGTCGATTCATAACCTCGGCTGCGAAACCATCCGCGGCATCCATACCGGGCAAGCACTGGGCGATGCTTTCCTTGCCAAGTATGTCGATCCCTACGTGGAGTCAGTAAGCGTCCCGCTCTCCGGCACGAACGAAGTCTGGACGGCGATGTTCCAACTGCACGACCGTTACCCCGCCCGCAAGATGATGGGGCGCAGCAGCGGTGTACGTTCCGCCATACCTGAAGACGGCGTAGACGTCATCATCTCGCAGTTCGCCAAGAAGCACATTCCCGGCTCCAAGGGTGCCGCCGTTAGCGCTATCCGTTTGTATGAAGTGCTCGACATTGATACGCTGCCCCTCGCGATTAACTACCCGCCTGCCGCGCTTCCGCGTCGCCACATCTTCTGGCGCGAAGAGATGGCCGATGGCGTCCTCACCGGTGCGCAAGGCGTGCGCGGCGTGAATACCCGGACCGACTGGTATAAGTATAAGATGGAGCTGATGAAGTTCCTCGGCATCAACACCTTCACGAAAGACCTCTTCGAGTTCGGCCACTGCCAGCATTGGGACCCCAGCGCGTACGGCACTAAATGGATGAACTTCGACAACGAGATGCGCAACCTATGGGAAGACTGCGTCATCATGGCCGGGCAGTACGGCTTTGACGTCTTCCCCTACTACGAATACAGCGGCAGCCGCGGCCCTGAGGGCCTCGGCACCAAACGCACGCCCCGCCCCCTCACGCGCACTGATGGCAAGTTCATCGACATCAGCTGGGTTGATGCCGGCCTTGTCGACCTCACCGCACCCGAAGCCTACGACGACTTCAAGAAAGTGCTCGACCTTACCATCATCAAGTTCAAAGACCAAGCCCACATCCTCGGTGCATGGATCCGCCCGCGCATGCAAATGCCCGTCAGCTTCTCCGACGAAACCATCGCCCGCTTCGTCGCCGAAGCCAACAGCGGCACCGCCGTCACACGTGCGCAAATCGCCGCCAACACCACCCTCTACAAACGCTACCTCGACTGGTGGGAAGGCAAACGCCGCGACTTCTTCATCGCCATGCGCGACTACTTGCGCGAAAACGGCGTCGACGATGCCGTCATCCTCTTCACCGGCTGCCCCGCCGAACCCGGCACAGGCTTTGGCAATTGGCGCAACTGCTTCGTCACCGATACAATCGATTGGTGGAAGACGCTGCTGACGCCGGACAGCTCGCGCGAATACTTCACGCCCGCCCAAATCGCCCAGCAAGACATCTACCTCACCGGACTGCTCGCGCCCGGCGCCACTTGGGGTGGCTGGGAGTTCCAACACGTCCGCCCTTCGGACGATCCTCAGCGCTACAAAAACGACGACGGCATCTTCCTCTCCCATGCCTTCAACCGCCTCTACACCGTCGCCGCGCCCAAGACGCTCGACCTCTTCCGCGGCAAGAAAGACCTCGCTATCGTTCGCCACTACGCGCTCAACGAAAACATGATGTATAACGTGAGCGATCAAGAGAAGATTGGCTACTACGTCTGCGACTTCGAACGCGCCGGCGACTCCTGCATGCAAGCCGAAGCCGTCGCCGTCGCCAATGGCGACCCCACCATGATCGGCTACCTCATGGGCAACAGCTTCAACCGCGGCTACCCCAGCACCGTGCGCGACTTCAACGCCAACTACCTCGCGCTCCCCGCGCTACCCAGTACGGTTCTCCCCCAAGCCGCCAACAACCCCGCGGTCGTCGTGCGCAGCATCTTCACCCAATACGGCACCTACCTCGCGGTCGTTAATACCTCATGGCTCCCCGTCAGCCAAGTCACCATCACGCTCCCCCAAGACAGCAAAATCACGCGCCTCGCGACCAACCAAACCACTGAAAAAACCGACAGCCTCACGCTCGACCTCCGCCCCTACCAACTCGTCGCCTTACGTTTAGACGGTCCGTTAATACTTGAGCTGTTATAAGCATCCCTTCCGCGTGAGCGCTCCTGTCGGCAGGATATGATGATGGGTTGAGTTTGGCGTGAAGAACAGTGTTGTAGATGTAAATCGCTGAAAATGGCGTTTGGGTCAGGCGGTAATATAGGAAAGTTTTGATGGAGGCGTTCCTGTTTTGCGTTGAGTTTGGGGGGCGTACGGCCGCGCTCGTAGGTACGAGTGAGGTTGACTCGTACCTGCGAGTGAAATTCACTCGTGTGTACGACTCAGGGTCACTCGCGCCTGCGAGTGAGTTGTACTCGTGGACGTGAGTTAAATTGATCCCCCTGAGATTTGGCTTAAGATGACGCTTGAGAGGAGCCGTTTCCGAGTGAATCTGGGGCAGAAGTGGACGGAAACTGTTGGCTGAAGCCGAAATATGGCCTAAATGACAATTTTGGCGGAAGTGTCATTCTCGCGGGGGCTCGCATGAGGCGTAAAATGAAGTGGGCATCCGTTGTCGGCAAGCAAAAATGTCTGAAAAATGTAGTGCTTGCTTTCCCCCGTCGCCTCTGGTATACTGACTATAGTTGTTTTATGCAAGGCGTGAAATGAAAGAGAGTTCACGTGGAGTCGCGAAGAGGTGAGCAGGAGGTGTCATGAAGGCGTTTAAAGCATTTGTTATTTTGATGATGTTGGTTTATACGGGCTTGCTTTTCTATGTGGAGCGATTGGGGGCTTCGCGGAATGAATCACAGGTGTATGTGGATGATTTGGCGATTGTCAATCTAGGAGAGAAGGGCGCAAAGTTTGAAAGAGAGGTAAGTTTCCGTTATAGACTTCGGAATATGTACTTGGGGCTTGCTTTTAATGCGGATACCGTGATGCCGAAGGGGTTTGTGGGGCGGTTGACGATTAGCGAACAGGAGCCAAAGAAGGCTATTTATAATGAGTTGGTGGGATATGCGTCTGCTGCACAGGATATGGATGGTGCAGTAATTACAGAGTTTGCTCCGGGGTATCGCGTTGATAAGATGAATGCGGTGTGGATGCCGTTGCCGAAGCTGGAGCTTGGGAAGAGGTATGGTATTTTGTTCGAGGTGGTGACTCCGGCGGAGGGTGACTTTTGCGTGATGGCGGTCAAGGGATCGGAGGGGTGGTGATATGAGCGCTTGGAGAAAAGGACTGTGCGTCCTTAAAAACATTTTGTTGTGTGTGTGGCTGGTTGCACTGTTGTTTTTTACGTATGCAATGTTGATAGGCCACCAGTTTGATGTGCCTGGGGATTATGATTTAGGAATTGTCAATTTGAGCGAGACAGATGTAACTTTTGAGAAGACGTTTTGTGTGTGTCATCGACGCGTGAAGTATCCCGGCTTTGAGTTTTGGTATGATAAGCATGAATCCTGGCCGGATGGGCTTGTGTTTCAAATGATGGTGGTTCGGTGTTCGACAGGTGAGGAGGTTTTCAATCAACGCATTGATTGCGATGCCGCTAAGGAGAAGAAGCAGAATAGGGCGGGATTTGAGGTTAGCTTTGGCCCGATGTACGGGAGCGATGCTTTAAACGACTTAAGACTGTCCAATTTGAATATGCAGATTCAACCGCATGAGGAGTACAAGGTATCGGTCAAGGTGTTAAATCCTGCGGGGAAACACATGTGTGCCAAGCTCACTTTGAGCTATATTTGTAAGGGGCCTCTTTACTGGAAGTGCGCCTGTTCAGAAAAGCAGTAAACGAATTTGGTTGAGGAGGCCAATATGGAGGTAGTCGTTTCGATCTTGTGGTTGGGAGGGATAATCCTTGTGCCGAGTCTGCTTTTGGCGGGAGCCTCGCGGTGGGCATGCGGAAAAGAGTCTGCACCTTGGGTTGTGCTGGGGTGTTGGGTGTTGATGGGTGTTTTGATTTATAGTCTGCCGGTTTGGATGGGTGGATCGCTAGATGTTGGCTATTGGCTGCTATTGCTGTCATCGACCTTTGTGACGGGGCCGTTGGCGGTTGTGACGGCGCGTCGGGCGGATGGGTGGAAAATGTCGTTGTATGCGTGTTGGTCGCTGCCGTTGTTTTCGTTTGGGGTGACAGCGGCGGTGTTGTATTATTTTGATTTGATTCTGTGAGGGGAGGGTGTGTATGGATGAGGATGTGTTGGTGCCGGTGCGGGTGGATGGGGTGTATGGGTTTGCGGATTTGGAGGGGCGGTTGAGGATTGCGCCGCAGTTTGAGGAGGCGCTGCCGTTTGTGGGTGGGGCGGCGTGTGTGTATAGGAATGGTTTGGCGGGGGCGGTGCGGCCGGATGGGTCGTGGGCTTTGCCGTGTCGGTTTGATCTGTTGGAGCCGGATGTGGATGATGTGAGCGGGGAGTTGTGGTCGGCGTGTGTGGAGGAGGGGTATGGGGTGATTTCGGCGCGTACGGGGGAGTGGGTGGTGCCGGCGGTGTATGAGGAGCCGGTGGAGTTTGCGTGCGGGTTGGCGGGGGTGATGCGCGATGGGGCGTATGGGTTTATTGACCGGCGCAATGGGGTGGCGGTTGATTTTAGGTATGCGCAGGTGGGGGAGTTTGATGCGTGCGGATTGGTGGATGTGGAGGATGAGCGGGGGGTGGCGTCGTTTATTGATTGTGCGGGGCGGTGTGTGTTGAGGCCGGAGTTTGAGGAGGTGGAGGGGTTTCGCGAGGGGTGGTGTGTTGTGGGGCAGGGGGAGAAGTATGGGTTTATGGATCCGCAGGGAAGATTGATTGGCGGGTTGGCGTATGATTCGGTGGAGCCGGTGTCGGACTCGGTCTTTGCGGTGTGGTCGCGTACGCCGAAGGAGGGGATTCATGAACTGGCGGAGTTTCTTTCGAATAGGTTCTTTCGACAGCATGGGGATGTGTTGCCGGAGGAGGATGGAACATGGCGGTATGTGAATCGGTTTACGGGGCGGGTGATTGCGGATGGGTTTCGGTTTGTGTCGGGGTTTGAGGGAGGGTTGGCGTCTGCGAGCCGTGAGTATATTGGAGGGTGGGAGGTGATTGACCGGCGTGGGGTGTCGGTGGTGCCGTGTCAGTTTGACGAGGGGCCGGAGTTCTTGAGGTTTCGGGATGGAGTGATTGTTTGCGGAGACCGGGAGGGGAAGCGTGAGTGGTATCGCTCGGTACGGGGGCGTGGCGGTGAGGTTGTGTTTGAGCAGGTTAAAGCGTTGGCGCCGTTTGCGAATGGATGGTCGGACATTTCTTCCGCGAGACCGGATAGCGTGAGTGCCGGATGGAAGTCGGGGTATTAGGAGTGAGGTGCGGAGAAAGCTCACGCGGAGACGCGGAGGCGCGGAGAGAGGAAGAGAGGGGCTGGCGCACACAGGGGTGACTAATATACACAGGGGCGGGGTGGAATGGGGGTGTTTTGGCTTGTTTTGGGGTGGTTTTTGTAGTATACTGGCGATTACGTAATGTCGGGATTTGCGTGTTATGGACAAGCTGTTTGATTCGATTGAGAGTTGTATTGTGGCGATCCGCGCCGGGGAGATGGTGGTGGTGGCGGATGATGAGGATCGCGAGAATGAGGGCGATTTGGTGATGGCGGCCGAGAAGGTGACGCCTGAGGCTATCAATTTTATGGCGCGGTTTGCGCGCGGGTTGATTTGCGTGCCGATGTCGCGTGAGCAGTTGGAGCGGGTGGGTATTGAGAAGGCTCCGGTGCGGAATCATGGGGGGAAGTTCGGCTGCGCGTTTACGTTGTCGGTGGATGCGGCGGATAGGGTTTCGACAGGCATCAGCGCGGCGGACCGGGCGCAGACGGTGAAGGCGTTGATTGACCCGAAGTCGTCAGCGGAGTCGTTGGTGAGTCCGGGGCATGTGTTTCCGATTGAGGCGCGTGAGGGTGGCGTGTTGACGCGTACGGGGCATACGGAGACGGCGGTGGATTTGGCGCATCTGGCGGGGTTGTCGCCGGCCGGGGTGATTTGCGAGATCATGCAGGATGATGGGACGATGGCGCGGCTGCCGCAGCTGCGGGAGTTTGCGACGAAGCATGGGCTGAAGATGTGTTCGGTGGCGGGGCTGGTGGCGTGGCGGCGGCAGAATGAGAAGCTGGTGTCGTTTGAGGAGGATGTGGATATGCCGACGGCGTTCGGGCATTTCCGCCTGCGGCTGTATACGTCGAAGTCGGACGGGCTGGAGCATCTGGCGTTGTATATGGGTGATTTGCGCGGGGGCGAGCCGCCGTTGGTGCGGGTGCATAGTGAGTGTTTGACGGGCGATGTGTTTGGCTCGGCGCGTTGTGATTGCGGCGCGCAGCTGCATCATGCGATGGCGCAGGTGGCGGATGAGGGGCGCGGCGCGGTGTTGTATATGCGGCAGGAGGGACGCGGGATTGGCCTGACGGCGAAGCTGCGGGCGTATCGGCTGCAGGAGCAGGGGTTGGATACGGTGGAGGCGAATGTGCAGCTGGGCTTCCCGCCGGATATGCGCGACTATGGCGTGGGCGCGCAGATTTTGAGCGACTTGGGGATTTCACGCCTGCGGCTGTTGACGAATAATCCGAAGAAGCTGGTAGGGCTACAGGGGTATGGTTTGGAGATTGTGGAGCGTGTGCCGATCCGTGTGGAGCCGGGTGCGTTTAATGAGCGGTATCTGTCGACGAAGAAGGAGCGGATGGGGCACTTTCTGTAGGAGTGCGCATCGGGCGCGTGGATGATTTGATTTAGTTTGTTGAAAGGAGCTAGTTATGAGAGAAATAGCAGGTCAGTTGAGCGCGTCGAAGATGAACGCGGTGTTTGTGGTGAGCCGGTTTAACAGCTTTTTTACAGAGCAGCTGTTGAAGGGTGCGGTGGATTGTTTCGTGCGTCACGGCGGGCGTGATGAGGATGTGACCGTAATCCGAGTGCCGGGTGCGAATGAGCTGCCGCTGATTGCGCAGCAGGTTGCCGTGAGCAAGAAGTATGATATGGTGGTGGTGTTGGGCGCGGTGATTCAGGGCGCGACGCCGCATGCGGATTTGATCAACGGAACGGTGGCACGGGCGTTGGCGAAGATTTCGCTGAAGACGGGCGTGCCGGTGTTGAATGGCGTGGTGTGCGCGGATAATCTGGAGCAGGCGATTGAACGCTCGGGCACGAAGGCGGGCAACAAGGGCTGGGATGTGACGCAGTCCGCGATTGAAATGGTTTCGCTTTGCAAGCAGGTTAAATAAATGGGCGATGGTAACTTGACGCGGCGCAATGGCCGCGAGTGGGCGTTGCAGCTGCTGTTCCAGCTGGAGGCGAATCCGGGCGCGCGCTTGGGCGATGTGTTCGTTACGTTTTGGGAGCAGCAGTGGAGCGTGAAGTTCGACGAGCTGGATGAGAAGCGCAAGGTGATCCGCCAGAAGGTATGGGATCGGAAGACGCCGGACCGCGTGGCGCCGAAGGCTTTGCGGGATTTCTCGGAGGAGCTGGTGCGGGGGGTGATGGCACACGCGAACGAGCTGGATAAGAAGATCGAGGGGTATCTGCAGAATTGGGCGATGTATCGGGTGGCGCCGGTGGAGCGTAATGTGCTGCGCTTGGCGTTTTATGAGCTGTTGTTTACGGATACGCCGGCTCCGGTGGTGATCAACGAGGCGATTGACTTGACGAAGTTTTTCAGCACGACGGAGGCGGGACGCTTTGTGAATGGGATTTTGGATAAGGCGCGTAAAGATATGGGACGGTAGAGGGCCGTGAATGTAGATCGTCGATACATGGCGCGCGCTTTGCGTCTGGCGGAGTTGAGTTTGGGAGCTACGGCGCCGAACCCTCCGGTGGGGGCTGTGATTGTGAAGGGCGGGCGGGTGATTGGCGAGGGTCGGCATTTGCGGGCGGGATTTGCGCATGCCGAGGTTGAGGCGATTGACGCGTGCCGGGTGAGTCCGCGGGGCGCAACTTTATATGTAACTTTGGAGCCGTGTTCGTCGCATGGGCGTACGCCGCCTTGCACGGACTTGATTATCCGCACGGGTATCAAGCGGGTAGTAGTGGGGTGTGCCGACCCGAACCCGAAGCATGCGGCACGGGGCTTTGCTATTCTGCAAGAGGCGGGCATTGAGGTGACGCATTTGGACTGTGCGGAGTGCCGGATGCTGATCATGCCGTTCATCAAGCATGTGACGACGGGGATGCCGTTTGTGACGTTGAAGCTGGGGCTGACGTTGGATGGGCGGATTGCCGACCGTAAGGGGACGTCGCAGTGGATTACGGGCGCGGAGTCGCGGGCGGAGGTGCAGCGGTTGCGGGCGATGTGCGATGCGGTGATGGTGGGGGCGGAGACGGTGCGGATGGATGATCCGTCGTTGCAGCCGCGCTGGCCGGGGGCGGGAGTGAAGTGGCGCGTGGTGCTGGGGAAGATTCCGGCGAAATCGAAGGTGCTGACGGATGCGGCCGCGGGGCGGACGTTGGTGGTGGAGGCGCGGCAGCCGTTGCGCAAGACATTGAAGGCGCTGGCCAAAGAAGGTATCGTCCATGTGTTCTGCGAGGGGGGCGGTAAGATGGCGGGGAGTTTGATTGACGCGGGGTTGGTGGATGAGTATCTGCTGTTCTATGCGCCGGCGCTGTTGAATGATGCACGGGCACGCAGCGGGATGAATGGGCGGGGCTTTTTGATGAAGGATTTGAAACGCCTGCGGGTGCAGGAGGTGAAACGTCTGGGCGAGGATATTTTGGTGCGGGCGTTTGCGGATGACGTGACGAAGCAAAGGAGGCCGAAGTGAATAATCGGTGGGTATTGGCGGCATTGGTGGTGTTGATGTTTGTATTCTCCGGCATGGCGTTGTGGCGCGAGCGGCGGGAGACTGTGAGGGCGAAGGAAGAGGTGACGCGTCTGAAGGATGAGTTGGAGGCGCGCCCGTCGCAGCGTGAGCGGCGGGGGGTTGATCCGATTGCGTCGATTCTGCCGATCGCACCGCCGGTTGCTGCGGAGCCTGTGGTGGAGGAGAAGCAGGATGAGGATGAGAGGCCAGCACCGCGCGCACGGCGGATGGGGCATCGGCGCGTGCCGGCGGATGAGATGTCGGACGAGGCGAAGGGCGAGGAGACGTTTGCAAAGCAGTTCGAGCTGGCGGCGGATGCATGGAGAACTCGTTCGGATTTGGCAAAGCGGCAGTGGGTGGATAAGTTGGCGCTGACGGCGGAGCAGCAGGAGGGGTTTAATGAGGCGCTGGCGGGGATGAATGAGGCGATGGGGGATATCTGCAAGGAATTCGCGGACATCATTGAGGAGTCGGGGGAGCTGGAGGCGGCCGCGCGTACGGAGACGTTGTGGCGGGTGCTGCAGGCGACAAGCGATACGGTGGTGGGGGCGTATGATTCGTTGGGGGCGGTATTAACGCCGGAGCAGAATGATCAGTCGCGGAATCTGAATTTGATGGAGTTTATCGATCCGAATGTGGCGAAGCCGTTGATGCGCTTTGAGGGGCAGTTCCGTAAAGCAAGGAGTGGCGGGCGATGAACTTTTGGCGGCAGGTGTTTTGCGTGATGCGGCAGGATTGCCGGGATGCGTTGCGGACGCGGCGGGCGTTGGTGGTGCTGTTGCTGTTCGGGGTGCTGTCGGTGGCGAGCATGTATGGGGGAATCCGTGCGATTCAGGTGTTTGAGCGGACGGCGGTTTCGGTGTTGAAGCTGGAGGAGTCGGGGGAGACGGGGCGGCTGTCGAAGACGTTGTGGCAGAGTAAGGAGTTTACGAAGAATGTGCGACGCGAGACGGGTAGTCCGGAGTTGTATGAGGCGTTGGTGGGGCGGCACCCGCTGGCGTTGTTGTATGGTGCGTTGATGTTTATGTTTGCGCCGATGCTGGCGGTGTTTTTGTGCAGTGCGCAGATTCCGGAGGAGGTGGGGAGCGGTTCGGCACGGTTTGCGTTGATGCGGACTTCGCGGTTGGCGTGGGTGTTGGGGAAGCTGTGCGGGCAGCTGGCGGTGATGGCGGGGGCGATGGCATTGGGGGCGTTGGCGGCTTATGTGATGTCGTGTTATTTGATTCCGGGCGAGATGGGGTTGGAGCTGTTTTTGAGTTTGGCGGAGTGGTCGGCGCGGGCGTTTGTGTATGCGGCGGCGTTTGCGGGGCTGACGATGGGGGTGTCGTGCGGGATGAGGTCGGGGACGAAGGGAACGGCGTGGTCGTTGGCTGTGTTTGCGGTGTGGAGTATGGTGCTGGGGGCGTTGACGGCGTATACGTTTTTTTATCCGGATAATGTGTTGCAGGTGGCGGGGCTGTTTTGGCCGGGGGCGTATAA
>JAVBMC010000042.1:0-77743 GCA_031552845.1 Kiritimatiellia bacterium
AGTTCCGCGGCGTGCGTTCTGAAATGTTCTATCTATACCTAAAAGAAACGGAGTGGAGATTTAATCATCGACAAGAAGATCTTTATCTGCTACTCTTAGCTCAGTTCAGAGAAAATCCGCTCTAATCTAGGCATGAACCTATTTTATTCCATGTCTAACTCTTAAAAGGTAGAGCCATGGGGGTGCCTGTGGAACTTTCGCCGAAATTGAGGGCGGCCGATGAGGCCGAGTGGAGCGTAAATTGAGGGTGGTTTGTCAAAGCCACCGAACTTGTTTAGACCAGCGGCGGGGGCGACGCCGCCTGCCGAATTGCCTGTACGCGATTTCGTCGGGAATATGGGGGAAAATGGGGCGCGCTTGTGGGGGAGCGTGGTGGTATGTGCTTTACTTTATAATAAGGAGTTTGGTATAATCTAGGCTTTTGGAGGATTTTGTCGAATGCTTGCTTGGGTTTGCCTGGGTTTGTTTGTGGGGTGTTATGCGTTGTTTGTGGTGCTGCCGGATTGGCGCGCTTATGTGGCGATGGCGGGAGCGGTGTTGACGGTTGCGTGCGGAGCTTTGCCTTTTACGACTGCCATTACTGAATCGATTAGCTGGAATGTGTTGGGTTTGTTTTTGGGGACGTTGGTGCTGGCGGAGCTGTTTATGTGGTCGAAGGCGCCGGCGGTGTTGGCTGAGTTTTTTGTGGATTTGTGTAAGAGCGGCCGGGGGGCGATGTTGGCGTTGTGCGTGCTGGCGAGCGTGATTTCGATGTTTGTGGAGAATGTGGCGGTGGTGATGCTGCTGGCGCCGGTGGCGTTGAGTTTGGCAAAGCATCTGAATCGTTCCCCGGTGCCGCTGTTGATTGGGATTGCGGTGAGCAGTAATTTGCAAGGGACGGCGACGATGATTGGGGATCCGCCGAGTATGATTTTTGCCGGGTTTATGAAGATGGGGTTCTGGGACTTTTTTGTGATTCATGGAAAGCCGGGCATTTTCTTTGCGGTGCAGGTGGGGGGGATTGCGTCGTTGTTGGTGTTGGCGTGGGTGTTTAGGCATGCGCGCGAGCAGGCGGTGAGGGTGAGGCAGGAGAGGGTGCGCTCGAAGGTGCCGTCGGTGTTGCTGTTGGTGTTGGTAGCGGGGTTGTCGTGTGCGACGTTGGCGGATCCGGAGTTTGCGTGGTTTGCGGGTGTGTGGACGATGGCGTTGGCAGCGGTTGGGCTGGTGTGGTTTCATCGGCGGGAGGAGCCGCAGGCGGTGGGTAAGCTGTTGGCGACGTTGGATTGGGGGACGACGTTTTTCTTGCTGGGGATTTTTGTGTTGGTGGCGGGGTTGAGTCACATGGGGTGGATGGAGCGGCTGGCGGGGGTGTTGGCGCAGAGTGCGGGGAGCGATGTGTTTGTGGGGTTTGTATTGATTGTGGTGCTGTCGGTGGTGGTGTCGGGGTTTGTGGATAATGTGCCGTTTTTGTTGGTGATGATTCCGGTGGTGCAGCAGATGGCGAGGGCGATGGATGCGCCGTTGGAGGTGTTGATGTATGGGTTGCTGATCGGCGCGTGCTTGGGCGGTAACTTGACGCCGATTGGGGCGTCGGCGAATGTGGTGACGATGGGGATTTTGCGGAAGCATGGGTATAGGATCGGGTTCAAGGAGTTTGGCCGGATCGGTTTGCCGTTTACCGCGGCGGCGGTGTCGGCGGCGTGTGCGTTTGTGTGGGTTGTGTGGCGTTAAGGGGTTTTGAAGGGTTATGACTGAAGAGGGTTTGGTGAAGGTCGAGGAGGCCGCGAAGGGGAAGGCGCATGTGCGCAGCCGGTTTATCACGGGCGTGCTGGTGCTGATTCCGCTGGCAGTGACGGTGTTTGTTTTGCAGGTGATTTATAGCGCGCTGACGGGAGCGATGGGGCCGTTCTTGAAGCCGTGGGCAAAAAAACTGCCACTGTGGGCAGCGGATATTCTGTCGCTGGTGGTGATGCTGGCGTTGATTTACCTGACGGGGTGGGTAGCGACACGGTTGATGGGACGCAAGTTCATCCAGTGGGGCGAGGCGTTGTTGCTGAAGGTGCCGTTGGTGAAGACGGTGTATTCGGCGACGAAGCAGGTGATCGAGACGTTCACAGTGTCGAAGAAGAATTTCCAGGCGGTGGTGTTTGTGGCGTTTCCGCATCGGGGGAGCATGGCGGTTGGATTTGCGACAGGGTCGATCCGGAACGAGAAGGGGGAGAAGTTCTATTTGGTCTTCCTGCCGACGACGCCGAATCCGACGAGCGGGTATCTGCTGATGATGCCGCCGGAGGATGTGCAGTTTACCGATGTGGGGGTGGATGACGGGATTAAGATGATTGTGTCGGGCGGAATGCTGCCGCCGGCATCGTATAAGGTTGTGGATGCTCATTTTTAGAGGTGACGTATGAATTTCTTAGAGTCTGAGTTTGTCCCGGCTACGCCCGAAGCGGCGAAGGTGCATATCATTCCGGCGCCGATGGAACTGTCGGTCTCTTACGGCGGCGGTGCGAAGAATGGCCCTGCGGCGATCTTGGCGGCGAGTCAGCAGTTGGAGGCTTTCGACGGGAGCGGATTCCCGGGCAAGGATGCGCTGCACACGCAGTCGGCGGTGAAGCCGAAGCAGGCGAAGAATGCACATGCGTGGGTGGAGGCGATTGAGGCGCAGGTGATGCAGGCGCTGGCTTGCGGTGCGGCGCCGTTGGTGTTGGGTGGCGAGCATACGGTGACGCTGGGTGCGGCGTGTGCTTTTGCGGATGCAGGCGAGGAGATCGGCTTTGTGCATTTTGACGCGCATGCGGATCTGCGCAATGTGTATGAGGATTCGCCACTGTCGCATGCGTGCGTGATGCGGCGGGTGCATGAGCTGGGATTCCCGTTGATTCAGATCGGCACGCGGGCGTATTGCGAGGAGGAGCGGGATTACCGCCTGGCGAATAAGAAGACGATCACCGCGTATGATGCCGAGGCGATTGCGTCGGGGCAGATGCCGTATGCTTTTATCCCGAAGAAGTTCCCGAAGAAGATTTATATGACGTTTGATGTGGATGGTTTTGACCCGGCGATGATGCCGGCCACTGGCACGCCGGTGCCGGGCGGACTGTTCTGGTTCGACGTGATTCACCTGCTCGACCGCGTCGCGGCGCATGGGCAGATCGTCGGGGCGGATGTGGTGGAACTGGCGCCGATGAAGGGACTTGCGCATCCGGACTTTACGGCAGCGCGGCTGTGCCAGCAATTGATTAAGCTGATGACTGCATAATGGGCAAGTGGCTGCTAGGTGCCGCGTTGACGGCGGGGGTGTTTGCGTTGGCGTTGCTGTCAGGTGCGGCGGGATTCGGCATACCTTCGGATGCGGTGTTGGAGCTGCGGTTGGTGCGCGTGGCGACGGGTTTCGTTGTGGGCGGTTCGCTCGCGGCGGCCGGAGCGGTGATGCAGGCGGTGCTGCGGAATCCTTTGGCAGAGCCGTATGTGTTGGGCGTGTCGAGCGGTGCGGGATTAGGCGCGGCGCTCGCGGCGGCGGCGGGCTGGCTGATGCCGGCGGGTTCGGCAATCGGCGGGGCGTTGGCGATGATGGCGGTGTATGCTTTGGCGGCGGGACGTTCGCGCGGCGGGAATGCGTATCTGTTGGTGCTGTGCGGCGCAGTGATTGCGGCGATGTGTTCGAGCATTTTGATGGCGGTGGTGAGTTTGTCGAGTGCGGGCGTGTTGCAGTCGGTGACGTGGTGGATGATGGGCGGCTTGCAGTTTGGCGAGATGCGGATTGTGACGGGCACGGGAATTGCGGCGTTGTTGATTGTGCTGGCGCTGTGGTTCCGCGGGCGGACGTTGGATGCGTTTGCGCTGGGACCGGAGATGGCGCATCATCTGGGTGTGAATGTGCGGGTGATGTTACCGCTGCTGCTGGCGGCGGCGACAATCCTGACGGCGGGCGCCGTGGCGCTGGCAGGGTTGATTGGGTTTGTGGGTTTGCTGGTGCCGCATGCGATGCGGCGGATGGTGGGGTGTGAATATCGGCGGCTGCTGCCGGCGTGTGTGGTGTTTGGCGGCGTGTTTCTGGTGGCGTGCGATACGCTGGCGCGGAGCTGCCTGCCGCCACAGGAGATTCCGGTGGGTGTGATTACGGCGTTGTGCGGAGGGCCTTTCTTTTTGTGGCAGTTGTGCCGGAAGGAGGGGACGTGGCGGATTTAAACTTTTACGCATTGCAGGTGGAGCATGTGAGCGCGGCGTATGGGCGGCATGAGGTGCTGCAGGATGTTTCGCTGGGGCTGCGTGCAGGCGAAATGGCGGCGTTGATTGGTGCGAACGGTGCGGGCAAGACTTCGTTGCTGCGGGTGATTACGGATTGGCTGAAGCCGACGGCTGGCAGCGTGTGTCTTTTTGGGCGGCGACCGACGGCGAGTCTGCGGGCGGCGGTGATGGCGGTGGTGCCGCAGCAACTGTCGATGACGATGCCGTATCGGGTGCGGGAATTGTTGGCAGTGGCGCGGTCGGCGACGGTGAATGATGCGCGTTTGGCGGAGTTGATGAAGCAGACGCACACGGCGGAGTTTGCGGAGCGGCAGTTTGCGGAGTTGAGCGGCGGTGAGCAGCAGCGGGTGACGCTGGCGATGGCGCTAGCGGCGGCGCCGAAGATCGTGCTGCTGGATGAGCCGTCGGCGCATTTGGATTTGCGGTATCAGGCTGAACTGTTTGGGCTGGTGCGGCGTTTGAGTCGGGAGGAAGGGTTGACGGTTTTGGCGGCGTGTCATGATTTGAATCTGGCGGCGCACTTCTTCCCGCGTTTGGTGTTGTTGCAGGAGGGTCGCGTGGCGGCAGATGGTACGCCGGGCGAGGTGTTGAAGCAGGATGTTTTAGAGGCGGCGTATTGCTGCAGGGTGGATGTGCGTAATGGGATGGTGTTGCCGCGGTTGGAATCTGCGGGGCTCCCGGAGATGAAGGAAGCATGAAGTTATTTTGGACAGGTTTGGCAGCAGCGGTGTTGGCAGGCGGAATCTCGGCGGCGGAGAATGAGCGTGAGGTTTACGAGCAGGCTGTCGCGGCGTTTAAGGCGAAGGAGTTTCCGCAGGCGATTGAATCGTTCAGCAGCGTGCTGTCTGGCACGACAAACCGCGTGCTGCGGCAAGGGGCTTTGCTGAGCCGCGGGAATGCGTATTATGTGGAGCAGGATTATGCCGCGGCGATGAAGGATTATGAGACGCTGCTGGCGGAGTTTCCGCAAGAGACGGACACCGACCATTGCACCCGCCTGCGTCAGCGTTGCCGGGTTTATTTGGCAAATGCGAGTTTGCGGAAGCTGGACACGACGTGGAAGCGGGGCGATTATGCCGAGGTGGAAAAGCTCGGCGAGCAATTTCTCAAGAACTGGGCGGAGTTTGAGCAATGCGCGGAGGTGGAGTATCAGTTGGCGCAGTCTATGTTGGTGCAGCGGCAGTATGAGGAGGCGGTGAGGCGCTATGCGGCGTTCATCGAGAAGTATCCGGAGCATGCAAAGCGGCCTGTGGCGGAGCAGATGCTCGGTGAGTGTCATTTGTTTCTAGCGGCGCGTAAGGCGGAGCTGCAGGAGTCTGAGGCCTATGAGGATTGGCAGAAGGGACGTTATCTGGAGGCGATCGAGGGTTTCCGCAAGTGCGCCGCGAATGAGACGACGGCATGGTTCTTGGCGGAGAGTCTGCGCCTGACCCGCGACCCCGGTGCCCAACAGGCGTATGCCGATTTTTTGAAGCAGTATCCGCAGAGCGTTTATACGTTGGAGGCGTTGCTGCGGCAGGCGGACTTGGTGCGCGAGACCGATCCGCGCGTGGCGGCAAGCGCTTACCGGCGGGTTTCTAAAGAGAGCGCCGACCGCGCGTTGCAAACGCAGGCGCATTTGGGATTGGCGCATTGTTCGATTGAGAATGAAGATTGGCGGGAGGCAGAGCTGGCTTTGTTGAAGGCGGAGCTGCTCTACCCGCGGAGTGAAGTGCCGGCCGAGGTATTGAGCCGGTTGAGTTATGTGGCGGCCAAGCAGGGAAAAACTGACTTGGCGGCGCGTTATCTGAAGCGCGCTCAGACGTTGCATGTAGAAGTGCAACCAGTGACAGAAGAGTAGGAAGGAAGCAGGATATGAAGATTGGCATTACGTTGGGCGACCCCGCAGGTATCGGGCCGGAATTAGTGCTGCGGTTGTTGCGTAAATATGCGGACGACGATATTGTGGTTTACGGCAACCGCGAGATTCTGGAACGGGTGGCGGACAACATCAAGGGCAACTGGAGTTTCGCGCCGGGCATGGGCAACCGCGGCACGGTGGAGCTGATGGACTTTACTTTCCCGGAAGCGTCCACGATTGTGCCGGGCAAAGTGCAGGCCGCCTGCGGCCGGATTGCGGATGCTTGGCTGCGCGCCGCCGCCGATGATGCCATCAAGGGACACATTGATGCCATCGTAACCGGCCCCATCAACAAAGCCGCTATGGGTGAAGCCGAGCTGGAGTTCGTTCACGGACAAACTGAAATCCTGACGGAGTTCTGCCGCGAGGCCCATGCGCAAGGCAGCCTCACCGCCCCGGTGGGCGAACCTTGCATGATGTTCTGCAGCAGCAAGATGATTATCGGATTGGCAACGATTCACGAAGCGCTCGCAGATGTGCCGAAGCTCATCACCAAAGAGCGCGTCCTGCGCACCATCCGCTTGGTGAGCAAAGCCACTGAAAAGCTGATTGGGCGCGAAGCGCGTATCGGCGTGTTGGCGCTCAATCCGCATGCCGGTGAGAATGGCTTGTTCGGCAGGGAGGAAATCGAAGCGATTGCTCCGGCGATTAACGAGGCGCGGGCGGCGGGTCTGTCGGTCTATGGGCCGATTGTTCCGGATGTCGCCTTCCGCCACCAGCCGTTTGATTATGATGCCTATGTCGTGATGTATCATGACCAAGGGCTGATTCCGTTCAAGCTGCTGTCGTTCGACACCGGCGTCAACGTCACTGTCGGCCTGCCGCTGATCCGCACATCGCCCGACCACGGCACGGCGTTTGACCTCGCTTGGCAAGGACGCGCGGAGCCGACCAGCTTCTTCGCGGCCTACGAGCTCGCCAAACAGCTGGTCAGCTGAAACAGCCGGGCTTTCATTTTTGATTGCTCTTGTTTTTCAACCTGAAACTTATTATAATCCACCACTATTTGAGCGTTTGGAGTAGTTATGCCGGATACTGATTTTAATGTCGAATACATAGCCCACCTGGCACGGTTCGAGCTGTCGGAAGATGAAAAGAAAACGCTCGGCGGACAGCTGCGCTCCATCCTCGGATACGTGCAGAAGATTGCCGAGCTGGATGTCTCCGGCATCGAGCCTACGCTGCACGGCTTTCCCGTCAACAACGTGTTCCGCAAAGACGAACCCACGCCCAGCCTCGACCGCGAAGTCGTGCTGAACAATGCCCCCCAGCGCATCGGGGATGAATTTAAAATGCCGAAGGTGGTTGAATAATTATGAGCCTCGCAAAACTGACACTCAAACAAGCCTCCGACGGACTGAAGGTCAAGAAGTTCTCGCCCGTCGAGCTGACCTCGGACGTCCTCGCCGCCATCCGCGAAAAAGACGGCGCCATCAACGCCTACGTCACGGTGGATGAAGAGGGCGCCCTCGCCGCCGCCCAACAGGCCGACATCAACCTGCCGCTCGGCGGACTGCCGCTCGCAATCAAAGACAACATGAACGTGCTCGGCCAGCCCTGCACCTGTTCCTCAAGAATCTTAGAAGGCTACACCGCGCCGTTTGACGCCACGGTCATCGCCCGCCTCCGCGCCGCCGGCACCGTATTCTGCGGACGCACCAACATGGACGAATTTGCGCTCGGTTCCACGACCGAGACTTCAGCATTCAAGCCTACCGCCAATCCCAAAGACCCCACACGTATTCCCGGCGGTTCGAGCGGTGGTTCAGCGGCGGCGGTCGGCGGCGAAATGGCGATTGCGGCATTGGGTTCCGACACCGGCGGCTCCATCCGCCAACCGGCCTCACATTGCGGATGCGTTGGACTCAAGCCGACCTACGGGCGCATCTCACGTTACGGCGTGGCGGCGTGCGCCTCCTCGCTCGATCAAGTCGGCCCGATGACCAAGACTGTTGAGGATGCCGCGTTGCTGATGAACATCATGGCCGGTGCTGACCCGCTCGACACCACGTGCTTGCAGAAGCCGGTGCCGGATTACACCAAGGCGCTCGGACAATCCATCAAGGGTTTGAAGATCGGCCTGCCGAAGGAATACTACGTTGACGGCGTTGACCCCGAAGTCATGGCGCGCGTGCAGGATGCCATCGCCTTTTACAAGAGCGAAGGCGCGGAGATCGTGGATGTCTCTCTGCCGCATACCGAATACGCCATTGCCACCTACTTCATTTGCATGACGGCTGAAGTCTCCGCCAACCTCGCACGCTTCGACGGCACCCGCTACGGCAAGCGCATTTCGCGCGATGGGCTGCTGGAGCAATATCTGGCGACCCGCACGCAAGGCTTCGGAACCGAAGTCAAACGGCGCGTCCTGCTCGGCACGTTCGTACTCAGCAGCGGATTCTATGACGCCTACTATACGCGCGCCCAAAAGGTGCGCACATTGATCCGCCATGATTTCGACAACGCCTTCAAGCAGTGCGATGTGATGCTCACGCCGGTCACACCCTCCCCCGCTTGGAAGCTCGGGTCGTTCTGCGATGATCCGCTCAAGCAGTACCTCGCCGACATCTTTACCGTCTCGACCAACCTCTCCGGCACGTGTGCGATCTCGATTCCGCACGGCACGACGAAGGACGGCCTCCCCGTGGGCGTGCAACTGATCGGACGTCCGCTTGATGAAGAAACGCTTTTGAAGACAGCAGGTAAACTCGCATGAACTATTTGATCACCATCGGACTCGAAACCCACGTCCAACTCAAGACCCGCACCAAAATGTTCTGCGGCTGCGGCACGGCCTTCGGCGCCGAACCCAACACGCAAGTCTGCCCTGTCTGCCTCGGTTATCCCGGTGCGCTCCCCGCGACGAATGAAGGCGCCATCCGCTTCACCGTGATGGCCGGTTTGATGCTCGGCTGCACCATCAACAAGTTCAGCAAGTTCGACCGCAAGAACTACTTCTACGCCGACATGGCGAAAAACTACCAAATCACCCAGCAGGACAAACCCCTGTGCTTGGGCGGCGGCATCGAAGTCCAAACCCCTGCGGGACCTAAAACCATCCGCATCCACCACATCCACCTCGAAGAAGACGTCGCCAAGCTCACGCACCATGCCGGATGCAGCGGCGTTGACTTCAACCGCTGCAGCATGCCGCTGATGGAGATCGTGACCGAGCCCGACCTCTCCAGCCCCGACGAGGTAATGGCCTATTTGCAGAACCTTAAAGAGATGATGATCTACGCGGGTGTCAGCGATTGTAACCTTGAAGAAGGCAACATGCGCTGCGACGTCAACGTCAGCCTCCGCCCGGCCGGCCAAGAGAAACTCGGCACGAAGGTCGAGATCAAAAACATGAACACCTTCAAGGGCATCTACGCCGCGCTGGAATACGAAATCCAACGCCAGGAACAGGTGCTCAACGCCGGCGGCACCATCAAGCAGCAAACCCGCGGATGGGACTCCGACCTCGGCGAAACCTTCCCCATGCGCTCAAAGGAAAACGCGGAAGACTACCGCTACTTCCCCGAGCCCGACCTGGTGCCGATCGAGCTGACCGATGAACAGATTGCCGAGTGGGCGAAAGCCCTCCCCGAAGCTCCCGCCAAAATGCGTGCGCGCTTTGTCGAACAATACGGCCTGCCGGAATACGACGCCGGCGTGCTCTCCGACAGCATGGCGCTCGCGGCATTCTTTGAAAAGACCGCGGCAGCTTGCGGCAACGGCAAGGCGGCCTCCAACTGGATCATGACCGACGTCCTACGCCTCGTCACCGAGACCGGCAAGACCGTCGAAGAGTGTGCCCTCACACCCGAAGCGCTCGGCGCGTTGATCTCCCTCGTGGAGAAACGTACCATCAACGGCCCCACAGCCAAGGGACTGTTGCCCGAGTTGTTTGACAAAGGCGGCGATCCTGCCGAAATCGTCAACACACGCGGCTTGGCGCAAGTCAGCGATACCTCGGCCATTGAAGCATTCGTCGACCAGGTCATTGCCGCCAATCCCAAATCCGTTGCCGACTGGAAAGCAGGCAAACAAGCCTCAGCCGGATTCCTCGTCGGACAAGTGATGAAACTCAGCCAAGGCAAAGCCGACCCCAAACTCGCCGGACAGCTCGTCGCACAAAAACTCGCAGCACAATAAACCTGCATCCACAAACAAAACGGCGGCGGCTTACTCAAGCCCCGCCGTTTGTTTTTTATTCTGATTTGAACATCTCCCAGCTATACCAATTCGAAGGCACTTCTAATTTAACACTGCCTTTGAAATCGGAGGAGGTTCGGAATATCAACTTTAAACATTCTTCCTTGCCCATCAGGATGGAATAAAAACGATTAACCCTTCTCGCCGATTTAAAATCTAACGTTAATACCGCAGACTCAGGAACGTCATCGACAAATATAAACGTTAGCGTTTGTATCAATGGCCCATCTTCTTCCAGAGTTCTATACCAAGAGGGCGTGACTACAGGAAAGTGTATCGCATTACTGAAATCCCAAAGGCCTGTTGCCGTCACGAAATGACTGGACTCTCCATAGATAATTTCTAAGTTGCCAGCTTCAATGGTCGGATAAACTACTAAGTAAGCAGATTCACTGCTCGTCTTCACTGACACTGTCAGGCTTTTGTCTGGCTTATCCACGGTAAAGCATCTGCCCGACACTCGCAATCTGCGCGAACGAATTGTGACCGTATCCCCCCATGAAGTCACAGCCATACAACCCTCTAACAACGGCAGGGAACAGAATGCGCAAAGTACAAACAGCTTTTGATATTTCTTGAGCCTCATACTTCAACCTCCTATCATCAATTAGAAACAGCCCCAATCATACCAGTTGGAATACAACGTAAAATCAACCTTGCCTTTGAAATCAGATGAGGTTTTAAAAGTGAGCCGTATAGGTCCTTCACCAAATAGAGAGCAACGAAGATATCCTATATTGGCCCACGACCCAAAGTCCAAAGCTGTTGCAGCCATATCGGGTTTGCCTCGATCAATATAAAACTCTAATGGTTTGACAATCGGGAGATAGTCTGCCGCTGCATCGTTCCAACGGACTTGTGGAGTAACCAAGTGGCGTGATTCTCCACACGTTATTTCAAGACTGCCTGCTTCTATAACAGGACGCACATCTAACTCAAGTGACGTGCGGCTTGTCTCCACAGTGAAGTTTAAACTTTGATCCGGAGCCTCCAAGGCAAACTTCCGATCGGATAGCCGTAAGCCGGCCGAGCGTATTTTGACCTCATCTTGCGCGTGCTGACAGATGCACACCCCGCAAGTAATTGCAGAGCAAGTAACGGACAAAGCAAAAGCAGCTTTCGGTATTTTAGACGCTCCATCGGTCGGCCTCCTTGCTTTTATTCCGAGATTACATCATTTGCAATTACGGAGTATCGACGCGCAAGTCCGGGACGGAAATGATAACGCCGGTATAGACGGGAATTGTTGAACAGTCCGTAGCCTCTGTAATTATTTCTTTCGCATTGTTATTTTTTTTACACACATCACAGTGCATGGCTAATAATTGCCGCGCAAGAGCTAGGCTTTCGTCTGTCAGGAGATAGACCAAAACGGCATCAACCTTGTTTGTGTAATAGGCGGGCAAGTGGCCTTGGTCTATTACGCCAGAAGGGACGGCCTCAATGCCCACAGCTCCAAGCCCGCCAGGCAATACTTCGTTTTGCCGTCCACATTTCAAAAAGAGTGGGAGTCCTTTAAACCAATCGACAGAAGGTAAATTGACAAACTCATAGTAACCCTTTTCATCTGTGACCGTGCTGCGACACCAGAAGCCGCGATCGTTCATAATCGCCTCTTCTTTTTCAAAGTCATCTAAAAGAACTCGCTGTCCGCTGACGCCCTGCCTGTGACGGTTCACCACACGACCACGGACTGTAAGCCTGCCATTCTCCAAAAGCAAGTTCCTTTTCACAGTCTCTCCCGAACGATAGAGAGTTATATCCTCTTCATCAACCGCATCCCGCAGACGGCCTTTTATTCCTGTCGGACAGTCTTTAAGCCGAGCGGAGAGTTTATAGTTGCCCAACGGAACATCATGAAAGCTAAAGTTGCCTTCTGCATCAGGCTTAACGGTTCGCTTGAAATCCTTTCCGGTCAAAGTGACTTGCGTCTTCTGAATGCGTTCGGAGAGAGTTGGAGTGTACAAAGCCAGCGCCCACTCCTCAAGTGATTTATATTCTCCATCCTTTAACTGCTGAAGATGATTAGGCCAATCACAATACCCCACCTGTCCTGTTACATGACCTGTCTCGGCGGATTCAACCGCTCTCATCCCGCACAGCATAAACATTCCTATGCCGAGGAGCGAATATCCAACTCCCGACATCAATAGTGTCTTGATCATAATTACCTCGTTTTCGAATCTGTTGAGGAGCAGTTGCTTCCTCTGATGTGATGATCACGCCCCCACCATTTACTTCTGCACGTCAAGCGGATTGACGATAATATCCGGCACCGTAATCTTGTTGCCTCTCGCTGCGGGAATGGAGTCTCGCGGAGCCTCCTCTTTCTTAATCTTGTCGTTTCCTTGTTGTTGTGCCATCTCCACCATAGCTGTCCGTAGCAGGTGCGCTTGCTTGAGCATGTTTTCGCCGACAAGCGGCACTTGATGTGACTGCCCGGTCAATGGCTTTTTCAGCTCAATCAAAAAATAGAACGGTGCAGGGTGACCCGCAAAAGGATTCCCGCCGGTAAGCCATCCCGCCACAATCCAAACACCCGGCGGAGGGATATTCTCAAATTCGTAATAGCCTTTTTTGTCAGTTGTCGCAACATAAGGGACGTAATAAAAATCCGAATGAGTTTGCCTAGTGCCAGTCACGGTCACCCCCGGCAGTGCTTTGCCGGCGGCATCGACAACACGTCCTCTAAGAGTTAACATGGCGGATTTCTCGTAGAGCTGAAAATGATAACTGGCAGCATCCAACCCGAGAAGCTCAATCCGAGGATCCGTTGAAATCATCGTTTGCTTAGTGATGGCAAATGGCTTACCAAAATCAACGTTATAATATCCGTTTGGGACTGTCGCTGGAAACCAAAACTTGCCGGCCTTGTCTGTCTTTGTTTTATACGTCTTGCCATCGTCACTACGTAACCGAACAACTATCTCGCTGGCCGGTTTTGACGACAACAACTCCATGAGCTCCTTCTGCCACGCTTTGGCATCTTTTGCAGCAGAGAGTTTCTTGAACGCCGCCTTATCAAACTCTTGAGCAGCATCCGCAACAGTGCCTCTAAAAGGTGACTCTGTTTTATCCTGCGCGCCACAGGGCAACAGATAAATACTTACTGCGCAAAGACAGACCAACAGCCGATTGCAATTCATAGCTTTGTCTCCTTGCGCGTGATTATAACACACGCTCTTCAATCAAAGCAATCAAAAACAGGTAGAGGCGGGGTTATGCTGAAATGGCGGGGTGGCGGGCGAGTGGAATTGATGCAGTTTTGAGAGTCTTGGCATGGTTTTTTGCCTCCTGTTTGGACACAAACTGAAAGCAATCCATCTCCAGAAAAGTAGGTTAATCTGTTCAGTCCGGGAGATATTAACCTCCAGAAGTTTACATGGTATGTGCACAACCCCGAAGGTGTTAAGCTCAGCTTGCTGACATGAATACCTCCGGGAGTAAACACACGGCGCACGGAAAGTTTACGCACTGTGTACCGCCAAGTCGACAGAGGTGGCGCGTCGGCTGGAGAAAGTTCACGCGGAGACGCGGAGGCGCGGAGCGGAGAAAAAATAAAAAGGCCGCAGGGTTGTCTGCGGCCTTTTTTATTCGTAGCTTATTACCTATTACTTCTTGCTTACTACTTCTCCAGCGTCCATTTGTCGTGCCATTTGATGGTGAGTTTATCGCCGTCGAAGGTGACGGGGAGCCAGATGTAGCGGGAGTCGTTGAGGTTGAGTGGGAACCAGCGGTCGAACATGGCGATGTAGATGTCGTCCTTGCCTTCGACGGGGATGACGTGGGTGCTTTGGGCGTTGTAGGTTATGTCGGCTTTGGCGCCGACGCAGGGGTTGCCCATGACTTTCCATGGGCCCATAATGGAGTCGGCAACGGCGTACTCGGCGGGGTTGGGGTTCCAGCCGGTGCAGCCGGAGGAAAGCATGTAGTATTTGCCATCGCGGCAGAACACGGCGGGGGCTTCACGGGATTTGTTGATGAAGTTGCGCGTGAAGGTGCCGGAGGGTTTAAGGTAGTCGTCGCTGAGGAGGCTGATGTAGAGCGTGACGTTGTCTTCGGAGGAGTAGATGTGGTAGGCTTTGCCGTCTTTGTCTTTGTAGAGGGTCATGTCGCGGCTCATCTGTCCGTTGGGGCGCATGGAGCCGAGATATTTGAAGTCGCCCGTGGGGGAGTCGCACACGGCAACGCCGGCGGTGGCCTTTTTATAATCCAAGCTATCGATATGCAGCCACATGACGAACTTCTTGGTCTTCTCGTTGTAGATGACTTTGGGGCGTTCGATCACTTTGGAGGGGTGGATATCGGAGTTGACGTCGGCGATATCGGTCTTGAGGACGACGCCTTCGAACTTCCAGTTGTACAAATCTTTGGATGAGTAGCAGGAAACGCCGAGGGGTTCAGACTGCGTGGTGAGGAGGCCTTGCGGGCAATCGGGCGTGGGGGCATGACGCATTTGCTGGCCTTTGCATTCGCCGTACCAATAGTAGGTGCCGTTGTGGTAAAGCACGCCGCCGCCGTGTGCGTTGATGACGGAGCCATCGATATCGAGCCAGACTTTGCCGGGTTCAAACGCGTTCTGCCCGGAGCACGTTGTTTTTTTGAACGGGCAGGTGCATCCCGTCATGAGCACGAGTGCGGCCAAGCCTGCCAAGATGAGTGTCGATGTTTTCATGTTGTCTCCCCTTTATTGTAGTTATGTGTCTCTTTCAAATCAATCACCAGCGGCCCGAGGCGCCGCCCCCACCGAAGCGGCCCCCGCCGCCTCCTCCAAAACCTCCACCACCGAAACCGCCTCCACCCCAACGCGGCCCCCTGCCCCAACGAGGTCCTCTGCCCGGACCACCCGGTCTATTATTGTTAATCGTGATGCAGAGAATTATTACAACAAACCAGACTAAAAGAAAGAGTGTGATTGCAACAGGGCGGGAGCCTTTGCCCTCGGTCTTCTCGGGCTGAGGCACTGTGAGGTCGATGTAGGCCCGCGCTTGGTCGATTGCGGCGAGGATGCCTTTGCTGCGGCGGTTGGCGCGGAAGGCTTCGCCCAAGTCGCGCAGGATGTCACCGGCACGTGCGTCGTTGATGCTGCCTTCGTAACCGTAACCGACTTCCAAACGCGAGAGGCGTTCTTCGGTCACAATCAATAGCAGCAAACCATCATCGGCTTTCTTGCGTCCGGGCTTCCATGCTTCGGCCACGCGCAGGGAGTAGCCTTCGAGTGATTCGTTGGGCGGGAGGCGGGGAATGGTGAGCACAGCGAACTGTCCGCCGGTGGCTTCTTCAAATTGGTTGAGGCGGGAGATGACGGCACCGCGTTCGTGAGGCGTGAGGAACTGCGCTGTGTCGACCATCGGCGCGGTGTATTTGGGCACCGGGGTCTGTGCGGCTTGAAGGCTGAGCGCCGCAATGCCGAGCAGAATGAAAATGGCTCGCATGGGCGAATGCCTCCGCTTAGAATTTGACTGCAGGAACTTCCCGCGCGGCGGCGGGGTTCGGCGGTTCGTAGTAATCGGCCGGAGTGAGGTCGATGCGCGGTGCAATCCAGCATCCGGGGATGCGGCGCAGGGCGGAGTTGTATTCTTTAACGGCTTCGTTATAACGAGTGCGTGCTACGCCAATGCGGTTCTCGGTACCGGCGAGTTCGTCTTGGAGGCGGAGGAAGTTTTCGTTAGCCTTGAGTGCGGGGTAGGCTTCTTTAACAGCAATCAAGCGGCCCAGCGCGGTGTTGAGCTTTTCGGCGGCTTCGGCCTTCTGCGCGGGCGATTGCGCTTGCGTCCACTGCGAGCGGACTTCTGCCACGTGGGTGAAGAGGTTTTCTTCGTGCTTGGCGTAGCCTTTGACAGTCTCGACCAGATTGGGCACTAAATCTGCGCGGCGTTGGAGCTGGGTGTCAATCTGGTGCCAGTATTCCTGCACGGTCTCGTCGAGCGTGACGAGGTGGTTGCGGCTGGTGAAGTAGAACAATGCCGCCGCGGTGAGGGTGCCGACGATGATAAATAGTATCTGCGCTGTCTTAGACTTCATCGTCTGCCCTTCTGTTAAACGGTTTCTTCTTCGCAATTGGCCTTATACAGGCGCTTGGTCTTTCCGGCTACCGCCGCACGCTGTACCATGGAGAGGCGTTCAATGAAGAGCTTGCCGTCGAGATGGTCGATCTCGTGCTGGAGCGCCCGCGCGAGCAGACCGCGCGCAACGATCACTTGCGGCACGTAGCGTAAATCGAAATACTGTACCTGCACTTCCATCGCGCGGGTGACGGGGGCGTAAATCTTGGGAAAGCTCAGGCAGCCCTCGTCGCCACGCTGGGTGCCGGAGGCGTCGAGTATCTGCGGGTTGATCAGCACGAGGGGCATGGCGATGGTGGAGTTGAACGCCTGCGAATCTTCGCGTTCGGACTCTTCGGGGATATCGATCACGCAGATGCGTTCCATGCGGCCGACTTGCGGCGCGGCGAGGCCGAGGCCTTTGGCGGCATACATCGTCTCGAGCATGTCCTCCGCCAGTTTGCGGACTGTCGGCGTGATGGCCATGACCATGTGCGTTTTGCCTTGGAGCGCCTTGCGCCCGTATTTGAGAATCTCCAGCTCCATACGGCTCTTATTATAATCCTTTTAGGCCCTTGACTCAAGCGAAAAACGGAAAACTTTCCCAATGGCGCAATCTATGCTATCGAAGACCTTGATTGTGGACGGGAAGGTTTAGAGACCTTCGACGGAGTAGGCGCAGAGGGATTTCATCTTTCCCTTGCTGCCGCAGAAACAGGCGGCACATTTGTTGATGCGTGCGATGTCCTGCCGTCCGGGCGGCATGAGGTTGTCCACCAGCAAGAGGAAGAGGCACTCGTGGTTGCTCTCAGGATTTGTATTGGCTACCGCACGCAGGCCGCGCAGGCCCATGCGCCGCAGGATGATCCACGCAAGGCGGAGTTTAGTCCACCACGCCGCCCCGGAAGAGAGGCGGTTGAAATCTTTCTGCAGCTCATAGAAGCGGGGATTGCGCGCCAGTATTTCCGGCGGGTAGTCCTTACGGGCAAGGAGATAAAGGTTCGCGCCGCAGTCGGGATGAATGACATGGCCGAAAGCCGGGATGGTGATTTCCGGGATGAAATCATCCTCCGTCAGCCCTTCAATGATGCCGGAGTTGACGAGCGCATGCACCACGCCTTCGCGGTCGACTCCTTTCAAACCGGAGATGTAACGGCCGCCTTCAATCAGCGGCTGCATGCGGATCATGCGGATGAAGGGCGCATGGACGAGGGCGAACTTGGCGAGGGCGCCGACTTCGCGCAGGTTGGCATCGCACACCGTACAAACGAGCGAGGCGGTGAGGCCGGCGCGTTCGATGTTGCGCAGCGCCTGCCGCTTGAGCGCCACGAGGTCGCGGCCGCGCATGAAGCGGGAGGTGTCCGAATTGAAGGTGTCGAACGAGAGCTCGACGTTAGCAAGCCCCGCCTTCTTACAGGCAGTTGCAAAGGAGGGATTCTCAGCGAAGCGGATGCCGTTGGTGTTGACTTCAACCCGCAGGCCGAACTCTTTTTTCAGCACGTGAACGAATTGAATGAACTCGGGATGTTCCGTCGGCTCGCCGCCGGTCAGCACAACAATCCCGCCACCTTTTTCTACGATGGCCATCGCGCGGGCCTGCAGCTCTTCGAGCGTCATCTTCTTGCCCTTGCCCGGCGCCGAACGCGTCAAGCAAATGGGGCAGTGCAGCGAGCAGGAATCGAGCAAGTGCAAGTAATACAGCATCGGACGCGATGGAGCATTCGGCGGGGGCGAGAGGTATTTGGCCCGCAGTTTGTAGAAGAGTGCGGCATCAGACGCGGCGCGGTGTTTGCGGATTCCGTAGGGGCAGTCGATGGTAATAAAAACTTCGTTGCCCTCGGTCTGATAAACAGCCGGGTGCGAAGCTTGGCACTCGGCGCACCAAACGTTCGTGTTGTCGAGGTTAGTGTCGTTCTTATCCGGCATGACTCAATTGGGGCCTTCGACCGAATAGGAGCAAAGGGTTTTGGTTTTGTCCTTGCAGAAGCAGACGCACGCGCCGCAATGTTCGTGGCGGGTGGTATCGTGCTGGTCGGCCGGCATCAGGTTGTCGAACACGAGGACAAAGATCGCCGGGTTGCTGCTGTTGGTATCCGCATTGCGGAACGCGCGCAAACCCTTGAGTCCTGTGCGGCGGTAGATCGCCCACTGAATGCGAAGATTCCAGAAGGAGGGCTTGCCGGGCGGCAACGCTGTCAAATCGTCAAGCAGCTTGTCGAAGCGGCGGTCCTGCGTCAGAATCTTCGGGGCCTTGCCCTTGCAGGTCGCGAGATAGAGCAGCGCCGAGCAGTCGGGGTGGATGCACATGCCGATCATGGGGCAGGTGATATCCGGAATGAAGTCGTCTAGCGTCAGGCCGGGGATCACATTAGACTCGACAATCGCATGCACGGCGCGTTCGCGGTCAAGCCCCATCAGCTCAGGCACGTAACGGCCAGCGGCTTGGAGGGGCTGGATGCGCAGTGAATTGACGAAGGGGGCGTTGGCCAGCGCAAAGCGCGCGAGCTCGCCCAGCTCGTCAATGTTCGCCGTGCAGAGCACGACGTCGAGCGTGACGTTAATGCCGCTGGGACGGAGGTTGTCGAGCGCTTTCTTCTTGGTCGCGAGCAGGTCACGCCCGCGCATCACGCGGTACACTTCATCACGCAGGGAGTCAAAGGAAAGCTCCACCTTGAAGAGGCTGGCCTTGCGGCAGTCGTTTGCAAAGTCGGGCTCCTCAGCAAAGCGGATGCCGTTGGTGCCGACCGAAACCTGCAGCTTGAACTCGCTGCTGAGGATGCGCACGATTTCAAGGAATTGAGGATGCTCGGTAGGCTCGCCACCCGTAACGATTACGCTCTGGCCATGCGCATCGCAAATCTTCTTCGCGCAGGCGCGCACTTCATCGAGGCTCATCTTGTAGTCTTTATCCGGGCCTGACTCCGGGAAGCACGTCGGGCAGTTCAGACTGCAAGTATCGGTGATGTGAATGTAGTGCCAATAATTCAAAGGCTTGCTGTCCGGCGGAACCGGCCGGCACTTGGTGCGGAAAGTCTGGAACAAGGCGGCGTCAGAAGAAACACGCGTGCGATACAAGCCGTGCGGACACTTGACATGCAGGTAAACTTCATTGCCTTCCGTTTCGTACGTCGCATCATGCTCGGTGTTACAGACGTGACACCGAATCTTGGTCTTATCATAGTTGTTGTTCAACATAGGTACCACCCACTCCTTACAAGAGACACGACGCGAAAAACCAGCAAGCCGGATTACAGCCATGTGCATAATGGCGTCCCTCCGACAGTGCTTCTCGACCATACTTCAATGTCTCTGGCATTATACCGTTTCATTATAGCCATTTTATCATGCCAACACAAGCCAAATCAATCCCGCCTCCGACTCACGCCACGAAAAGCGCACAAATCACCCTGCTTTCCCCCGCTTCCAGTTCAAATTACCCAACAACGAACACGCTCCATTCGGCACCACTTGGAACCTACATCAGGTACCTCGAGGTACCGGCGATGGAAAATCCACGCACACCAAAATGAAAGCCGGACTGCACCCGAAACCCCCTTCAGGCACAGCCCGGCAATCAACGTCCCCTAATTCAACTCAATACAGCAACAGCTGCGTACGCTCCGGATACTCGTTGATATAGAACCCCAAATACGTCATATCCAACACCTCATCCCAAAAAACCGCCACCTTATTCTCAAACGTCCCCGACAGATAATCCTCCACCACCAACCGTCCATCCTGCCGCAGCTGATTCACCTCCGTCACGCGATTACCCGCCCAGCACAACCCCCAATGAATATTCGTATGCCGCGCGCTCGACCCCGCCGACACCCCAAACCGCGGATTCAATCGGCTCTGCGGCGCCTCGGTAAACGCCACCGACATCTTCCCCTTCCAATTCTCCAACGTCACATTTTCCGGCAACGCAAACCCCGACGAAAACGCCCCCGCCATATTCGACACCACGCCGCTCACATCCAACACAAACCCATTCGTCACCGCCAGCGCCATGTTCATCAGCACCACGGCACCTTGACCATAATTAAAGTATCCGCTATTTGAATCGCCAATCTGTATTTTGCCGGCCAAACCGGTTCCTGAAGACAGCTTCAGCAATCCATCACAACGATGACCATAACCAACCCAAATCTGATCTGCGGACAAAACTGTTTGCGTTGATGCTGAAAAATCTACAATGCCAACCGTTTCCCGCGAGGAAGTACCGCTTGTCTGAACACTCCCGACCGTCATTGTTCCCGTGACAACCTCAACTAAGGCAGGAGATTCACCCAAGGTAATTTCACCACGGGATTGATAACTCTGCGAATGAGTATCCCCCACGGAAAATGAACTGCAATATGCACGAAAAGCTCCGCCACTCATTTCCAACAATCCGGAAGCCAATATCGCTGCCGTCCCTCCTGCAAATTGCCCGCCCACAGCCAAACGTGCAGGCTGCTCTGGCGAGCCAATTTTCACAGACCAGTCCCGGCCTAACCGTAACTCTCCTTGACAGGCGTTACCATATCCAACGAACAGATTAGTCGCAACAGTTAACGTACCATAATTCGCCGAAATCGCATCAATTCGTCCGGTAATTGCCGGCGTGGCGCCTGAGTTTCTGGGCGTATGTGCCAGCAATAGATTCATTGCATCAAGTGTTGGAGCCTTTGTTGCTCCCAAGTTCAGGTAACCGCGGCACGGTGAGCTTCCAACAGCGACACCAACAACAAAGTCACTGCAATAAGCATTAAACACACCGCTGGCTTGAAAGAAAGTACCGTCAGTTCCCTTAGCAGGTGATCCCCCTCTTTCATGCGCAATGTCCCATTGCGCTCGTACATCCGTCGCCTTATCGCCAACTTTGACCGCCCATCCTGAACCCAAATCAATCGTGCCCTCGACCATGCCAACAGCCCCGGCAAAACGACCCCAGCCCACGCTCATTCGATTACGAATATCCAACACGCCATCTGTCGATGCCGCACAATCCAATACTCCATTCAAAGGATAAGATGTTGCCGCATCGGACCGCGTGACAGCCGCAACCAGCACCTCATTCACATATGCCTTAAACGAACCCGACACCTGTGACACAACCCCCGTGCCGCCTCTGGAACTGGTATTGCCGGTTCTAGACACCCACAAACTTCCGCGGCCATCGGTGTTAGCATCACCCAATTGAAAATCAACGCCATCTAACGCCAACTCTGCGGTCGGCTGTTTATTATCCTCCGTCACCCCGCACCACAAATTACTCGCCACATTCAACGTGCCATCGCGCAATGTCACTGACGTCAAAGGTGTTTCAATATTATAAGCCATCCTCAGATTCGCCGCTTCATACACCCCGCCACCCAACGTAACCACAGACTCCAACGTGATGCCTGCCGAACCGAATATCGCCGTGTCAGGCGCATCCGGTACGCCGCCATCCCAGTTCCCCGCCATCCCCCACGAAGTGCCGTCACCGCCGCCATTCCACAATCTCTCCGCACCCTTCACCGCTTGCGGCAGCAATGCCGCACTTGCAACCGCCGCCAAACCGGCGTTCTTAATCACTGACTTCAAATTCATGGCCTGCCCTCCATCATTCGCAGCAGCTGCCGCAGAATCCACCGCGCCGGTTGACGTTCCCGTCACCGAGGCCGAATCCTGCTGCGCGCTGTGCTGTGTGTTTGTTGCAATCAACCCGCCCGAAACCGCCACACCCGCACCGCCGTCCTCTTCAGACTGCCCTGCGGATGTTCCCGGCCTCAAGCCAAACACCTCCTCCGTCACCAGCGCCAAAGCAAACCCCGTCAGCAATAACGCCAACGCGGCAGCCGCCCTGCGGAAGAACTGTCCGTAATTGATTCGACGGTGGGTAGAACAAGTGCTCACTGCCAGCAAACGCCCGGCAAAGTCCGGCACGCTCGCGGCACCGCTACGCAAAGCAACCTGCCAACGGGCGCGCCGAGCCTTCTCGGCAGCCAGATATTCCCTGCACTCCGGACACGCCGCCACGTGCGCCATCAGACGCTCCCGCTCCTGCGCACCCAGCGTACCATCCGCCGCCGCCAAACAATCTTGCTGAAACTCAGAACACTCCATCATTCACCATCTTTCATTTGGAGTATGCACGCCATTACCAAAAAGTTCACACTTATTTCTCGCCATTAAAAACATCCTGCGGCAGCACCTCCCGCAGCCGAGCCAACGCATTATGCAAGCGGGACTTCACCGTCCCCTCGTTAATCTGCAAAACCTCCGCCGTCTCCGCGATGCCCATCCCCTCCAGATAACGCAGCACCACCACCTCCCGCAACGGCTCCGACAGCCGGCCGACCGCTTCACGCAACAGCTCCCCTGCCTCCAACGACTCCACGGCCAACGCCGCCGCCGGCTCCATCAACTCAGACTCCGGCACCTCATCCGTAAATGTAACACGTGATGACGCCACCTTACGGCCATCCATCCGCCAAAAGTTAATCTGAATCCCGCACAGCCACGCAAACAACCCCGCCTCGCCGCGCGCCACATCAAACGAATCCAATCGCGCCAACCCCCGCTCCAACGTCCGAAACGCCAAATCCTCCGCCGCCAACGGATTACGACACAGCACCATCGCCGCCGCATGGAGCCGTGCTCCATACTCCGCCGCAAACCTACGGATGGCAGTTTCCTCCCCCCGCTTCAACTGTGCAATCAAATCCATATCCACGCTAAGCCAGGCCAGACATTCTACTTTAATCTAGCTGACCCATAAAGAATATAAACACCATGCATGATATTTATTACGCGGTAAATATTCCTAAAGCGGCGCATCCTCTGTCCGGCGCCGATCACACCTACAATGCAACCCTCATTCCCTCTACGATGCGAGGCCCATCGTCTCTAGGATGCGACTCCCATCCTAGAGGCACTCCGGCTACTTCCCATAAAGACCCACTCCGAACACACAAACAAGCCGCTTTTATAAGCGTTTTAGGGTTACTGGAGGAGGAGTGCCGTAGGGTATCCAATAAAAGTCGCTATCAACCGAATGTCGTCCTCACCCGCCTCTTGCCGAATTTGCACATAAGGTGTTAACACATTAAGCTTGCCGCTCACCGTCACACCTGACGGAGCAATCGTGGCAAACGTCCACTCCGTGCCGGGCTTCATCCGCTCCATGAGGGTGAATTCGACATTGCCGTTTAATACCACGGTGGCAGGCTCCGGCACATTTTGATTGTTATTCCCCGTGCTATTCATGCGGGCGGTAATCGCCAGCAAGTCATTCTGCTCCCCGGACACCTTCAGGCGGACAGTGGAGCCTTCTTCAAACGTCGTAGCTGATCCCCAAGTCGACAGGGTGCCAAACTCATCGCCCTCACCCGGCGAGAGCACCGCCGTGGCAGTGAAGATGTTCGGCTTCGGAGCGTCATCATGCTCGACATACCATTGATTCATATCGGCCGACCGAATGGTGCCAGTGCCGGATATGTGGCGGCTGTGCTTGAACCGCTCCGACGGATTGTGCACAATGAACCACGAACCGTTGCGCAAAACAATCCTATTCTCCGGATGCCCCAGCATACGGTTGTCACCCTCAAGATTAAACGGCGAGTTCACCTCGTTAAGCGCAGCGCACAGCCGGATCATCTTGCCGCCAATTGAGCCGGCATACAGATCGCCCCGGAAGGTACTGTTCGTGTTGCACAGCAGCACCCGCAAACTACTCCACGTCCCCGCATCACACCCAAAGGTCAGATCGACAGGCGACGCCTCGCCGCCGGTCACCGCAGCATGCAGATAGAACGCCGTGCCCCCGGAATCACTCTTGTTGAATACCAAAGGCGCCTTCAAATGCAACGTCAGCGCATCATGTAACGCAAGGTCATAAGCCCCTATCTGCAGAGAGGCCAGCCAGCCATGCCGGATTGTCGCCGCACCGCCGGCAGCCCCCGGGTCAAGCGTCAAAGTCAGCCCCTCACGCAAAGGCTGAAAGCCCAGCCAGCCGCTGTCATTATTACCACCAAACCCGCTGCGGATATGCCCGACCGTGACGTCCTGATCCAGCTGATAGGCACCCTCCCGGCGCGGCTGCACGCTGCAATCCAACGTATCGCCCGGCATCCCCGGCTGCAGCCGTGCCAAGCCGGACATATTCCTCCAGGAAGCCCCGCTCCACACCACCGGCAATGCCGTATCCAGCCACTCAAACACAGCCGGCGCATCCGGACTGGCCGTAGTAAACGTACCCGACTCCGCCGCCAGCGTAACAGCAGCCTCATCCTTCGCAAACCCCGCCCGGAAGAAATAGATGCCCTCAGCATCCAAATCCGTCAGCGTCACAGCATAAGTGCCAAGCTCGGTGATCGGCTCGGCATACTCCACATACGCCTCCCAGCCGCCAGCCGACGCACCTCCATCTGTCCGGCCATAGTATACCCGCAGCGCACCCTCTGTTCCGGCCGAGAGCAGCACATCGACATGCACCGTAGCCGCCGTCAGCGAAATACCAGATACGCCTCCATGCACCAGCTGAACCATACCTTGCGGCGGCGTGGCGGAGAACACCGACCCATCACCCGGATCCACCGGAAAGACAAAGTTCTCAAACGTGTTTTCGCCGCGCCCCTGCCAATCAATGCCAAACCCCATCGAACGGTCGCCCCACCCAACAGGCCCATACCCGCCGCCGCCATTATCCAGCCACAAATCAAACTTGTGCCAGCCTGTCGCCAATGTCCGCGTCGCAAGAGCCACCGCATCCCAAGTGGTGTTATAGATAATCTCCACATCATCGATACACAGCCGTTTGCTATCGTCAAAACACATCGCAAATGTGACCGTGTTGCTCCCCTCCGGAATATAAATGTAACCGGCATAATTAAACGTCGTGTTCCCCGTCCACGCCCAACCGCCATAATAATCAGGCCCCGGCGGCCAGTAAGGATGATCGGGATCATTCGGATTAGCCACAGCATAAGTGCTCGCGTCCCACTCATTAGCCGACCACGCATTAGCCCCATAAGGCCCCGGCACGACGCGCGCCTGCTGCCCCGACGGATACGACTTCGCCTCCACATGCTTAGCATTGCCCCAGCGCGACTCATACAACCCCGGGGTCGCCTGCACCAACGCCACCCCCAACACCACCGCACACGCCACCACACGCAACCTCTTTTGATTCAGGTTCATACTGTCCCTCCTCCTAATCGGTCATTACTGACAACAACACTACTTCTTCACATCAATCGGCTTGATCAACAGCACCTCACGGTTTGGCAGCCGAGGGAACGGCGCATGCGGCTCCGTCTGATACCAAAACGCCACGCTCGCAATATCATCCTCCAGCGGCAAATACAACCCGCCATCCTGCCAGCCCAACGCCTGCATCGTCACCTTCAAATCACTCTCAAAGCGGATCGGATCCGTCACGTGCCAACGGTAAAGCCCGAACCGCTGCCCCGGCTTATAACACACATCCGGCGGCAGCACCTGCACCAGCCCCGCATACGGCGTGCTGAACTCCCTATACTTGCCATCACGGTCAAAGTTATACGAACCGCAGAAATAATCCTCCGTGCCCGTCCCCGCAATCGTCGGAAACGCCTTGTCTCCATCCATATAAAACTTTATCTCGCCCTCGCCCCACCAGCCGGGACTGCGCGCCTCCCACGCCATGTACGTCCCGACATAGTGTCCCTTGCCCTTGATGCCATCGACCAGCGTCACCACATCCTTCGCCTTGAGGGGATTCACCCGCCGGAACTGCGCATGCAAATACGCCGCATCCCGCGGCACATCACCCAGCGCGTAATTGATCTGATAGAAAATCCGACACTCCTCCTCCGCCAGATTCTCCACCGTCACCTTTGCCCGTTTGCGGAACGGCATCGTCCAATAACAATTAAACGCGCTGCCCGGATTCACATTCACCATCAGCGAATTATTCTGACAATACTCCTGCCACCCGCACGTAAAGAAATCTCCCAACGGACACTCAATTGAAGGCGACTCCTCCCCATCCCAATAGAAGCGGATAATCATCTCCCGCGTGCGGTTCAATGGCGAAGGCGTCATCCAAATCTGCTGAATCGCGCCGCTCCCCTCAATCTCCGCCAGCGTAAACGTCGACTTCCCCGCAATCTTCACATACGGCGAAATCTTCCACCCCTGCCCCAGCTCCCGCGCATTCTTCAAAGCCGGTCCATTAGTTGCCATCGCCGCCATCCCCTTCTCGCCGGTAAAGTTCTCCGGCGAGATCGACCGCGACTGCGCGTCCGACAGCAAATGCAAATTCGAGCGGTTCACCGACAACCCGTCAAACGACGAACACCCCGCCACCGCCACGGATAACACAACAGCACACCAAAAGCCCAGCTTCTTCATACAGGCTCCTCAATACCTCAATATACTAAAAGCGTCAACGGCGCATAGAGTGCTTCAAACTGCACGCTGCCGCTAACTTCCCGGCTGATGATTTGCACATTAGGTGTTTTCGAAACCAGCGTGCCGGTCACTGCGCTCTGAGGACGGTTGATCGTTAAGAATGCCCATGTCTGCCCGGGCAAAGGATGCGCCTCTTTGTTCATAACGAACTCCACTCCACCAGCCACATTGACCGTGCCGGAAGCATTGACCTTAACCAAGTCGTTATCCGCTGCATTCAGCTTAATCTGCATTCGAGTACCGGCATCCATGAAAAGATTGCTGCAGAAAAGCTCCAACGTGCCTCTGGCACTTACATCGACACCCGGAGCCAACACAGCCCTCTCGCCCAAGCGCAGCTCACGACGCAGATCACTTCCTTCTTGCGCCCAGCCATTCATGTTCACAGAACGTATCTGCCCAATCCCCATCACCGTGCGATTCAGCGGCTGATTAGCCGGAGGCTCCTGCAGCAGCAGCCGGCAACGCGCATTGCCCAGAATCACACGATTGTCCGAATGCCCCAATGCTTCAATATAAGGCGATAGCAGGTTGTCGTTATGTATTCTGCCGCCAAGGCACAAACGCACAGCAAACTGTCCATTGCCCTTATTAACCGTGAACGGATCCTTGCCCGCCGCACCGACAATAATATCCCCGGTAAATGAATTGTCCGGATGCGTGAACATCACATCAAGCGGATAATAAATATCATCGTTCGATGGATTAACCAACGTAATCGCCGGCTTCCCAGGCACCGCGCCGCCGGTGATACGCGAATATACTAATGCATAGTGAGCATAATATTTTTCGCCCGTCACCTTCCATGGCGATGCCAAATTGAGCACCAGCATATCACGCAAAGCAGTGCTCGAGCTCCCCACTTGAATATCGCGATGTTCCCCCGCCATATGCCAATGCGCTTCCGTCGCCGCACCGCCATTGTCTACCGTTAGCGTAACAGCCTCAGTCAGGTCATTCCCCGGCGCAAAGCGGATGTCATAATCTTTACCCAGCCCACAGACCAGATAACCAAACGACACATCATTCGTAATCGTATGCGTACGCGTGCGCCCGTTGCCGGTATTAAACACCAGCTGATCCTTCGCAACGCCCGGCACCGGGCGATCCAATCCGCTGGTGTTCTTCCAGGCAGCCGGATCATGCCAATCCACCGTTCCCGCCGTACCGACCCACTCAAACTTCGTCGGCAGACTCTCATCACCGGTTGTAAATGAAAGCGATGCACCCGCGTAACTCGCCACACCACCCAGCACGACTGCATGCCGGTAAAAATACTTCTGCCCCAGCGTCAGCCCCTCAACCGGCACGCCATACTGCGCTTCACCAGCCGTGAGTTCACCTGCATAGTCCACGTGCCCCAGCCACCCCGTGTCAGATGCCCCCTTGTCAGTCGCCCCATAATAAACACGCAGGACTGCCTCTGCTAGATCCGTTGCCGCCAGCCTCACTGACGCCGGCAAGAGTGCCGAAGTGCCGCGGACGTTCTGTGCCGTCAACGAAGTGACCGGCACGCTATTCACAAACGACGTCACAACAGTTGAAGCTTCCTCACCTTCCGCACTAAACACGCATTGGTAATAACAACGTTGCCCCAGCTCCAAACCGGTCAGCACCACATCATAAGTCCCGCTAGCAGTAATCGTCTCCGGATATTCCACAACAAAAAGCCACGCATCGCCTGCCTCCGGCACAGCCGATCCATAATAGACGCGCAATGTTCCCTCGGTATTCTCACCCGCCACAATCGCAACCGGCAGCACCGTCGCGCTCGTCCCGCCTTGCGGCACGCCAACGTTCGGAATCAAAGCCGCCCCCGGAGGCAGCTCTGTTCTAAACAACGAACCATCGCCCGGATCAACCGGAAACACGAAATTAGCGGCAGCAGTACTATTACGCCCCGCCCAATCAATACCAAACCCGATGCCGCGCCCTGTCCCCCAAGCACCATCCGGCGGACCATAGCCGCTGCTGCCATTATCAAACCACACATCAAACTTATGCCAGCCCGGCGTCAGCATACGCGTGCCAATCGCCACCGCATTCCATGTCAGATTGCGGAACAGCTCCGCATCATCAATACACAACCGGCGCGCATCATCAAAGCATGCGCCAAAAGTTACAGTAGTATAATCTGCAGGAATCTTGATATACCCCGTATAATAGAACGTAGTGTTATCCGCCCAACCGCCCTTCGGCGACGGCCAATTCGTCACCGACGAATCATTCGGATCCAAGACAACATTATTATTATACGCCCGCGCAGCATAAGGTGCCAAAGTGATGCGATCCTTAGTGCTGGCAGAATACTTATTATCATTCACCTGCCGCCCCGAATACCGCGACTCATACAACCCCGGCACCGATGCCCCTTGAACGATACCCGCAGCCATGACTGCTACAGCAAACCCCAAACCCACCTTCACTGCTCTCATCACTTTCATACGTTCATCCTCCAAGCCCCGGGAGGCAGACCCCATCCGCCTCCCGGGCGCACTCATTTTCTAATCCTAATCAACTCAATACAGCGTGATAGCACAAATCCAACGGATTGACGTCACGCTGACCTTCAAAATCAAAGCCACATCAAAGATTCCAAAAACAAACAGCCCAGTTTGGCGCAAGCATTCGACACGAAACCGGGCAGTGTCTTACAAAACTTTAACTAACGCAGTTGTAACACTGTATACGCATTCACCGAAGTCGCCTGCACCGTCCACCCCGTTGTTGCATCACCCGCCAACGACAGTCTAAAGACATACGGAAGATTTGGCTGACGTTCGATCTTCAAATGATTTTCAAATTGCGTTGCCGTTGGGGCAATCTTCATTATGTCCCACGTCATGCCAATCGGCATGGGATGACTTGTTGATTGAAGCTTTACCCGCCCCTGCAAATCAACCGGTCCGGTCACATTAACGTTAATCACATCAGCCGCCTGCGTCTCGGGATTCACCTTGAAGATATAGCGGGCGTTTGCATCGCCGCTCAACCCCGTAGCTGCGATAGTCAAAGCACCCATCCCCTCCGCTCCCGTTTGGGCGTGTGGCATCAATGTGGCACCGCTGCCAAGATGCAGCTTGCCCTGTGGTAAAAGGTTATCATAGCCTCCTCCTTGATCCGCCAAACCTGCACTGATGACGCCGTTTCCGCTGACCTTGCGGTTCAGTGTAGCCGGCTCCTCGGCTGCAGGGGCAACCAGACTCAAAGCCGAGTTGCGCTGGAGGATAATTTTGTTGTCAGGGTGTCCCAGCGTGCTATCGGTTGCGGGCGCTACGCCAGAACGCCCGACACGCAACTCAACGGTTCCCGCGGTCGTTGAGATGCGATTGCCAACGTAAAGATCGCCTCGGAATGAGTTAGCCGGATTGATTAAGGAGAAGTGTACGTGTCCCCACTCGCTGGACTCTATAGATAGTGTGATGTCCGAAGGCGCCGCATCCGTTCCGCCAATAAGACGAGCATAACACGGGATGTTGTACTGATAAGCCGCAGTTTTATGAAAGACGAACGGTTTATTCAACGCGAGTACTAATGGGGTACTCAAGGATGTGCCAAAGTTTAAATCGCGTAACGAGCCAACAGCTAGAAACGAGAATGGCGTACCATCGGGCGTATCAAAAGTGAGCACGACGGGATTCTCGCCCGTTGCAGTGAACGTAACGCTATGGTTCTCACCATCGTTAATCTGCACACTCGAAACGACCACATCTTCAGAAAGTTCAATACTGCGGCTCACCAATGGTCCGCTCACGAGTCCACCTTCAATCAGATTAATAATCACTTTGTCACCCATGAACTGCGGTGTCTTACGAACAGAAGGCCTATTGGGCTGCCAAACGCCGGGGGCGAACCAGTTCGCGTTCGTCGCCAACCAAGTAAACGTGTCAGGTGCCTCGAACGCATAAGTTGTAAACGTCCACGGCGTCGCTGCGAACTTCTCGCCCGCGCTGTTGGAGATGGAGTGGCGATAGTAATACGTATGCCCAGCGCTCAACCCCTCGGTCAACGTGAGCCGATAGGAACCCACTGCGGTAGCTTGATCGGGATATACCGCGCATGACGTCCAAGCACTGGGGCTTGCCCCGCCATCCGTCTCGCCGTAATAAACGCGCAATGTGCCCTCTTGCTCAGGTTCGAGAGAGAGAACCTCCGCACCAACTTGCGCTTGAGCCGCATCAACTTCTGTTGCCGCGAGATTCTGAACTGCCGGGCCCGAATCCAGCTTGATTGCCACCAGCGTCCATGGTGATTCACTCCCTATCACCTCATAGCCGTAACCAGGCGTTTTATATGAGGGTTGGAATGTAAACGCTTTGGCCTGTTCAACCCGCATAATCGTCCACTGTGTGCCGATTGGAAAATCCGAACTGGCTGCGATCAACTCCAAGCGATTCGAAAAGACATAGTGATCAACTGTTCTTTTGTAATACGTATCCAAACTGCCCTGATAATGCTTTACAGACAATAGGTCACACTGGGTTGCAGACATTAAATCTAGGCGCACCGTGGCATTGGTATCAAAGGTAATGGCACTGCCAATGATACTGATAGTGCCGGTCGTCCCGTTGGCGGAAGAAGGCTCAATGAGGGCATTCGATCCGAAGGAAAGACGGGCGTCATTGCTGTTGTTATAACCATCTGTGGTAATGGTCAGTGCTTCTATCGAGCCACTCCCTTGGATGGTACGGTCGAGCACCGGATGAAAGGCTCCCGGCCAAATGATCAACTTGCCGCTCGTGTGATCGAAAATAATCTTATTGGCCACATGTCCAAACATTGAGTTTTGGGCATCTGGACGGCCAACGATGACGTACGAATTCGTGCTGAGATGGAGATCGCCGCGAAAGTCATTGGCCGGGTTAGACAGCGTAATGCGCGGCCTGCCGCCGGCACCAAAACACGTGATATTACGCAATGCGTCTTCGGCTCCACCCGTCAGGCGAGCTTTCAGATACAGCTCTGTGGCATTTCCATCAGAGGTTGCCGTCAACATCAACGGATTTTGAAGCGCCAAGTTCATGCGCACGGAATCACTGCCAAGCGTCAACGAACTCTTGGCCACAGCGGTAATCTTGCTTGTTCCGCCGAGCGCATCAAGCGAGAGAGTAACTCCGGACACACCCGGAACAATGCTGCTGGAATATGCGGCGGCTTGTGTCAGTTCTGCAAAAGCGATGCCGTTGTTGACTGTCAGCGCAATGTTATTTGTGAGAAACACTTTGTCTCCGGGGGCACCGGGCATCGTGCGCATCAAGTCGTCGAGGTTCAGCCACAGCGGCGTATGCCAAACAGCGGTCCCTACACCTCCAATCCAGCGAAAACTTGCCGGATCACCGGAACTCAATGGCGTAACCGCGTATGTTACAGGGGAAAAGAACACTCTGCCGTGATGCGTTTCCTCAAATGCGTGACGGTAATAATAGGTTTGAGCCTCGACCAGCCCGGTGACCGGGATCACATACTCGCCTGTCGCATTAACAGAATTCTCAAGCTCGACACATGATGTCCAAGCAGACTCCACTTTGCCGCCGTCAGTCAGCCCATAATAAACGCGCAGCTTGCCGGACGCATTACGCATAGCCACGCGCGCCGGCAAATCCGCCGAACTGCCAGTGACCATTTGCGCCGGCAAAGAAGAAATGTCTGCATAGTTCGGCGGCATCTCTGCCGAAAACAAACTGCCGTCGCCCGGGTCTTGAGGAAATTCAAAGTTCGCCCGCGTCGTCACGCCACGCCCTTGCCAATCCACGCCAAAGCCAATATCATTAGGCGACCAAGCTGCCGGGCCATACGAACCCGTCCCATTGTCAAACCACACATCAAACTTATGCCAGCCGGTCGCAAACGTACGCGTCACGCTTGCCATTGTGGAATAAGTTGTCGCGCGCAAAATCTCAACATCATCAATACACAGCCGAATCATATCATCAAACCCGGCAGCAAACGTTACAGTATTGCTCCCCTCATTAATGTACATGTATCCGGTGTAATAAAAACTGATGTTACTGTTCCATCCCTTAGCGGCCACTCCAAACGGCGGCCAATTCGTCACTGTATTATCGACAGGGCTCACGACCACATTGTTATTCTTCGCATTCGCGGCAAACGGCCCCAAGGTCACACGCTCCTTCAAGTTGGCCGGATACGTTGTATTAGCATTCACCAAACGTGAGGCATAACGTGCCTCCCACAGTCCCGGCACCGACTCCGCCTGAAGTATCCCAGCAGCCATGACTGCGACAGTAAACCTCAAACCAATCTTCACTACTCTCATCATTTTCATACGTTCATCCTCCAAGTCCCAAGAGCTACAATGTGCCCCGGGCTGCCTTTACATTACGGAACCAATTTCAGATAGCCCCAGAGGGTTCTGTTTTTGGAGTTGCCGGCCGAGCCGTTCCAGACTGATTGGCGCTGGCGCATCTCTCCCGTGGAGGAGTCATTGATGGCCAAGTCGAACAGCAGGAGCATATCGGTCTTGGGTTTGAAGCCGAGGTCCTCAAACGGAATCGCGGCTTCGAGGGAGTAACCCTTCCCGTTGGACATCGGCACGGCCAACAGGCGGATGGGTTTCTTGAGCGCCGGACCGTTCGCGACGAACGCGGCATCGGCATCAAAGGGCGGTGCCGCACGGAGCATCACTTGACGGTCGCAATATTTCAGCGAGCCGCCTTGGTCCAGCAAGTCAGATCCGATGAAGAGTTCAATGGCATCGCCATTCCAAATGTCAGCACCCTTCTGCTTGTTCTGCAAGGGCGTGGGGTCTTGCACGTCGGCGAAGAGATAGAGATTCTCATCATCCCATGCCACATGGAAGGTCGCTTCAAATCCATCCGCATTGAGTCCATACACCAAGCCATCCTTGCTGAGAATCTCAGCAGGGATACCCGGCCATTCGGTGCGTGCGGCATCGAGCTTGAACGGCTTGGTCAAACGCGGCGCGGCGACAGTCTTGCGGGCGCCGCCCTTCTTGCCGGTGAAGCGCGGATCGTTGTAAACATACGCCGCCTTGCCGCCGAGCAGCACATCATAGATGCCATAGTTAGCCTTCATCATCTCTTCAAGCATCGCCTTGTAAGGACGGTCGCCCACGTTGATGAGACCGGTGTTCGCGGCTTCACCATTGTAACCTTGGAAGAAACGCCCCGTCGGCGGCTGGTCAACCGCGATGAACCACTGGATGCCGACCACGAACTTGAGCGCAGCGGCCTGTTCCAAGTAGTTGCGGTAAGCCAATCCGCGGTCGCGGTCGGTTGCCACCTTCATGCCGCCGGAAAGCCCTTGTTCACCGGAGGTGTAGTAGAATTCGCTGAAGATCATCGGCTTGCCGCCGCTCCACTTGTGCAAGCGCGTGAGGAACTCTTTATCAATCGCATACGAGTAGTAATTGACGGAGAGGATATCAAGCACGCGCGAAGATTCCTCAATCAATGTCTGACTGCTGGCCGTGCCCGGCATCAAGCGGTCGCCGATGAGCAGATGGTTCGGCGCATATTTGCGGAACGCCGTATTGATGAGCCGATAGTACTCGCGCAGGAAGAGACGGTAGAAGCTCTCAGTGTCCTCGCCTGCCTCACGCGTCCGCGCCTGCAGTTCGGCATCTTTCAGCGCATCAAACCCGGCATACGTTGTGCCCCATGCCTTGTTGAACGCCGCAATGTTTTTATACTTCGCTTGCAGCAGCTCGACCAGCTTGCACTTGGCCGGGCTGTCGCCTTTGAGCGTCGGCACCACCTTCGGTACGTTCTCGGTGTGCGGCTCGTTGTTGATGAAGAATCCAATGATCAGCGGGTCCTTAGCACGTGGCGTGAGGTTCTTGGCAAAAGCCTCATCCAGCTTCTGCTCGACGCCCGGTGCAAAGGGATCCCAAATGCCATTCACATGCGGCACCCGCGTCAGCCCCGGAAACGGCAGGAACTCAACATACGGGAACTTGCGTGCATCACGCACTTCCGCCATGTTACCCTGAAACGCCCACGCCCCGCCGGAGTTGAAGCCCCACGCCCGCAGACGGTCGATCCATGTGTTCAGATAACTCTTCGGCTCATACGGCTGGCCGGTCTTACGGATGTAGTTGATCAAGTGGAACGACGGGAACACCTTGTGGCCATCGCGGAACGCGGAGGCGAACTTCGGATCGTTCTTCGGAATCTCCTCATAGATCGACTCGCGCCCATGCACATCAGTATACTCATCCAACGGCATGATGCCGCACATGCCGAGCTGGAAGAACGCATTCCCCTCCGGCGTGACCAGCACATCGGTGCCCTTGATCTTTTCGAGATGGAAGAAGCCCGTGGCCTTCAACCCATACTTCGCCTTCGACCCAAGCAGACCGCCATAAGGATCACGTTGCGGCGGCTTCAAGCTGGCATAGTACTGCTTGTCGGCCGCGAAGTCCTTCTTCAAATCCTCATCCGACTTAATCTTCGTCGGGAAGTCCGCCTTCGTAAACTGCCCATAGCGGTCAACCAGCACCGCCACTTTGCCGGAGCCTTCCTGCGTAATCTTCCAATTCAACTCCGCCCGCCCGTTATCCGCGAAGATCGACTTATGCAGCATCCACATGAAGATCGGCCAATTCCACTCGCGGTTATCCTGCAGCTCTTGGAACGAATCGACGCCGGAAATCGTAAAGCCCAGCCCCGTCGGATGCACCAGCGAGAACGACCCTCCGTCACCTTGAAACACCTTGCCGCGCTCAGCCTTCTCTGCGGGGAACGACCCCTCCTTGCCATCAAACTTATACTTGCCGCCCTGTGAGAAGTTAATCGGAATATACACATCCGTCCGCGTCCGCAGCTCACCGCCCGGCAGCCCCTCGAACGCCATCTTAAAATCAACCCCATTCAACGACGCCACCGCCTTCGCCCCGCCCGGATACGACAACACCGCCCGCTGCGCGCTCTCCACCTTCACCTGCGGCTTCTTCATGTTCTCCTGCTGGAATCCCGGATAGCTGATCGTATAATCGCCGCCCTCGCCCAAGCTCACCTGAATCCCCTCGCCCGTCAGCCTTGTGTCAAAAGCCTTTTTCGATGCAGGCGGCGGCGCAGGCTGCGCTGCGGACGGAGCCGGCTTCGGCGCTGTCGGATCCAGCAGCGTCAGCAAATACCAACTCTCATCCCCGCTGCGCGGAATCGCCGTACTCGTCATCCAAATCACCGCCGGATTATTCCCCCAGATCCGCGCATCGCGCAGCTCCACCCAGCCGAACGGCGCCCCCAGCACAAACCCCTTCTTATCCTTATTGACAAACGCGATCCGCTTGCCATTACCGCTCGCCAGAAACCCATTCTCGGGAGCCGCCGCCGGGAACGCCTTCGGCGCGGCATCGCCATCGGCAAACAGCAAACTGCGGACACTCTCCGGCAGCTCCATCTTCAACTGCAGCTGCTTGATGTCACCCGCCACTGATGTAAAATGAAACTGCAGCCCGCCTCCTTCGAGATTCGGAAACACCTCCAATTGCGTGCCCCCCGGATACGACATCTCCGCGCGCGCACCATCCGGCACAACCTTCTCAGCCCCCAGCCACTTTCCGCCGGTCGTCTCCAATACCGGATACGGCAAAACAAAAGCGCCGCCCGCCGAACCCTCAAACTCCATGCCCTCCGGCAGCGCCTTAAACCGCATCGCCGCCTCGGCACACACACTCCCCAACGCCACACACCCAACAAACAACGCTCTCAAAAACATAGCCCGCCCTTTACCCCTAAAAAACACCGGCGGCAGAACACACGCCCCGCACGCCAACTATCCTGAAATATAGAACACCAACGCCCGGCTGTCAAGCAATTTCGCCGACGCCATTCCCCCTTCCATCAAAATATCCCAGACACCTCTAGTAATGGATGCTTCCAATAATGGTTGTTCAAAAGGTAGGGCAGGTCTCGCCGAGGTGCCCCAGGCACCTTCTCAGCCGCACCGCGTTTAGCCTTTCCGCAACACACACCATTACCCCGTTCGTCGATTTCGGCGAAACACGCCCTACCCGCTGACGCACAACACATGACCGGTCTTAAATCTGTTTTACGAGCGGTGTGGCGGTGGCGGTGAACCAATTGGCAACGGCGAGCGTCTTTTGTCCGGACTGGAGCACAAACTCTACCGTACCTTTGGCGGGGAGTTCGTAGTCCTTCTTGGCGTAGGTAATTGTGCAGGGGATGTCGCTGCGGTTGGTGAGCTGCGCTTTGTTACCCGCGGTCTCAATCTTGACGCAGGCGTCGAACAGCGGCGCGAGGCTTTCTTTGCGGCCCCATAAATTACCGGCTGCCCAGCCGATGACCCGCTTTTCAAAGAAGGCTTCCTTTACGCTATCGAGCGTGCGCTCTTTGGCGAGGATGAGGTTCATCGGGCGGAAGGGATTGCGCAGTCCGTAACACTCTGCCTCACAGGGATGGATGTCGCTGTTGGCAAAAATGGCCAAGTCTTTCTCGTTGCACCAGTCGGAGACAATCGGATAGTGTTCAACTCCATTGAAGACTTCGATGCCGTGCATGAGTCCTTTTTTGTAAGCTTCCTCGTGTTCCGGCGTAAAGGACATCGGCTGCCCATTGGCGAGTCCGCCCCACTGCGGAGCAACCCAGCCGGGATGATTCCACAGCAGGAACGCGCCTTGATCTTTAGCGACCTGCAGCATCTGACGCCAATCATCAACCGCGGCGGCGATGGGGTTGGCATCTTGAATGAAGAGTGCGTTGAAGTGTCCCGGAGGAAACTTGTTCTTGGTGATCTCCGTGCCGCGCACGAGCAGCAAGCCTCGCTTCTCGGCTTCCGGTCTGGCGAGGTCATAGGCGAAGTTGTGGTCGTTAGTCCGCGACTGCAGCTTGAGCTGTCCGGTGCCGATCTTGAAGCGCGCTTCGATATGGTCGGTGATGGCAATAACATCAAGGCCGTTTGCAACCGCTTCAGTCACGCGGTCAGCCGGCATGACGTTGCCATCAGAGAAGAGCGTATGAATATGCAGGTCGCCCTTGAGCACTTTAAAACCACCCACGTCGGGGATATCAATTTTACGCGCAGGAAGTTTCGGCTTGAGGCGGTCCGCCATCGTGACGTGAAACAGCTCTTTGGATAACGCGGCGGTCTTCTTTTCATCGCCGGCAAAAGCAGGCGTGAAACCGGCGAGAGCGCTGAACAGCAGCGAGCTCTTCAAAAAGTTACGGCGTGTAGGCATAAGTTGAATCCGAAAAGAGCGGGGTTCACGTACAACCAAAAATTTGACTCATTGCAAGCAATGCTCCAACGAATCAAAACCGACCGCCTCGAGTGTAACAAATAGCACACGGCAAGTCAAGTAAACTGTAATATGGCAAATGTAACCGATGTCCTTATCTCATCTTTCTTATATCAAATAAAAACGCCCGCAGGAATACCGCAGGCGGGAAGATGAGCGCGCACATTGTGCGCGCTGTATTGCTTAACACTGTTCCTTTAGATTTCAGGTTCGCCAGGCACCGGATTGGGCGTCGGATCTACCGTCTTGTCAAAGAGGCGGAAGACTTCTGAACGTTGAGTCTTGGGTGTTGCTACAGGGATGCTATAGAACCCAAGGCCGGCGGTCTTTTCGCCTGCAACAAGGTAGGGCGTGAGCACACCGTAGAGCTTGTAAGCCGTCTTGACACCGGCTTCGTTAAAGCTGCCATTGAAAAGGCCTGTCTTGGGCGTCAGGGTCAGCTTGACGCTATAGGCGTTGTTGGACTTCGGCAGTGCATCTACGCCGGTGCCCTTGGCATTGAATGTCACGGACACTTCGTTGGTAATTGCATCTGCATCCAAGCCCAAGCTGTAAGGGCTGGCAACCGCGTAGACGTCATAGAGACTCTTGAGCTGGCTATACCAACCGCCTTGGACGTCAGGCATGCGCACGAACGGTCCATTGGAGTTTTTGGTGGTTACCAGATTGATCCAGCTGACGGTTTCTGCCGCCGTGAGAGTTGTTGCCTCATCGTTTTGATCGAACTTGACGTTGAGGTAGAACTCGCCGCCCTTGTAGGCACTGGGCGAGATAGCGATGACTGTGCTGACGTCATCAGCCGACCAAACCTGCAACACGCTGCTGCCGCTGACTGCCGTGCCATCAGCCAGCTTACCGGAGGCCTTGACTGCGCCCTTGGCGCTTACCGTTAATGTCAGATAACCTGCTCCATAAATGTCGGCTTCGTTATCTTCCGGAGTGAGCGTCAGGGTGTAATACCCCGCTGTCTTGAACAGAGCTGCTGTGCGAACTGCCGGCTTGGTTTTGTCGCTCCAACCATTACGGACGGCCTGACCGTCGTAAACGTTAGAACCTGCAGCCAAGCTGGCCACATCCGCCACGCCCAAACCGAACTCATTCGTGCTGACCGCCAGTGTAATGACATTGGTCAATTTGGGGCTGGTACAGATGAACGCGGTGCTGGTGACCGACATCATGCCTGTATCAAAGTCGATTGCATCAAACGCATCGGCTTTGAGGGAGTACTTCTTGCCGCCCAGATTGACCGAGCCAGTCAGCTTGCCAGTCTTCGCAACTGTCAGCGTCAGAGCACTGTGATTGGTGATCGAAGCATTCGTGGTCGAGAGGTACGAACCGTTGAAGGTGCCAACGTATTCAGCCGGCAGCACCTGCACGTTCCAGTTTGCACCCACCTTGGCACCGAGCTTCTTTCCATCAATGGCTTGCAGCACGCCTGCGAAATCACCCGCTTTACTCGGGATGCCGACGATGTACTGCTGGCCATTCTCCGAAATGATCTTCAACCCGGCAGGCAGCTTTCCGCTGGCCAATTTAATACCAACTGCGCCTTCGCCCAGCGGCAGCGGACCGATCTTCGCACGCAGACCGATGTACAGTCCCGTCCAGTTGAGCTGGCCGATCGTGTTCTCCAATATGCCCTGCGCACTGCTCCAGGAGCCGCTCGCGTTATAGGCGTCGGTCGAGCTGACCAACGCATCGCCATTAAACGCCGGTGCGTAGGTGCAGACAACCGAAACGATCACCGGTGCGCTGGCTGCGCCAGCCACCACTTTCGCCTTTTGTGAAGCAGGCAGGATCCATTGACCGTCAGTCGACCGGAAGTAGAGCGTATAACTGCCAGCTTTCAGGCGCTGCACCGTTGTCGGCGCATACCATGCCTTCTTATCAACAGACCACTGGACGTTCACAAGCGGCTTCTCAAGGGTGTTGGGAGCCAAGGTGATGCCCAGCGAACCCGCTGTTGCAGACTTGATGTACGAAGCCGTCATCGTCACATTCGCAGCGGGCATTTTGAATTGCACGGACGAAGAGAACTCATCGAAGCCATCTGCAAACGTAATCAGCACAGGTGAAAACGTCCACTTCTGGAACTCTTCGTTAGCCGATGCGGCATTGGCCATCATCGCCACGTCAGCGCCAGCAATGAAGTGAGAGACCACAGCGGCTTTGCCGTGCTTGACGGTGAGCGTGTAGCCGGTTGTCCAGTGAGCATAGAGGACGACGCCCTCTTCATTTGGCACGATAGAGCCGGCAGTGATCTGATTGCCGCCATCGGCTTCAGTAAACCAGCCCTCGAAAGCAAGGCCGGTACGGGTCGCCACCGGCAATGTGCCATAAGCTTCACCCCAAGCAAAGTCTTGCGCTGTTACGCCGGATGTTCCACCATTGGCATTAAAGGTAATGGTTGTATCAACCACTTCCCACTGTGCGTAGAGGGTTGCAGCAGTCTCAGGAACAATCGACTCCGCTGTGACTTCTGTTCCACCTTCAGCCGCAGTGAACCATCCGGTTTGGGCGTAACCGAGGCGGGTTGCTTCCGGCAAGGCACCATAAGCGATCGCAGAGAACAGGTTTGTCAGTGCCATATTCACTGTGCCTCCATTGGCATCAAACGTAATGTCGGCCGTGCGGAACTGGATGCCTCGGCGGTCGTTGCCGACAGTTGGCCACATTGCAGGCAGTTCGGTCGAACCGGCAATGCCGTCCCAACCTGTAGTGCCTTGCGTAATCTCGCTCTTCAAGATCGATGGGGCATCCCAATATGTGCCGCCCAGCTTCAGAATCGGTGCATTACCCAAGTACCGAACCGTTGCCAACGATGTACAGCCGTTAAACACAAAATCACCCAGTGCAGTCACGCTTGCGGGGATTGTGATTGAAGTCAAGCTCTCGCAGCCCTCAAACACATCGTCGCCAATTGTGGTAACATTAGTGCCAATCGTCACCGAGGTCAGACTCGCGCACCCAGAAAACACGCCTTGATTGAGAACTGTCACACTGGCGGGAATGTTCACCGAGGTCAGGCTCGAGCAATGCGCAAACGCATAATCGCCAATCCTAACAACGTTATTGCCGATTGTGAGGGTGATAGCACTGTTTAAACCATAGAACGCTTCTGCACCGATGGTTGTAACACTGTCAGGAATGCTAACTGATGTTATTTCAGAAGGGTCACCACACATGAAGTTCAGGAACGCATCCGCAGCAATGCATGTTGTTCCATCGTTAATGACGAGATTACCGGTGATAGTTCCTTTGGCACCGAGGCAGTATTGTCCCAAGTACAGCACGGAATCATCGGCTTGCTCTTCATACCATGCTGTATCAACGAACACATTCGAGCCGAAGTTGATCACGCTGACTGACATAGTGATGTCTGCCAAGCTAGAGCATTCGCCAAACGCCCAGTTGCCAATCGTGGTGACGCTGTCAGGAATGACGATGGCTGTCAATCCGGAACAACCCCGGAAGGCGTACTCACCAATGGTCGTGACGCTGTCAGGAATCGTAACCGAGGTCAAATCGGCGCAACCGTCAAATGCGTGAGCCGCGATAGCAGTTGTGCCATCCCTGATAATGAGATCGCCTTCAACTGTTCCCTTGAACCCAAGATAATATGACCCCATGTACAAGGGAGCATCATCCGGCTGAGCATCGTACCACGCGGTACCGAAGAATACATTACTGCCGAAACTGGTGACGTTGGCAGACATCGTGATATCTTCCAAGGCGGCGCAATATCCAAACGCCTCATCGCCGATACTGGTAACATTGTCCGGGATGGTGATCGCAGTTAGGCTGCCACATTCGGTGAACGCCCAAGCACCGATAGAAGTAACGCCGGTGCCAATCGTAACGGAGGTCAAGCTTCCGCAGTAGCCAAAGGCACCCTCTCCGATGGTGGTGACACCATTGCCGATGATGACGGACTCTAAGCTGCTGCACTCAGAAAACGCATAGCCTCCGACTTCAGTGACGCCATCAGGAATCGTAACCTCAGTTAAAGCAGAGCAGCCTTCAAATGCGCCCCACTCGATGATGCGGACGCTATCCGGAATCGTGATGGCGGTCAAACTCTCACAATACAAAAACGCGTTCTCGTCGATAATCTCAACGCTGTTGCCAAGCATGACGGAGGCCAGATTGTAACACTCAGAAAACGCATAGGCACCTATTGATGTGACGCCGTTGCCAATCGTTAGAGAACTTAGGCTATCGCAACCCTCAAACGCACTAAATCCAATGGTCGTGACGCTATCAGGAATCGTAAGCGACTCCAATCCGGAGCAACCCGCAAACGTCCCTTCTTCAATTACAGTAATACTGTCGGGAATGACGAGGGAGGTCAGGCTGCCGCATCCGCCAAACGCCCAAGACAAGATCGCAACCGTACCATCCGCAATAACGACGTCTTCAGGATTACCCTTGAATCCGATACAGATCTGCCCTAGGTACAATGCCGAATCATCCGGCTGAGCATCATACCACGCAGTACCTTCAAATGCTCCATCACCAAGATAGGCAAGATTGGTTGACATTGTGATATCAGCGAGTTCGGAGCAGTCAGTAAACGCATAGCTGCCGATAGAGGTGACGCTATCAGGAATGACAATTGAAGTCAGGCTGGAGCACCCATTCAAAGCATATTCACCAATGCTAGTAACGCTGTCGGGAATGATAATAGAGGTCAAGCTAGAGCAACCGGCAAATGCATAGTCGCCAATTGTCGTGACGCCATTCTCGATGGTGATCGAAGTCAGGTTGTCCAAACTGCAGAACGAAAACATTTCTTCGCTGATGACCGTGAGACCGCTGCCAATGGTGAGAGATTCAAGGCTCGTGCAGCCTTCAAACGGATACAATCCAAGAGACGTGACGCTATTCGGAATTACAATATCAGTCAGACCTGTACACCCCCTGAATGCATAATCACCAATTGTAGTAACGCCTTCAGGAATGGTCAATTCTGTCAATGCATAGCAGTCGGCAAACGCATACTCGCCGATAGCTGTAACATTGGTGCCAATGGTCAGATCGGCCAGAGCGGAGCATCCGTAAAAAGCAGATCCGCCAATCGTGGTGACGCCATTACCAATGACGACTGTCATCAAACAGTCATAGCCGCCGTTGAAGGCATTCTCATCGATAGTGGTAAGGCCATCACCAATCGTAAGAGACTCCAAGCTGTAGCAACCTTCAAACGGGAGATAGCCGAGCGTGGTGACGCTGTCAGGAATGACGACTGAAGTCAAGCCACAATAGGCAAAAGCATTTTCGCCGATAGCCGTGACACTGTCAGGAATCGTGACTGCGGACAGAGCATAACACTCCCCAAAGGCATAGATGCCAATGTTTGTAACGCTGTTGCCGATGGTCAAGTCGGCTAACTCATAACACTCACCAAACGCATAGTCGCCAATGGCAGTTACGCTATCAGGAATGACGACTGCGGATAGGCTGTAACACCCCGAAAAAGTTTCTTCACCAATCTGCGTTAAGCTCTCAGATAGTACAACTGATGCCAGCTCGGCGCACCCATAGAAAGCACCATCACCCAATGTCGTCAGGCTATTCGGCAGCGTAATCGTAGTTATGGGAGTAAATGCGAATGCACCATACCCAATCTCGATTAAGTTAGTTGCGCGTATATCAATTGATTCTAATGAGGGACTGTCAATAAACGCATACTCTCCAATGTATTCAACACTCTCCGGAATAATTACCGCAGTAAGGTCGTCATATTCATACAGAGCGCAATCAGCAATCCGCTTTGTTCCCTCTTGAATTTCCACCGTACCTTGGGGATTGCCTTTATACTCACAAAGCCAATTCGCCAGATAAAGCGGCCCCTCACCTGCTGCATCAAACCAAGCAGTATTGTGAAAAACCTGACAGCCCATACGGACCACACTTGAGGGCAAGTCAATCACACTCAGCTTCTCGCAGTTATAGAAGGCGAAGTCGCCCAGATCAGCCAATTGCTCTGGCAGAGTAACGGAAACAAGGTTCGAGCAACAGTCGAAAGCATTCCCCCCAATGCTCGTTACACTGGATGGAATAACCACAGACGTCAATTGATCGCACCAACGGAATGCACAAACACCAATTCCAATCACTGGCATTTCGCCAAGAGCAGAAGGAATAATCAACTCGCCAGCAGTAGTCTCTGGAATGGCTGATGGCCAATTTCCTGTGCCAATAATTGCACCTCCATTCTCGACGTAATACGTATACGTCACGCCGTCGACTTCTTCTGTTTCCGCAATAACCGTCTGCACGGAGATAAAGGGAGATATCAGAAGAGTTGCCCCAAGCGCCAGCCGCACATGTGCAAACTGCTCTCGGAACCATTTGAGCGCACGCCTTCTCTCTCGAGGGACGCCGATAGGAACTTGCGGTGAACAAGTTCCTGCAGCATTAGCTGTAGTCATGTCTGTTTCCTCACAATTGCCTATGTTGTTGATTAAGAGAGATGCCTTCAAGGCAATAAAAAAGGCACATCTCGGTTGTAAAACCCGTAGTGCTGACCTCGTGCAGGCAACATCGTCCGGGGTGGACTTTCGTGGGAACCACCGGCGTGATGCCCTGCGGTGTGGTCACAACGGAATGTATTGTATCACAAAAAGTATGTCTTGAAAATGATAAAAGTATGTTACTTATGTAATAATAGTTTATTTATAGTGCTATGCCCGCTCGGCAGGCCTCATGCAGGCGGGATTTTAGGGGCTTTTGGCTTTTAATAACAGGGGGTTTATGTTACACTGAAGGGGTTGTTTGTTGCGCGAGTGGTGAGGCTATGAGCGGTGATAATTTTGTAAGAGAGGCTCGGAAGCAGCTGGGGCTGACGCAGGCGGAGTTCGCCACGCGTTTGGATATGTCAAAAGTCTATATCTCGATGCTTGAGCGCGAGGCGCGCCCAATGAGCGCAAAGGCAGAGCGGCGGATTAAGAAACTATTGGAGCTGACCGGCTCGGGCGGGAACCATGTCAGAATCATCGAAGATACCTCTATACCCTATAGTGCAGATGGGGTGGAACTTCTCGAAGCCGCCGAGGCACAACCGATAAAATGCCCCGATTGCACCAAGAATGAAGCCGAAATTGACTACCTACGCCGCCAAAACAACGAATTGACGGCTACCAACCAAAATCTCTCCGAAACCCTCAAGACCCTCTCCGGGACCTTGAGAGACGTAACACGCTGCGCACGCCCCCCACTCTATTGCGCTGAGGCGTCCCCCGCCCCCTCCTCTACCAAAAAGTAGGACATGAAGGTGCCTGCGGCACTTTCCCCGAAACCACTGTCCCCACACAGCCGCTTGCAAGCACCCCACCGATTAGTACGAGGCACCGCAATGGGTGTTTGCATTTTGTGGGCTTGCAAGCCCATAAATTGGCAGCACGTGAAAAAAGGCCTGTTAGCAGTCAAGAGCGACTTCGGGTTCGGAGAGTGTTACGCGCGAACAGTCTTTCTGTCGGGCTCGGACTTCCAGCTTCCACGTGCTGGACGTAATTTGGCTTGGCATTCGAAAGAGCAGGCGCGAGTGGGAGTTATGCAGAACCTCTGCGATTTTTATTTCTGACAGGGCGGAGCCGCCTGTATGTTTCAAGAAGACGCCTTCGTCTTCTGCGCTGGCGCAGAATCCTAAAAACCGCCCTTTGATCTCGAGGATATCGCCCGGGTTAAAATTGGCGGCGATTCCCCCGACGGTCAAGTTGAGCACCTGCCGAATCACAGCGCGAACGGGCTTACGCGGGACTTGCTCAAACTGCGCGTGCGCAGCAAAGACAGCCTCAAGTCTGCTGTCCGCCTGCAGTGTCAAGTACCCTTCCAACGGACGGATCCAGGTGCCGTTGCGATCGACCACACCCCGGGCACGCGGAGTCATGGTGCCGAGGTTGGGGATGGAGACCGCAATGCCGCGGGCGCACAGGTGCCCTACCGCGAGTCCGAGATTATCGAGCACAGCCAGCACATCGGCGCGGCGCACGGTTGTGCCTTGGCGGACGAGTTCGTCGGCGAGTTCTTCTTGTTGAATGCGCAGTGCCGTGGATGAATGTACAATCATCTCGCCCGCCGCCGCCTGATCCGCCCGCAGTGCAGGCCCTAAGTTATATCGAATAGCCATGGCTATGTTTCCTAACTGCCGCCTTTGAGTGATAAGCTGACAGCCGGCGGCGTCCGTCAACCCGATGCCATGGCGATTCCGAAGTAGGCCGATTGACGCACTCGCGTCGATGGTGGATATCCCCCTAGCATCTGGACTGCACGCCGGCCAAACGGGCTGTCCTTTATAGTTGATGGCTCCTTGGAGCTTGGATTCTCGTATGCGCCATGCGTCAGTGACGAGTCACCCAATGGGGTCAACGGAGTGCAGTTTAGCACAACGGCAGATAAAGTCAAGAGGGAAAGATATCAATCGAGATGCCAGCGCTTCCGGTAAAAGAACGCGTCTTACTTCATAGGCGGCTTCGGCGAAGACGCCCTCCGTATTCTCTTAGCGCGACTTCTTCGATTTCGTCGACTTCATCGACGCTACCCCGTACACTGCCAGCCAATCACTCCGCAGCCGGCAGCGCAACAGCCAAATATTTCGCCATGGCAATCCATTGAGCTTGGCTGACATCTTCGGGGCGGATGGTTGCTGCAAGGTCGGCATCAGCGAGAAGCGCTTCGTAAGTCGAACCGTAGGTTGGTGATTTGCGCAGGAGCGAACCCAACTGTTTGCGGCGGTAGGTAAAGGCAAACTTGGTGAGTGCAAAGAAGTGCTGACGCTCTGCAGGTGTCAGCGGATTTTCCATCGGACGCTGCGCCAGCACCACAACGCTGGAATCCACCGCCGGGCGTGGCCAGAAACAGGAGGGTTTGACTTTACGCGCCACGCGCACATCATAATCCAGCTGCGCCCAAACCCCGGCCTGCCCGCGGGCATCATCACCCTCTCGTGCGGCGAGCCGTTCCGCGACTTCCGTCTGCACCAGCACAACGGCCAACTGCGGCGCGGCGGCATGAAGCAAAACGTCCAACAAAATACGCGTACCCACGGAGTAAGGCAAATTCGCAACCAGCGCATTAAATGGCGGCGAAAGCAGTTCGTCCAAATTCAGCTCCAGGAAATCCGATGCAATCAACCGCAGCGTCTCCGGATATTCCACGCCGAGTGTCGCGCGTAATTCTTCAGCGAGGCGGACATCTTTCTCCACCGCGGTCAGCTGTGCGCCGCGGCGTAGCAGCTCCTCGGTCATCACACCCAGTCCGGGGCCGACTTCAAGGATGAGACGTCCTTTGATATCTCCGGCGAGATCAACAATCGCTTCTAAAATATTGCGGTCGATGAGAAAGTTCTGCCCAAGCGTTTTATTCGGATGAAAGCCACGCTCAATGCACCAGCTCTTGATTTCGGAGGGACTGGTCCGGTTCATGCAAGTCTCGATTGGCAACGGCCGGCTCAGTCAGACGGCGGCAGTTCCATCATCTTGATGTAGGCGCGTGCACGCAACCGGCTGGTCCAAGCATGGTAGGCCTTCTCTTGTTCAATCAGGCGCAGTTCAGCTTCGGCATACTTCCAGGCATCCTCCATCGATAACGTCTTAGAAGGAACCTCGGCATCCTTACGCACGATATAAATATTCGCACCCAACGTGATCGGCTCCGAGAACTCGCGCACCTTCAATGCAGCCAACGCATCAATGATGGGCTTGGAGAATTCGTCCTCCGGATTGACCACACCCCAGCTGCCACCATCAGCGGATTTGGAGTCTTTCGAGAATCTCTTGGCCAAGACCGCAAAGCTATCGCCCTTCGTCAACGCGGCCATGACTTCTTCCGCCTGCTCAGCCGCGGTCTTCTCACGGTCATCCTGCAAAAGAATCATGCTGACGCGAATGCCGCCCTGCGAGGCGAATTTTTTCTTATGCGCTTCATAATAGGCACGGATCTGCCCCGGCGAGAGATTAACCTTTTGATCAACCTGCGAATACCGCATCATCGAGAGCGTCAAGTCATCGCTGATGGATTTAGCCCATTCTTCGTAGGTGCGCTGTTGCTCGGCCAGCGCTTTGGCCAGCTTGGCCTTATCACCATCAAAATGCTGATCGATAATATCACGGATGCGGCCTTGCACTGCCCACGGCTGCAGCTGAATCTTCGACTCTCTAGCCGATGCTAAAATCAGCTTGCGGTCGACCATTGCATTGAGTGTTGCTTGGTAAAGTTCGCGCAGACGCGAGTCCCGCTCGGCCTCCGAAACGCCACTCCAATTCATTGAAGCACGGCGGACTTCGCTCATGATTTCCGCAATCGAGATTGTCTCATCATTCACATATGCGGCCACGCCGTCAAACAACACGCTCTTGCCGACGTCCTGTTCGGTTTCCGCCTGAGACACGCCGGCGCAGAGAATCAGCACCGCCAATAATAGACTTGATCGTTTCATTACCGCCTCCATCAAAAGAAAGGACGCGGGCCCTTACAAAAAGCCCGCGTCCGCGAATCAACATAGTGACTTACTGCTGCAAGCTCAGCCGGACTCTGAAGAACGCAGTCGGCTGGTTCGCATCAACCGGCACATTGGCAATCGCATCGCGCGAGTAGCCATGATTCACTGCTTCCCATGGGCCGCCTGGAACCATCCGCTCCAGTGTATAAAGGATTTTCACCTTGCCGGTTGCGACAGCCTCGGAGAGGGTCGCCGGCGTGAAGCTGTTGCCCGTTGAACTGCTACCCGCGAGAGTAGAGCGCTTCAACATCGACGGAGTGTTGGACTTCTCGCCCAGCATCCACTGCACCGAAGCATCGCCGCTTTCACCAACCGTCACGCCATTCATCAACACGGCATAAGTCGTGTTAGCGAACTTCCGCAGGTCATCATCACCAAAGATTGTAACGCTCTCTGCTGCGGTAAACGGCGAAGCACCCTCAATCTGGCTGGAAGTGATGCCCAAGAGGTTCGCCTCAAGAGCTTCGTTGCCCAGCGCCAGGATTTCTGCAGCTGACATTGCATTCAGTGCCACGGAACCGTAGTGCATGAGTGCTGAGAGCAGTGCCTCGCGGCTGCCATTGCCATTGGACGTCAAGTCGCTGGAGGTTTGAATTTCCCATGTGTCGGAGACGCCGTCGTTATCGGTATCCACATCCTGCATCCACAAGGTCGCCTTGGACGAATCGTTATGACGCGCCACAACAGGGATTGCATCAAACGGACGCGTCGGGTGACCTTCGGCCCGGACATAACCCCACGGCTCAAACACCTCACGCTTGCTGTCGCCATTCAGATCGACCCAAGCTACAACGTAGTAGGATTTGTTCGGGACCAAGCCTGCAATACGCACCACGCCACCTGTAACAGGCGATGAAAACACCGGAGCGCGATTAGCACCGGCAAGGACTGCACCTGCCTTCGGAACATCGTCGAAGTCACGCGCTTCGTGCGCCTCCACTCGAATCTGTGAGCCGGCGACAGTACCTGAGGTATTCATCTCGAATGCGCCGTCATAGTGGATTTCCACATCCATCCATGCGGTGTTCTGCGTCAGGTTAGCAGTAGTTGCTTCCAGCGCCTTAAGGGTGAACGCACCGCCTGTAGTCTTGAACCCTTGTTGAGCAAACGGTGCATAGTGCGTTACACTCCACTCGTAAGTTCCGTCGTTGATATTCAAGCCCGGAGCTAACGGCACGGTCCACTCGTACGTGTAGTTCGGAACAGAATAACCAGAGATCGGCTGAGTTTGCCTGACGATCTGCGGTGTTTTCTGGAGGCCGGAATCATACACCTTCGAGCCGCCGGCACCGGCAATTTCCAAGCGGAATGCCGTAGCGCCCTCGTAGGCCGACCAGCTGAACTTCGGTTGACCTTGATAAATCACCGCGCCCAGCGGCGACACAATCGTCGGCTTAATCCGATCAGGATCCAACAAGGGCGTCGGGGCAGGCGGCTCCGGAGTGATGGAGGCCGATCCCGGCGGGTAGTTCATCGCATAGGTGCCATTGGTGACGCCATTAATGACGACATCATAGACAATATTCGTGAAATTATTCGGCGTGGTGAATGCTCCATTCCATTCCATGCCGAACTGATCAAACGCGAGGAAGTCACCTTCATGAATGAACGGGCGGGTCGAGGAGATGTACTTACGGAATGTCGCGTAATTATTGTTGGTTGTGCTGTAGTCGATAATCTTGAAACTCTCCAATCTCGAGAACAACACATCGTAGACGCCGTTTGTCGGCGCAATTGTCGAGGCATCCCAGCTGTAACGGATGTAACCCATTGCCGAGTCGGTCAGCGTCACCGCCAAGCTTGAGCAATCCCAACCAACCTGGTGCGTGATATCCGCAGCGGCAGACGATGTGCCATCACCGATACGGTTGTCACCGGTCGGCGCCGGAATACCGGCAGGTTCGTCAGCTGTCCACAGGCCGTCACCGTTCAAATCAAGGAAGCAGAAGAAGGTGTTCGTCCCTTCCTTGATATAACCGGTATCGGCTTCATCCAGCGTCAGCGTCATCGGGAATGTTGCGGGCACCCAATAGTTATAGTCAATCACCAAATCACAAGCGCCATAACGATCCGCCCTATAGGTCAAATACGCATGCGCTTGGAAGTTGAGGTTGGTGATGAGACCCTTCTGGTAATCAATACCGCCAATGACTGTCGTATACAAGGAGTTGACCTCTAAGCGATTCGTTGTCGGATCGCTGTAGATATAACCTGTATACAGCACCTCGCCACGGACGTCAACCAGCTGCCCTTTGTAGTCATCCAAGGCCACATCCGCATAGGTCGCAGCTTCGCCGGTTCCAGCGCGGGTATAAATCTGGATGCTCCCAGGAACGATATGGCCAGGGCCAATCGTCAAATCAAAGGCCCCTTGATTCGTATCATACAGTCCCAAACGCTTACGAGCCGCGGTCTGTACCAACGGATAGTTGAAGACTGCGTCCGGCTTGCCATTCATATCCTTATTGGAATAAGCCCAAACAGTTAACACAGCCCCATCTGGGATTGTACCGTCCGTAAGCGTATTGAGCGTCGCCAAGGTGACATTCAGCTTAATCTGCGGAACAGGCAGCTCGAAAAGCTTGGAGTACTTGGCATCAAGCGCCGCACTGCCTGTTGTTTGCCCCTTAGCTGACGCGTATGGATCATTACGATCCATCACACTCGGCATCGTTCCCTTGACATAAGCCCGACGGTAACGAGCCTCCGCCCAGTTGGACCAGCCATCGTAATCATAATCGGTGACAGCATCCCACTTATCTGGATCAGCAAAGCCCAAATAGCTGAGCTCCCACAGATCTTCGATATAATCGCTGTCTGTCAGCAATAAGCCATAGGTGCTGTTCTTGTTTTTCTTAAAGAAGTCCGGTACGCCATCCAGCGCTGTACTGCGCGAGAACGGATCCGTTCCGGCGATATACTCCGCATGGTTGTGCAAACCATCACCATCCGGGTCACCGTACCAGCCGTTAGCACCGTCAGGATCGTTTGCGTCCAAGCCGAACAGATTCTCCCACCAGTCGGGCAAGCCATCGCCATCGCTATCAGCATTACCGCCAGTTTCCTTCATGTCTTCCATGTACTGGTCGCCATTTGTCGAGCCTGGGTTGAGCGGATTCGCGCCATTCCAACCATCGTCACCAAGCGCCGAGTTGGGATCCAAGCCGTAAGCCAATTCCCACCAGTCAGGTAAGCCATCACCATCCGAGTCCTCACTGGAGTAAGGCATCCAATCAGCAGAGGCCGCCCCCATGCCATCCCACATATCGGAGACCGGCTTTGGCCAAGCCTTACCATAAGGCAACAGGTCGCCGGCAGAGTTCAGCATCGGTAACTCAAGGCCTGTGCGAGGCTCTGAAATCAACGTTGTCTCATATGTCATATTCGTGCCTTCGGGCGTCACGTCAACCACATAATAGAGACCGTAAGGATTTGCTACATTCGGAATGACATGCGTCTCATCAGTTTCTCCGGCATGCGTGTTTCCCCAGAAACGTGAGTCTAAGACGTTTTCATTGTTGTCTACCGTATATCCCGTTACATGACCACGCAATGGGAGGCGAGACATATTGTTTTGAATCCATTGGACATATTGCGGATCACTGCAATTAGAACTCAACGGCTGGGTTAGCATTTGTTCCAAGGCCACATACGTACTTGGCATATCAGCCCGTAAAGCATCAAACCCAGCCGGAGCCAACATTGCCGGTTGACTGCGATCTACAGTAACAGAGTTCGCCCCCGGAGGTGCCGAAACACCGCCGCTCATCAGGTTGTTGAAGTGGTAATGCTGAATCAACGCTGCATCCAATTTATAGGACGATCCCGCAATACGAGAGAACCCATTATACCGCTGTTTACTGATTAAGTCGCGATTTGCCAGCATATCCAAACGCTTGTAACGTTTGCGACTGTCAACGTCTTGCTTGATTTCGTTTGCGCGACGGGCGCCGTCCCAAATACGGATTTCGTCCAACCAACCGGCATACCATGCCCCCGTCGGCTGGGATGCAGCGCCTGCTGGAACGGTGACAGATCCTGCAACGTTCAGGACTGCGGGAACAGTAGAGCCGCTGATCACGTACTGAAGGCCACTGCTTCCAAGCGGTTCTTTATAGTAACTAATTGTTCCGTTTGCAGGAATCAGCGACGTATGCTTTGTTCCCATCGGCACACCGTCGACGAATAGCGTAAAGGTCCCAGCATCTGAGTCCAAACTAGCAGCCAAGTGCACCCATTCTTGTGGATTGAGTATCTTGCCCCCTGCGACTAACCGCTCTCCGGATTGCCCCATTGAGTCAAACTCCGCATAGGCCAAACCACTAGCGTTAATACCCAAACGGAAATTGGCGCGGATCGTCTGCAATGTATCCGGTGCCGTGCCGACTGGGTAAGAGCCTACTCGTTCCAAGACAACCTGATCAGTGTTGACACGATCCGGCCGTGCCCATACTTCAACCGTAAAGCTACGATACATCAAATACGAATCCTCAATGGAATACATCGTAGCAAACGTCTGATAATTCGGCAACTCAAGCGTCTGCGACAAGTAGGAACCCGCTCCTCCATCAAACCACATCGCTTGACGGCGGGTAATTGCTTCATTATCGTTTGGATCACGTCCATTGCGCACCATTTCATAGTCGCTGACGCCTGTTCCAGCAGTTGAAAAGCCCTCATTCATTTCAAAGCTAAACAAGCCAGCCAAATTCATCGTCATGTAAACCGTCACGCCGTCGGAGACGTACTCGGGCACCCAGTACTCCAGAAACTTGGGGTTCATAAAAAAGGGTCCCTCTTGCATGTATCCGACTAGAGAGTCGGGACTGAACATATCCGTCATCCACAACGGAGATGGATCAGAGTGACTGTTGGCAGAGTTCGGCGTATCTGCCAACAATGCCTCCTCGTAGTTCGACAGCCCATCGTGATCAGGATCCGCATACGGCATGCCCGCAAGCCAAGGACATTTACGATAATTGGTCCAATCACTCGGCGATGTGATGTAAAAATATGGACTTGAGAGCACAGCCATACCAACCAGATCCGCGACCATGCCAAAACCTTCATAGTCTCCCAGCAATGGATTTAACCCATGGAATAACTCATAGAAATCATCCATACCGTCATAGTCCGAATCCGACAGCCTCGGGCTCGTCGTTGGGTAGTAAATAAATCCTCCTTTAATCAGCCCAGGCAGAACTTTTGTTTCATAGGGCAAAGGCGGCGGGAAGAAACAATATTCCGTCTGCCCGAGGAGAAGCTCCTTATAGCGAGCGGAATCTGTTGGAATGGTTGCATTCCATCCAATATAAAACGGCACCACTGTATCAGGTTCTTGTTGGCCGTTATCATAGCGGAAACATGACAAATTCATCGCCATATATTCCTGGAAGTTCAACAAACCATCGTGATCATAGTCCGCATATGCGTCTGGAACCGTTCCGTCCATCCAGATATTTCCATTTTTATAAGGATCCCCTTGCAGCGAAAAGGCCGCTTCCCACACATCCGGAATACCATCAATATCTGTATCAGCCGAATGCGGGTCCAACCCACCGCCCGTCACACAACCAGCCGTTAACTGGATAACCTCTGCCCACTCCGTCATGCGCAGCAGGTACTCCTCGTCCGTAGCAGGGTCATAAATGAAAAGCATGCCCTCCAAACCATCGGAAGCATAATCTCCGTCGGTATCACCGCTCACAGGGTCAGTAGCAAAATGCTTATTGGCCCAGTCAGCATTGATATTGATGATCGTCGGCGTGTTTGCATATCCGGCACAGGTCGCCACGCCACAGAATTCCTTCCGCAATGTCATTAACTCTGTCTGATCCGACGGAATCAACGGCGGAACATTTACCATATCGCCAAAGGACGTATACTTGACCCCCATGGCCTTCATATACGCCGCAATGCCCGGCGAATCTACATAAAGATTCCAACCATCCGCAATACCGTCCGGGGGATCAAATTCATCAGGATTATCATCATTGGGCGTAGGCTTATCAGCCGTTGTTGGATCAGAGAACGGAACCTTATCCCATGTTTCCGGTGTTGGTGGGTAGGATTTACCATTCTTTTGAGCGTAATACTGCATCAGCAAATACTCGTCCAACGTGGTAAACGGCACCGTATTCGGCGCCTTGAAGGTTGAACCCGCTTCAGCACCGCGCGGTAATGCATACTCTTCCGCAATCGCCGTCATGCCATGAAACTGGCGGAAGCCCGGCGAGAACAGGATATTATTCCAAACCTCAGAGTGAATGGCAAGCAAATCACGCCCTAACGGTGCTCCCACCGTTCCGACAAAGTTGGTAACAATCTTCGTGACGAGATTGCTTGCTGTTACATCGTAAACACCGTATGCGCCCAAATCAACCACATACCCAATTGCCGGGCTAATGGTAAGGCCGGTGAAGGCTGAAGCCGGTGCCTCTGTAATAGGCACAAAAGCACGCACCGCACCATCCGCTACCGTTCCATCCTCTGCCACGACAAGACAAGCGTTACCAATCTGCAGTTTTGCCATCCAATCGTTGTCTGGATTACCCATTGCATGCGGCGGCTTGGCATCACGGCTATCCAACGGATCCCAATCATAATACACTTCCCAACCATCCAGCAAACCATCGCCGTCTGTATCAAAGTGCAAGGGGTTAGTTCCTAATAGGTACTCTTCCCCGTTGGAAAGCCCGTCATTATCCGGATCAGCATCCAATAATCCAGCGCTACTGGTCGCAGCCGGATTAAACATTGCCAGCAACGCCTTATGCGCAACGTCATCATTGGTCTCCCACAACGGCAAACCAGCAGGTGCCTGCCAAGTCTCATCAAATTTTCTGGCTTTGTCAACTGCGTTGGTATCATTCTTCAAGAAGTTCCAGAAGAAGTACTTCCACCCGTCGCCGATGCCATCATTCGCAGTAGAGAATTTCGTCGGATTTGACCCTCCGCGGAACGGGCTCATCACCCCAGTCACCCGGTTTGACCACGGAACTGTGGAAACTTCCAGCACCGGCGCATTCGGATCCCAGCCGCGAGCTTCAAGCAAATTGTTGAACGGTTGCGGCTTGATGCTTCCCAGATCAGGGCTGTCGGAGTACCCGCTAGCAGGCAATTTAACCGGCACAGGCAGAGGCCACACCCAAGCATGCCCCACTGCCGGCAGATAATCTTCGTCGTCTTCGTTGCCGAGCATGTTCGTGTCATCAAAAACTTTATCCAGTTTAATGTTCAGCGGCGTCGACATCGGCCAATATTTGTTTTCCCAGATGTCCGGCAGGCCGTCCATATCATAGTCGCCCATGCCATCATTTAACACATACTCCGCACTAAACAGAACGTATAAAGGAATTGGCGGCGGTGTATTTGCCGTTGCACCCGCCGAATTTTCGGGTTTTTCTGCCTTTGTGAAATCCACAACCAAATCGCTCGGATCTGTTTGCTCTCCTGACACCACGCCTGCATTTTTACTATCGCCTTCCATCGAAGTCGTCCATGCTAGAAAGAAACTGGCTCTTCCATCTGCAAGTGCAGGCAACTCAGGCTGCGCAGCAGTACGTACAGACTCCTCATACTGCGTGCCCAAGGTGAAGGGAAACGCCGTCAAGCGCGTAAAATTTGCAGACGTGCTAAAGTTGAAGAGCAAATTATTAGCATTATTTATCGAGACCGAAGACGATTTCGCGTCAACGCTCTCCCAATCAGGAGCGCCGACAGTACCACGCCCGGGACCACGCTTATAAACAATGACCTGACGAGCATCAGTAATAATAATCTTGCGCCGTTCCGATCCCCACCAGACTTGATTGCCCGAAACGGACTCGCCATCCGTCCAGCGAACCGTCCACGTATAGGTGCCTCCCACGGAATAAGCATGCGAGAATAAGGCCATAAATTCAGCCCACGTATGTAACCCCGTAAGGGTTGTCACTAAATCCCCCTCGACATTACTCAACATATTGGATGTTCCATCTCCATATTCAATACTGACCTGCAATTTATCAGCCTTGACATCACGGAAGTAAACAGCAAACGAAACCTGCTCCAACGCATTATAAACCGCCTCATTCTGTGGATCAGCTGCGGAAAATACCGGCTTAAAGTTAGATGCCGCTACCCCCACATAGCTTGTTGTATACCCTGGCGCCGAGACCATCAAGTACCCTGTTTGCGGCCCATTTAAAAATACCATTGATACGGGAATTTCAAGAGTCTGTTTGCCGGCCTCAATAACTACTTGTGTTTGGTCAAAGTCGACCAGTCCGCCGGTGGGGACTTTACTTGCGTCGGCACCGCCAAAAGTAAACGTTGTTGTCCTAGACAAGGGCGCTGCGAACTTAATGGTAATGTTCGTTAGTACGTCACCCTCTGCTTGCGAAAGGACAGAGGATTCTGTTTTCAAGAGGTTGTCGCTATAAATCGGTATTACCGGCAGTACCTGCTTCATCATAACACGGCCAAAGACGTTGCCGTCTTCTAGCGCATCCACCAGTGGCAGAATGTAACGGTTACTGACAGGCGTTCCTGACGGGCTGGTGAAAACAGGTTTGGTGGAGCCTGCCGGATAAAGTGCCAACACATTCGTTGTCGAAATTAGTCGAGGATCAGCAGTCAAGGTAATTGTTGCACTGCCAGGCCCCTCAAAAGTAAGAACCGTTGGATTCTCATAGATGCTAGTGTTTTGAAATGCAACATTGAAGGAAAGGGGCCCATTTGCAAATGCTGACAACGGCATGCCTGCGCACGAAATGGTACAGTTCACCGTCCCGCCAAGGGGCACCGTTGCATTGGAACCGTCCCCAATAGTCATTGTAAAAAAGTCCCAAGCATCCGAATCATAAATACTGAACGTGCCCTCATCAGGTATATCGACCATCTGATCATCGACTTCAATCTCGGCCGAGCGCATGGCATCATCATTACTCTCAGGCTTCGGTGTACGGCCATCATTAAAGAAGAGCGTATACACGCCGGCCTCATAAAAGGCAACCTTCACCGTCACATAACCGGCCGAACCGCTTGCAATATCTTTGTAGATTTGTTGGTTAGCCGGCACACCCGCAGTCGAAAGAATACGTACGGCGTCATTAGTCGACCAAATACGTAACGAACGCTTGTTGAGGGAAGCCGCAGTCCCTGGCAAAATCCCGGTCGTTTTGAAAACAATCGTTGTCACGCCAAGTGGTACTGCGCTATTGGGAGTGACCACCTGCCAGCCCTCTCCACGGATATTCTGCGTGTTAATCGGCGTGACACCTGCTGTTGGCAAAACGGGGATAAATGCTTTACTACGGGGGTTTGGATCTTCGAGATAGAACGTTAACTGACCAAGAACCGCCGTCACGAGCAGATTGGTATAGATGTCACCAGGGCGGACGGTATACCGCATCATAATTTCATAGTCACTCGGGCCTTCCCCAAAATAAGTTGCAACTGCTGTTGTAGCTTCTGTTGAGTCAACAGTACCGCTAGCACTGCTCTTAGGATAATTCAGCTGTAATTTGAACCCGTCGCGTGAGCCTGTTGAGTTAAGTATTTGGTCAAACTCCACAAGGAAGAAAATGTCACTTCCTTCATAATAGGCGGTCTGAGTCTCAATCGGAGTGTAAAACTCATCAACCACCGTAATTTTACTTATGTTTACCGAAGTAACGGTCTGCGCCAAGGCTCCCGTGGCCGCAAAAAGGGCAAAAGCCAGCACAGAATGTTTGATTTTAGAGAAGAGTGTTGTTTTCATTTTTTATTCCATTTCTCGAAATTCGTCAATTGCAACTGAGTAGTAATTCTCTACCTAAGTTATGCTCTTTGTAGGCTTGGGGATTCCTTATGGGCGTCCATCCGGTTTTGGCATTTCCTGTCCGGCAGCCTTGTACTCCTCGCTCTGCCGAATCATCCGTTCACGGATTGTCGCTCTGGCACGCGCATGCGCGGCACTAGCCGCCTGCTCCTTCTCGTCCAAAATCTTTTTAAGTTTACCCCACTCCACATCGGCCTTGCAGGCAGACTTGAAGGCAACCTCGTCGTTCGAGTCTTTCAAAGTACCCCGTATGCGTGCTTCCGCTGTTTCAAGCTGTTGCGCGGCGGCCTGCAACTCCTTGCCGGCGACACGTTTTTGCTCCTTTACAGCATCCAATTCCGCGCGATATTCAGGATCAGCCATCCGTTCTTTGACAACACCGGCCGCATCTGTCGCCAGTGGTTTCTGCGGCGGCGCAGCAGTAGATGCAGGAGCTTCCTCACGCTTGCCACAACCCGCAAACGCCAAGCTCATCACCACAGCAACCACACAAATTAGTCTCAAATTCATTTCTGTTCTTTCCCTGCCGACATTGCTTGCTGAACTTCGGTGGCACCTTGTGTGCCGTATTTCGCTCGATTCTCAGCAGCAAGATGCTCACGGTTCAACTTCACGACCTTCTTGTAAGCAGCATCCACTGCAACGGAAAGCTCTGTACACTGCACATCCAGCTTTTTCCACTGGTCATCAGCCTCACAAGTTGCCCGTAGCTTCGGCTGATCAACAGCCTGCTCCAACCCCGCCTTCACTCGCGTTTCAGCCTCGTCAAGCTGCTTCTTGGCCTCATTAAACTTGCGACGCGCCGCCCGCAACTCACCCTGAGCGGTCGAAATCGCCGCGATATACTTTTGATCGGTCACCGGCGTTGCGACAACCACCTTTGGCTCCGCAACAGGCGCTGCCTCCGGCTGCTCCTTGGAACATCCGACGAAGAGCGCACACACCGTCACCGCCAGTCCAAACTGTCTTAAACCCTTTTGCATTAATATAGCTCTCACTTCTTCTGCTCCGCCGCCTGCTTAGCCTCTGCCTCGCGCAATGCCGCCTGAGCAACACGGTTCGACATCGCACTATCCGATTCCGTCAGCACTACTACATCACGCACTTCCTTTGCCACATCGCCCGCATACGTCGTCCGTTTCTTAGCAATTTCCGCGAGTTCTTTTTGAATCTCCTGCCAACGGGCATCTGCCTCATACGTTGCCTGCAACGATGACCGATCTGACGGGTCGGGAGCCGTTTTTGCTAATTTCGCCTCCAGCAACCGCTTCTCCCGCATCAACTGCCCGGTTGTCTTCAAATGCTCCTTATCAATCGCTTCGCGCTTTTGTGCAATCTCGCCCACCGAAGGCGCCTTGGCTGGCGGCTCCTCAGCCTGTTTTTTACGGCAGCCCGACGCCCCCAACAGAGCGCAGCAGACACCCGCCGTAACAGCTATGGACAATCTATTCATGACAACGATTAAAACACTTCTGAAGACCCAAGACCCGCCCCCGTTTTGATGCGGCGGCGAGTCCATTTTTCACGAAACACAGCTAGAAAATCAACGGCAGTATATCACACGCACGCCGACAAGTAAAGCAGTAATTTCGCCATTCACCTACTTCCCGCAACCCACTCGCCAAGAACTACCCATGCTCCCATCCCCGCAAGAAACTCAAAAACAGGAACGCCCCAGCCCTCACTCTCACCCCTCAAAATTACCTACTATAGGCCAGCCAGCACTTCCGCTTGACATTCCCCGCCAATCTGCTAAACTGCCCCTTATCACCCTACTTCAACCATGTTCACCGCTTTTGCCATTACTTTTCTCCCGCTCCTCTGCTACACGTCTCAGCAGGCAGGACGTGCCGTGCCAAAACCGCCGCATCGCGTGAGCAGTTCACTCTCCAAGAAAGCGGGCGTTCCATCCGTCTGATCAGTCGGATCTGACTGATCAATCAAACATATCATTTGTGCGCTGTCATATAACAAGTTAGCGCAAACACACACCTCACGCCACCTCCCAATACGGGAACGATGCTCGATCGAGTATGCCCCCATGAGTGGGACGCCTCATACCCCCTAAGTGCTACCATCAATACCCCATCGATGCTACCACCAACACCTCGTGCCTGCTACCACCTATCCCCTATGAGGCCTACCACTCATACCCTGCGCCTACTACCATCGACGGGGTATTGCTGGTAGCATCCACGCGCCCTATCCCGTCCCATCAACAGATCCCTTGCATCCCTAAAATTGCCTTGCAAGGGACTCCGGAACGTGGTACCATACTCGGTGGTTCTGGTAAGTGAAACGTCCGTTATGGGCGGAAACATGACACAAGGGAGGCGCGATATGCAAAGCAGATTGATAATGTTATTGGCGTGCTGTCTTTCGTTTGCGCTCGGCTGGTCGCTGCGCAAACCGCCACCCCCTGCCATCCTCGACGAAATCGAAGAACACAAATGCGAAGTGATGGATGTTCAGCCGAAAGCGGTTGAGGCAGACACCGACGACCAAGCCTCCCCCGCCCCGCCGCCACGAGAATCCGCGCCTTGGGAACGCGTCGTCACCACCGTCTCAGGCTACGGTTATTTGACCGACATCGAACCCGGCGGCAAAGTCCTCACCTTCGAATCCAAACCCCTCCCCGACAAAGAAATCAAAACCATCCTCTTTTCTGTCGTTGCGCCGACTAACTTTGCCCATCGCTTTTTCATGATCGCTGCGCATGACAAGTGGTCCAAACCAATGGGAATGTGCGATTGGGAGATCGAACCTGAGCGTTATAAGCCAGGCCTCCTTTATGAAGACGCTGTCTATTATACTTTAGACCAAAAGCCTTATTCTCAAATGTCTATTGACTGCAGCGGGCGGCACTATGGAGAAAGGTTTTTCCTCGACGCCTCGGAGTTTAGCGAGTTCATACTTCAAAAAGAAACCATGTTGGCTTCTCGAATCAATGAAATTAAGCAATGCGAGGCCGAGATAGCACAATTGCCTCGCGATGAGACCACGAAAAAACAACACTATCGTTTAAGGGCTCAACTTCGCGATGCACAAGGTTACACAAATGAATTAACCCGCACAATCAACGAAGCGAAGGAGCAAATCAAATACATGGACGAACGGCGGGCGTTTGTCCATGAGGGATTGAAGCACGCTTTACCCGGAGGTATCATGGCCGAACCCGAGACGGCCTCTGATGAGTAAGTGTGTAGGACAAGTTAATTTTGGGCTGTTTTGCGTCTTCTGGCTTGATTAGGCCGAGGGGTTCTGGTATACTTCGCGCCCTTATGGGACAACAATTACGTAAAGTGACTAAGCGGAAACGTCGCGAGGCTTACAAGCGCCGCGTGCAAGAACGTCTCCGCGCAGCCGCGAAGAAATAAGCTTTCAGGTGCGATGGCCGAGTGGCTAGGCAGAGGTCTGCAAAACCTCGAACAGCGGTTCAATTCCGCTTCGCACCTCCATCTTACCCGCAAGGGTTCGGTTAATAACCGGAGGGTTTCGCCTTCCGGTTTTTTGTGTTTCTTCGACCGGGCAGCTTCGCCCTAAATCAAACGCCCAACACTCCACGCGCAAATCGGATGCGGCGTGAGTAGTCGCGGCGGATCTCCACATCGCGGAAGCCGGACTGTTCCAGCAGACGCGCAACGGGGCGGCCTTGGTCGTGGCCGATCTCAAAGTAAATCTCACCCCCCGCCCGCAGCACCATCACCGCCGCCAATGTAATGCTGCGGATGATGTCGAGTCCGTCCACACCGCCGTCGAGCGCGAGCCGCGGTTCATGTTCTAAAATATGCCGCTCCAAACCATCCACCACTTTGCTGGCAATGTAAGGCGGGTTGGAAACAATCAGATCAACGCTTCCCGGCTGGAATGCCCCGCAGCCGTCACCTTGCCGAAAGCTCACGCGCTGCGACAGTCCGCATTGTTGCGCATTCTCCCGCGCGAGCGTCAGCGTATTCTCCGAGATGTCGATACCGATAAAGGTGCCATTCGTCTTGGCATGGGCGAGGCTTAAAATAATACACCCGGTGCCGGTGCCGACGTCGATGACTGTGGGGTTCTCCCGCTGCCAGATGGGCGAAGTGAGCGCCCAATCGACCAGCTGCTCGGTCTCCGGGCGGGGAATAAGCGCACGTGAGTCAGTCTTGAGCGTGAGGTCGCGGAACTCCCATGTGCCCAACACATATTGGATGGGCTCCCCGGCGGTAAGGCGCTTGAGTCCCGCACGCAAGACAACAAGCTGTTCCTCTGTGGGCAGTTCGGCCTTACGCTCTAATAGTTTGAGGCGGGGATAGCCGAGCACGTGTGCGGTGAGGATTTCGCAGACGGTGACGGCTTCGGGCACCGAATGCTTGCGCAGATATTTTGCGCCTTCCTTCAGGATATGCTCAACTGTGACGGGCATTGCCATCAGAATGGCAGGTCGTCATCCGCGACGTTCTCGAACGCCTTCGGGTTTCCGGAGCTGCCGGCAGACGGTGCGGGCATATCGTCAACATCAAACGCATCGGGCGCGGTGACTTCGACCTCGCGGCCTTCGGAAATCTTCTCAAGGCGGAAGGCCTGCAGGTCTACAAAGTATTTATCCTGCCACTCGCGGCCATTGACGCTAAAGGTCACCTTGACCTCATCGCCGGGCTTCACGTTGTCCAACAGCGCGCACTTCTCTTTGACGAACTGGAACTTGACGTGCTGCGGGAAACGGTCATCCACCAGCAACACAAACTCACGTTTGGTGAAGCCGCTGTTAAACGCCTGCACCTCCATGATCTTCTCAACCTTCCCGCTCATCTCATACGAAAACGACGCCATGACACACCTCCAAATTAACTGCGGGCATGATACCCAATTCTATTTCTCTTGTCGAGCGCAAAACGACGGCAGCAGAAGCGGAATCGCCCCCAGCAGATTCACCGCCGCAATCACCGCATAGCCGCCTAGGCTCAACAACACCAAATCCGCCGATTCCAACCCCAACGGCGAACCCATCTGCCGCGCGGCTACTTCGCGCACGCCCAACCCGCCAATCGAAATCGGCAACGCCGAAGCAATGCCCAACGCCGGAATGACAAACCCCAAGTCGCCCCACGGAATATCCAGCCCCAAAGCGAGAATGATAAACACGTGCGACCACACCCGGATGTTCTGCGACACCAACGCCCAAAGGGTCACCCCGCGCGTCAGCTTAAAACACAACCCCGCGCACGCCACTGCGATCACCGCCGCTTGCACCCACCACATCGGCCACAAGCAGAACACGCCAATCAATAACAACGCCGCAAAGTTTACGCCACGGTCCAGCACCAAGCTCCACACTGCCTTCGGTGCCGAGCCATTACTCTTCACCAAGCGGCATCCCTTAACCACATCGCCACCCATATTGGAGGGAAGGAAGTTGTTAAAGAACATCCCCACCACATATTCACGCAGCACCTGCTTAAATGGCAGACAGCCAAACAGCCTCCGCAGGATTGCATGCCACGAAGCCGCCCCCGCCACCGTCGCCAGCAGATAACACAATGCAAAGCTCAACAAGTGCCACGGATGATCCCACTTCAGATTGTCGAGCAAGTCATCAACCCCCGTCAGCTTGACAACAAGTGCCAGCAGTACAAGCGTCACAGCCGCCTTCGCAGCAACAATCAACTTCTTACGCATGCAACGGGGCCAAACTTATTTCTGCTCTGCGGGCGGATCAATCTTCTGCACCACATACAACCGCGCAGGTCCCTTCTCATCCGTAAAGTCGCACTGCACCACCAGCCACAACGGACCTTTAAACTCTTTCGGCAGTTCGCATGACCACGTTTGCGCAAATCCAGACTTCACGACGGCGGGTTTGACCGGTTGCGCGGGCACCTTTAACGACGGCGAAAAGCGCGGCGTCATGATTAAATAATCCTTTAACGGCTGCTTGCCTTTGTTTTCAATAGTCAGTGTCACTGTCTTGCCATCGATCTTCAACACACACGCCAGCTCCGGAAATTTCTTTGATATCATTGCCGGCGCATACACCGCATCAATGCGCGTGGGGACGATGCGGCCTTTCGGAGCATCTAAAGCGAATACCTCATCAGTGCCCTTCACCGAAACATCATCCAAAGCAACCGACACCGCGCCGGGAATCTTTACGCACAGCGGTTCCGCCGCGCCCAACGCAAATGCTTCGGGACGCGTCACGGTGAACTCCACAGTCTTACCCTTAACGGCCTTGCGTTCAACCTTGCTGTTGAGCGCTTGAATGCGGAAGCCGACGTATTCATTCTCGTTGCAATACCACACTTCGGGACGGTGAGCGTAGGTGGCGATAATGTCTTCAAGTTTCTTAAAGTTCTCCGCCGTATTCTGCCAGGTATGAATACCGAGCGTCAAGTGCGGCCCGCAGGCAAAACCCTTGGTCCCGTTCTGCTTGGTGAACTTTGCGATAGCCTCATCAAACAGCTTCTGCTGGGGATTGCGGTCGTCAATGGCGAAGGTGTAACTGCCGACCCATTCGTTCTTGCCGAGCTTGTAGAAGGAGGCCACATCCGGCCAGAACTCCGGACTGCCGAGCAAGCCCGCCTGCGTGAGCGCCTTGCCGATCTTCTGCGGCATGGCAGGATCATCGGGGGATTTGTAATCGCAGAAGGGCAGCGTGAAGGTCGTCACCGGCGCATCGGCCATGCATTCGAGCTGGATGCGGTTGCCGATGATCTCGCCATAGATGGCATTCTCGTTCAGCTTGGGCAAGTGCGGATGCGTCATGGTATGCGCGCCGATATTGCCGCCGGCTTTGAGCGTTTCGCGGGCGACCACATCCATACCGTCAAGTTTGTTGAGGTAGAACGACGCCTTGTATCCCTGTGCCGCAAGCGTCTTGATCATCTCGAGATGCTTGGGGTTGGAGTCGTCCCAACGTGTGGAGAACGCCACCTTCTTACCGATCGGCATCGTTTCAATCGCCGCGGCAGCGGCCTTTGCTTCTGCCTCGGTCTTGAATGTCACCGACAGCTTCTGTTCATACATCGGCAGCTCCAGTTCCGCCGCGCCTACGGCCAATGTCAACCCCAACGCACTTGTCCAAAGTATGCTCTTCATTAATCGTCCTCGTTATCTATTAAATCTTCATCCGCCTCGCCGCGTCCCTTGCCGCGGATCTTGCGCACCATCGCCCTCAAACGGCGCGTCAGGCTGACCTTGCGCCCGAACTCCGGCATCACGCCCAACAGCGCCCCGGCCTTTCGCAAATCTTCCTCATGCCCAAGAATCATCAAGCCGTCATGCGCTTGAATCTCCGTGGCGCCACGCGGCACGACAAATCCCCGTCCGCGGCGGATGAGCAGCACCAACGCACCCGACGGCAGATCCAACTCCGTCAGTTTGAGGCCGACGCACGAGGAGTCTGCCTCGATATCAAACTCATACATCTCGCTGTTCAGGTTGCCGGTGTAGTCAAACTCCAACGGCACCCGCAGACGCGCCCGGATCGGACGGTCGAGCCTGAGCGCACGCGCCACCGGCATGAGCGTCTTACCCTGCACCAGCACCGACAGCACCACGATCATGAAAACGATGGTGAAGATCAACTGCACTTCAGGATCGGCGCCGCCTTTGACCATCAGCGGAATCGTCGCCAACATAATCGGCGCGCCGCCGCGCAGGCCGACCCATGATACGAACCAACGTTCCTTCCAGCTGAACTTGCTGCCCAGCATACACGCCAACACCGCGATCGGACGCGCCACGAACATCAGGAACAGTACTGTCGGCACAGCCACCTTCCACGCCGTCCCGAATACATGCACCGGCACCAGCAGTCCCAGCGTCGTAAACAGCAGCACCTGCATCAGCCAAGAAATTGCATCATGAAACCGCCGCATGCTGTTCTTGTAAACGAAGTTCACATTGCCCAACACCATGCCGCTCGCATACACCGCGATAAATCCGTTGCCCGACAGACTCTCTGCCCCGGCATACGATAGCAGCACGCCCGCGATACCCAGCACATAATACAGCCCGTCGTAGTCGAAATCGATCCGATTGAACAGCCACACGATGAACGCCGATATCGCGCAACCCACCGCTATGCCGATGCTCATTTTCATAAAGAACGCCGGGATGATCGACCAGAATGACCCACCGCCGCCCGTCAGCATACCCATTGCAAACACCGTCAAGAACAACGCCATCGGATCATTGCTGCCAGACTCAAACTCCAGCAGGTTCTTCAAACGTTCGCGCAGCCCCACGCCGCGGCTGCGGAAGATCGCAAACACCGCCGCCGCATCGGTTGACGATACAATCGAACCCAGCAGAAAGCACATAGTCGGCACCATCGCGCCGCCCATCAGCACCCACACAAATCCACCCGTCAGCACCGCCGTCGCCAACACGCCTATACTCGCGAGCACGAGGCCGATGCCGATGATCGGCACGACCGAATGCCATTTGGTATCAAACCCGCCGGAGAACAGGATAAACGCCAGCGCCACCGAGCCCAATATATTCGCCCCGCGTTCGGTCGGCACCAGCATATCCACCATGCCATACCAATTCACGCCGATACCGATTGCCAAGAACACCAACAGCACCGGCACATTCAGCCAACCCGCCAGCTTACTCGAACACGCCGCCGCCAACAACAACCCGGCAAAAATCAAAATCCCAACCAATACCGCTGAATCCATCCAAATCCCTCAATCAACCGCCGCCTCGAAACGCGGCCTATAAGTTTCTAAACATCTGCCCCGGTGCCGGCGCCACAGCATGCTGTGCTCCATGAGCCTTCAACAGCTCCACCATCGCCGTCACCTTATCAAGCTCACCATGAATCGCAAACACCTCTTTCAGCGCCGGCCCATTCACCCGATCAAACCAATTCATCAACGCCGTCCGATCCGCATGCGCCGACAGCGCATTAATCGTATGCACCCGTGCCCGCAGCTTATACGGCGTCCCCAAGATATTCAGCGGACTCACATGCTCCACAATCCGCCGCCCCAACGTATTCTCAGCCTGATAACCCACAATCAAAATAATGTTCGACGGATCCCCCACGTTGTTCGCCAAATGATGCAGAATCCGCCCGCCTTCGCACATCCCCGAAGCCGAGATAATCACCATCGGCCCCCCGCGATCCGCCAGCGCCTTCGACTCATCTGCCGACTCAATAAACCGCACGCCCGGAATCTTCATCGGGTTAATCCCTCTCCGCAGCAGTGCCGAAGCCTCATCATCGAAACACTCTCGATGCCGGTCATAAATCTTCGTCGCCGCCAACGACAGCGGACTATCCACAAATATCGGCGTCTCCGGAATCCGCCGCGCCATCAGCAACTCATTCAAATAATACAGAATCTGCTGTGTGCGCCCCACGCTGAATGCCGGAATAATCAGCTTCGACCGCTGCTGATGGATATCATCAATAAACCCCTTCAACCGCCCCTTCACATCCTCATGCGGCGGATGGTCACGATCCGCATACGTACTCTCAATCAACAGCACATCCGGCGTCTCCGGATAATCATGATCCTGCAGCAACGGCTGATTCGGCTGCCCCAAGTCCCCCGTAAACAACAGCCGCTTCAACTTCCCATTCGGCAGCTTCGCGCCAACCTCCACCAACGCCGAACCCAGAATATGCCCCGCGTCATGAAACATCGCAAACAGCCCATCCCCCAGCTTCACCACCCCCTTCAACGGCTCCGGCTCAAAGTGCGACAACACCTCATCAACATCCCTCTCCTCATACAACGGCTCAAACAAATTCTTCCCCTGGTCGCGCCGCTTACGGTTCACCACCTCCAAATCCATCTGCTGGATATGCGCCGAATCCCGCAGCAGCACGCTGCACAAATCCGCCGTCGCCGGCGTACAATAAATCTTACCCTTAAACCCGTTACGCGTCAAAGACGGCAAATTGCCGCAATGATCAATATGTGCATGCGACAGCAAGACACAGTCAATCGACGTCGGATCCACCGCCAAATTCCGGTTCCTCTCGAACGCCTCTTTACGACGCCCCTGAAACAACCCGCAATCCAGCAAAATACGCTTACCCGCCACCTCCACCACGTGCATCGACCCCGTCGTCGATTGCGCCGCACCCTGGAACGTCAAATTAAACATATCCCGCCTCCGGTTAGGTTAACAAAGAGTCGGGCAATTCTACCATGCAACGCCTCAAAAAACAACACTATTCACCCCAAAACCCAAAATAGTTCCCGCGCGTCCACATAATACAGACGCCCCTCCGCCCACCCACAATAAAAAAGGAGTACGAGACCAACTCTCATACTCCCTCTAAAAAGACTGGTGCGCCCGGCGGGGATCGAACCCACAACCTTTGGCTTCGGAGGCCAACACTCTATCCAATTGAGCTACGGGCGCAAGCGGGTCGCATTGTAGCCTTTTTCACCCCCAAACTCAAGCACGAAACCAAAATACCCCTTTTAAAGTTACTGATGCCCCGCTAAACAGACCTGAAAATACAAATTGATTGAAGGCGAAGTGATTCTCCGCGTCCCTAACAAAGAGGCACGCCGTCCATCGCAGCGCCAGAAGCAATGTTACTGCCTGTTGTGAGTAATGTTACTACAGGTTGTAAGTAACGTTACTCCCATCGCGAAGTAATGTTACTGTCGGGGCTGAGTAACGTTACTTACGTTCCTGTTACGGGAGTGGAGGAGTTGGCGTAGCTTCGTCGCAGGGTTGGAAGTCGAAGGTGGAGCCTTGGGCGCGGTAGCGGCCGTGGGGGGTGGTGAAGGTGATGTCGACGAGGGAGACGTGGATGCTATCTGTGGTATAGCGGATGTCATAACTCCATTGGGATGTCAGAGGGGAATAGGTGAGGGTATGGATGTCTCGACTTCGCGATACGTTTGGCGCGGCAGGAGTGGTGACACCGTGATCGATGAGTTCGTGGCGGAGAGGAGCATAGCGGAAGTGATAGAGGTTGTCAGTACGGTGGAGTTGGAGGTCGGAGTAGCTGAGGTCTGTGGCGGGAATTTCGACAGGTTGGAATCCGTCGAAGGCGAAGTAGAGGAAGAGTCCGATGAGGTTGAGCGTAAGAAGGATGTACCAGAGGAGGTATTTCATTGCGTGGCCTCCTTGTATGGTGTGTGAAATGAGTGACGGGTGAATACGGCATTGGTCACGCCGCAACTGTAGTAATAGTGGGGGGTGATAATGAGGAAGCCGGTGACTTGGGGTTGATGGTTGGTGTCGATAGTGTAGTTTGTTTTGAAGTCGAATCTGCCGTGGTGATGATCGTAGCCGAGGGAGAGGCCGAGAGTATTGGTGCTGCCTTCGGGACCGACATCGTTCGCTAGGCAGTAGGGAGCAAAGGCGTATTGATGTGGACTGTAGGCGAAGACGTAGGAGTCGAGGGGGCCGTCAAGCGATGCGCCGAGTGCGATGGTGTCGGTGACACGCAGAGGGACGCGGTTTGTGAAGTGGCTCCGATAGAAGGGACTGATACTGTAGGTCTTTTCCTGTGGGGCGTTGAAACTCCAGCAGAGAATGTTGGCTCCGAGGAAGATGATGTTGAGAAGAATGAGCCCGCGTTTGTGTGTCCAGAGGCGGCCCAGGCGGGTGTCCCAAGAGAGTATTTCCCGTTGCTTATTCATCGAAGTTGATTAGGAGGGGCGTGGAGTGGGGTTGTTGGTAGCTTTTTTGGTTGCCTTGCTGGATGGTGTCGGTGGGTTGAAGGTGGCCGAGCAGCAGGGGTGAATTGGGATCGTGGAGTGCGTAGTTGTCGTGGACTTTGCGCAGGTTGTTGTTGGCGTAGCAGTATTTGCAGGCGTTGAGGCAGGTGTCGTAGGCGCCGATGTCTCGGCTTTCGATGCAGTGGCAGCCGGCACGCATGCCTTTGTGTTTGAGGTTGCGGAATTCGATGCCGTTGGCTGCGCCGAGCATATCGAGCGTCATGCAGCCGGAGGCGTGTATGCCGTAGCGCGTGAAGTCGCCATTGGTGCCACAGGTCTGGAGGCGGAGTCCGTATTGTTGAGCGATGCTGCCGAGGCCGGATGCCAGTTGTTCTTTGTCTTGTTCTGTCAGGGGTATGAGCTCGGGCATGTTGACCTCAAGCTTCTTGTACATCTCGACAAAGCTGAAGATGCAGCGGTCGACATAGGGGGCAAGCTGCGCGGCCATGCGGGGGAAGGTGTCGAGGTGTTTTTGAACGGTGTAGGCGGGCGTGAGGAGCACGGGATCGTACCGCCAGGCGATGCGTTTTTTGCCGACGATATTGGAGAGGTGGATGAGCGTGTCGATGCTTTGCTCAATGGAGGGGACGCCCGGCTCGACATCTTTGCCATAGGCGGTGATAGTGTAGTGAAAGTAGGTGTGGAAGCGTTCCGAAATCTTCTTGATGTGGGGCAGGATGGGCGAGAAGTTTTTTGAGCAGAACACCATGCAGTCGATCGCATCGGGCGTGAGTTCGTAACGCGTCACTTTGTTCGGAAACAATGGATTGCGGACGAGGACGTAGCCTTCTTCAATGCGCTTCAGCAGCCACTTGGTGTAGTATTGGACGGTATCGGTGCGCCCACCGGTGTTGAGTATCATTGGGTTCTTTCTTTGGCTTGCGCAGGATGTGTTTACATCACGGCGCCGGGGCTGGCGGCGGCGCAGAGGATGCTGCTACGGCTTTCTGCGCGGCGGCGGTGTAGCGGTGAAGCAACGGTCTGTTGAGGTGGAGTTTGAGGCGGATGCGCAGTTTATCGTTGTCGCGGCTATGCCAAATGCCGTCGTTGGTGAAGGTGCGGCTGAGGATTTCGAGGTGTTGGAGGGTAGCAGGGGTGCTGGAGCGGACGTAGCGGGTTTGGCCGCCGAGGCCGGTGATGGCTTTAATGGGGCGGTAGGCTACGGTGAGGAATTCTCCGGCGGCCCAGATGCCGAGGATGATGAGGATGGGGAGGAGCCAAAGGAATAATCCGATGCCGCCGCGGAAGCAGGTGTGGAGGAGGCGCTCAGTGCGGCTGGGGGGATTAGCGCGGGCGATGCTGGTGTGGAGGGAGTCGGCACCGGCTGCTTTGAGGAGTTCTTGGAGGGCGGCGGTGAGTTTTGCAGTGGCGTCGGCGGGCGCGTGGAGAGTAATGATATAAGTATCGGCATGCGGAAAGGGGCTGCAACCGCGGGTGGAGCAGGAGTAGCCGAGGTGGGCGATGGGTTGTTGGCCGCCGAATTGAAGATAAATGGAGGCGGGTTGGTCCGCAGGGTTGTCGGAAGTGACAGGGGGCTGTTCGGCGGGGTTGAGGCCGAGGGTGGTTTGCGCAAGACGTTGGATGTCTTGGATGAGGGGTTGGAATGGCGACCAGTCGGGTTGGAGGGTATGGTTACCGGGGATGAGGATGGTATGACGGCGGATGTTGGCGCTGCCACGCAGAAGGCGGGGGAGTTTTTTGGGAGGGACTTCGATGGAGTAGCCTTGGATAAGGTAGGCGGCTTCGGCATGGGCGAGGGGCTGGGTTGGCATGGTTTACTCCCTTGGATGTCGTTGAAGGAGCTTAGTATAACATGGGCAGGGGGCTTTGTCAATGGGTACGCGTCCCCGCAGACGCAGTGTCGCGGGCTTGTGCCGCGCGGGTATGAGAACCAAGAAGCCGCCCTGGTTGGTGGACAGGCGGCAGGGGTTTATGTATATATACAATGAAAATGGTGGAGGTGGGGGGAGTCGAACCCCCGTCCGAAACAACGTCCTTCAAATTTCTACGCGTGTAGCTTATCATTTAGTCTCGTAACGGGGCTTGCCGATAAGCTGACGGCTCCGTTACCAGCGGCCACGATTTTACGAAGCTCAACCGCCCGGCTGCCCGGCAGTTGGTAAGGCCCGATAGTCGGCGCCTCGGCATGTATCGGACGTCCATGCTCCGGCGTCACGGCAACTTAGGCCGCGAGTGCAAACTGATCGTTCGCAGTTAGTTTTTGACAGCTGTTTAACGAGGCCATCTGTCATCCTCGACGCGCCACCTGAATTTCGTACTGTCCCGTCGAAACCGGTCACCCCCATGAAGCAGGCGGGTGAAGTATGGCATATTTAAATTAGAGGAGCAATGTTATTCGACCAACGGGAAGAGTTTTGTTCGGTTAGGAAAGTTACTCCGGGTCAGGGGCAGTGACGTTCTTAATGTGGGCGGCCTCGGTGAAGAGGGGATGTTTCTTATCCTTGGCAATGATGTCAATGATGGGTTCTTTGATCTCTTCAGGGCGGTTGAGGACGTCACTGAAGACAGCATCGAGGATGGTTTCATCAAGCGAAGTGTCGAAGAGGATGTCATAAAGCAGCGAGATGTTTTCGTCGGGCAGGAGGTTGGTGGCGCGGGCGATGGATTCCTGCTGGTTGTCCTCGTGAAGCTTTTTAAAAGCGTTGTAGAAAGCGGCACGCTGTGCGGGGGTGGGCGGTGTTTGGAGAGGCTCTTCGTAACGGTCAACGAGGTTGTCCCAATCAATGACGGCTTTCTCTTCGGGCGTGGGCGGATCTTCAGGAACGTCCTCGGGCTCGGGGGCGACTTCGACTGCGGGACGGATGATGGTGGCGGGGTCACGGCCTGCATAAGGATCCTTGGCGCTGGACTTTGTTTTGCCGGAAGTGGCTTGAGCGGTGCCATCCGTTGTTTCGACTGTGTCCTGTTCGCCGGCGGCATCACCGCCTGCAGGAGCTACGGGCTTGGTAGTGTTGGAGAGCAAGTAACCGACGATGATAGCGGCGACTGCGACGAGCGAGAAAAGGAGATATCTGTTTTTCATGCGGAGCCTTTCGTGTCTCAAAGGAGACTATAACAAAAGGCGCGACGCTTTGCAAGCCGGTTTTGGCAGACCGCGAGAGACACGCTGAACCGGATTAGAGTTCTCGGAAACAGAAGCGGCTCTCTACATCCAATCTCCATCCCCTGTGCCATCACCCAAGCGTATTTTTCCGTATCCCATTACCCCCACACGGGGAGTCATTTATTCCGTTGTTTGAACATATCCATATAACCGTTAACTTTCGTTGTATGATCCAACAAGGTCTGCACTTTCTTTCTTTCCTCTTGCGTCAATTCCTTTCCACTTCGCAGTACAGGATCCAATTCATCCAACAGCGCTTGTTCAACTGCGTCCAATGGTCTGCAAAATGCAGCTCGAAATTTCTCAAAATCGGAGAAAAGATTAAGGGAGCTCACAAAATAAAAAGCCGATACGGCGTTGAACATAACAGCCAATGCTTCCTCAGCTAAGTTTTCACCCCGCATCATCTCATGCAACGTGTTGATGGTCTCCTGAAAGGACATGGCTGTATTCGGCTCCACGAAAACACTGTTATTCAATGTTCCGTTCAAAGTCAGCTTGAATTGGTTAAAATCGTCAAACAAACCTCGTAATTGAACAAATTGGAGCACCGCCGCAGCGTTCCGCAAGGCAACAGACTCGCCGGTTTCAGGAGGTTCCAACTCGTGCATATAGAGCAATCGTTCAACATTTTCAAATAAAGACATTAGCCACCTCCTAACAAAGCACAACGGGCAGAAATCTCAGCCCTAGCCCGGCACTATAACAGAATGCGGCCCCCATGAATAGCACAAACTCCCCCCGCACCTCATCTACATACTTTGCTGACAGAAAAGTCCACGCGAGGCGCGGGACGCAGAGACAAGTAGTCTGCCAGGATAGTTGGGCAGGGCAAACAACTGCATCAATCCCCTCTCCTCAGCCTCCACGTCTCCGTGTAAGTTTTATCGGGCTCATTGTCTCTATCGCTAACCCATTATATTTACGCCTGTTACACATCAACAAGCGCCCCATCATTCTATTTTATCGAACGAATAAATAGCAATCTCGCCACTTTTGCCAACGAATAAATGGCAGTCTCGCCATTTTTCCGAAGGAATACTCCCTTTATGCTTGTATTTTCAGTCAGATAGTCTTACACTATTGGCCGTGACGCAATGGCGAAAGGAGCTTGATATGGAACGACTTGCGATTAGTACGCTGATCAGCTGGAAGAATAAAGCGGATAAAAAGCCTTTGATTATCCACGGCGCCCGCCAAGTCGGCAAGACTTGGCTGATGAAAGATTTTGCCGTCAAGCACTATGCAAATATGGCATACGTCAACTTCGAGAAGAATGAACGCATGCACACCCTGTTCTCCGGTGATTTGGACGTCAATCGGCTGCTAAAAGGACTCGAAATAGAAACCTCCCAATCGATAGACCCGCACCAAACCCTCATCATCCTCGACGAAATACAGGAATGCCCCGAGGCCCTCACCTCCCTCAAATATTTCTACGAGAACGCCCCCCAATACAATATTGTCGCGGCGGGCAGTCTGCTGGGGGTGGCTCTCCACCACGGCACATCGTTCCCCGTCGGCAAAGTCGAATTCATGCACCTCTACCCGCTCAGCTTTTACGAGTTCCTCCAAGCGCTGGGCGAAGACGGTTTATGCGAACTGCTCAAACAGAAAGATTACTCCCTCTGGACTACGTTCAAAAGCAAACTCATCAACCTGTTACGCACCTACTTCTATGTCGGCGGTATGCCGGAGGTTGTGCGGACATTCGCCTCCACCGGAGACTTCGCACAAGCCCGCGTCATCCAAAACCAAATCCTGCAAGCCTACGTGCTCGACTTCTCCAAGCACATCGCCCTGCCGGATATCCCACGCGTCAACCAACTCTGGAACTCAATTCCGGCACAACTCGCCAAAGAAAACAAGAAATTCATTTACAAAGACGTGCAAAAAGGCGCCGCCTCCAAAACCTACAGCCTCGCCATCGAATGGCTCATCAGTTGCGGCCTCATCCACAAAATCCCCCGCCTTTCCAAACCCGCCCTCCCGCTAAAAGGCTATGCCAACGAAGACGCCTTCAAACTCTACCTCCTCGATGTCGGCCTCTTATCCGCCATGACCTCCCTCAACGCCCGCATCCTGCTCGAAGGCGACGCCCTCTTCACCGAATTCAAAGGCGCCCTTACCGAACAATTCGCCTGCCAAGAACTCAAAACGCTTGAGGATATCGACATCGCCTACTGGGCCAACAACGGCGCCACGGCAGAAGTTGACTTCATCATCCAACTCGACGGCACCATCCTGCCGGTTGAAGTCAAAGCCTCCACCAACCTCAAAGCCAAAAGCCTGCAAATCTACCAAGAAAAATACAACCCACCCCAACGCATCCGCGCCTCACTCGCCGACTATAAACAAACCGGCAACCTCTACGACATCCCCCTCTACGCGCTCGCTGAACTCAAATCCATTATTGAGTAGCCGCACCCCGCTCTCAGCGCGCACGACGAGGTGCCACAGGCACCTTCATGGCCTACCCAACAACCGTGTAACCCTTACGTTCATATTGCACAATGACCGATCATAATCGGATTCAGTTTAAAATCATAGCCCACCGAAGTAATATAGATAGACATTTTCATTCAACTCCAGTGCGCCCAAGGTGCCCTCAAAATCCGGACTCGTCCGGTAGGGAATGTCGATATACCAGACATCATTTGAGTAAGAGGCATTCAGGGAGGGTGCGTATTGCCACCGTACCATCTGTCGATAGAGCTCAGGCAAATCAGAGCTCAACGGCCCCGTTTTGGCGAGCATGAAATGAGCTGCCGCAGGGTCTTTGGCAGGATTGATAATAAACTCCACGTCCCGTCCCCGTGACACTATTTTTGACTGCTCTACCCCATTTTTTAGAATAGTCCGCCGTCCATCGGGAGTGATCGTGATAGATCCATCGACGCCCTCAAAAACAACATCGCCCTTCTTGATATCAACACGAATATCAAAGGCCGCCAAGCGCTTAGATGGTTCCAATGCCAATCGGATTGTATGGGCTCCGGCAGGCAACTGTTCCGATAAATGCAATGACGAAGAACGAACATACCCTGTATAAAGGCGAAGGTAGTCCTCCGACGGCAAGCAAGCCTTGTTTTTTACAGTCGTACAAGCACTCTGCAGGCACATCGTTGCTGTTACGAAGCAGATGGACAATTTTGCAAAACAACCGTGACGTATACGCTTCATCAAAATACTTTCCTCATGCCAAGACTGTGCGGGAGCGGATCACTAATCATACCAATTGGAAGATAGAAAAAGTCTGCCCAATTCTCCTGCAAAATCTGAACTTGTTTTGTAGGGAATTTCCACGTACCACAAACCATTTGAATGCGCAACAAACAATTCTGGTCCCAATAGCTCCTTCATCTTACGATGCGATCCATTTCTATCCCCGCACCCTTTCTGCGGCAAATAATTACGGATATTTATACAATGTAAAAAAGAATCTTCCTGCACTTTTTGAGGCCAAATCCTAAACGAAAACGCATCCGGATATTCTGCCTCAAACGTCCAATCTTCCTGCCCTCGTTTTTTAACTGTTGCCTGACTCTTCGCCGTCATCGTCAAAGAACCATCGCGCCCAAAAAAAGAAACCTCTCCTGATTGAATATAAAATGGCCAAATATAAAGATCCACTGGATGGGCGGACTCTTTCACGACCAGTTTGATGGTACGTTCCCCCGGGCGAACCTGCTCCAACAAACACCTCGAATTGAAACGCATATACCTCGTGTTCAGTCTTAACAAATCCTCCGTTTCAGAAGACTCCTTTTGCAGAATGGTACACCCGCACACCAGCAACGCAAAACAACACACGCCCGTTGCTGCGTAAAGCATTTGGACAACGCAACCGCGCAATAATGAAATAATCACAGTCCCCCGTAGCCTTTTGAGCCTTCTTTGTTTCTTAAACAACTCACATCCATACCACATAATCAGGACTTCCTAGAATGTTAGCCACAGTTTCGTCAATCCGCGCATCTGTTTTGGCGTCTGTCCCACTACTCATCCTCCTTCCGCCAACCTAACGTGACTTTTGGGCATTGCCTCCATCAATACTGTGAGTATAGCACACGCCTCGCCGCGAATACAAGCCCAAAAGGTTAAGCAAACCATTGAATACACCCCACACAATGCCGGTGAAGATTTTCTGCGGAGCGCTCCCAGATAACAACCATGTCCGTTTCTTCCGCGCCTCCGCGTGAGCTTCTCCAGTTTCTATCGCTTGCACGGGTGGCGGATATTTGTGACACGGGTGGGAGCGTGCGGTTTTGCGGATATGTTTGTACTGTTCCGCGGATGTGAAACAGTTGTCACACGGGTGTGAAAGTACTGTTTTGCGGGTTCGGTAGAGTTGTCACGCGGGTGTGAAACAAATGTCACAGGGGTGTGGGAGAGTTGTGACACGGGTGGCAGATGGGGGTGTTAAGAGTCAAAAAAAAGGCCGAGGCGCCTGTTACGGGCGCCCCGGCCACGGGGGTTAACTTGCGTTAGCCGTTGGCTTGCACGGTTCCGTCGAGGATGCCGATGCGTAGCGTCTTGCAGCTGTTGAAGCGTTTGCGTACCTCGACGCGGTAGGTCTCGCCTTCGGCCAGCGCGG
>JAVBMC010000045.1:0-14131 GCA_031552845.1 Kiritimatiellia bacterium
GAAGAGATTGAGTAACGCAGGGTTTGTTCCTGCACATGAGTGGAGAGCTTATGAAAAAGACAATGATTGCGCTGGCGGCGGTGTTAGCAGCTGGTATGATGTATGGGGATGTGGTCTCCGAGAACGTGGTAGGGTATCAGACGTTTGAGCCCGATAGCTCTGGGATTGTTCAGCTGGGGGTGACATTCAAGAACCTTTCCTCCCAAGATGGATCGTTTGCGTTAGATGCAAGCGGATTGTTTGGGCGTCCTATTGTTGACGGTGATATCGTGTTGTTATTAGATCGTGCCCAAGGAGCTTTTGCGGTCTATTATTTTAACGAAGGAGAAGGGTTGTGGGACGTTATGCCTGTCGAAGGCGATAGTTATTCCGCCGCTTCGATTCCTGCGCAACTTGGAGACGCTCTCTACATTATCCCAGTGGATGGACTCGTTATGATTGCCGGCGAAGTGCAGTCAAATTCGGCAGGGGCTGTCACTGTAACATTTGACCCGTCAAGTGATGAAACGGGTTCTGGAATGCTTCCAATTGCCAATCCTTTTCCTGTGGCAACGAAATTCTCGGACTTAACCTTTGCTAAAGATGGTGATTTGATTTTGGTGTTAAATGTGGCCGGTGACTTTGACGTCAATTATTGCATAGATAGTGTATCCGCTCTTTGGATGTTTATCAGTAGTGAAACTGGCGAAGAGGTGGAGATGTTGCCAAGTGATGTGTTGTTGGGTACTTCTGCCTGCGGTTATTTGATTCCAGATCTCGGAATTGATGATGGTGTGCGGACGTGGGTTGTCGCGGAACCGATGTAAACCTTGAAAACAATGTCATGGGCGTTGGTGGTTGCCGATACCCATGTTGGTTCGTCCTAAATGGACGATTTGTAAACGAAAACACGAGGAGATATGATGAAAAAATTAATGTTGGCATTTGCATTGGTTGTTGTAACAGCATCCGTGCATGCAGCTGCAGCAAAGTTTAATTGGGGTATTACATCTGGGCAATCCCTGGATGCCTCTTTGAATGGCCAAACTCTCTACTTGGTGTTAGATTCGGGGGCAAACGGATTTGACACTTCAATTTTAAGCTCGTTGAGCACTTTCACAGTGGATAACGTCTTCTCAGGCGGTGACTATCAGTTTACATCACTGCAGTTGGCCGGAGCAGGAGCGGATCGTGTGACTGGTTGGGTATTTGATCCAACGGTAAATGGGTATCCTTCGACAGGTACTGGCCAATCATTTTACGCGGTTGTGATTTCGGATGACGGTTCTTCTGTGTATTATAGCTCAGCCAAGACTGGCAATGTAAACGCGACTACAACTGTGCCGACGACATTGTACTTTAATTCGGACTCATTTACTAAGTTCGATGTGGTTCCCGAACCGACGGCGGTTGCACTGCTGGCGATTGGCGCCGCGGTTCTGGGTCTGCGCCGCAAGGTGCGTGCCTAATCACAGGGCTAAACGTATTAAAAAGCCGCAGGGTGACCTGCGGCTTTTTCTTTGCAAAGGTAAGGTTGTGGAAATACGAAACTATTCGACTCTGATCTTGGGTTGTTTTGTTGGCATCGTTTCTTTTGTGTTGTATCTTCAGACAAGCCGATTCGGCCTGATCAACATGGATGACTACGCCTACGTCGTTACAGTGCCCTTTGTGAAGGGAGGGTTGGGTTGGCATAACATTTGTGCGGCCTTTACTGATATCCAGAGTCAGGCGATCTGGATGCCGTTGACATACATCAGCTATATGTTCGACCGGTCTCTCTTCGGCCTGAACTCTGGCGCGATGCACGTGCATAATGCCTGCATACATGCGACCAATGCCGCTTTATTGTTTTCCTTTTTATCCTTGCTGTTTCGTCCGAAGAACAAGCCAGCCTCGGCTAAGCTTTCCTTTGTGTGTGCGTTGGGCGCGCTGTTTTGGGCGTTGCATCCGCTGCGAGTGGAGCCCGTGGCTTGGATTGCCGGACGAAAGGAGCTGTTGTATAGTTTCTTTTGCTTGGGGGCGTTAATAGCATGGGTGTGGCGGCCGAGGCTCTTGGACGAAGATCACGAACAGAATGAGATGAAAACCGTTGCTGCTTATGTGGTCACTGTTTTATGTTTTTGTTTGGCGTGCCTGTGCAAGCCCAGCGCCATGGTGTTGCCCCTTTTTTTGCTTTTGACGGAGTATTGGAAAGAGCGGCGTGTTACGTGGATGTGGTATAGTCCATTTTTAATCGGTGCGGTTTTGATCGGGTGGATGGCAAGTATTTCGCAAAGTTTGGGTGGAGCTACAGATTATTTAAAGGATGTGTCGCTGTGGGGACGGTTATTGAATGCTATTGCCGCTTGGGGGACTTATTTGATCAAGACGGCTTGGCCGAGTGGATTGTATGTGCCCTATATACACAAATGGCCTGAGCTGCCAGATCACTTGTGGGCATCTCTGGCACTGCTTGTTATCGTGGGCCCGTGGATATTATGGGGCGGCTTGATGGTGTTTAAGAAGGTGCGAGTTCAAGAGGTGGTTTTGTCGAGCACATTGACACTTGTTTGGTTCAGCGTGGGCGTAGTGCCAACATTGGGAATCTCTAATTTTGGGTACCATTCGCATGCCGACCGATTCACCTATCTGCCAGCGGTAGGATTTTCTCTGATAATGGTGTATTTGTTGTTTCAAATGAATAGGCGTTGGGTCGTTGCCACTGTAGCCATCTGCCTGTTGGGATATTCAGCTGTGACGTATCGACAGATCGGCTACTGGAAGAATGATTTAACGCTGTTCTCAAGGACATGGGAGAAAAGTGGAAAATTAAATCCGACGGCGGCAAATATTTTGGGTATTTATTTTTTAGGGCGAGTGCATGATGTAGACCAAGCAGTCAATTTTTTTCGCCACGCTTTTCAAATAAACAGACAGTTTGCTAGGGGGGCACAGCTATGTTACATTGTGGCATTAACAGAAGCAGGGGATGTTGAAAGTGCACAAAATGAGACTCAAGAGTTGAACGAGTTTTGGTCTTCGAGAATGAGAAGCATCGCTCCAGACAGTACAGTACAGATTGGACTTTCTGGAGTATCTTTTAGACAACCTATTAGTATGGATTTATTGATTGCCCACGCGGCTATTGCAATTGCAAATAATGATGTTGATCTCGCGAAAGATCATTTAGAGCGAGTCTTACTGCTTAATGGCGTAGATGCTTTTGCGAATTACTTGTTGGGGCGTATAGCGTTGCAGGAGCAGAATATACCACAGGCAATTGAGTATTTTGAGACAGCGCAAAAGGATGTAGATGCGATGTTACGTGTTGGATTTCTTGGGCGGGAGGTTGAGGCGCTAAAAAGGCAGTTGGCGGAGAGTCGGGCAGAGGGCGCGGGGGAGCCGGGGTTGTAGATTTAGTAGGGTTGTGGATGGCTGGAGCCCCGCAGGGATGCGGGGCTTTTTTGTTGGTGGATGGGGAGGATGGCTTAAGTAAGATATAAGGGGTAGTGGGTAATAGGCGGGGTGGGTGACACGATGGGAGGTATCACGTGGAGTCGGAAGACCAAGTAATATGTAATAGGCGATAAGTAATAAGGATCCCTCTAATAATTCACTTCGACGACGAATTTGAATAAAACGCACGCGGATGCGCGGAAAGAAAAAGCCAAGTAATAGGCAACAAGTGGGGAGGAGAGATATGATCCGCAGATTACACAGATGGTCGCAGATGAGGAGGCGTAGTGACGCGGTGAGGGTTAAGCGGGGAAGGGGAGTGAGAAAAAGGGGATGATTTGTTCGCTGTTTGTTTGAATTGTGTGGACATGGGGAGGCGGTTTTGCTATATTCCGTCGCTCACAAGTTTTACAGGAGCGAGGGTTCTTGGCACTTGTGGATGAAGTTATACAAAAAAGTATTGTCTGGGCTGTTGCTTTCGCCAGTAATTTGGTGCCGCAATTACCCCGTGAGAGTGGGTGGGTGTTTACTCGTCCCGTAAGTGAGCCGGAATCAAGACCGCAGTAATGTTGGCGGTCAAATGGTGCGCTTGTCGGGATTGTCGTAATGAGTAGGGTCTGCTTGCTCTCTGTGGAGGACTGCGATGAAGAAAATGTTATTGATCGCGCTGTTGGGCGTGTTATTTGCTCCTGCTTCGTGGGCAACAAAGATTAGTTGGACGGCCAATCTGGCATTCTTTGAAACCTCTGGGGGGGCTACATTGCAAGGAGCATATGTGTATATTTTCCAGTGTCCGAGTAAAGATTTAGATGGAGAAAAGCTTAGTGCGGCGATTGGCGCAGCAATCGCTGATGGAACTTTTGGTGGTTGGGTGAGCGATGCTGGCCCATCTGATATCTATGGGGAGATAGCTGACATTCCGATTTTATATGAGGGAAAAACGGACTTATATCCGACAGGTAATTTCTACTTTTATGCGGTTGCTTTAAATGCCGAGTACGGTAGTAAAGATTTTACAGGCTGGGCTCTAGACGATGATTCATTGCTGGAAGATAGAGCTGCCTCTGTCAATTCTAAGGTGGAGTCCTCTCTTACTAAAGGGATAACGTTTAACTTCGACATTTATCAGTGGCAGACCGTTCCCGAGCCGACAACGATGGTATTGTTGGGGATTGGTGTGGCGGTGTTGGGTTTGCGGCGTCGTTGGGTGAGTTGAGCGGCGTTGAGTTGTTTTGTTTTGAGGAGCCTCGCAGTGATGCGGGGCTCTTTTTGTTTTTGAGTGGGGGATGAAGTGTCACGCGGAGGCGTAAGGCCGAGTAATATGTAATAGGTGATACGCAATAAGGGGACCTCTAATAATTCATTTTGATGACGAACTTGAATAAAGCTCACGCGGAGGTGCGGAGAGAAACAGCAAGTCATAGGCAATCAGTGAGGAGGAGAGGTATTATCCGCAGATTGCACAGATGGACGCAGGTGAGGTGGCAGGGCTGACAGCTACCTGTTCAGAGCGTGACAGCCAGCTGTCACAAGTTTGACAGTTCCCCTTCAGGACTGTGACAGCTGGCTGTCACAAATCAGGAGGGATGGATATCCTTTCTCGTAGCGTCCTTGCGCGGTCTTGTTGAAAAAGTGAATTATTAGAGGCGTCTTTAATAATTAATCGGCTCGGCGATTTGATTTAGAGAAGTGAGTGGGGTTATGATATAATGAGAAGTGTATGATAATGGGGGTGCAATTAATGATTGACTGCTTTTTGGGCGTGCAGAAGCGTTTGACTGTTCTGACGAGAATAGGGCATCTATCTCATTATCTGGACTTCTTTTAAGGGGATTACGCTGTCGTTGTTGGCCGCGCCTGTAAAAATGAATTGGGTTCTTGTTTGTATTAGTCGAACGTTTTCCTTTCTAACCGCATTATATCCATATGGATGTCTGGGACAGCATTAAGCTTGAGCCGCAGAAGGGGGCTCGGTTGCTCGTTGAGCAGTTTGGGAGCCGTTTGCAGGCTTCGGCTGAGTTGTTGTGTGGTGATGTGGCGCGCGCAGAGGATTTAACATTTAAGACGTTTGAGCAGGCACTTCGAAATATTCGGCAATATCGGCCGACAGGTTCATTTTATAGTTGGCTCTTTCGTATTCTGCTCAACTTGTATCGGATGGAACTGCGGAAGGTTTCTACAACGCGGTTGATTTTTACCGATGTGTTGCCGGATGTACCGGATGTGCAGGGGGATGTGGTGGCGGAGGTGATCGCACAGCAAACGAGCGAGCAGGTTCGCGTTGCCGTTGCGGAGTTGGCCCCGCCTTTGCGGGAGGTGGTTCTTTTACGTTTTTTTGATGATTTGAGCCTAGATGAAATTGCGTCATTGCTGCAGATTCAGGTGGGGACGGTTAAGTCGCGTTTGTTTACTGCGAAGGCGCAGCTTTTTAAGGCTTTAAAGGGAAGGGCTTGAGGAACTTGTGCGCCGTAGGTGCGGGGTTCTGATCGCGTGTGTTTCAGATCAAGGGGATGGAGGGGATATGAGCAGGCAGTTGTTTGGGGTTGTGATTGGGGCGGCAGTGTTGAATCTGGCCGGGCAGGCGGAGGTGGTGAAGGTTTCGCTGAATCCATCACGGGTGTTTCAAACGGTGAATCATTTTACTGCGTCGGATGCGTGGGCTTGTGATGGCGTGGGATTGTATTTTAACGAAGCCGAAAAGTCGCGTGCAGCGCAGTATCTGTTTTCTCAAAAGCTGGGAGAGGATGGTAATCCGGAGGGGATTGGGTTGTCGATGTGGCGGGTGAATCTGGGGGCGGGGACTTTGGATCAGACGGGCGCGGCATCGAATTTGGTGGGGCGAAAGGCGGATTGTTTTCTGGCGGCGGATGGGCAGGGATATGATTGGAAGCGCTGCGCAGGGCAACGTTATTTTATGGAACAGGCGCGGCGGCTTGGGTGTAACCGGTTCCTGCTATTCTCGAATTCGGCTCCGTTAAAGTGGACGATCACGGGCAATGGCTTTGCGGGTGGCATGTCCTCTTTCGCGGCGAACTTGCGCCCGGAATGCTATGGGGCTTTTGCCGATTATTTGGCCGATGTGACAAAATATTTTGTAGATGAGGGTTTTGGCATTGATTATGTGAGTCCGATCAATGAGCCGCAATGGACATGGGATGGCCAACACCAGGAGGGTTCGCCATGGCGCGCGAGTGAGAGTTATCGGATGCATGTTGAGTTGGATCGTGCCCTGGCGGAGCGGAAATTGACGGGCACTCAGATGCTTTTCGGCGAGGTTGGCGATTTGAGGTTTGTGTATGAGGGGCGGGATGAGGATCATTGGAAGGGGGTGCCGCTTGAGGATCGTCCTGAACTGCTCGCCCAGAAGTTCTTTGATCCTGTCTCTAAACTTTCTTTGCTGGGGCTGAAGTCTCAGCCGCGAATGATTGGCGGGCATGCGTATCATTCGGAGTTGAACCCTGAGTTGATGAAGCGGGTGCGTGAACATTTGAGCACCGTGTGTCAGCAGTATGGGTTGGAGTATCAGCAGACGGAGTGGTGCTTGCTGCCGCATTTCAAGCGCGAGCAATTGGCGTTGTTCACGAAGGATTGGCCGGAGAATCGTACGGACATGCAGGTGGGGCTGTTGTTGGGGCGTATTGTTTTTGCCGACTTTGTTTGGGCGAATGCAACGGCTTGGGGGCATTGGAAGGGGATTGAGTTTTGCCGCGATGACTCTTTGCTGACTGCGTTTCCCCATGCAGGCGTGGTGACGAATGGCGGGGTGATTGTGGCGAATAAGCTGCTCTGGTCGTTGGGGAATTTCAGCCTTTTTGTGCGTCCCGGGTTTCGGCGGGTTGAGCTGTCGGGAGCTGATGATTTGAATCGTATAGCAGGGGTGGCTTTTGTATCGCCGGATGGCCGGCGGATTGTTGCTGTGTTTGTAAACTCGTCGTTTGAGGCGCCGGTGCTTTCGGCGGCTCTGCCGCCGGAGGTTCGGGCACGGGTTGCAAAGGTGCAGGTTTTTCGCACCGATGCGAATATGGATTTGGGCAATCTACGGGTGGAGTCGGATGCAGGGTTGATTTTGGCACCGCGTTCAATTACGACCGTGGTTTATGATTTGAAATAATTTATCGGAGTTGTCGTGATGTATGGAAAAAGGTGCGGCATGATTGGACGTTGGATTGCATTGTCGTGTTGTTGTGGAGGAATTGCTTTGGCACAGGAGCCATCGCCGGAATTTCGCGTGGCGGTGTTGGCGAGTGAACGGAGCGGGGGCGAGTTCGACAGCGTCTTGACGGAGTTGAGCTGGCCCTTCGAGCGTTATCAGCAGGATGCCACGGAATTGGAGGCGTTGGTCGGCAAACTGGGCACTTACGACGCTGTGTTGTGGACGTCATTATTTGCGTGGGATTTCAGCGCACAGGCTGATGCGTTCCGTAAGTTTGTTGAGAACGGCGGCGCGTTGATTATCCCAGATGGAAATTATGAAACGGCATCTTCATGGCTGGCGAGTTTGGATCCGGTGTTGTCATTGCCGCGTGAAGGGTTTCAGGCTTGGATGAAGCCGGAGGTGAGTGATGTCGCTCCGCCGCATGTACTGCGCAGGATTCCCTTTGCATTGAAAGAGTCGGGCATTTTGTGGTCGCATTATGCTTTGCCGCCTGAGCATGGGTGGGAGGTTGTGGCTAAATGCAAGCAGCACGACCAGCCTTGTTTCTTGATCAAGCGTTTAGGCAAGGGTATTGTGTTGGTGACGAATCTGCGCTACAATGATCCGTCTTTCTTTGAGAACGTCCGCTGTTTGTTGGCACTGCAGCGGGAGGGCATTCAGGCGATGGAAATGAAGGGCGCTGAGATTCAATTAGGAAGAAATGAGCTGTCACTTTCGCTGAAGGAAATGCTCGGCACTGCGCGTAGTGGCACAGTGCAATTGTCGCTTCAGAGCTTAGAGGATGCTAAGTTGGTGCGCAACTTTACCGCGGCAATCAAAATGGCACCCAAGGGGAACGCCTCTGTGACGATTCCTTACTTGGCGGATATTCGGGGGCCGGTGCGTGTCTCGCTGACGCTGAAGATCGGCACATCGACTTGCATGTTGATGGATCGTACAGTTGAGTTCCCGCAGCTGCTCACGGTTCAGCCGCCGTCTTACCGCGGGATGGTCTCGACTGCGCGCCGGCAGAATGATATTCAGGTCGGCTTTGCGATTGCGCCGATTGATGAACGGCTGAACGGTTTGCGTTTGAAACTAACGCTAACTGATGAGCAGGGCAAACAGGTGTTCCTTCGTACCGTGCCGACTCTTGCGTTGTCGCAATTCATTCCTTTGACGATGCCGAAGGCCAGTCCGGCGGGCACGTATACCCTCGTCTCGACCCTCGGCACGCATCTCAAAACATTGACTGTCTCCACCAATTCTATCATCATTCATCCGACGTGTAAGGGGCAAGTCATTGTCGATCAAGATGGGACGCTTTTGAGTGAGGGAGTTCCTTATTTCCCTCTCGGCCTGTACCATTTGGGGCTAGAGGATATTCCTTCGGTGGTGGAGATGGGCTTGAATTCGATTCAACTGTTCAGCTGGCATGCGCCTGCTTTGGATGCGGCGGCACAGGCGGGACTGAAGGTTCTTTGGGAGCAGAATCACGCCGGTGCGGATAGCTGCCGCTCTGCGGCGGAAAACCATCGGAACCATCCTTCCATCGGGATGTGGTATGTGTTGGATGAACCAGGCGATGAGAGACTGGCGCATGGCCATTCGATTAATGATGCCTGGCGCGCGGCAGATTCAAATCACCCGACCTATATGGTTTGTAATCAGTATACGTTCATCCGCAAGCAACAGGCCATTGCTGATGTCTTTGCAATTGACCCGTATATTTTGAATGGCGAGGACCCCGAAAGATCGCTCGCGCCGATGGCCGAGGCACTGGATTTGGCGCAATCCGCCGTGCCGCGCGGTAAGCCGGTGATGTGCGTGCTACAGGCATTTGGTTATGAGCCTGAGCCGCAATTTCGCGCGATGGCTTATCTGGCGCTCACGCATGATGTGCGGGGGTTGTACTGGTATTGCTGGTCGCAAGCCGGTGGTGGAAGAATCGGCGAGGGAATTAAAGAGTCACCCCGGCATCAGGCGTGGTTGAAGCAACTGACTTCAGAAATCAAAACCCTGACTCCGGCATTGGTTTCTTTAGAACGCCGTGCTTTGAAATCCGATGGTGGTAATATCCATGCGCTACTCTGCGGAAATAAAGCAACCGGACGCTTGTTGATTTGCGTCAATACAGAGAGCCGTTCAGTCGAAGAAACGCTCGCATTGCCTGAGCTGCCGACGGGCCTGAGTCTTAACGGGCTTTTAGGAGCAGACAAAGGCAAGCAGCAAAAAGTCGCCGGAGGCACGCTCAAGGTCAAGCTGCCGCCTTACGGCATCACGGTCTATACGTTGCCGAAGTAAAATTGTTGAGTAAAGGAATATATTTGCCCGAACCTTTTGCGTGAAGGAGGCATTATATTCCCGAAGGGATACGAAAATGGAATGCCGAGAGTGTCGGGAGTATAGCCTTAATATGCTGGATGGAACCCTGTTTGGGAAGACCGAGCGGCAGGTTCGGGAACATCTCACGGCGTGCGCGGCGTGTCGAGAGTATTTTGAAGGTGAGACACCGTTGCATATCGTACTAAATCAAAAGCTGAACGCGATTCCCAAGCGTTTGCCGTCGGCTCAGGAAAAGCGGCTGATTGCGCGGTTAGAGGCCGAAATGAAGCCAAGCCCCCTGAGCCGATTTATCTGGTCACGGCTCAAGGTATTGGCTGCAGGGCTTGCCCTTCTTTGTGGGCTCACCTATGCTGCAGTAACAATCATTAATACGGATATACCCGACGCCGATACCTCTGACGGTGGCATTCTGCTGGCATCTCCCAGCGACGAAACATGGATCGACCCTCAAATCGTTCTTAAGCTTGTCCCGGCGTACTCAACCAATGTTCTTCCCTCCCGCTTTTCATTCCCTGAACCACAGCTTTCCGGCGAGGCCGCCGCCGCCTCGGAACGTGATAGGCTTTTGTCTGTCACTCGTACACAAACAGGAGATAATGAGATGAATATATCACGAAGCCTCGCGACCGTCGTCACAGCGGCCGCTTTGACTGCCGCTCCTTGGGCAAGCACTCTCGCCGATACGGAGCCGACGATTTGGGCGTATTATCCTGCGGATGGTACGACGCCTTACGCCCGCATTACAGATGGTCAATGGGTTTTACTCGCGAGTAAGGCCGATGCAGAAGCCGGAACTCTCAGCTTGGGCGGGCAACCGGGATCTGCTAATATAAAGGTCGTCATAGCAGGATCGGGGCCGCTTGATTTGAGCCGTGTCATTTGTCATGATGGCGCGACAGGGGTTGATTATCAAATCTCTGCATTCAGCATCGCCCCTGATCTTTTTGCCGGTGATGAGGCCATCACCGATCTCACGTTGCCGCCCCTGCCCGACGCCTTGTCCAATCGGATGTTTTTGGGAGCGAAGATTACGAGTGTGACTGTGAGTTCAACTAAACTTGAAACGATCGGCTCGCAATGCTTCCAGCATTGTTATTCATTAACCAATGTGAATTTTGATACTCCAAGCCTGAAGATCATTGAGGGGTTCGCTTTTACAGGGTGCCTCAATCTGGAGTCGGACTTCGGACAGATTTTGCCGCCTTCGGTGACAACTCTCATTGGTGGATCGCAGTTTGAGGGCTGCTTGAAGCTCAAGGGCAAAGCGTGCCTGCCGAATGTGACTACCATTTCGGCGCGAATGTTTTTGGACTGCCAGATGATGGAGGAGTTGGAGATCAACAATCCATTTTTGACGAGTATCGGAGAGCTCGCCTTTGCACGATGCTCTGCCTTGACCAATGTGGTCGCTAATGTCCCTAACCTGAAAAACATCGACTTTTGGGCATTTCGGTATTGCTATCAGATGGTAGCGGATGTCGGACAATTGGTTCCGCCCTCTATCACTTCGTTGGGAGAGGCTGTTTTTGACAGTTGCTACAAAGTGATGGGCAAGGTGAGCTTGCCCAAGGTCATGGGGATACCTAATTATGCATTTTCTGGCACGGGCATAACAGAGGCCGAATTCACTTGTCCTGATCTGATTGCGCTTGGCCATTGCGCTGTGGCGAGTTGTCCTGCATTGACGAATGTTGTTATCGGATCGACCAATGCGATGTTTTCAGTCGATTGGGCTTCATTCTTGTATGGGGGTTCGACGCTTTCGGCGACCTTCTGGGGACCGGCTCCCGGTGCGGATGCTTTGGCGTGTATCGCTACTTCTGCCGGGGACTATACCGCGAACTTCCGAGTTTCGCGCCGCCAGCCGGGATGGCATGAATTTGTTACGACTCCTTTGGCGCAGCTCTCTGCAGAGCTGCAAGCACTGGCACCACCCGATACCTTTGGGGTTTACGAAGTCAATGCTTACAAACATATTTGGATGATTCATAGCCCATCGCCTTACGATTCGAAGCCGACCATTTGCATTATTAATTAAACAAACACAGGGTAACCAATAAAAATAGGAGGGGACATAATGACAGTGAAGGTACGTTTCATCGCCGCATTCGCACTCATCGCCGCGTGGGTCGGTTTTGCCAACCCGCCGCCGCCCGACCTTTTATCCGTTGGGGTGGAGTTTGTCCGGCTTGATCATGAATACGGCAATCAAAGGACATTAGCGTTAGGCCGCGGTTTGTCTGCGCTGATTATCAAGAACGCAACCGAAACGAACCTGACTGTCGAGGCTATTCTCGAGCTGAGCAATGGGACGCTCCGTCATGAATACAAGGCGTACGGCAAGCCCATGGCACCGAAAGAACAAATCAAGATCAACGTCTTTGCCAACATCAATATGCGTGGCAATGTGAGCGCGGTTTTGAAAGTTCGCGAACGCGGCACAACCAAAGAGGCCTCCATTCCGGTAGCTGGGTTTGAAGCACCGCCGTTTTTCCAAGTGCTGCCGCCTGCCTATCGCGGCATGCTCTCAACCGCCCGCCGCGAATCGGATGCGCATATCCGGGTCTGCTTCACGCCGGTGTATGAGAACGTCGAAGGCATCCCTGTCACTGTAACAATCGCTGACCTTAAGGGAAAGGTGCTCGACACAAAAGCCGTCAAAACTCCTGCGGCATGTTTCCCGTTGACGCTCGCTTTGCCAGCTGATGCTCCTGCAGGTGACTACCGCATTACGGCAACAGCCGACTGTGGCCCCGGACGCATCGAGAAGTCCGAGACGACGCTCAAGATTGTCCCCGTGCGCCCCGGACAGATCTTTGTCGACCAAGACACCGTGATCCTCAAGGATGGCAAGCCCTTCTTTCCGCTGGGCATTTATCATGTCATGCCACAGGAACTGCCAAACGTCCTCGACCTCGGCATCAACTGTGTGCAGTGGTGGCATTGGGATGCAACGCCCGAGATGATTGCCGCAATGGAGAAAGCCGGCATCTGGGGCATCTATGAGCCTGATCTCTGGGGTAAGATTGTTGGCAACGACAACAGCTGGATCACCAATGATGTGCCTTATCGCGAAGTCGCCCGTAAACTCAAGAGCTCCTCCGCGCTCGGCATGTGGTACATCGCTGACGAGCCCAGTTGCACCTTGGTGGACAAACTGAAGAAGGTGAACGATCTTTACCACTCCGAAGATGAAGACCACCCCACCTACCTTGTCTGCGCCAACAACGAGATGCGCGAACTTTCCGAAGCCTGCGACATTCTCGCTCTTGATGTCTATCCCTTCTACTACGGCGGCGAAGGACCTGCCGCCCGCATGGCCGACACCATGGACTTCGGGCTCGCCTCAACCGACTTCCGCAAGCCCATCATCGCGGTACCGCAATCCTTTGGCGACAACGAACGTCACCATGAGAAACCGGCGCATGTGCGTAGCCTCTCTTATCTCTCTATCGTCCATGGCGCACGCGGCGTCATCTGGTACTGCTGGAAGGAAACGGGTGACCGTACCGGCCAGGAAGGCGCAGGTCAGCATCCTGCCACCGCCGCTGAGATCAAAACGCTCATCACTGAGTTCAAGGTGCTCGCGCCCGCACTTATGGAGCCCGGCGCACGTACGCTCAAGTCCGATGGCGACAACATTCACGCCATCGTTTGCGGCAGTGCTGCAACCGGCCGTTATCTCATCTGCGCGAATAGCACTGATACGCCAGTGGAGGAAACCCTCGCGTTGCCGGAACTCAAAGACGGCACAAAACTCAAAGGCATCTTCAGCGCAGCTGACCAAAAGGTCCGCAAGGGCACGCTCAAGTTGAAGCTTCCTGCTTTTGGTACGGCAGCCTATACGATCAGCAATTAAGTTTATTGATGCACCAGGGGCATGAGCAACATGCCCTAATCAATCACCTCCGTGGCAACCGCCCGGAGGTTTTTTACTCTTGTGCCGCGTGACGGACTCAGGTAGCTGCAACGCTCGATACGCTTGGCTGGAGTTAGCGTAATGTGTTGCCCTCGGCGTGTGTTGCCCTGTCCGTGATCGCATATAGAAAATGCCGGCGGGGAGGCGGATATTGATCACTTATTACTTATCGCCTGTTACTTATTACTTTTGTAGCAGGGGGGATGTGTGGTATACTTATCGGGTATGTTAAGGACTGGGTTAGGTCTGCGGAATTGTTTGCCGGTGGCGGCGTTGTTTATGGGGTCGTTCTTGTTGTTTGGCGTGCAGCCGAT
>JAVBMC010000077.1:0-36538 GCA_031552845.1 Kiritimatiellia bacterium
AAGGCCGGTGCACTGGTTGGCTATTTGGGTGGCGGCGTAAATGGAGTAACGCTGGTGCGCCTCCCTGCTTTGCAACAGGTCGATTACGATACCCCGGAAGATTTTGAACTGCTTGTCCCGCGTTTCAAGCGGTTTACGTCCTCTTTTGAGCTTATTCGCATTGATCCAGGTCTGCGCGCAGTGCCACGAATAGGCCGGAACAGTTGTTAAGTCCGAAAGCTGATGAGCGTAGTACCCCCGTTTGAGTTCATTGCGGATCGTGCGTTCGCAACAGCACAAGCGCACGGCCATTTCTTTGCAGAACGCAGCACCCTGCACCCGGCGTCCGGGAGCTTGCTTGCGGGCTTCTGCGTGCCACTGTTCAAGACGCTGGCGGTCAAGCTGCGTTAAAGGTTGATTCTTACGGCGGGGTTTTGTATGCTGGTGGCGTTCCATCGGCGGTTCCTTTCTGTTGTTTGGTTTAGTCATCAAAATGATACGAAAATCGGCCCGCCGATGGAACACTAAACGTCTCAACCGGCGGTTAGATTTTCGCGCCCCCCATGGGAGGCTCCCCTGAAAGAGAGCGTGCCCGGGCACCCCCCATCTGCAGGGAAAAGATATTTTACACTTTACAAAAGTGCCGATACGAAAAATAGATGACAAGGATGGCTTGACAAAGGACACAAGTTAGTGATATACTTCCCTTAATCAGTTGAGAATTCACCGAAATAAGTGAGGTAAAAGACCGAGGTTGCGATGGGTGCATTTTCGCGAAAGGGTTGTCTGTTGAATATTGTGCAACTGCTGACGATGGGGCTGGCGGTGGTGGCAGTTGTGGCGTGGCTTGAATATAGAGGGTTTGATACTGTCACGACCGAGTTTGGCCCGATGGAGGAGGTGCTGGGGATTGTCGGCAAAACACCAAAGTGCGCAGAGCGCGACAGGTATAGAGTCTATACGTTAACGAATGCTGAGATTGAGCATGTTTTGAGCCTTACGTTATCGAAGAAAGGGTTTTCCTATCGTGAGTGGGAGCCTTGTTACAAGGACATTGGTCTGAACGGAGGTAAGGCCGACTCCATCACCTATAAGCTTCAATCGACCTTTCCGCGGAAACCTGTGAGGCCTGTGATGGTGTCGCGAAAGTATGACTACTCAGACCCTTATCACGATATTGCCATCTACGTGAGCCGCGAGAAAAATGAATTGGTGTTAAGCCATTGGCGGACGCGATGAAGGGACTGCTTGAAATAAAGGAGATGGTTATGAGAAAGCGACTGTATCAACTGATGAGCTGGGGATTCTTGGCGGTGTTGGTGAATGGCTGTGCATCGAATAGCTTCTATCCGCCATCGCGGTATGTGGGGCAGGCTGATTATATGAATGAGTTCAGGAATGGTCAGTTGCCCGGCAAGCAAAATGATTTCACGGGGCTGTGGCAATACCGTGACCAAAGGGGCAACATCAAGACAGAGGGCTGGTATAAGAATGGTAAGCCTGTTGGCCTGTGGAAGTCTTACGCTGCGAGCGGATTAGTTTACTCCTCAATGTTCTATGCCGAGGATGGGACTTATTTCAATGTCAGTTATTATCCTGATGGGCTTCCATGGATGGTGGGATTCGGGACGTATGCATTTGAAGATGGTCGTTATACGCACAAGAGCGATCCGAAAAAGAAGAGCATTTACTACACCCCAGACGGCCTGCTCGATTCCCATAAGCCCAAGCCTCTGCCACGCATTGAGAAAGGATGGCGTTGGACACTCTCGTATTCACATGTAACATCTGGAAGAAGCTGCATTCCCTCCGGAATTATGTGGTTTGAGGATAAATGGACATTGCACAAAGACAACACTTTTACAGTATGGGCCTATTGCATTCCCAATAGTGCATCACCGGATGGCGAGATGGCGAAGCTTTGCGCTAAAGGCCGCTTGGATCCTGTCACGGGCGAAGTGAGCCTAACAGAAACCATCAAGCACTTGGGGGATATGTCGGTGGAATTGAGCAGCAAGCAGGTTGATAGCGAAAGAGATGGCGTAGCTGTCGAGATGATATTAACGATGAAAGACCGTCGCGGAAAGGCTCTTCGCAAGTTCGAGATCACCGCCGGCCTTGAATATGTGGAGAATGGCAAACGTGTGGAGCCGCCGATGAAGGGTTTAGAATAGAATAAAGGAGGGGTTATGAGAAAGCGATTGTATCAACTAATGAGCTGGGGATTTTTGGCGGTGTTGGTGGGTGGCTGTGCGTCGAATGACTTCTATCCGCCATCGCAGTACGTAGGCATCTTCACACACATGAATGAGTGGAAGAATGGCGAGCGGCATGAATTTAAGAATGGCGAGCTGCCCGGCGGACAGAATGATTACACGGGGCTCTGGCAACGGCGGGATGAAAAAGGTGACATTGACGTAGAGGGCTGGTACAAGAATGGTAAGCCCGTCGGTTTGTGGAAAACCTATGCTGATAGCGGGTTGGTTGACTCTTGTATCTTTTACGCGGAAGATGGAACTTATTTCAACGTTTATTACTATCCCGATGGGCTTCCATGGAGGACGGAATGCGGGACGTACGCGTTTGAAGACGGCCGCTACACGCTCAAGAAGGATTCTAAGAAAGGCATTCAGTACACTCGGGACGGTCTGCCGGAAGTCTATAAAAAAACACCACGTATTGAAAAAGGATGGCGCTGGGCATTCGAAGAAGGTTATACTGGTGGCCAGTTCGTTCCTCTAAAGGAGATGAACGTTGACGACTTCTTGTATTTGTACAACGACAACACGTTCGCTATGTGGATTTATTACATCCCCTACCGAACAAACCTAAATGGCGAGATGGCGAAGCTTTGCGTGAAGGGGCGGTTGGATCCTGTCACGGGTGAGGTAAGCTTGTCGGAGGTTGTCAATTACTTCGGCCGAATGACGGTGGAGTTTAGCAGCGAGCGGGCCGACAATAAAACAGATGGTGCAGGCATCAAAATCACTTCAACGCTGAAAGACCACGAAGGAAACAAAATTTGGGCATTCTGGCATCAGGTCAATATCGAATATCTATGTGAAGAATGTAAAGAAAGGAACAACAGAAGTGGACTGAAGCTGAAAGATATACGTCCATGTTCACATCAACAACCAACATCCGGCGGGACTGATGAACAAACGGACAAGCAACAGAAGGAATAATATGTTTCGGCGTATTGTTTTGGCGTTGTGGTTGGTGGTGCTGGCGGGTTGCGACTTTGAAGATCGGCGCGACTTCGTGACACCGATGTTTAAGAAGATAGAGCCGGTGTTGGGGTTGACGGATAAGACGCCATTTCATGTGGATCCGATATTCTCAAAGGCGTATAAGCTGTCCACAAACGAGATCGAGCGGATTCTAAGCATACAGTTGGATGGATATAACGCTTGGAAGCCCTGCTATCTGGACTGCGTTACTTTACGAGGCTATCAAATAAAGAACCATAAACGCCCTTCAACCAATGACTGGTCACTGTGGGTAAGCGAGCGGCGGCCTCGCCGCCCGGATTGGCCGGTGCAAACATGGATTTATGTTGAGAAACGCGAGGGCATATTGGTACTGTTGACAAGCGAGTAGCGAAAACATAGGAGGATAGGGAGCCAGCGGGTATTCTGACGTCAAGGGGGTTGTTTCGGGGAGCGTACAGGGGGTTGTGATTTTGGCGTGGGAATGGCGTTTTTTCTTGTTTATCAAGCCTAAAAAGTGTAAAATCCGCGCTCGTATTTGAACATTAGGAGTAGTATGTCTAGAGCGGTTCCCCTTAAGAACGTGCGTAACATTGGTATTATGGCACATATTGACGCAGGTAAAACCACGACCAGCGAGCGTATTTTATTTTATTCCGGCAAGAGCCACAAGATTGGCGAGGTTCACGAGGGCGCGGCAACCATGGATTTGATGGTGCAGGAGCAGGAGCGCGGTATTACCATTACTTCCGCAGCGACTGTCGTGACGTGGAAGGAGCACCAAATCAGTTTGATCGATACTCCCGGCCACGTGGACTTTACGGCTGAGGTGGAGCGTTCGCTGCGTGTGTTGGATGGCGCGGTGGCGTTGTTCTGTGCGGTGGGGGGCGTGCAGCCGCAAACGGAGCAGGTTTGGCGGCAGTCCGAAAAGTATGAAGTGCCGAAGCTGTGTTTCGTGAACAAGATGGACCGTGTGGGCGCGAACTTCTTCAACGTCGTCGAAGAAATCAAGAGCACCCTTGGCGGTAATCCGGTACAGATGGTGTACCCCATCGGCCAGAGCGAGGCTTTTACCGGCTTGGTGGATTTGCTGGAGTGGCGCGCGGTTTATTACGCAGAGGAGAACAAGGGCACCGACCAGATTTTCAAGGACATCCCCGCAGAGCTGCTGGAGGCTTGCACCGAAGCCCGCCAAAACATGATTGAAAAGGCCGCCGAGCAGGATGAGGAGCTGATGGAGAAGTTCTTTGCCGAGGGGACACTCTCGAAGGAGGACATCATCAAGGGGCTGCGTAAGGGTTGTATTTCCCGCACGATTGTCCCGACTTACTGTGGAACGGCTTTTAAGAATAAGGGCGTGCAGATTCTGCTCGACGCCGTGCTGGCATTCCTGCCGAGCCCGGAGGATATCGGCGCAGTGGCTTCCGAGAGCGACCCGACGGTGACCCGTGAGGCGAAGGATGATGCGCCGTTTTCCGGTCTGGCGTTTAAGATCATGACCGACAAGCACATGGGTAAGATTACCTACATCCGCATTTATTCCGGTACTTTGCGCGTGGGTCAGGAAATCTTCAACTCGTCAATGGATGCTGCTGCCCGTATCGGGCGTTTGTTCCGTATGCATGCGGACCGTCAGGAGGCGATTGAGGAAGCACACGCTGGCGACATCGTCGCGGTGATCGGTTTGGGCAAGACCCGCACGGGCGATACGCTTTGCGATCCGGATAAGCCGATTATCCTTGAATCCATTGAGTTCCCGGCACCGGTTATCTCGATTGCAATCAAGCCTGCCAGCCGCAGCGACAACGAGAAGCTCGGCAACGCCCTGCACTCTTTGGCGCAGGAGGATCCGACCTTTACGGTGGCGTTTGACCAAGAGACGAGCGAAACGGTTATTTCCGGCATGGGTGAGCTTCACCTCGAAATTATCGTTGACCGCCTGAAGCGCGAGTTCAACGTCGAGTGCGAAGTCGGACGTCCTGAAGTGGCTTTGCGCGAGACGATCCGCATGAATGTCGACAGCGAATACAAGCACGCCAAGCAGTCCGGCGGCCGCGGTCAATATGGTCACGTCTGCCTGCGCCTCGAACCGCAGGAGCCAGGCCGCGGGTTCACGTTCGTCAACGAAGTCAAGGGCGGCACGATTCCCGGCGAGTATATCCCGGCGGTCGAGAAGGGCGTCATCCGTGCGCTCACCAACGGTCCTGTGGCAGGTTATCCGGTGGTCGACGTCAAGGTGGTCGTTTACGACGGCTCCTACCACGAGGTTGACTCCAGCGAATTCGCCTTTATCGAAGCGGCCCGCCAAGCCTTTAAGCAAGGCTTCCTGAAGGCCAACCCGCAGCTGCTCGAGCCTGTCATGAATGTCGAAGTTTCGGTCCCGGAGGATTATATGGGTGCCGCAACGGGTTCCATCTGCCAGCGCCGCGGACGCGTCGATGGCATGGACGACAAGGCCGGCACCAAGCTGGTGCGCGGTTTCGTGCCGCTGAGCGAAATGTTCGGCTACTCCAACTCAATCCGTACAATGACGCAGGGACGCGGTGCATTCACCATGCACTTCGAACACTACGAAGCGGTTCCGTTTGAGCTCTCGGAGAAGATCATCGAGAAGCGCAAGGCCGAAGGCAAAGTGCGCTAATTAAAGGATAGTATCATGGGAATTCTTACAGTTCTGCTTTACGTTGTCGAGGTCGCGGTTTGCCTCCTCCTCGTCGGAATCATCCTGCTCCAGCGCGGCTCTAAAGACGGCGGCGGCGCGGCGGGCCTTTCGATGGGCGGCGGCATGGGCGAGGCGGTTTTCGGCGGACAAGTCGGCAACGTCCTCACCAAAGGCACAATCGTCTTGGGCGTCATCTTCTTGGTGAACACCTTGACGCTGGCCATTCTTTCGGCAGGTAAAAGCGGCTCCATCATGGAAGGTTCTTCCACGCGGACTCAGGCAGCGGCACCGGTAGAAATGCCCGCGGCTATGCCGATTGAAGACGCTGCGCCGGTTGCAATGCCGGCAGCACCTGCGGCACCTGTTGCCCCTGCTCCTGTTGCAGCGCCTGCTGCTCCTGTAGCGGCACCGGTGGAATAACCGGCTTGCAAATGCGTAAACAAGGCATCCGGTCTGCGACTGGGTGCCTTTTTTATTCACGACATGACTATTCTCTTTGATTTAGACGGCACCCTCATTGATTCCCAGCACGACATCGCTGCGGCTATCAACCGCACGCGTACCGATTTCGGATTGCCGGTGCGCTCGTTCGACGAGATCATTGCCTGCGTCGGCGATGGCATGGGCAACTTGATCCGCCGCGCTATTCCTGAGCTGCCTGAGTCTAAAATAGAGGAAGCCTTGAAGATCAACAAGGCCAACTATCGTGCGCATCTCCTTGATAGCACCACGCTTTATCCCGATGTTGCAGAGAGCCTGCGCCTGTTGATTGAAGCGGGCCATCGATTGGGAATGGTGACCAACAAGCCGCAGGAGATGCTCCAGCCTCTGCTGGCCGGTTTGAACCTCGGCGGCTATTTGCAGGTGTCAATCGGCGGCGGGGACTGCCCGGAGCTCAAGCCATCCGCTCTGCCCCTCCAACTGGCGGCACAGCGCATGGGCGTACAGCTCACACCGGAGGATTGGATGGTCGGTGATAATGTTACGGATTTAGAGGCCGCCCGCCACGCGGGGATTCAGAGCTGCTTCTGCCGGTATGGTTTCGGTACTGCAGGCGATAGTCCCTTTACGTTGGCGGTGGATAACCTGCTTGAATTTGCGAGATACGTATGCTTCTAACTTCATTAGCGGTATTTGCGGCCGGACTGCTGATATTGGTCTGGAGCGCGAATGTGTTTATCGATGGTGCCGCCGCAACGGCCCGCCGCCTCGGCATGTCGCCGCTGTTGATTGGCATGCTGTTGGTCGGCTTTGGCACCTCGCTGCCGGAAATGATTGTCTCGGCCATTGCCGCCAGCCAGAACGTCCCTGAACTCGCGCTGGGCAACGCCTACGGCTCCAACATCGTCAACATCTGCGTAATTCTCGGCGTCACGGCATTGGTCAGCCCCGTGCTGGTTGAATCCGCCATCCTGCGGCGCGAGTTCCCTGTGTTAGTCGGAATCATTCTGCTCTCATTCGCTTTAGTAATCGACGGCAGCCTCTCGCGCATTGACGCACTGATTTTATTAGTCGTATTCGTCCTGCTGATGATCTACTCCATACGCCGCGACCTGCATGCGCAGGGCGACAAACTGGCGCAGGAAGCCGAAGAAAATTACGCCACGCCGCATATGTCTCTCAAGAAAGGTCTCCTGCTGTCTTGCGGCGGCCTGCTGGGTTTGGTTGTCAGTTCACGTTTTTTGGTTTGGAGCGCAGTCTCCCTGGCACGCGCCGCGGGACTCAGCGACTTGGTCATCGGCTTGACGATTGTGGCCTTTGGCACCTCGTTGCCGGAGCTCGCCGCTTCGATTGCGGCCACGCGCAAACAACAGCACGATATCGCCTTGGGCAATGTACTAGGCTCCAACCTGTTCAACCTGCTGGCAGTTATCGGCATCGCCGGAACGATCCATCCGCTTGGCGTGGAACGTGCGGTGCTGATGCGGGACTTCCCGATGATGGTGATTACAACGCTGCTGCTGTGGCTTTTCTGTAAATCGTGGCGCGGACGCCCGGGACGCATCAGCCGTATTGACGGCGTCTTCCTCTTAATCCTTTACGCCGGTTACCTTGTTTATCTGGGTGTGACAGCAATAGGTGCAAAATGAGTCAAGCAACGCAGTTATTCCTGCTCTTCTTCAAATGTGCGCTCGGCGGCTGTGTCACCGCGCTTTTCTTCCGCCTGATCACCGCATGGGGCGGACTCACCGGATGGGCGATCGGCGTCTATACCGCAAGCTTGGTCATTGTCGCGGCAGCGGGCGGATTATTCGGCGGTTTATTTCGCAGTGAACGTAAGGGACTCCTCCTGCTAAGCCTCTCCGCATTCGGCTTAATGGGTTCCTGCATCATACTCGGGTGGCTGCTCACAGGCTGGTTTGACTTCGCCTTTTCCGCCGACCGCACCCCAATGCTTTATTTTCAATCCCTCGTCCGCACAGCGCTCGTCTGCCTGTTGCCCTTTGGACTCTTCTGGGCGGCATCGACCCGCATATCCCTCCGCGAAGAAAAACCGCTCAGCAAATCACTCGCAGGCGTCATACTTTTCTTCCTTGGCCTTGCCGTCACGTGGCTGATACTGCCGCTCTTGAACGCAACCATCACCCTGCAGGTCTGCTGCGTGCTGTTACTGCTGCCGGCTGTCATTATGCTGGCAGTTGACCCCAAGCGGCGTTACCTCAAAATCCCCTGCGCCCTGCTCCTGCTCATGTTGGGTTACCCCTGCCTGAAACTTCAAACGCCGGAGCCGCTGTTCGCTAACGGCCCCTTCGGTTTCATGGTCAATCGCGACACCGGATTCAGCTTCACGCCGAGCGATAAAATCAAATCGCACGAAAGCCGCTGGGGCGAAATCCGCTGCACCTACGACAACCCGGACTACGGCAAAGTTGTCACCTCCGACGGACGCCCCGTCTACACCAGCAAACGGTTCGTCACCGCGCGGGTGTTGACATCGGTTATCCCGTTGCTCCTTCGCCCAGAAGCACGTAATGTCGCCGTCTTCGGTCCGGAAGCTTGGGTTTACAAGCCTGACTTTGAACGTCAGCAGAATGGCCGCACCTTTGATTTCGGCGCCCGCCGCTTAGCTAAGAATAAAACGAAATACGACGTGATGTTTGTCGCCACGGAACCCGCTTGGCAGGTGGGTGCAGACCACTTCACCAGCCGCGGCTTCTATAAAAGCTGTTCCCGCCGCATGGCTCCGGATGGTTTGATTGCCATTCGCGTAGACGGACGTGCGCTGGATGCAAAAGCGTTGACCGAAGCAATCGCCACCCTGCGTAAAGTATTTCCGCATACGCAGCTGTGGTGCACCGGCATCAATGACTGGTTGATGGTCGGTTGCCGCGCGCCCATCAAAGTGCCCTTCGACCGCATGCTGGAACAGTTTAACAAAGACAGCACCTTGCGCTGTATTGTCGATGCCGAGATGAGAAATCTCCCGGATATCTTCAGTGCGTTTGTCTGCAGTGACGGTGCTCTTGAGCTGACCGCCCCCGAAGCCCCCCGCCTGTCTCCCTTGCGGTGTGTTTTCGACTCCCGCCAAGGTAGTCGCCTGCTGGAAGGAATCAAACCCACGCCGGGTGATTTTGAATGGCTGCTGCCGGGGCAAATGGACTTGGACATCTATCTCGAGCAGATCAAGAAGATCAAGCGGAACGTTGTCGATGCCCGCCGCATCGCCGCAAAAGCGCGTATTTCACTCTCCGACAACATGCCGGAGGATTGCATGGCGTTCGCCGCAGAAGCCGCAGCCATCAATCCGCGCGACACGTTGATCCTGGAACTGAAAGACCGTTTGGAGCTGGAAGCCCGCCGCTGGCAGAAGATCGGCAACTTCAAACGCGCCGGTAAAGCCTACGAAAACGTCATCAAGTTCGCCGAACCCGACCCCCTGCTCCACTATGGCCGCGCCCAGGCCTTGCGCTCCGGCGGAGACCTGAAAGATGCGTACAAACAGTTCCGCATTGCCGCCGCGCTGGCGCCGCGTATTGTGGAGTATCAGCTCGACTACGCCCAAACCGCCGTTGATGCCGAGCTCTTCCCTGAAGCCGCTGCCGCCTACAAACAAATCGCCGATCGTTTCCCCGAGTGGCGCGATGAAGCCACCTTCCAGCTCGCACAGGTTTACTCCAACCGCAAATCAACCGTGCGCAACCCCGAGCTGGCGATTGAACTGGCCGAGAAGCTTTGCGTGCGGACAGGCTGGAAGAACCCGCGCTACACAACAGGCCTCGCCAATATCTATATCGACTGCGACCGCGTGCGTGACGGCGTCCAACTTAAACGTACTCTTAAAAAACAAGCGGAGGAAAAGTAAGATGTTTACCGGACTCATCCAACAAGTCGGCCGCCTGACCGAACTCACCCGCGCCGGAGACGGCACCGTACTGCACATTGAAACCGCGCCGTGGAAGACACCGCTGATGCTCGGCGAAAGCGTTGCCGTGCAAGGCACCTGCCTCACCGTCACAGCCTTTGGCGGCAACTGGTTCACCGCCGACGTACTCAACGAAACACTCTCCAAAACCGCCCTGCGCAAAGGTGCCGTCAATCTCGAACGCGCCCTCGCCTTCGGCGACCACCTCGGCGGACATCTCGTCTACGGCCACGTTGACGAAGCCGGTACAATTACCGCCATCGAACCGCGCGGACGCGACTTTGCCTTACGCGTATCCTGCTCGCCAACGCTCGCGCGACAGACTGTCATGAAAGGCTCCATCGCGATTGACGGCATCAGCCTGACTGTCAGCGCTCTGGGCGATGATTGGCTCGAAGTCAACATCATCCCCACCACCCGCGACGAGACCACCCTGCGTGAACGCAAGCCCGGCGATAAAGTGAACCTTGAAGGCGACATCATCGGCAAATACATCGCGCGCCTCTGCGGCGGTCAAGCCCCCGGCGGCATCACATTGCAAACACTCGCCACTGCAGGATTTGAATAATGGATAACACACGCGAATCGCCCATCCTCTGTCTTGGGCTTTCCTGCGCTATCCAGCGCACGATGGTGCTCAAGGCTCTCAACAAAGGCGAAGTCAACCGCACCTCCTGCACCTTGACTCACGCAGGCGGCAAAGCTGTCAACGTCGCCAAAGCTCTCAACGCCCTCAAGCGTAACAGCACGCTCATTGGCATCTATGGCGAGTATGACGCCGACGTAATTGATGATGATCTGGATGAGCCCTATATCCTCAACATGCTCACCGCAATCCGTGACCACAACCGCATCTGCACGACGATCATTGAGGAGAAACCGCACTGCTGCACGGAGATCGTCACGCCCGCGCCCAACTTCAACGAGCGCGATGAACGCCATCTGATGGCCTCCTTTGAAGAACATCTGCCGACAGCGAGTGCATTAGTCATTGCCGGCAGCCTGCCCTCCGAGCGTCCGGCCAACTACTACAACCAATTCATCCGTGCTGCGCGTGCATTTGAGCTACCCGTCATCGTTGATGTCGCAGGTACGCCGCTCCCGGCGCTCTTGCAGGAACGTCCTTTCTTGGTAAAGCTCAACGCCGACGAACTGCGTGCCGCCGGCTTTACTGCGCAAGAACTGCTGATGCGCGGCGCACAGAATGTCCTTGTAACGGATGGCGCCAATGCAGTCACGCTGCTGACGCCCTCATCCAAGACGCGCTTCAAGCCGCCTGCCGTCAACGTGCTCAATACGATCGGCTGCGGCGACTGCGTAACAGCCGGATTCACCGCCGCGCTCATAGCAGGCCACAAGACTCCCGAGGACATCCTTGCCTTTGCCCTAGCCTGCGGCGCCGCCAATGCAACATCGTATGCGCCCATCGGACTCAAATCCACCCTTGTAAAGAAACTGACGAAAGAGGTACAAATTTATGAAGACTGAACGCGGCGAATGGCTCTACGGCAAACGTCCTGTCCTTGAAGTGCTCCGCGCAGGCAAGCGCCTCATGCATGAAGTGCTCATGCAGCAAACGCGCGACTTCTCGGATGAACAGCAGGAAATCATCTACCTCGCCAAGCAGCACATGCTGACCGTGAAATCCGTGCGCCGCGAAGAACTCGACGCCCTCACCGACCGCGGCCACCACCAAGGCGTCGCAATCCGCACAGGCGGCTTCCCCTACTGCGGCATTGAAGACGTCCTCCACATGGTGCGCAACCGCGAAGACGCGCTCGTGCTCATCCTCGACCATCTTGAAGACCCGCAGAACGTCGGCTCGCTCCTGCGCAGCGCCGAAGCCGCCGGAGTCGATGCCGTCATCATTCCTGAAGACCGCGCCGTCGGCATCACGCCCGCCGCCGTCCGTGCCTCCGCAGGCGCCAGCGAACACCTCGCCGTGGCAAAAGTCGTCAACGTTGTACGCGCCATGCAGCAGCTCCAAAAAGAAAACATGTGGCTCACCGGACTCGACATGACGTCTGACTCCAAGCTCGTTACAGAGCTTGATTTTAAAGGGCGCTGCGGCATTGTCGTCGGTGCGGAAGGCTCCGGTTTAACGCGCCTTGCACGCGAAACCTGCGATTTTATTGGGCGTTTGCCAATGTTAGGCAAAACCGAATCGCTCAATGCAGGCGTTGCCGGTGGCATCGTTTTATTCGAGGTAGTACGCCAGCAGTCCCGTAAAGACAGGGCGTAACGCACGTACGCCGCCGCGCGCGCGCATAAAAAAGTTTGCCGGGATTACATTTTTATATTGCAAACATACCCCAAAATAGCGTATTGTATGGGTGTGCACGTGAGGTAACGCGCAGAAATTGTTTAACACAAGGAGCTATATCATGGCGAAGAAAGAAATCAAGACAAAGTCCCAGATTTTGGCTGAGTTGGCCGAAGTCGGCGGTATCACCAAGAAGCAGTCAGCCGCTATCTACGAGCGCTTCCTCGAGATCGCTTACACCGGTGCCAAGGCCAAGGCAGGCTTCGTCGTTCCCGGACTCGGCAAGCTCATCAAGAAAGAGCGCAAGGCTCGCACTGGCCGCAATCCCGCGACTGGCGCAGAGATCAAGATTCCGAAGAAGACGGTTGTCAAGTTCACCGTCGCTAAGGCTTGCAAAGAAGCTGTGCTCGCGAAGTAATTCGTCGTACATTTCTTACGGATGCCCGGTTGCAAACGCACCGGGCGTTTTCGTTTATGCGCATCACCATCAACAAAGCCGGTAAAACCAAATCACCGCTGACGCATCGTGAACTCACGTGCGCCTGCCGTTGCTTTGCGCAACGCTCCGCACGGCGGATTAAAGCGGAACTTTGGAACACCATCGACATCATCCTCACTGATGATGCTGTCATGGCCGAAGTCAACGCCGGCATTCTCAATCACCAAGGTCCCACGGACGTCATCACCCAATACTACGACGCCCTCCCCGGCGAACCCTCCGGCGGCAACGGAGAAATCTACATCAACATCGACGAAGTCCGCCGCCACGCCAACCCCCAACACGAACTCCTCCTCTACCTCGCCCACGGCTGCGACCACCTCTCCGGCGCCACCGACAAAACACCCGCCGCCCGTCAAACCATGCGCCGCCGCGAACTCGGCTGGATACGCGACTACCTCGCAACAACTGCTGCCGAGTAAAAGTCAGTAAAGTTGCTGTCCCTACCGCCGTTTAACATACTAACAACGGCCCCGACCTTCTCTTTTGCCTCATTTTTCTCACTTGCCAAGCTTGAATAAAAAAGCCCTTGACTTTAATATTATTAAAGAGTATACTCAACTTTATTAAAGCAAACGGAGGTGGATGTGGCAATTGAGGTATTTCCAGACTGGTTAAAGGGGTTAGCCCCCGAAGACTTGCCATTTGTCCGTAATTTCATCCTGTGCTCCGGTTCGCTCAAAGACCTCGCACAAATCTACGGCGTCAGCTACCCCACGGTCCGCCTCCGCCTCGACCGCCTCATCGCCAAGATACCCGCCGAAGACTCTGCCCCGAAAGACCCTTTTGCGCTACGCCTGCAAGACCTCCTCCTCAAAGGACAAATCACCGCCGAAGCCGCAAAGATTCTCATACAAGACTTTCAAGCGCTACGTCAGCTCGATAGTCAGGAGGAATGAGTATGTGGAATAATCAAACAATCGCGACCGTTACGCATTTCATTGAGAGCCCATTCTTCAGTGTCTCCATCGGCCTCGTCATCGCCGCCATTGTCATCATCGTATGGAGTGATATTACGATGATCGCTTCAACGACTTGGAATGACGACGGTGCCGACCGACGCTTTGTTATCCGCTCGTCGACAATCAGTCTTATCATTGGAAGTACCCTGCTTGCTGCAGGCGTACTCATCCGCCTCGCCGACATTAACCAATTGAACCGTGCGTGGTTACCGTGCATACTCGGGGGAAGCATCATTACACTCTTTTTTGCCGTCCTGCTATACATGGTGCGCCAGATTCCAGACCCAACAAAAATGACCCGACTGATGCCAAAGACGCCTTGGGGATCCCTTTATAAAAAGTCCAAACTCAGCCAATCAAACAAGAAGGAGAACGATCATGTGGTATAGTCAACAAGTCGGCATCTACATCGGTGCAATCGGCGGCACCATCATCGGAATTTGGGGCGGGCTCTTCGGAACCATCGTCGGTTTAACCGCACGCCATGGCGTCGGCCGCCGCTTCGTCATCAGCTCCACAGTGATCAGTTTTGTTTTAGGCTTTGTCCTGCTCGCGGCCGGCATTACGGCACTCTGCACTAAACAACCCTATCACGTTTGGTATCCGCTCATCCTCGGCGGCTTCATCCTCAGCACCCTCTTCGGCGTCATGTTCTTCGTCATCCGCAACATCTACCGGCACGTCGAACTGCGCCAGATGGAACTCAAAGATAAAATCAGCGCCATCCACCAAGTCGACAGTTTTAAATAACGCAACGGCAATAACACGCGGCATTGGGATACGTCATCGGAGCTATTGCAACAGATACGAACGTACTAACACCAAGCCGATGCCTGTCAACAGCGTTGTGCTGAATAATGCAAGATTCAAAACAAAGGAACGCGCATAACGCTGTGCAACAATAGCCGTCACAAGCACAGCCACCCAACCGCCCACGAAAACCGCGCCAGCCCAAGCGTAATCCTTTAACCATATCGTCGTCATTTCAAACAGTATACCACTGAATGCCGTTGCCACCACATACACAACAATCCATTGCTTACGTTGACGCTCTCCAACCTCAGCACGGCAGCGCTCCTTTTCAAAGTCATACGGCTTGATCTTATAATTCTGCTGCGCCCATTCCTCCATCAGAGGCTTCTGTACTGTTTTATACAACAGCTGCGCCTTGTTCAAGTAACGTGCAAAAGATGAAGCAAAGAAACGCGGCGTCAAACGCTCGCCGTCTCCATACGGTGCAATGTAAACGGTCGGTTCCTCCGAACACCGCCGCACTAAAATCAAGGACTCCTCTTCCCATGCGTATCCAATCACAACAAACTCAGGATGCTCCTCATACGGGGTTGCCATCAAAGCACGCTTGAAAGCATGAACCGTATCCTCAATAACGATCTGCTCATACGCTGTGGCAATCTTGAGAAAATCACCATTCAGCGGCAAATGTTCTTCGGGTATTATTCCTGCTTTTATCTCGCCAAACTTCGACAGCAATTCCGTCACATCACCTTCCGAGCCGTCTTCTTCTAGTTGTTCCGAAAGCGAATCCACATCAACTCCACGAGCATCAAGCCAACGACCCCACAGCTGAACAACAATGCTTAAAACACCAAGTCCCACAAAAATCCATAACCAATTCACGCTCATATGCACCCTCGCATTTTGCGGAAAAGCAACAGTCCGCGTACAAATGACTCTAGAATAATACCACCCGTCATCTGCTAAAGCAAGTTATTTCGATATCAGACACACTATCCATGCTCCCCAAAGCATACAAAAGCGTAATCAACCCGTCTCTCAAAAGTTCGCTTAATCTGTCAGCTTGGCGCGAGATATACCTCCACAAGTTTACATGCTATGTGCAAGCTCTCTGAGGTATTAACCTCAGGGAGCGGAGATTAACATCTCGGGAAGTAAACACACGGCGCGCGGAAAGTTGACGCACCGTGTACCCCCAACTCGACAGAGGTGGCGCGGCGGCTAGAGATGGGGGGGATGCGTGTTACGACACGGGTGCGTGCAGATTGTTACACGGGTGGGAGAGTACGGTTTTGCGAACGTGTTTGTACTCTCCCGCGGGTGGAAAACAGTTGTCACACGGGTGTGGGAGAGTTGTGACACGGGTGTGCTTTATGTTGTTTGGGACCGTAAAAAAGACGCTGAAGCTTTTACAAACCGCACCATCAACTGTAAAGAGGTAAATTGTGTCAGGCTGCTGCGGAGTATAACCAATCTGTCAGATCAGGCAGATCCGTCTGATTAGCAAATGCCGGCGAGGACGCCGGCGTTCCCAAGAGACGCGCGGCGCTCAAATTAAGCGCATACCTCAACGGCAGAGCGCACGCACTAAGCGCCCCGAAGCGCCCTGTACTCGACCTCAACGACCTCATCGGCCTCGTCGAAATAAACAGCGTGGCAATGGCAAGGGGTGTAACAATGGCAAATAGTGTGAGCATGATGAATAAGTCCTAAGTATTCCGGTTGGGCTGTGCGTCAACCAAGCGGACAGTCTGTTAATCGATGGCTCCTTGGAGCTCAAGCTCCCGTATGCGCAAAGCGTCAGTGACGGGTCACTCGATGGTGTCGACAGGCAGAAGTTTAGCAAACGGCATCGGCAAAGTCAAGCAAGGTTTTGTTTGGGGCAGAAAGCGCACTGAAAACACGGGCTTATTTGTGGACATGGGCATCTTTTACTTTGGGGAGGAGGTTTAATGTTGCTCAGGGGAGACAGAAGGGGTATAATTACGCGTAAGTTTTTTAAGGAGGATTTAGTACTATGGATAAGTCACGGGCGTTTTTGATTGAGCATGGGTTCGACTTGGGGAAGTTTGACAATGAGGCGTACCTGCAGATTTTTGAGTCGGAGATGAAGGCCGGGCTGGAGGGTAAGCCGTCTTCGCTGGCGATGATTCCAGCGTTTATCGACTTGCCGAAGCAGATGCCGCGTAATAAGCGCGTGGCGGTGTTGGATGCGGGCGGAACGAACTTGCGTGCAGCGTTGATTGAGTTTGATGCGGATGGCTGCGCCAAGATCGTTAAAATCGTTAAGAGCGAGATGCCGGGCGCCAAGAAGCATGTGTCCGTCGAGGATTTTTACAGCGCGTTTATCCGTGAGCTGGATAAAATAGTCACGAACGATGTCGACCGCATTGGTTTTTGTTTTTCGTATCCGGCGGAGGTGACCCCGCACCGCGATGCGAAGCTGTTGCTGTGGACGAAGCAGATTCAGGCGCCGGAGATCATCGGGCATTATGTGGGCGCGGAACTTTCGAAGCGGCTCGCGGCGTTAGGGCGGAATTATAAGATTGTGATTTTGAACGACACGATTGCAACCTTGCTGGCCGGTTACACGGTGGCGCCGGATGCGGATTCGTATATCGGGTTCATCTTGGGCACCGGCACGAACACGGCGTATGTGACGCCGACGAGCTTGATTGCCAAGTCGCCGATTGCACGGGCGTTCCCGGGGCAGATGTCGATCAATGTCGAGTCCGGCGGAATGGATAAGATGCCGCGTTGTGAGTTTGATAAGCTCTATGACGACACCACGCGCGATCCGGGGTCGTATATGTTTGAGAAGTGCCTCTCCGGCGTGTATATGGGCGGCTTGGGGCTGATCGTGTTGAAGCAGGCGGCGAAGGAGGGATTGTTCTCCGAGGCGGCCGCAGCGGATCTGGCGAAGCTGGACACGCTGAGCAACATCACGTTGGACGATTTCTGCGCGGGACAGGATGTGGAGTCGCCTTTCAAGGCGTGGTCGGATGAGGACAAGCAGATGGTCGTCGGCCTGTGTCGTCCGTTCTATGTGCGCGCCGCGCGTTTGACGGCGGTGAATATCGCGGCGGCCATCATCATGGGCGGCGGCGGTAAAGACCCCGAGCGTCCGGTCATCGGCAACGTGAACGGATCAACGTATTACAAAACCAAGTGCATTTCGTTCAACATGATCGTCCACCGCGAGCTGGATGCGATGTTGAAGCCGCGCGGCATTCACTACAAACTGCTGGATGTGGAAGAGTCGCCTTTGTTCGGCGCAGCCATCGCCTCGCTGACATAAAGGCCCACGCCGGAAGGCGGGCACGTATGCAAGCAAGTCAAAATCAACGCAAAAAAGGACAGGCGCTCGTCTTCCTGTTAATGTTGTTGGTGGCATTGATATTCCTGTTGTTCTGGAATATCGACTTGGGCGCAATCGTGTCCGCCAAAAACCGTGCGCAAACAGCCGGCGATACCGCCGCGCTTGCCGCCGCCCGCTGGCAGGGCATGACGCTGAACTTAATCGGCGAGCTCAACATCTTCCACGCCGCCGCGGTTGTGGATGAAGATTTCGCCACCTGCGAGGCCATCACCAATCTGCAGGCGCGTTTGTGCTATGTAGGACCAATGACGGGCTTTCACGCCGCACAGCTGGCCGCGAAGAACAACCGCATCCCCAGCAATGACGAGTTCACCGAATACATCCGGGAGCACGCCAATACGGTGCGCAACACCTACACAATGGATGCGGGCGGGGGCGACATGCTGTTCGCAGAGCCCTTCCCCGGTGCATGGGAAACCTATGCGCACCTGCTGGAGGTCGTAGCTCAGGAAGGGATTGCCGCCGCGCCGGAGAACGCGCAGTTCTATATGGACCGCAGCGGCGGGCACATCCTGCTGACGATTGAGTTTTACGAAGCCATCGGCGGACGGAACTGGTGCTGGTTCTGGTTCAATAACCGCGACCTGCTGGAGAATTACGGCGGTTGGCGCACATGGCCGCCCTTGCCGGAGGCTGACTTAACGCGGGTCGATCCGAACGATTGCGAGATATTCGGCCTTGGCGTGCGTCCCATCTCGCGCACATTTGCCAACGCGGTCAATATCGACCTCTACAATACGCAGGTTGTGAATCAAGGGTACGATCCCGTCACCCTGCCCCTCCACTCCAATTTAACCGAGCGTATTGAGACATGGTATGTTTACAACACTTATCGCTGGCAGACATGGGCGGCCATGGACTTCGCCAGTGGGGAGTCGCTGCCGGTTTACGGCGAGTTGAAACCGGAGTATAACTACAGCGGTGCCGATGCCGCCACGCGCCTTTATGCCGATGTTTCGCGCATCACCCCCGGGTTGGACGGCAGTACGCGCGATGATCAAATCGCATGGAGCGCCGCAGCAAAGCCGTTCGGCTATCTCGATGGAGAAGGCACAAAAGAGCCGCCCAACTCGATGGGCCTAGTGCTACCGGCCTTTCGTTCGGTGCGGCTGATTCCGGTGGATGCTTCCAGCGCGCCCTCCGGTGGCGGGTTTGATTTAGCCTGGCGGCGGCACTGCGCCGAACATTTGGATAAGTATGTTGCCGAAGGTCCCGATGGCAGCCGCGGCGGATGCTGGTACTGTTCGCAGCTGCGCATCTGGGAGCAGGATAATTTCCGTGAAGGCGGAGTCGGTTGGCTGGCGACTAACAGCTGGCGGTGCGTGTTGCCCAGCCCGGGCGGCGGACACGGCGGGGGCACCCGCAGAGGCCACTAAGTTGCGGCAATTAAAAAGGCGGATGAGGCAACCTCACCCGCCTTTTTAATGCTTATGTCCCTGGCATTACCAACCGACCGAGCTGCCCTTGCTGCCCTGCTTGGCCATGTCATAAGTACGCTGCCACACCGTGCGGCGTTCCCGGTTGTTCAAACGCAGCTGGAAGGAGTAACTCTTCTCGCGCATGTCGCCTTCGGAAGCGCGCAGCACCATGATCTTGCCTTCTAAAAAGAAGTCCGCGCGGTTATTGCTGGCGGTCTTCTTGTCGCTGGTCCAATCGTCCTCCTTAGCCGCACTGACCGCACCGGCATCCATCGCCATCAGCTCAACAACACCGCCATTCAGAAGGTCTTCATTGATACGTCCGGCAAGCTGTCCCATATCCATTTGAATGTCGCTGTTGTTGACGATGGAACCCGTATTCAAGACAGGCAAACGCCCGCTGTTGTTCTTGGGGAAGTTGGCAATCTGAGGAGTGACTAACAGTTCCTGCACCATCTTAGAGGCTGCGGCTTTGAAGTCGGCCAAGTCGACGCTCATCGTCGTCAGCGCTGTCGGCCCGCCGGCTTGAATGCGGGTGGGCGGCGTTGAACAGCCGGTGGAGAATGCCAGTGCGGCACCGGCGGCAAGCATGCACGTATAAGTGATCTTTTTCATTTGAGTATCCTTTTCTTCAAGTGTGTCGGTTAGGGTTTCTTCATGAGTTTGATAGCAAAGTCTTTTGCACGGGGCGTCGGCGCCGTCATTTTTATAGTAATGGATTCACGCGGCATCAGCTGCTGCTCGACCCAACCGCCGGAAGCCGTGGTGACACGCATGGACATCTCGTCAAACCAATCGACTTGATAGAAGATGTTCTGCGGATAGTTGCTGCTGCTGGTGAGCATGACCTGAATGATCAGGAAGCCGTTCTCGGTCGTGGCGGTATTGATGGCAGTGACGTCCACGGTGGATTTCAGGCTGGAGTCGGTCGTCACGCGGGCATCGCGGATGATGTTCACGGAGGCCTGCTTATCGGCGTTGCCGATCTCGTTGACGGAGTTGCGGCAGCCGAAAGCGCACGCAACGGTTAGCACCAACATGCCTGCGCAAAGGCTATGCGCAATGAGGCTTTTTTTCATAGGGATTCCTTTCATTTAAGTTTAAATTGATGGACGGTCATCGTTTGCATGGATGTAATGGCCTTAATATAGACCACGACAACATCACCGGCAATCAGCGTCTCCGTGCGCTCCCACCCCGGAAAGCTGAGGCGCAGTTTACGGTCGGCAGGCATCTCAAGGCTGCAAATCTGAAACTCTTTCGGCAGCGTGCGCCAGCTGCGAGTATCGGCGATGTTAGTGGTGTCCTGATAGAGCATCGTAATGAGCGATACCAATATCTTGACCCATGCATCTTGGTCGTGCACCGCCACATTGGCCGCAGTGGACGCCACGGCCTTGGTCACTGCCGAGGCAATTGCACGGGCAAGAATCCCCGGAAAGTTGTCTTGAAACTCCTTGCCGACAATCGCATCCATGCTGGCCATACGTTGCGTCACCACGTCATTGGTGCCCCCGGCAATCCGCAGATAAGGCAAGTGCTCCGGAATCACCCGCAAGCGCGGATAAGAAATCCCAACGTAAGACACCGGCAAACCTACCAATGGAATCCGCACGCGGCACTGCTCCAACGCCGGTGCCAACCCCGTCTCCAAAATCACATACACAGTCGGCGGAATGCGCACGGTGCCGCCCTTCGCCGACTTGGCTAAACGGTAATCTGCACGGGCAGTCTCGTTCATCGGTTCAAGCGCCGTGGCACGCTCTAATGATTTTCGGGCGGACTCCAAGTCGGCTTCATCAGCTGCTTGCGTCATACGGAAGACCCCGTCCAGCCACACAGCAAACGGATTGACATACGGCGCATAGGCCGCCATCAGCGGCTGCACCGTCTGCAAGTCCAACTCCGCCACGGTCATCGCGGCATCAGCTCCAACAGAACCGTGCGCAGCAGAGTTTCCGCGGATGGCGGCTTGCTCTTTTTCAATGCGCTCAGAGTTCAGACGGACAACATCCTGCTGTACGCCATAGGCACGGTTGAGATTCACGCGGGCTGAGTCCAATGCATCGCGTTGCAAATCATTCAAGGCCAAATAGGTGCAAATCATAACGCCATCATATCCAGTGCCGTGATAAGGCAATGTGACCGGCGTGGTCAGCAACGAAAGCCCCTCTCGCGATAAGCTGATCTTGGCGGCATCTAAAAACTCCGTGTACCATGCGTAGGCGGTCTCAAACCCGGCAGTGCTCTCGTCGAACTTGCCTGCCGCCCTTTTAACCGCCGCATCCTCCAGCAGCCAGATCAAACGGTCGCGCCCCGAGGCGCCGCAATCCTCAACTTCTTGAGACGTCAACGCAGCCGCCTGCTCGTAGTTGCCGGCGATGTAATGTCCGCGGACTTCGGCAATACGCTCATCGTACGTACTGCACCCCGCGGCGAGCAGCATCAGCGCCGCGCACCCTGCGAAAACAAGAACGTGGAATCCCTTGCGGCTCATCAGGGATTGGGCAATAACTCCACGCGCGCTCCGGTCGAGGCGGTCATCTCCGGCGGCATCTTGGCTTGGGCAGTGTTGGGATCAACAGACACAATCCGCGCCTGCGCCTGCTGACGTCCTTTAATGCGTATCATCTCGCCGGTATCGGGATCCTTCACAGTCTTATCGCCCGACATGATCGCCACCATCTGCCCGACCTGAAAGAAGCCCTCGCCGCGGTTCAACGTGATCGTGTCGCCATCGACATCGAGAATGCGCACAGGGAACAGCACTGCCAGCAAACGTGCGGTCAGTTTGTCGGCCAGCTGACGCGTCACCTGCGGAATCATCTCATCCATGCGCCCTGCCGGACGGTTGACAGAGCCGGGCTCGACATCCATAATATCTACCAGTTCTGTTTGGATGTTGGCGGTGTCGATAACTTCGCCGGTGGAGTTGTCGTAGATCATCGCTTGGGCAGATACTTGCAGGCGGCGTTTGACCTTGGAGCCCTCCACAAACGTGGCGGTCTCAGTCACCTCTTGAAAGCTATCCACAAAGGTCACCAGCTTGTACTTGGCGCCTTTGACTTCACCCAGCTGCGCGGCACTCTCATCATTCAAAATGCCCGACTGACCGAGGTCCTGCTCGTTGAGGATATTCTGTAAATCACGGCGGCCGACAATCGTAAACTTGCGTGAGGCGTTCAGGGATGTCAGCAAATAGCGGTCCAATGATTCGGCCACGCGTGCGAAGAGCGCGGTGCGCTCATCCTTATCACCGCCGCTGAACCATTTGACAGCACGCCCCAGCACGCCGGAGCTTTCGCCCGACAGCGCCGGAGAGACTTTGACTTTATCGACAGCCAGTGTCGCACGTTCCTGCGCCACGGCAAAGGATGCGGCAAACAAACAAACGAGAACAGCGATACGTTTCATAACAGCTCCTTACTCAACCGTATTATTGATATTGTTCATAAACGGCACCGGCGCCCAGAAATAGTTGTCCGGGGCTTCCTTTGCATCAATCTTATAACCGCTTTGGCGGAACATCTGCGCCTCGCCTTCGAGTCGTTTGACCTCGGCTTGCGAGAGGTCCTTCTGCTGCGTCATCTTCTGCATGAACTCAATTGATCCGCGCAGACGCTGGGCTTCCGCCTCTGTCATGCGCATCGCCGTAGCCAACACAAGCCCTTCGCTGGGTTTGACAGTCATCGTCACATCATCATATCCCGGACGCGACAGGCGGACCTTGTGCAAGCCCTTGCCCATGAACACATCACACGGTGCAGTGCCTTGCACCACGCCATTGACCTCGACCATCGCTGTCACCTGCACCGGCACGCCATCACGCAGCACGACTTGGTTTCCGTCGTAGTACGGCAGATAGAACGGCTTGTTGTCGGTATCCGCCGCTTCGGCAATGAACCGCACCTTGATGCCGTTCCGCTCACGCGAAGCCGCCCGCCAATACGCAGCATTTTCCAACATGCTCTTCTTGATGGCAACAGCCAGCTTCTCTTCCAACGCATCGGCAAAGGTGCCATAAGCGTGAGTGATATTCTCTGTTTGGCGGGTCTTCTTCGATGCCGACAGCGTATCGCCGCCCAATGCCGTGCCCGACCAGCAATCGACCAACTTATACGATGCGCTGATCTTATACGTGTCCGTCGCCACAGCACCGCTCAAGTCTTCGGACTTATAGGTCGTGGTGGACTTATCAAACTTATCGAGCGTCAGCAAGAGGAAGTAATCCACATCCATGTTCTGCGCCAAGTGCTGCCGCGAAGTATTCGCCAACAGCTTCTGATCCTGCGTGGCGCCTTGCTGTCCGCCCGCGGTCGGCTTATCATCCTGTCCCAGACGCGCAAGGATGCGCTCAATCAATCTTGTTTCACGTTCCAGTTGTGCGGCGCCATCAGCCATTTGCGGTGCCTCGGGCAACGGTTCAACCGCCGCAATCACATCGCGATAGTCCACAATCTCATACGCATCCCCGGACACTTGCGCAGTGATTTGATTCTGCAGACGCACGGCCGCCTGAGCAAACTCTTTGCCCGCACCATTCTTCACGAAGACCGCCACGCGCCGACGCAGGCCTTGCTCGGCGGCTTTGACCTTTGCAGTATTAGCGGCGGATATGGTGACTTCGGTTCCATCCTTGAGCACAGCCTTCTGTTCAAGCTCTTGAGCTTGCAAAACAAATGCGCTACACGCAACAAGGGACATCAAGCATGTTTTCATCTGCATCGCTTCCTCCTGTACAAATAGACGGTTCAATTAGAATGACGCGTTGATAATCGGCATGAAGGCGAAGTCTTTATCGGCAATCACATTCACCAAACCGATCTGCACGCCCTCGCCGGTCGCGGCATAGTTCACCACGCCGATCTGCAAACCCTTCAACAACTCCACGGCGTTCACCACGCCAATCTGCAACGCGCGCGCCTCCTGCGCATAGCCGAACACGCTGATATCCAGCCCCGTCATGCGGTTACAGTTCGAGAAGATCAATCCGATGCGCAGACCAGTCACATCCCAATGCGCCATCGGCACCTGAATCGGATCCACCAACGACAGCATGAACGGCGTGGTCGGATGATACGGCTCAACCTCACGGCTATCGATGCGAACTTGATTCGGCTGCAACACGCCCCCATTCGCATTGGGCGGTAAAATATACTGCTGCGCCGAAGCGATACCGGAAAGAACAAGCGCGACGAGAACGATCAGATGCTTCATATTGCCTCCTGTAGTCGGTTTTATGCGGCAAGGGGTCTCCCCTGCAACACCGCAAGTATACACCTTTCGAGAGGCAAAAGTCAATGCTAAGCACTTACCCTTCTCCACGAACTCCACTATTTGGGGTGACGGACATGGGGGAGACGGGAGTACTGTTACTTCAGGCTGTCAGTAATGTTACTGTCTGTTGGGAGTAACTTTACTGCAGACGCTAAGTAATGTTACTGCGGGCGGAGAGTAACGTTACTCACGTTCCTGTTACGGGAGTGGAGCGGAGACGTCAGAAGCGTGGAGGAGAGGGACGGCGCTTTAGCGCAGGCCCCAGCTTTCGCGTACGAGTCCGTGGGGGAGTTCGCGCAGGAAGCGGGATTTGCGGCAGGGGAGCGAGAAGCCGGTGCGCATCCGCCGTTGGGCGGGTGAGCAAAGGATGAGCTCATCCTTCGCGCGGGTGACGGCGACATAGAATAGGCGGCGTTCTTCTTCATCGCCTTGCGCGTCTTCGAGCGATTTCTCCGAGGGGAACATCTCTTCGGTCAGCCATAGGATGATAACAACCGGCCACTCTAGTCCTTTGGCTTGGTGGACGGTGCTTAAATGGATGCGGGGTTCGGTATCACGGCCGCGGTCGAACTCGTGGTCAATGTTGGTCATGAGCGCGACTTCGTTGAGGAAGCCGGTGAGATCCTGGCTCTTCTCAACGTGCACGGCCAGCTCGCGGATATCGCGTTCGCGGTCGTGCGGATTTTCGTAGGCGCGCGTCAGATGGCCGCGGTAGAAGACGTCGCAGAAACGTTGGATCAGCTCGCCGGGATTGTTGACGAGGTCTTCGGCTTGACAAGCTTGGAGGAGTTCATCGATGACTGCCCATGCGCCTTGTGCGGCCTTCGGCAATGCACTGCGGAGCTTGAGGCGTTGTGCCGTATCAAAGGGATCAAAGGCTCCACTCAATGCACCATCCCAAACTTTCTCCGCCGTCTTGGGCCCGACCGAGGGGAGCATGCAGAGGAAACGTCCGAAGGATATCCGCTCAACCACACCCGCGCAGATCTTCAGGAAGGCGAGTACGTCTTTCGTATGGGCTTGGTCGAACACGCCGACACCGGAGGTGATGACAAACGGCATGCGGCGGCGGGCGAGCGCCATCTGCAAATCAATTGAGTGGAAGTGTGCCCGGTAGAGTACCGCGATGTCGTTGGCCGAGTAACCTTGGTTCATGTAGCGGGTAATCTGCAACAGCACTGCGGCGGCCTGCTCGTCATCATCACGCAGCATAAGCAGGTGCGGTTTACACCGTGGAGCCCGCGTGGCGCGCAAAGTCTTTTGAAACTGTTCGGGGTTGCCGGCGATGCACGCGTTGGCGACCTCCAGCACTTCGGGCACGCTACGGTAGTTCTGCTCAAGCTTGATGACCTTGCAACCGTCCCAACGTTTGGGAAAGTCCATGATGTTGCGGAAGTTCGCGCCGCGCCAGGAGTAGATGCATTGGAAGTCGTCGCCGACGGCCATGATGTTGCGGTGCCGCCAAGCAAGGATGTCGGACATCTGCGCTTGGAGCAAGTTGGTGTCTTGGTATTCGTCGAGCAGCACATGACGAAACTGCTCTTGGTAGCGCTCGCGGATATCCGGGTACTCCTTCAGCAAGCGCAGTCCGTTGATGAGCAAATCGTCGAAGTCCATCTGGTTGTCGCGCATTTTGGCTTCGTGATACTTCTCGCCGATACGTACGATGTCCGCGGCATAGTCGGCCATCTCCTGACGCACGCCGACCACATCTTCCAACGACGCGAGGCTGTTGCCCGCAGAGCTGATGATACTGGCGATGACCTCTTTCTTGGGGAAGTCCTTGGTCTTGCCGATAACCGCCTTCATGCAATCGCCCAGCGCGGCACGGGAGTCGTCGCGGTCGAGAATGGAAAAGCTGGCATCATAACTAAGCTTGTGCGCATGACGGCGCAGAAGCTTGTGGCAGACGTGATGAAATGTACCGCTCCACAGATTACCCGCCCGCGGTCCGGCTACCTGTTCGGCACGCTCGAGCATTTCCTTGGCGGCACGGTTGGTGAAGGTGAGCAACAACAACGATTCCGGCGCTTCGCCCTGCTCCAATAGGTACGCCACGCGATGTACAAGCGTGCGCGTCTTACCCGTCCCGGCGGCGGCCAGCACGAGCAACGGCCCGTCCCCGGCGGTCACGGCCTCCAGCTGTTCGGCATTCAAAAGCTTCGCAAAATCGGTCATACCACTCCCCACAAAACAAAAACAGGCGCCGCCGAAAGCCTCCGGCGGCGCCAAGACGTACAGTTATGCTACTCAATCACCGAGGCGGCAAAAGCGCTGGTCACTGCGGCATCCAGAGACTTGCCCCATTGGTCAAGCTCTTGCAGCTCGACAGTGCCCTGCATCACGGCCTTGACGTCAACGCCGTCATTCAACACCGCCTTCACAATCTCCTCACCTTTCAGACGGTCAGCGCTACGCTTGAGCAGATAGCACCCCGCCTTGCCGTTGGCAATTTCCGCCAAGATACCATTCGCCTCCAGCCGCAGCACGACGCTTTGCACCAAGCGGTAGGACAGCTTGCGTTCCTGTGCGAACTGCATCACGCACAAAGGCAGCGGCGAAGCACGCATCGAAGCCAGCGCGGCCTTCTTGCAGATTGCCAACGCCACCACTGCCCGCGTACGCGGACTGGCCATCGACGAGACCACATCCAGGCCCCACTTATCGCCCGCCTGCAACATCAGCGAGAACTCCGCCCCGAAGAGCACGATCTGCCAGCTCGCATACACCCACAGCAGCAAGATCGGCAACAACGCAAAACCGCCATAAAGAGAGCTGTAGTTAGCAATGCCCACTTGGAACATCATACAGACCTTCAACCAGATCGCAAACAGAATAGCCGTGATGATACCGGCTATGAACGCCGCAGAGAACTTCACCCGCGTATTCGGCATATACCCCAGCAGGAACGCAAACAGACACGCCATCACGGGAATCCCAATCGCACCCTTGATCCACTGCGCTTTGAGCAAAGCCGTCACCCACGCCCCCATGCTGGCATTCACCTTCGTAGCCATATTAGCCCACATATCCAACGCCGGCAACGAGGACGCCGCCATCAGAAACAGTGGCACGATGAACAGCATCATTAGATAATCGCGGCACATCGCCCACCACGACCGCCCCTCCGGCACGTTCCAAATCTCATTGAAGCTGCGCTCAATCTTCCGCAACAACCCAATGGCGCCGAGGAACAAACCAAATGCACCCAAAGCCCCCAGCTTACGAAAGTCGAACTTATCCAGTTTATCAAAACCGAGCTGAACCAATGTTTTGATTTGCATGCCCAGCGTCTGGGTAGCGGCAGGTTCAGGCTGCTGCGATGCAGGATCAGCAACCACAGCACCCTCCACCGGCGTCGGTGCGGCCTCAGTAGCGGTTTGTACGTACGCCACAACCTGATCCAACGAGCTCTCCACATAATTACGCGCCAGGTCACCCGCACCAAAAGCCTTCGCCAGCGTCAGCACCACGATCAATACCGGCACCAGCGCCATCATTGTATAATAGGTTAAGGCAGAGGCATGCAGGACGCACTTGTCCCGCTTAAAGCCTAGGCACACCGCCAACACTGCCCGCAACAAACGAACCCCCAGGGTGACAAAGTACCCCCGCCCGTATGTATCAAACGTCCATACATCGCCCCGACAGAACGACACCATCTGTTTCAATTTAGTCTTCATATGTAGTATTATCCACTATACGTGCGTTAGGCGCAAGCATAAAGCCTGCGAAGTTTTCTTTTTTTTCATGGCGTCCCTTTACGGCCAAAGCCCCCTACAACGCCGCCACCCTTATAAAACGGGCACAAAACCCGCTTTGCCGCCATACCTTCACGCCGTCCGTTTCCGACGCCGCTTCACCCTCCGCCTACGTCAAACGCACCGCCCCAAACAAAAACACGCCGCTCGACAGATATTAAGATTGACTCCCCCCCCGGACTTTGCTAAACTTCCCCCCGTTTTGCGGCACAAGCCGCATGCTTCCGGTGTAGCGCAGTGGTAGCGCAGTTGGCTGTTAACCAATTGGTCGTAGGTTCGAATCCTACCACCGGAGCCATTTTAGGCCTGTCCGCGTGACAGGCTTTTTTTTTCGGCGTATGGAATATAACACAACCCACGTGCTCATCCTCGGGGCGGGCGTCAGCGGACAAGCCGCCGCCGAGCTTCTGAATTGTAGTCAAAATGTAGTTAAATCCATCACGCTGTGCGACCGCAGTCTATCCCCGGCTCTGCGCACAAACCTGCAAATTCTCGGCGTCGCCTGCGTTGAATCTGCCGACACTCTGCCCGACGGTGCCTTCACCCTCTGCGTCGCCAGCCCCTCCATTCCACTTGAACACCCGTGGCTCCAAGCCTGCGCCGCGCGCGGCATTCCCGTCATCTCCGAGATTGACCTCGCAGCCGCCTACCACACCGGTCCCGTCATCGCCATCACCGGCAGCAAAGGCAAGAGCTCGCTCGTCAAACTCTGCGCCGACACCCTCACCGCCGCCGGCCGCCCCGCCTACGCCTGCGGCAACTACGGCATCCCCTACGCGCAAATCGCCCGCGAGCATCCCGAAGCCATCGCCGTTGTGGAAATCAGCTCCTTCCAGATGGAGCACACCCACGCTTTTGCGCCCGACACCGCCGTCATCCTCAACATCCAACCCGAACACCTCGACCGCCACGGCACGCTTGAGGCCTACGTCGCCCTCAAGCTCAAACTCCTCACCCTGCTCCCCCCCGGTGCGCTCGCGCTGGTCCCGCCCGACCTGCCCATATCCGTCGCCGTTCCCCCCGGCGTGACGCTCCAAACCTTCGCCGAGCCTCCCTTTGCATCCACCACCGGCTACTACGCCGCGCCCATCCTGCGCCCTGCCGTTGCGGCCGCCATCGCCATCCTCACCCGCCGCGGCTTGACGCAAGCGCAAATCCAAGCCGGCTTGGACGCCTTTGAACCTCTCCCCCACCGTTACCAAACTGTTGCCCAAAAGGGAGGCGTCACCTACATCAACGACTCCAAAGCCACCAGCCTCACCGCCCTTGCTGCGGCCCTTAAAATGAGCGATGCCCCCATCCGGTTAATCGCGGGAGGGCTTGCGAAAGAAAAAGATTTCGCAAGTGTTAAAGAATTGCTCGCCAAACGTGTTAAAAAAGTGTATCTTATAGGGACGTGCGCGAAGGCAATGTTTGATGCGTGGAATGATGCCCTCCCCTGTGAGATCATGGGCGAGCTCAACGCCGCCATTGAAGCCGCCGCGCGCCAGGCTCAGCCGGGGGAGATAGTGCTGCTCGCTCCCGGCACCGCGAGCTTCGACCAATTTCGCAGCTACAACGAACGCGGCGACGCGTTCACCGCAAAAGTTCAAACAATCACCGCAACACCATAACGCCCCGCAAAGGCAAAGGAGACCAACCAACATGAAACGCAGTTACTTCCCCTACGCAACCCTCTTCGCCATGGCTGGTGCCATGATCCTCACCCAAGGTTGCGGTGAAACCACGCCCCCCAAGGCTGACCCCAAAGAACCCATCGTCATCCTCGAGCCCGTCCCCGGCGAACCCGATGACGGCATCGCCAACCGCCCCGCCATCGAAGAGCCCGAAGTCTTCATCCCGCCGGCCACCACCGCCTACACCATTCAAAAAGGCGACACCATCTCCGGCATTGCCCAGCGCTACGACCTGCGCACGCAAGACATTTTAGCCACCAACCCCGAGATTGACCCTAACCGCATCCGCGTTGGCAAAGTCATCCAACTCCCCGGTAGCGTAGACGTCAAGAGCGCCAAGACCGCCAAGGCAGCCACCACCGGCGCCAAAGTTCAAGCGGCTGACGCCAAAGGCGGCAACTACGTCGTTAAGAGCGGTGACTCCCTCAGCGTCATCGCCAAGAAACACGGCACCACCGTCAAAGCCATCAAAGACGCCAACAACCTCAAGAACGACAACATCCGCGTCGGCCAAAAGCTCAACGTCCCCGGTGCTAAAGACACTGTGACAGCCAAGAGCAACGGCAAGACCGAAACCAAGGCCACGACGAAGAAGCCCGCTGAGACCGCACCCGTCATCAAAAAGACCACCGAGACAGACATCATCAAGACTGAGGGCGGCAAAGTCACCGAAGTGACAGATATCGTCACCATTGAAGAAGGTGCTCCCGCCATCGCACCGCCGCCTGCCGTAACACCGGCAGCCGCCGCGCCCGCCACGCAAACCTACACCGTGCGCGAAGGTGAAGACGTCTACTCCGTCGCCATCCGCTGGGGCGTCGGCCCGGCCGAACTCAAAGCCATCAACGGCCTCACCGGCACCGAACTCAAAGCAGGCCAAGTCCTCAAGATTCCGGTAACCGAATAACTCCACAAATACAACTTTGCGGGAAGCGCCGGGGCACACGCTCCGGCGCTCTTTTTCTACCCAGCCCCCACCCTCAAAAAATGTGCCGCAGGGGACTTCACACTCCGTGTCATAGACTACGGCACAACCTTGGAAGCCTAGACTTCACACCCTCGTACACAGCCTATCCACAGCCCGGTACACGCCGGTGTCACACCCTGTGACAAGTACTATCCACACCCTGTGACAAGCATGCTTCACACCCCGTGACACCAACATGTCACACCCTGTGAAGCCTAGACTTCACACCCTGTGAACACCCCCACTACACAAAAAATGCCCCAAAACGAATGTACTCGCGCCCCCTGCGAAGGGATTACGCTTGAGGTTTTCGATAGAGTTTGTTAAAATAGACTGCTTATGGATTTGGACACCATTGAGCATACGAAAAGCCGGTCGTCAAACAAAAGGAACGACACGTGCGCGTGACTAAACGAACAGTCTTCGGGCTGACAGTTTTCACCATCCTGCTGCTATTGACAGCCTGCTCCTACCGGCTGGCCGAATGGCGCGTCGCGCGGCTGTACAAAGTCTACGAAATGCGCCTGGTGGTACAAACCGTCGCCATGGCCAAAATGCTCAGCGTCGGCACCCTCCAAGACCTCCAAGCCAACGGCATCATGCCCTCAACCGAGTCTCAAAGAGTACTCTCCGAAAACTTCGAAACCTTCTCCCGCGCCTCCGACGGCTGGTCCCAATACTGGGTCCTCTTCCCCACCAACGGCGGCTTCCAGCTCGGCCCCTCCACCAGCAAACTCGCCTACCCCCAAGCACCGCGCGGCCAAATACTCACCGATCCCGCCCCCGAGCTCCTCGCCTGCGTCACCAACAAAACCCCCATCTCCTACACCGCCGTACGCAAATTCACCAACAAACCCGACGAGCTCGTCCAAGTCACCCTCGCACCCGTCTACCACCCCACCCAAGAAAGCGTCCGCTACGTCATCGGCCGCAACTCCAAAGCCCACGCCTCGCGCGCCTACTTCCACTACGTCCGCACCCAAACCTACCTCCTTGCGCTCCCCCTCGCGCTCGCGCTCATCGGCGGCTTCTGGCTCATCCTCTACCGCGACGCCGCCGGCCGCATCTCCCAATGGCTCCGCTATGGCGAAGTCATCATCATCGTCGCCGCAGTCCTCTCCATCCTGCCCATCTTCACCATCACCCTGCGCGAAAGCGAACTCATCTCCTACTCCACCGCCTTCCTCCAACAAGTCGACTACTTTGCGCACCGCCTCACCATGCGCATGAGCGACTCCGAAAACCAAATCCTTGCCGACGCCGTCAACCTCCCCCGCCTCACCCCCAAGATGACCGACGACGTCTTCAAAGCCTTCACCGCCCCCTACCAAAAACAAAACGTTTTCCCCGCCATCGGCTGGGTCGACAGAGTCCCCGGCAAAGACCGCCAAGCCTACGAAGCCGCCAAACGCGCCGACGGCCACACCAACTACTCCATCTGGGAATGGGACGCGGGCGGTGAACGCATCCCCTCCCCCGCCCGCGAAATCCACTACCCCGTCGCCTACGCCGCCAGCGGTGTCGGCGGCATGATCCCCGACGCACTCGGCTTCGACCGCGCCAGCGACTTCTACCAGCTCGACGCCCTCGACCACGCCCACCGCTTCCGCCGCACCACCGTCTCCCCGCCCGTGCTCCTCGTCATGCAGCCCGGCGCCAAAGGCCTCATGGTCATCCAACCCGTCTTCACCCCCGAGACCGGCAACCTCTTCGGCCTGCTCACCATGCCCGTACGCCTCGACTACACCCTGCGCGGCTACTCCGGCATGCGCACCGAAGGGCACGAAATGATCTCCCTCGAACTCTTCCGCCTCAACAGCGAAGGCGGCGCCACATTCCTCGACTCCTCCAACGGCGCCAGCGCGCGCCGCATTGCCGAAACCCCCAAATTCCCCCTCTGCTTCACCAGCCCCGAAACCACCGCCTGCCAGCTCCCCCTGCTCCTCTTCGACTCACCCTTCACCATCTGCATCTACCCCGGCGCCTACTTCCACGCCCTCCACCCCTTCACCGCGCACAAAATCGCCCTCTTCACCCTCCTGCTCATCCTGCCGCTCGTCGTCAGCGTCGTCTACCTCATCCGCCGTAGCCAGCAAGGCCTTGAAGCACTCGTAGCCGACTGCACGCAAGAACTCAACCTCCAAAGCGACCGCCTCCTCAACGTCACCGGCAACGTCGCCGCCGTACTCTGGGAACTCGACCTCCACGAACCCTACACCTACACCTACCTCTCCAACTACTCCGACAACCACGGCGTTATCAAAGTCGGCGGCACCTTCGAACAATTCTGCTCACGCGTCCACCCAGACGACCTCGAACGCTTCACCGCCGAAGTCAAAGAACACGTCAAAACCGGCATCACCTTCACCCACGAATACCGCCTCATCGATCCCGCCGGCAAAATCCACTGGCTCCACGAACACATGAAATTCATCGCCGAAGGCGGCACTGCCACCCGCGCCATCGGCATCACCAACGACGTCACCGCCCAGAAAGAAAGCGAACTCGAAAAGTTCGAGATGGACAGCGCCCTGCGCAAAGCCCAACGCCTCGAAGCCGTCGGCCTGCTCGCAGGCGGCGTCGCCCACGACTTCAACAACATGCTCCAAGTCATCCTCGGCAACACCGAACTCGTCCTCAGCGATCTCGACCCCGCCAACCGCAACTACGCCGCCATCGCCGCCGTCCAAGCCACCGCCCAAAAAGCCACCTCCGTCACCCGCCAGCTCCTCGCCTTCGCCCGCAAACAAACCGTCGCCCCCATCGCCCAAAACCTCTGTGAAGCCATCCAAGAAAACATCCAGATCCTCGAACGCCTCGCCGGCCCCCGAATCACCATCAAGTTCGAACCCTGCTCCGGCCCCCGTTGCGTCATCAAGATCGACCCCTCCCAGCTCAACCAAATCCTCGTCAACCTCGTCATGAACGCACGCGACGCCATTCTCGAACGCCAAGAGAAAGGCGCCGCGACCGAACCCGGCCTCATCACCATCAGCGTCTCCCGCGCCACCATGGCCGAAGCCACCTGGAACGTCGGCTTCGCGCCCCCTCCCGGCGAATACGCACGCGTCACCATCCTCGACAACGGCTGCGGCATGACCGCCGATGTCGCCGACAAAATGTTCGAACCCTTCTTCACCACGCGCGAACAAGGCGCCGGTCGTGGGCTCGGCCTCTCCTCCGTTCACGGCGCGCTCACCCAAAACAAAGGCGGCGTCAACGTCCAAAGCCTCCCCAACAGCGGCACCATGGTCATCTTCTACCTCCCCATCTACGACGGGGAACCCGAAGAAATCAAACCCGGCGAACGCCCCGCCCTCCAGACAACCGCCACATCAAGCGCCCCCGTTGCGCCCGCCGCGCCCAAACCCAAGGCCCCCGTCAAGAAAGACGCCACCATCATGGTTGTGGAAGACGACCCCGGCGTCCTGCGCCTTGCCGAAGCCAGCCTCATCTCCCTCGGCTACCAAGTCATCGCCGTCAACCACTCCCCCGACGTCGTCTCCATGCTCTCCAAGAAAGACCTCAAAGTCGATCTCCTCCTCAGCGATATGATCATGCCCGAGATGAACGGCGCCGAAGTCCACCAAATCGCCAAACGCATCCGCCCCAGCCTCCCCGTCGTCTTCATGTCCGGCTACACAGCCGACATCCTCAACAACACCCATGCCGAGCTCTCAAAAGTCAAGCTCCTCCACAAACCCTTCACGCGCGACGCGCTCGGCACCTTCGTTGCAGAAGCCCTCGACGCCGCCAACACGCCCACCTAAACGCCCCCGGGGACTTCTGCGGAAAGCCACATGCACAACCACCCCGTCCTCACAACCCTCGCAGCCCTCCTCCTCCTAGCAGGCGGCTTACGCGCACAAGCGCTAGACCCCCTGCTCGCCCTTCAAGACCCTTGGAGCAGCTCCCAAAGTGCCGTCGCCGAAACCCTCCCCCAAGTCCGCTTCAACCAGCTCGAACCCGGCCGCCTCATCAACTCCGCCATGCCCGGCCTCACCCTCTTCGGCCAACGCGTGTACGAAATCCGCTGCTTCTTCAACGAAGGCCTCCTCGCACGCATCGAAGTCAGCTTCTACAACAAAGGCGACGCCCAACGCCCCCTCCAGCCCGAACTCTACAACCACCTCCTCAAACAAACCGTCACCGCCATCAACCAATACTTCGCCGCCGAAAACTCCAAACCCATCCGCCAAAACGCCGAGCGCCCCCGCTACTTCAATTACCGTTGCGAATGGAAACGTCCCCCCCTCGGCGCTGCGCTCGAATGGGCCTACACCCAACGCCAAGGCGACAGCGCCACCTTCATCGCCGAATACATCAACCTCACCCTCGTCCCCCTCCAAAAAGGCGGCGCCCTCGCCACCGTCAAGACCGAAGCCAAACAAACCTGGCAAACCACCGTCACCCTCGCCACCCTCAAAAAGAACGTCCGCACCGCCCCCTCCGGCGACACCTGGATCGACGCCATCCCCATGATCGACCAAGGCCAGAAAGGCTACTGCGCCGTCGCCGTTGCCGAACGCATCTTCCGCTACTACGGCCGCGAGATCGACCAACACACCTTCGCCCAAGTCGCCGAGACCGAAGCCGGCGGCGGCACATCCTTCCAAGCCACCGTCGACGCCCTCACCGCCATCGGCAAAAAATACGACTACGACACCAAAAGCGGCTTCCTCATGCTCCGCAAAGGCGACACCTTCCAACGCACAGAGTTCTACAAGCTTATTGAAGACTACAACCGCGCCGCCCGCACTCAAAAGATGCCCCAGATCGACGTCGAACAACTCATCTTCAACAACCGCATCAACCTCATCGACGTCATCGACACCTTTGACCCCGCCCTCCTCAAACAAGTCCGCATCAAACAAACCGGGCAGATGAACCTCTACCTCAAAGACATCCAAGCCGCCATCGACAAAGGCATCCCCATCGTCTGGTCCTGCTACGTCGGCAAATACCCCGAAACCCCCGCCATCAACATCATCGGCGGCGGCGCCTTCGGCCACGTCCGCCTCATCATCGGCTACAACAACAAAACAAAAGAAATCCTCTACTCCGACACCTGGGGCGCCGGCCACGAACTCAAACGCATGTCCGCCGACACCGCTTGGACCATCACCCAAGGCATCTGCACCCTCACCCCCCGCCACTAACCCCCCCTTCCTCCCCCTATGTGCGTCAGCCTCTTTATTCCTTACCTCTCTCTCCGCGCCTCCGCGTCTCCGTGTGAGCTTCTCTCCTCCTCCCCCCTCCTCATCCTCTCCTCCTCCCCCCTCCTCATCCTCTCCTCCTCCCCCCTCCTCATCCTCTTCTCCTCTCTCCTCCTCATCCTCTCCTCCTCCCCCCTCCTCATCCTCTTCT
>JAVBMC010000073.1:0-16696 GCA_031552845.1 Kiritimatiellia bacterium
CAAGCTTACCGGCGGCTTTAACGCCGCCCTTGGTATTGACTGTAAGGGTGACATACCCTGCCCCATACGAATCATCTTCCGGATAGAGCGACAAGGTATAGTACCCGTTTACCGTATTTACAGCAGTCACACGAACCGCATGATTCACATAATCCTTCCAACCGAAACGGACAGCTTCTCCGTAGTAGTCGCCTGTGGCAGTTGGGAGCGGTGTGACTTCAAACATTCCCAAGCCCGCCTCGCTCAGACTAATCGTCAGGCTGACGGCATTGGTCAGTTTGGGGTTGGTGCAGATAAACGCGGCATTCGTCACAGACATGGCTTCTGTATCGTAATCAATCGCATCAAACGCATCGGCCTTGAGTGAATATTTCTTACCACCCAAACTCGCCGAGCCGGTTAACTTGCCGGTCTTCGCGACTGTCAACGTCAATGCGCTGTGGCTGGTGGTGTCATTCGTTGTGGCCGTATAAACGCCGTTAAAGGTGCCGATGTATTCGGTGGGCAGGTCTTGAACTGTCCAAACTACGGGAAGTAAAGCTCCGAGCTTTCTGCCTTCCATTGCTTGCAACACCGCGGGATAAGTACCGGCCTTGGTGGGAATGCCCGACAAATAAACTTGTTCGTCAACCGTCACTAGCTTGAGACCTGCGGGAAGCTTACCGCTCTTCAGCTTGACCGATGTCGCGTTTGCTTGTAATGGCAACGGCCCCAGCTTCGCCCGCAGACCGACACGCAACCCCGTCCAATCCAGCTGACCGCTCTCTTCATTCCATTGACCTTGATCGCTGTTTGGGTCGGTAGCATCATCCAACGTATCACCATCAAACGCCGGAGCAAACTCACACGCCACAGGCACCAACGTTGGTGCATCGGCAGAACCCGCATTCAGCGTAATCTTGGTAGAAGCCGAAACAATCCACTTGCCATCAGTCGAACGGAAGTAGACCGTATAGGCGCCAGACGTTAAGCGTTGCGTAACATCAGCAGAATACCACGTCTTCTTATCGGTTGACCACTCCACGCCGGTTACAGTCTGCCCATTATTCGGCACACACTCAATCCCCAACGAACCGGGAGCTTTAACATACACCGCCGTCATCGTAACATTCGCAGCAGGCATGATGATCTTGGTTGTAGCATCATTTACGCTGAAACCCTCTGCAAAAACAGTTGAAGTCGGCGACATCGTCCACTTCTGAAACTCCTGATTCAACGGTGCATCATTTGCCGTGACCTCTACTTCAGCCCCAGCAATAAACTTGACCGCACCTGCGGTTCCGTTCTTGACGGTCAACGTGTAACCATTTCCCCACTGAGCGTAGAGTATTACACCCTCTGCATTCGGCACAATTGAATCCTCCGTTACTTGTGTCCCCCTAACAACTGCCGTGAACCAACCGACAAAAGCATAGCCACTATAAACCGGCAATGGCAACTGTCCATAAGGTTCGCCCCAAGCAAAGCCTTGCGACGTTGCGCTTAATGTTCCGCCGTTCGCATCAAAGGTAATGATTGTGTCAACCGCCTCCCACTGGGCATAGAGGATCACCCCCTCCGCATTCGGCACAATCGAGTTCGTCATAACTTTATCCCCGCCAACAGCTTCCGTAAACCAACCTGTTTGAGCGTAACCCAAGCGAGTTGCAGTCGGCAGCGAACCATAAGCCTCGTCCCATGCAAAGTTTTGCGATGTGACGTCTACTGTTCCAGCATTCGCATCAAATGTAATGGTTCTATCAATCAATGCCCACTGTGCATAGAGAATTACGCCTCCCGCATTGGGCACGATGGAATCCATCGTAACTTTCTCTCCATCAATAGCACTCGTAAACCAACCTGTCTGGACGTAACCCAAACGCGTTGCGGTTGGTAGCGAGCCATAAGCTTCGTCCCAAGCAAAGTCTTGCGATGTTACATTTACTGTGCCACCATTTGCATCAAAGGTAATGGTTGTGTCAACCACTTCCCACTGTGCATAAAGTGTTGTAGCTTCCTCAGGCACAATGGAATCCGCCGTTACTTCCACTCCATCAATGGCATCCGTGAACCATCCTGTTTGGGCATAACCCAAACGAGTTGCGACCGGTAACACGCCATAAACGACTCCGGATGGCATGTTTGTTGTGGCAGGTGTAACGCTTCCGCCACTAGCGTTCAATGTAATTAACACGTCACGCATTTGAATGGCACGTCTATCACTACCGGTTACCGGCCATATAGATGGTAAAGCTGTCGAATCGGCATTACCATCCCAACCCTTGGTACCTTTAGTTACAAAGCTCACGAGATCTGCCGGAGTACCAGAATAAATTCCATGGAAATCTTCGTTGCCCAACGCTGGTGCATCACCTAAATAACGAACGGTTTTTACTGATATGCAATTCCAAAACGCCCGATTGCCGATCGACATCACAGAAGCAGGAATCGTTAATGACGGCAAACTGCGGCAATCATAAAAAGCCTGTTCGCCAATATATGTGACATTGCTAGGTATCGTAATGGAGGTTAACTGCCTACATCCGTAAAAAGCCCGTTCACCAATATATGTGACACTATCAGGAATTGTGATAGAGGCCAGACTACTACAATCATAAAACATTGCTTTTCCAAGGTATGTCACACCATCTGGAATTGTAATGGAGGTCAAACCAGAGCAAAGAAAAAATGAGTAATCGGCTATGCAAGTCGTCCCCGCATTAATTGACAAATCTCCGACAAACGTATCCTTGGCTCCTAGACAACATTTACCAAGATATACAACGGAGCCGCTGGGTTGAGCAGACCACCAAGCTGTACCTAAAGCGAGAGTCTGTCCACAACGACTAATATTGGCGGACATCTTAATCGATGCTAGACGGGAACAACTATTAAATGCGCCATCACCGAGACTTATTACACTATCAGGAATCGTGACCGAGGTGAGATTGTCGCAAGCACGAAATGCATGTCCGTTAATATTGGTAACGTTATTGGGAATCGTGACAGAGGTCAAGCCGATACAATTGGCAAATGCCCAACTACCAATAATGGTGACACTATCCGGAATTGTGTACTCTCCATTAAATCCCTCTGGACAGCAAATCAATGTGTTACTGTTTTTGTCAAATAATATTCCATCTTTAGCTGAATAATTGGGATTTGTACTTTCAACAGAAAATGAAAGAAGGTTTGAGCAACCACAAAATGCTTCACCATCCATATTTATAACGCTGTTAGGGATCGTAATGGAGATCAGATTTATGCAATCCTCGAAGGCACGATAGTCAATAGTGGTCACACTGCTTGGAATCGTGATGGAAGATAGACTGTAACAACAGGAAAACGACCATCTATCGATGGTGGAAACACTATTAGGAATCGTGATTGCGGTCAGATTTGCGCAACCTTCGAAAGCAGAGCAACCTATGGTCACAACCGGATATCCTCCCAACGAGGAAGGTATGGTCAACGTACCAGATGTGCTTGTTTTTATAGCAGGCAGAAGGCTACTCGGGCCTGTGCCAATCGTGGCTTGACCATTGGCAACAGTGTAGGTGTAAGTGACGCCGTCAACAGTTTCTGTTAGTGCTGATGCTGTCTGTGTAAGAAAGAGTGATACGGGCATTATGATTGCAAGTATATATGTCTGTTTGAATCGGTCAAGGAATGTTTTCATATTCAAACCTTTCGGTTGTGAGAGTGGAGTAATTGAGGAGAAGGAGTTGAAAGGAGATACGGCACGAAACCGTATCTCTTTTGAGTTGGTTAGAGTTTAATCATATCAAACAGGGCTTTCGCCTGTTGTTGATTTACTGTGGCTTGTGCAGATTGCACAGGCTCAATTGTCCTTGGAACATTCACGCGCTGAAGACGTTTGGCCAGCACTTGTTCTTGTAGCATAATATCAGACGAAGAGTCTGATCTCTTACGTGTGGCAGTGAATCCAATATCGCAATTGTAGCGCTCAAAGAATTTGAAGCTCGCATCCATAGCATTTGCATCATCGCCGCCTGTTGAGATGCCAACGGTCAATGAACGAAACTTATAACAAGCCTTCCTGTCTTGCAAGAGACTGTTGGGGTCACCCGGAACCGGTGCTATGGTTGTTTCAACACGCTCAGCTTTTCCGGCAGCAACCTGTTGTTCAAGCAATAAGATCAACTCATTGAGGGTTGGTGTTTTGCCCGTCTGGCTTGCGCCGTATAGCGCGATGATACGTGTAATGCCATTGGGTCGGATACGGCGTTCAAACTCCGACAGGGCTGTAATGATATTTTGCTTGTACTCCTCGTGACGGGGCAACGTCGGAGTTTTGAGCACTTCAGCCAAGAGAGTGTTGAGTACAGCTGCGGTGGCAAAGTCAGGCTCTACATACCATTGCGGATGCCCAAACAGCGATGGGTAGCCAACATCTGTATGGCTCTCGTTCCAACGAACACCTAAACTACTATATGGATTGTTGTCAAATACTCCCCAAACAGCAGAGTATCCGCCATCATCATATAAATCAATTACATTACTCCATTTTCCAGGACGCACTGTCGTTCCAGCTGGCATGTCACTTCCTCCGGTTGCCTTATGTTGTGGTTGTGAAGGGAAGTACGTCAAGGCATAAAAAAAGGCGTACCCCCTAAATCATATCTCACCAGAGGTATCGCCAAACACCTTTACAAAAATATGAAAAGAGAGTACGCCACGTGCAGGAACACATCACACCTACAACAAGCAAACTAATGTTTGAACATGCGGTGTATCTGTGTAGAAACACGCAACGCACCTTCTTATCCAGCTTTTGTAACGAAAATTGGCGATTCTCTGATGAAGCCGTAATAAGCAGGTGTGCTTACTATGCACGCGCAACCCTCAAAGGGCGCACGCAATTATGGAAAAGAACGGACAGGTTTATAGAGCCTTCCTGTACTGCGGATTATAATACCCCTTATTGGAGGGCATTGCAAGCGAAAAGGAAATGATAAGGGGGAAGTAATAGGATGGGAGACGAAGTAATAAGTAATAGGTGATAAGTAATAAGTGAAGAGGCTGGCGCGAGAGAGGTGGATGGGGGCTCACGCGGAGACGCGGAAGTGCGGAGAGGAGAAAAGGAAGAAGTAGTAAGGGCACCTCCAGCAATTGCCGTTCCCAAAAGGTAGGGCAGGTCTCGCCGAGGTGCCACAGGCACCCCCTTTCAGTCGCACTCACACAGTCGCCCTCAAAGCACACACTATTACCCCGCTCGGCGGTTTCGGCGAAACACGCCCTACCCGCTGACGCACACAATAACATACATGCTTGATGAAAATCTGCGTAAATCTGTGACATCTGTGGATGAATTTCGCCGCCACTCCGCGACACCGCGTGAGCTTTTCAACTTCTTTACCCCGCTCGGCGGTTTCGGCGAAACACGCCCTACCCGCTGACGCGCACAAATGTCGACGAGGCCGGGCTGGGCAGAGCAGAAGGGAGGGAAGCGATGAGGCCGTGTTCGATTTCGTCGGGCTCATCGAAATTCGAAATACGCCTGTGTCCGAGGTACGGACACACGTGTGTCCTGTGTACGGCACGAGCGTGTCCGTACCAAGGACACGGGCGTGTCCTTGGTACGGTTTTTTGCGTGTTTGCGCACGTACATCCCTCAAACAGGGCATAAAAAAACCGGGAGCCTTGTGAGCGGCTCCCGGTGAAACGATTGGTTTGCTTGGCGGTGCTTACACGAGGTTGAGCACCCGCTTGAAGGCGGTGGTGCGCAGGACCTTGTTGCTCTTTATCCGCACGCGGACTTCAAGCGTGCAGGTGGTTTCGCCTTCCAACTCGGCAGGAATCTGGCAGCTGATGCGTCCCGGCAAGTAGTCGGGATAGCGCAGTGAGCGTACCGCCGTGCCGTCTTCTTTCACGAAAAAGACGCCCTCGTCTTCCATCAAAAGATGGCCTTTGAGATTGCGTCCGACGATGGCGACGCCATTGCCAATCGTGAGGTTGGAGTTGATGCTGCCGGTGTTCATGTCGATGATTGCATCGATTTCCGGCTCGATCTTGGATGGCTTGATCTGCTCGATCGTTGCCTCGACCTCGAACTTCTCGCGCAAGGACTTCGCCATCCGCACGCGTAGACGCTTGTGCGGTCCGCTGATCCATTCGCCTTTGGCATCCTGCGTTCCCTTGGCCATTGGAGTAATCTCTACGAGCCCGGGAATGTTAACCCCTACACCATCGGTGCAATAGGCGAACACTACTTCACAGATTGCCTCAACGGTCGCCTGCACATCGCTCTTCTTGAGCTTGCCGTTACGTTCGATAATCTGAGCGTAGAACTTATCGTCCTCGAGCCTATACTTCATTGAGCTTGCGACGATGCTGATACCTTCAGCTTGGTGGTCGGCTGTTAAGCCATCTTTCTTCTGTACCTGAATAGGCATTTTTTCTTTCCGCGTCGCCCCGCTGCGAGAACCAGCTTAAATCTTGGGGGCAACGCAGCTGATTTCGGTCAAGGTTTCGTTAGAGCTCTTAAATATTGACTAGCAACACTCGCCACCAGCAAAGCCTTTCACGTCCTGATGGGCTTAAGTTTAGCAAAACCACGCGCATGAGTCAAGCGTAATAGTGAAACAAAGGAAACATATTGTTTTATCGCTAAAATAGCATGATGTGTTTGGCCGAAATAACCTTAAATGCGGCAGTTGAATCTCGACGGGGAGCGGTAGGGGTTTTCGCTTGAGTTAGCGGGTTGAATCGGCTAAAATATCGGTGCCGTTTTTTGAAATCCCGAAATGTCATCGCATATCGACCATAAGCAACGTAAGCAATTGATCATCACGCGTTCGATTATTCTCTTTTCGGAGCAGGGGTATAATGGCGTCACTTATCAGAAGATCGCAGATGCTTGCGGGTTGGCGCGTACTGTACTGTACAAATATTTCGAGAACAAGCGGGAGATTTTCGCTTATATCATCGATGATTTGAATCGGTCGCTGGAGCGGCAGTATCAGGTGATTTTGCGCGATACGCGCGCGCCGGTTGCCACGCGGATCGAGAAGATTCTGAATGCGACGGTGACGCTGCTTTTTAAGGAGCAGGTTTTCATGGCGGTTGTGTTGGATTATATCCTAGCAGCGCATCGCGAGGGGCATCCGATGAAGAGCGCTATCCGCCGTTATACGTTTGGCGTGGTGCGCGTCCTGCGTAAGCTGGTGCATGAGGGGATTGTCCGGCGCGAGCTGAAGCCGGGGCCTTGCGACATTATTGCCCAGAATCTCTATACTCTTTTAGAAGCGACTATCTTGCGTTTGACGATTTCGGAGAGCGGCGACTTCCGGCAGATCCAAAAGATGATCGGCCGCGCCGTGAATGATTTGAGAGCTTAACCTACGCCAATGAACTTACCCACCTACCCTATCGGACGAATCTTAGACGGCGACCACACGCAGATCCACGCCGCGGCGGAGCTTTTCCACCAGCAGCCGATCAATCACCGCCAGCTTTACGAGGGCTCCTACCCTTACTCCTTCCAGCAGACGACGATCCGTAAAGAGGAGTCCGCCGTCGGCCCCGGCACCTTCCACGGCGGCAAGCTGCAAAAGCTGACCTTCAAACCTTCCACTGAGTTCGGCTGGTGGATCGAACGCGCCGATTTGTTCGAGCAGTTGAAAACGTCCGTCTCTGTCCGCAACGTCTGGACGACGGCGCGTAACATTGTTTTGCGCAGCGGCAATCCGCACAACTATCTGCGTATGGTGGAGCATATCATCGCGCTGCGTTTGGGTATGGGGTTGGATAATGTGGTGGTCTCGGTCAATTCCGGCGATCCGCCACTCTTTAATGACAGCAGCCTGCCGCTCGTGGCGGCGCTGGACAATGCGGAGATTATCGACACCGACAGCCCGGCGGTGTTCGTGACGGTCAAGGAGCCTGTCACCATCGGCGGTTCGCGCGGCGACTTCATCACGCTTTTGCCGGCAGAGCCGGAGCAGCGTCTGCTGCGTATGGACTGCGCAATCAACTTTAACAGCGTCGTGGGCAAACAGCGTATTCTAACGGACGTGACGCCGCAGACTTTCGGCATCGGCGCGGGCGCCCGTACCAATGCCGACAAGAAGCAGCTGTTGTATTTCAAAACCATCGGCAAGCTGTTCGCCGACACGCGCAACATCGGCTATACGATGGAGAACATCCTGATCCATGGCAAGGATGCTTACCACAACAAGCCGAGGGCGGCGTTTGACCAGCCCGATGGTTCGACGCTAGAACCGGTTTGGCATCGCGCGATGCTGGACCTGCTGGCGGCGCTGGCGTTGATTGATACCGGGCGCTTTATCGGCACGGCAGTTTCTTACCGCGCCGGGCACACGCTGGATGTGCGCCTGATGATTCAGCTTTACATGAACGACTTACTCGAAGTAGTCACCCGTTAATTAGGAGACCTAAATGAAATTCATACACCTGACCGCCCTTCTCATCTGCTGCGCCGCCTTTGCGGGCTGTGCGAGCGTGGACGATATCTTTGGCAGGACGGATTCGTCCACACGTTCCGTCGACACCGTCGCCGCCAAGCAGGCTTATGCCAATCAGGCGATGGAGACGAACATCCAGCGCATCCTCGCACAGCTTGACGAAGTGCAACGCCTGCAGGCAACGCAGGAGAACCGCCTGCAAGCGTTGGAACGCACCTCGCCTCAGGATGACATCATCGCGCTCCGCCGCGACATGGCTGCCCTGCGTGCTTCCAACGAGAATCTGCGCAAGGAAATCGTTGACGATCTCTCGGCACGCATGGCTAAGATGCAAACCGCCACTACCCCAACCCGCACCACTACAACGACCACGGCCAAGGCGCGTTCCGGCGGGTATGAGCACAAGGTGGAGAAAGGCCAGACGCTCTCGGAGATCGCCCGCGGTTATAATACGACCGTCAAGGCCATCATGGACGCGAACAACCTGAAGCAGAACTCCGTCATCCGCGTCGGGCAAACCCTTTTCATTCCGGATTGAGCCGGTAACTCAATCTGCCATACTAACCCAAACCATCAGACTAACACCAACACGAAACACGTATGACACCTGCGGAACCGTCCACTCTATCAGTTCTCATTAACGCCGCCGGCGGGCTGGGCATCTTCCTGCTCGGCATGCAACAACTTTCAGACGGCCTCCAAGCCGTTGCCGGGCGGCGCGTGCGCAAAATGATTGCCGCCGTGACCGACAACCGCTTCCTGGGCATCGCAACAGGCGCCACCGTAACCGGCATCGTCCAAGCCTCGTCAATCGTGACGGTGATGGCCGTCGGCTTCGTGACAGCGGGCATCATGACGCTCAACCAGGCGATCAACGTGATCATCGGCGCCAACATCGGCACTACGGTTACGGCGTGGATTGTGGCCGTGGCGCCAATCGGCATCGGGAAGCATGCGATGGTTATCATCGCGATTTCGTGCTTCTTCTATCTCTTCTCCAAAAAAGAAAAAATCCGCTACACCGGACTGGCCTTCCTCGGCTTAGGCCTTATCTTCTTCAGCTTGGATCTGATGGTCAAAGGCTTACAGCCATTGACCGCCAATGAGAGCTTCCAGGCCTGTTTCGCGATGCTGCATGCCGATACCTATTGGGGCGTCATCAAGTGCGTCCTCGTCGGTGCTATCGCAACAGCGGCAGTACAATCCTCTTCCGCCACCACGGCGATCTCCATCACGCTGGCAGTCAACGGCGCGATCTCCTTTGAAACCGCCGGCGCGTTGGTCTTCGGTATGAACATCGGCACGACCATCACCGCATGGCTCGCCGCACTCAACGCCACTACGGAAGCCAAACGCGTGGCGATGGCGCACACCCTCTTCAACCTGATTGGCGTGATCATCATGGCGCCGCTGTTTGTCGATGTCATTGCACCGATATTCCACTATTACTATCCACACATGGATAAGGTCACGGTGATGGATAACGGCGTGAGTCTCAAGCTGGCTGTTGCCGCGCCGATTGCCATGATGCACACCGCTTTCAACATCATCAACACGTGTTTCTTTATTCCCTTCGTCGGGCCGTTTGCGACACTCATCCGCAAACTCATCCCGGACAGCACGGTGGCAGAAATACCCCACTTGTCCATCGCGGACTCCGCTAAAATATCCCCCGTGCTGGCCGTCGAACAGGCCCGCAAGCAGGTGGAATATATGGCCGACTGCAACAGCATCATCCTCAGCGAGTTCCGCACCATCCTCGCGGGTGAACAAAGCGAAGACCTCGAGCAGCATATCTTTAATACGGAAGACAAGCTTGACCGTATCCAGCATGAGGTATCCATTTTCCTTGGCAAAGTCATGACCATGAAGATGCCAAATGAAACCGCCCAGCGTGCCCGCATGCTCCTGCGTGTGGCCGACGAGTTTGAGTCGGTCAGCGACGAGGTCGTCTCCCTGCTCAAGGTGGTCAAACGCATGCGCTCGAACGAGATGAAGCTCAGCGAAAAAGGCCTCAAGGAAATGTTGGGCTTGCATGACCGCTGCGCCCAATTTGCACAGACCGTCTCCGACGCCTTCCGCCTCGGCAAGTCCCGCGCGCCGGATGTGCTGCGCCATATCCGTGTTGACGCGCAGACCATCCGTACCGACATCAAAGATATCCGTGCGTCCCAGCTGGAACGTTTGACGGAGAATGCCGCCAGCGCTGAATCGATGAAGATCGTGACCCTCATGGACATGATCAACAACTACCGCCGCATGAAGGAAACCTGCCTGAACATCGGCGAAGCGATTCTCGAAGAAGCTGACGTCCCCTTGACGCAGGTTGAACGTTAATCCCGCGCTTGCGGCCTTTCGCCTGCGCATATTGTTCGGATGCGATGCGCACGATCCTGCATATTGACTTGGATGCGTTTTATGCCGCCGTGGAGCAGCGGGACAACCCTGCCCTGCGCGGCAAGCCTGTCATTGTCGGCGCACCGCCGGATCAGCGCGGCGTAGTATCAACCTGTTCCTACGAAGCCCGCAAGTTCGGTGTACGCTCGGCGATGCCCTCACAGGAGGCGCACTGGCGCTGTCCGTCAGGCATCTTTCTGCCGCCCGATATGGCGCGTTATGCCGAAGCCTCCGAACAGGTCTTCGCTATCTTCGCCCGCTATACCCCGCTCATTGAGCCCGTCTCGGTTGATGAAGCCTTCCTCGACGTCAGCGGCTCCCGTAAACTCTTTGGCGACGGCAGTACCATCGCGGCAGCCATCCGTGAAGCCATCCGTAAAGAAGTCGGCATCACCGCATCTGCAGGCGTTGCACACAACAAGTTTTTGGCTAAACTGGGCGGTGAAGAAAAGAAGCCCGACGGTCTTTTCGTCGTCCCTAATGATCCCGAAGTGATACGCGCCTATCTCGCGCCTAAGCCGATTGGCGCATTGTGGGGTGTTGGTAAAGTCCTGCGTGAAACATTGAATGCAAAGGGTTACCGCATAGTCGGCGACTTGCAGAAGGCAGACCCGCGTCACTTGGCCTCCTTGCTCACCCCTGCCGGAGCGGATGCTTTAATTGAGTTATCATTTGGGAGGGACGAGCGCCCTGTCGAGACCGAATCCGAAGAGAAGAGCATCTCCCGTGAGCACACCTTCCTTGAAGATTGCGACGACCGTGAAGTACTCTTAGATACCCTGCGCGACATTACGCTGGATGTCGGGCGGCGTCTTCGCAAGAGCGGTTACTACAGCCGGACAGCACGGCTGAAAATACGCTGGGATGACTTTACAACTATCACCCGTCAATGCCCCTTTCCCTCCGCTGTGAATGATGACTTCACCCTGCTTGAGACTGCTCACGCGCTGTTTAATAAAGAGAAGCTCATCGCGCCTATCCGCTTGATTGGCTTTGGTGTGACAAACCTCGGCGGCGAAGCTCACGAAGAACAGCTGTCGCTTTTTGATTCCCCTTCGGCCGACCGTAAAAAGCGCGAACAGCTCTCAAATGTAATTGATGAGATCAACGAGCAATACGGCAGAGGCACGCTGTCAATCGCCCCACGTCATCTGCCGCAGGACGATGAGGCCGAAGATTAGCCCCGCGCAATCAGGCTCATGAACTCTGCCCGCGACGCGGTATCTTTGCGGAAGCTCCCCAGCACGCTGGAAGTCGTCATTACAGAGTTCTGCTTTTCAACGCCGCGCATCATCATGCACAAGTGACGGCATTCCATCACCACGCCCACGCCCTCGGCATCAGTCAGCTTCATGATGGCTTCGGCCACCTGTTCGGTGAGGCGCTCTTGAATCTGCAGGCGGCGGGCGAAGCAATCGACGATGCGGGCGATCTTGCTGACGCCCAACACCTTCTTCTGCGCGATATAGCCCACGTGGCATTTACCGTAAAACGGCAGCATATGATGCTCGCACATGCTATAGACTTCAATATCGCGGAGGATAATCATGTTATTCTCGTGCGACTCGAACAGTGCGGTCTTGACGACATCTTCAGGGGTATGCTGATAGCCGTCTGCCAAAAAGCGCCAGGACTTCGCCACGCGCCGTGGTGTATCGATCAAACCCTCGCGGTCGGGATCTTCGCCCAATTCAACCAGCAGCTCTCGAATCAGCGCTTCAATTCTATCTTGCGAACCCATACAACCCCCTGTCGTAGAAAAGGGATTAGGATAGCTATTCCCGTTTAAATCGTCAAGTTTATTCGCGCCAGCCGTTCGCCTGTCTTGTTTGCGCCTGCGGGCAGCCAATAGCGCAAGTCATATTTTGCAAGCGTGAAAGGGCTTTGTCTTGCAACCTGTGCGTTGACGTGAGATAATACCCCTCAATGCCTTCTGACAACATCTATACGCGTGCGCTGACGTCCGCCGAGCAGGAGCGCTTGATACAGCTGCTCACGAGCGGCAACTTCAAGCCCGTCTCGGTTCCACATACGCGCATTGCCGTCGAGGCCGATAAATGCCGGGTGAACTTGTACAACAGCGGCAAGTGCATGATTCAAGGCAAAGGCACGCGCGACTTCATCCTCTTCCACCTCGAGCCCGAAGTCCTGCTCGCGGCGGGGCTGGGGTATGAAGACGTCACCGCCGAACCCGTCACACCCCACATGGGCATCGACGAAAGCGGCAAAGGCGATTACTTCGGCCCCCTCGTAGCCTGTGCGGCTTATGTTGATGCCGCGCTTGCCGACCAACTCCGCAAAGCCGATGTGCGCGACTGTAAAACGCTCTCCGACAAACAAGTGCTGGCCATCGGCGAACAGATCCGCAACATCCTTGGCAAAGAACGCTTTGCGGTGGTGATGATCAATCCCGTCAAATACAACGAGCTCTACACCAAAATCCGCAACGTCAACTCCATCCTTGCGTGGGCGCACGCCCGTTGCATCGAGGACCTGCTCGAGAAGGTACCGGACTGTCCGCGCGCTTTGGCCGACCAATTCGCCAACCCAAAGGTCGTCGAGCGCGCGCTGATGAAGAAGGGCCGGCAGATCAAACTCGAGCAACGCACCAAGGCGGAATCCGACATCGCCGTTGCCGCCGCCTCTGTCATCGCACGTGAGTGTTTCCTGCGCCAGCTGGCACGCTTAGGCGAACCCCTGCAGACGAAGCTGCCCAAAGGCGCCTCTGACCTTGTACGCAACGCCGCAATCAACTTGGTGCGCGAGAAAGGTGCTGACACGCTGCTGTCTGCCGCCAAGTGTCACTTTAAAACAACCGATGCCGTCCTTGCCGAATGCGGGCTTACACGTGCCGCCATTGGCCCGGATGGTCAAGCAACCTCCTCCAGTTATGGCAATCTTCACCGTTAACCCCAGCCGCAGCCTGCAAGGCGAATTGATGCTCGCGGGCGACAAGTCGCTCTCACACCGCGCGGCATTGTTTGCATCGCTTGCCGATGGCGAAAGCACCATCCACAACTTCCTCGTCTCCGGCGTGACCGATGCAATGCTGCGCTGTCTCACACAGCTCGGCATATCCTATGCGCTTAACGATTCCACCCTGCGCATCCTTGGAGGTTCCCTCTCCTATATCCAACCGACCGCGCCATTAAATTGCGGCAACTCAGCGACCACTCTGCGCATGCTGGCCGGCGCGGTGACCGCTGCAAAGACGCCTTGCATGCTCGATGGTTCCGAAGGATTGCGCAAGCGCCCCATGAACCGTATTGTCGATCCCCTGCGATTGATGGGTGCTGCGATTGAATCCCCCAACGGTTGCGCGCCTCTCTTCTTTCAAGGCGCCTTCACGCCGCTCCGCGCGATTGACTACACCCTCCCCGTAGCTTCGGCGCAAGTCAAATCATGCTTGATCTTAGCGGCGCTGGCAGCTGAAGGAGAGAGCGTTATTTCTGAGCCCGGTCCCTCGCGCGACCACACCGAACGCATGCTCTCCGCCATGGGCGCCGCAATCACATGCGAAGGCCGCAGCGTGCGTGTCACTCCCCTCATACAGCCTTTACGCCCCTTGGAGATGACGCTGCCGGGTGATATTTCATCTGCTGCTTTTTTAATTGTCGCAGCGCTCATCACGCCGGAGTCGCGCATTACATTACGCAACATCGGGCTCAACCCCACGCGCACCGGAATCATCGATGCGCTTCAAGCCATGGGCGGACGCATCACACTCAGCAATCTGCATGAAGAAGCCGGCGAACCTGCCGGTGATATCACAATCGAATCCTCCGAACTGCAGGCAACCGAGATATCGGGCGACTTGGTCATACGGATGATTGACGAAATCCCCGCCTTCGCCATCGCCGCCGCATATGCACAAGGCACCACGGTGATTCGCGATGCCCACGAACTGCGCTTGAAAGAGAGCGACCGCATTGAAATGATCTGCGGCGGGTTGCAGGCTTTGAATGTACAGTACGAAAGCTTCCCCGACGGCTTCACGGTGACAGGCGGGCCGGTCAGCGGCGGGAGCGTCCCCTCGCAAGGCGACCACCGCATCGCAATGGCCTTCGCAGTGGCGGGGCTTGCCGCACAATCAACCGTCACCATCACCGACGCGCAGATTGCCGACGAATCATTCCCCGGCTACGCCGCCACCCTCGCCAAGCTCGGCGCACAAATAATCCAATCGTAAAGAGGAGCTGACTATGCTACGCTATCTCACAGCAGGTGAATCCCACGGCCCCGCGCTCACCGCCATCCTTGAAGGACTTCCCGCAGGCATTCCTCTTACTGCCGAAATCATCAATGCCGATCTCGCCCGCCGCCAAGACAGCCTCGGCGCAGGCGGACGCATGGCCATCGAAAAAGACACCGCGCAAATCCTCGGCGGCGTGATGGAAGGTAAAACCAGCGGCGCTCCACTTGCCGTCTTGATTGAAAACGCCGACCACGCCAATTGGAAAGGCAAAGCCGTCCCGCCCTACACAATCCCACGCCCCGGGCATGCCGATTTAGCCGCCGTCACCAAATACGGTTACGACGACATCCGCCCTTCCCTCGAGCGTGCCTCTGCACGTGAAACCGCGTCGCGTGTTGCTATCGGCGCAGCATGCCGTGCCTTCCTCAAACTCTTCGACATCACCGTCACGGCGCGTATTGTCGAACTCGGCGGAACCAAAGACAACTTTGAAGACACCGTCGCAAAAGCCAAAGCCGCAGGCGAAACACTTGGTGGAATCATCGAAGCCGCCGCCATCGGCTTGCCCGTTGGATTAGGTTCCCACGTGCACTGGGAACGCCGCCTCGACGCACGCCTCGCACAAGCCCTCATCAGCATTCCGGCCATGAAAGGACTCGAGATTGGCGACGCATTTGCAATGACCGAAACACCCGGCTCGCAGGCACAAGACTCCATCACAAGCAAATCAACCCGCCCCACCAATCACTGCGGAGGGCTTGAAGGCGGCATGACCAACGGCCAGCCGCTCGTTGTGCGCGTAGCGATGAAACCCATCCCCACAACCATCACGCCGCAAACATCCATAGACCTCGCTACCGGCGAATCCGCCCAAACCCAATACGAACGCTCCGACACCTGCCCAGTGCCCCGTGCCGTGGTAATCGTCGAAGCCGCAATTGCATATGTGCTGACAGAAGCACTCATCGAAAAACTCGGCGGCGACTCCATCGACGAAATGCTCCCCCGCTACAAAGCGCTCCCCCAGCCAGAATCCCTCCGCCTCAACGCCCGCCCCCATATCTTCTGGAACTGAAGGCACTCGGTGAGCATCGTTCTACCGTACCAAACGCGATGGCAAAAAAACAACAAGAGCTATGGGACAGGTATTACCCCCATGCGCCAGAACGACTCAGGAGTGTGTAGAAGATACAGTGAACAAAAGAAAACATAGCCGGTACTCTCAGACCGTTTTGAAGTGAACCTCAAAACGGTCACGAAGTGGAAAGGCAGGGATTTTGTTGAGGATGCGCCCATGGGGTATAAGACACGGCGCACCATGATCACAGAAGTCGAAGAAAAAGCCGTTCTGGCTTTTCATAAATTAACCCGCTTGCCGCCTGATGAGGTTCATTGCAATAAATGATTTCACTTTCAGGCGACTTTTTGCAAAGCGGCATTCCAGCGCTCAAGAGCGCTTTGCCCGTCAAAAAGTTTGCGGGGAAGCCGGTTGATGAAGGCGACGCCTTCAGCGAGTTCACGGTGGCTGATCTGGCTGAACCGGCTGCCTTTGGGCGCGAAGCGGCGGATGAGGCGATGGTTGTTTTCGTTACTGCCGCGTTCCCAGGAGCTGTAGGGGTGGGCGTAATAGATCATGGCACCTGGGGTATGACGGCGCAGGAGTTTGAGCATCCCTTTG
>JAVBMC010000076.1:0-32808 GCA_031552845.1 Kiritimatiellia bacterium
CGGTTAAATCCGTGCAAAAGAGCTTCAAAACAGCCTTGAATTTAGCCTCCGAAAGGTGAGCTGACCCCAAATACTTGTTTTTCATGCGTCAATACTAGTCGAAATTGAGTTTAAGTCAATCTAATCTAGGCATGAACCATATTTGATTGTATCGGGTGTGATGTGCCCGCGGGGTTGCAAGCCCACAGTTGAAGGCTTACAACCCCACAAACGAAGGCTTGCAAGCCTACAGTTGAAGGCTTCGAACCCCCACAGCTGTGGGCTTGCAAGCCTGCGGGGGTATCATATGTGTCATCGGAGATGTTGTTTGAAGCGATGGTTTTACTCCGCAAGTGCTATGGCGGTGGTTCTGTGTTCAATGTGGTTTTGCAATGCGTGGGTATAGGAAGCGGGATGCTTTTTCTGGGAATGCAGGCGTATTTGTTCTTGTGATTGGGGATGGCGAATTAAGTTTGACTTTCGTTTTAAAAAGACTAAAATACACCCCTTTCGCTTGGTCTATGACGAATGTTGCTGAAAGCGCCGCCGTCGCGGTTTCATCCATGAACCGGATGCAAGAGCTTTCTCATTATATTAGTGAGGAGGTGATGACGAGCGTGCGCATTTGGGATCCGTTTGATGGCTGGGATATCCCGTTTGTACATATTCCGGGATTGCACGCGTTGAAGAGTGATTTTGGCGGGTTGGTGATCAGTTTCCTGTTGGTGCTCTTGCTGGGGCGGATTGCGTTGCTGTCGCAGTCGAAGCGGAATCTGTGGAGCAGGCCGCATGGGTTGTATAATTGCCTGGAGTTTTTCGTCCAGTTCATCCGCGATGATATCTGCATCCCGGCGATGGGGGCGAAGGTGGGGGCGCGGCTGACGCCGCAGATGTGCAGTTTGTTTATGTTAATCCTGGCGATGAATCTGCTGGGGGCTTGCCCGATGTTTGATACGGCGACGTCGAATATCAATGTGACGACGGCGTTGATGCTGGTGACGCTGTCATTGATTATTTGGGCGGCGCTGTATCAGAAGGGTTTTAGGGGAATCGTGGCGCTGTTCTTCCCGCCGGATATGCCGTTGCCGATCCGGCTGGCATTGGCGCCAATTGAGTTGATGTCGTTTTTGTGCAGGCTGTTTGCGTTGACGGTGCGTCTGTTCGCGAATATGCTGGCGGGGCATATTGTGTTGTTCTCCCTGCTGGGAATGGTGTATTTGTTTGGCATGTGGGCGTGGGGCGTGGTGGTGCTGGCGGTGGGCTTTCAGCTGTATGAATTGTTTATCGCGCTGCTGCAGGCGTTTATCTTTACGCTGCTATCGGCGACGTTTATCGGATTGGCACTGGGGCATGGCGAACACGCTGAACACGACGAAGCCGCCGAGGCAGTGCCGGAGCATGTTTAATTGTTGTCTCAACAGTAAGGAGGAAGAGTATGGAAACGACCACGACCTATCATATTGCAGATCTTAAAACTATCGCCATGATTGGCGCGGGGCTTGCGACCATTGGCGCGGGCTTGGGCATCGGTTGGATTGGCGGGCGCGCCTGCGAGGCGGTTTCGCGTCAGCCTGAGGCTTATGCGAAAATCCAAACGCTGCTGCTGATTGCCGCGGGCATGATTGAAGGTGTTGCGCTGTTCGCAGTGTTGATCTGCTTCCTCAAGTCCTAATTTAAGGAGGAGGTATGGTCGAGCTGTTGATGGCGCCGCTGAATGCGGGGCCGCCGCGTTTGAATACCGACCTGAGTCACCAGATGGTGATTTTGGTGTGGGTGATGTTCGTGGGCGCGATTTTCGTGCTGTCGAAGTTTGTCTGGCAGCCGATTCTCAATGCGTTGTCGCGCCGCGAGATTGACATCCGCAGTTCGCTGGCACAGGCGACGAACGCAAAGAAGATCGCCGCTGAGGCCGAGCAGAAGCAGAAGCAGATTGAAATTGATGCGGCTGTGCGGGCGCGTGAGATTGAAGCGCATGCGGTGGCGACGGCACGGACGTTCTGGTCCAAGCTGGCGGCGGATGCCGAAGAAAATGCAGAGGCTGTTCGTAAAGAGGCCGAGCAGGGCATTGCGCGGGCGCGTCAAGTGGCGGAGGAGGAACTGCGCCGGAATACGGCTGTGTTGGCTGTACAGATGGCGTCGCAGATTCTGCAGAAAGAGGTCTCCGCTGACAATGCGCAGGCGTTTACTGACAAGATGATTGATTCGCTGGCATGAAGACTTCCCGTAACAAAGCTGTGATGCGCGCGGCCGCCGCTATTCTGGATGCGGCGGCGCAGCGGCAGGTGGTGGAGGCTGTAGAACAGGACTTCCGCAACCTATCGCAGGCGCTGGCAGGTTTAGCGCCGCAGCGTTTGCCGCATCAGTTTCCGGTGGAGTCCTTGCAATCCAGCTTTGCGGAGCCGTTCACGTTTCAGGCGGTCGAGCGGTTGGCGCATTTCGGAATGATGCCGCGGCTGCAGGAGGTATGCGAGGTCTTTTTGGAGATGCTGGAGGCGCGGCGCGGTAAACTGGTTGTGGAGATTACGTCGGCCAAACCTTTGAATGATGCGCAGCGGCAGACATTGTTGGAGAAGCTCGGCAAGCGTTTGCAGCAGGAGATCATCCCGCAGTGGTCGGTGGATGAATCGCTGCTGGGCGGGTTTACGTATCGGACGGAAAACGTTCTTGGGGATTATTCAGCTAAAGGGATGCTGGAGCGGATGAAGCAGCAGTTACTGGCCTGAGGCGCCGGTTGGAAGTTGAAGGACTATCATGAATTTACATGCGGATGATATTGGCGCGATTTTACGGCAGCAGCTTTCGGCATTTGATGCCAAGGGCGTTGAGGACGAAGTCGGCACGGTGCTATCGGTCGGTGACGGCGTTGCACGTGCGAGCGGACTGTTGGGCGTTATGGCCGGTGAAGAGGTTATCTTCAAAAGCGGCGTGCGCGGCTTGGCACTGAACCTCGAGGAAGAGTTTGTCGGCATCGCCATTCTCGGTGGCGACAGCGAAGTGGAAGAGGGCGACGAAGTCCGCCGCACTAACAGCATCATCCACGTGCCCGTGGGCGATGCGCTGGTCGGCCGCGTAGTTGATGCGCTGGGCAATCCGATTGACGGCGGCCCGGCGTTGCCAGCTGATCTGAAACTCTCGCCGATTGAAGCACCCGCGCCGAGCATCCTGCAGCGTCAAAACGTTTGCGAGCCGCTGATGACCGGCATCAAGATGATTGACTCGATGATTCCGATTGGCCGCGGCCAGCGCGAATTGATCATCGGCGACCGTAAGACCGGCAAGACGGCGATTGCCGTTGATGCGATTCTGAATCAGAAGGGCAAGGACGTCCAATGCTTCTATGTGGCGATTGGCCAGAAGCGTTCGACCGTTGCGCAGATCCATGAGGCGTTGAAGAAAGCCGGCGCGATGGAGTATACCACGATTGTAGCGGCCACGGCGTCCGACCCGGCCACGTTGCAATACCTCGCACCTTTTGCAGGCTGCGCGATGGCGGAATACTTCCGTGATTCCGGCAAGCATGCGCTGATTGTGTATGATGACTTGACGAAGCAGTCGCAGGCTTACCGCCAGCTGTCGTTGCTGCTGCGCCGTCCTCCGGGACGCGAAGCGTTCCCCGGTGACATCTTTTATCTACACAGCCGTTTGTTGGAACGTGCGGCCAAGATGTCCGACGAGTTGGGCGCCGGCAGTTTGACGGCGTTGCCGATTGTTGAGACGCAGGCGAATGATATTTCGGCCTATATCCCGACGAACGTGATTTCGATTACCGACGGACAGATATTCTTGGAGTCGGGCCTGTTCAATACCGGGCAGCGTCCGGCGATTAACCCCGGCACGTCGGTGTCGCGTGTGGGTGGTGATGCGCAGACCAAACTGATGAAGTTCGTATCGGGTTCGTTGCGCATTGATTTGGCGCAGTATCGTGAAATGGCGGCATTCTCGCAGTTCGTGTCGGATGTGGATGCCGCGACAAGCCAGCGCTTGGAGCAAGGCAAACGCACGATGGCAGCATTGAAGCAAGGCTGCCGCGCACCGTTGTCGTTGGCGGTGCAGGCGTTGATGATTTTTGCGGTGACTCAAGGGTTGCTGAACAAGGTGCCGGTGGATAAGGTTGGTGCGTTTGAAGCGTATCTGGTGCAATCGCTGGACGGCAAATTTAAGGCGTTGAACGACAAGCTGAATGCGGCTCCGGCTGATGCGAAGAGTTTGAAGGATGAGTTGACGCAGGCCATTACGGCAATGGTTGACTCGTTCATGGCGGGCACTTGATTGGATAGTTCGCTAAGGGAAGCGTTATGGGTTCGTTCCGGGAATATGGTAAAAAGATAGTCGCCCTCAAGGGGACGGAGCGTGTTACAAAGACCATGAAGATGGTCGCCTCCGGCTATTACCGCAAGGCGGAAATCTTGCGGACTGCCGCGCGTGCCTATAACGAACGTCTTGAATCGCTCAGCCGCCAGCTGGATGCAAAAACGTTGGTTGAGAAACCGGCGACGCGGGCGGTAATCATTGTGATCTCAGCCAACCGTGGCATGTGCGGCGGTTATAATGGAACGATTGCCCGTACGGTTGCGGCGTGGCGGAAGGGTGATGGTGCGAAGTACACCGAGGCGGATTTCTATTACCTCGGCAAGAAAGCAGTGCCGCTGTTGCGGGGGACTTGCCCTGCTAAAGAGACAAGCATTTCTCAAGCATCGCTGCCGGTGCTGTCGGAAGTCGTAGCTTTTGCTGAGACTGCGTTGAAGGACGCGGGTGAGGATGCGGATGTGTATGTAGCGTATTCCAAGAGCGTGAGCGCGCTTCAGGCAACGCCGCTTGTGGAGCGTTTGCTGCCGTTTGAACCCGTGGCCACCGATAAGCCGGAGCCCGCGCGGGAGCTGTTGACGATGCCGGACACGGCGGTGCTTGTTGAGCATTTGATACGGCAGACGGTGTTATCACGTATTGTTTTGGCGGCGATGGAATCTTCCGTTGCCGAGCAGGCCGCGCGCCGGTTGTCGATGGAAAACGCCACGGCGAACATCAACAAGCTGATGACGCAGTATACCCTGTTGCGTAACTCGGCGCGTCAGTCGGCCATTACGCAGGAATTGACGGAAATTGTTTCGGGTGCTGAATCCCTGAAAGGATAGACATGGATAGCGAAGTTTTAGAAGGTACTATCACGCAAGTCACCGGCGCAGTCGTGGACGTACATTTCACCGGCGGCCGGATGCCCCGTATTCAAAGCGCCCTGCGTACGACCAACCGTTCTTTGAACGACCAGCCCTTTAATATGGTGCTCGAGACGGCGCAGCATCTCGGCGACGACCGCGTGCGCACGATCTCGATGAGTACGACCGATGGTTTGGTGCGCGGCGAGAAGGTGCGCTGGGTTTCCGACTCGATGGATATGCCCGTGGGCGATGGTACGCTTGGACGCGTGTTGAATCTGCTGGGGGAGCCGATTGATAACGCCGGCGAGGTGCAGGCCGCCAAGCGCATGCCGATCCACCGCGAAGCGCCGAGTTTGGAAGATCAAAGCACGAAGGAAGAGATCCTCGTGACCGGCATCAAGGTCATCGACCTGCTGACGCCTTACCGCAAGGGCGGTAAGATCGGTTTATTCGGCGGTGCGGGCGTGGGTAAGACGGTGCTGATTCAAGAGCTGATCCACAACATCGCCACCGAACACAGCGGCTGTTCCGTGTTTGCCGGCGTGGGTGAACGTACGCGTGAGGGCACCGCGCTGTTCCACGAAATGAAGGCCGCGGGCGTGTTGGACAAAACAGCGATGATTTACGGTCAGATGAACGAACCGCCGGGAGCGCGTGCGCGTGTGGCGCTGTCGGCTTTGACGGTGGCCGAGTTCTTTCGCGACGAGCAGCATCAGGACGTGCTGTTGTTCATCGACAACATCTTCCGCTTTACACAGGCCGGTATGGAGGTGTCGGCATTGCTGGGACGCATTCCTTCCGCCGTGGGTTATCAGCCGACGCTGGGCACCGACATGGGTGAGCTGCAAGAGCGCATTACTTCGACGAAAGATGGTTCTGTCACCTCCATTCAAGCGGTTTACGTGCCGGCCGACGACTATACCGACCCTGCGCCCGCAACAACGTTCGCGCACTTGGATGCGACGACCGAGCTTTCGCGCGCGGTAGTGGAGTTGGGCATTTATCCCGCCGTGGATCCGCTCACGTCCACCTCGTCGATGCTGACTCCTGAGATCGTAGGCGAAGAGCACTACACTGTGGCACGCGGCGTGGCGGAGATTCTCCAGCGCTATAAAGATTTGCAAGACATCATCGCCATTCTCGGTTTGGACGAGTTGAGCGAAGAGGACAAGCTTACCGTGGCACGTGCGCGCCGTGTACAGCGTTTGCTGTCGCAGCCGTTCCACGTGGCCGAGTCCTATGTGGGCATTCCTGGCGAGTATGTGCCGTTGGAAGATACGATCCGCTCTTTCAAGGAAGTGCTGGCCGGGCAGCATGATGCTCTGCCGGAGCAGGCGTTCTACATGGTGGGCGCGATTGAGCAGGCCGTTGAGAAAGCCAAGAAACTGTAAGCTGTGCGGAGCCGCGTGAGCCGATGACAACGTTTAAGTTTAAAATTGTTCTGCCAACCAGCACGCCATTTGATGGCGATGTGCGCAGCGTGACGGTGACCGCGTTGGATGGTGAGTGGGGCATTTATGCGAATCATGCGCCGGCTGTTGCGGCGATTCCATCCGGTACGGTGTTCGTTGTGGACGCGCAGGGGCAGAATCATTCCTTCGGGCACAATGAGGGCATCATGTCCGTTGGCCCCGATGGTGCAGAGCTGTTGGTCACGCACGTTGGCGACCCGACGCCGTAACGCCATGGCTGACCCTGTCAACCCTAATGCAGGTCTAGTTTATCACCTGGCGTCTAGCTGGGCCGATGCCGAACAGGGGACGGTCAATCATTTCCACGCCGCAAGTGCCGCGCACCATCCGCAGGTAACATTCAAAATAGTTGCCGCGCCGGGCGGTCTGTCCGTGTGGTTTGACGTTAAGAATGATTACGTGCTGGCACGCAAAACCCAACGGAATGATGCAGTGTGTCGTGACAGCTGCGTGGAATTATTCATCCAGCCTGAAGGTGCTTGCGGATATATCAATATTGAGGCTAATGCAATCGGCACGCTGCTGGTGAGCCACATCCGCGACTGGCGGCGCTTGGCAGATGGAACCTTTACAGACTATACATTATTGTCTGCGGATGAGCTGATTGCAACGCCGATTTTTCATGAGCCTATTCTTGACGATCAGAATACGCCGATCAATTGGCGGCTGCAAATTGATGTGCCCTATGCATTCTTAAAGGGTGTATTTGGTGCTGATGCATCGATGCGGGAGTTCCGCGGTAATTTGTACAAGTGCGGAGACGAAACACGTTATCCGCACTGGGCATCATGGGCACCGATTGGTAAGGCGTTAAACTTTCATGTGCCGGAGTATTTCGGACGGCTGGTCTGTATCGGATAAAGGAGAGAGCGATGTTGAGGTCTTTGATTGCAGGCGTGGCATTGGCCGCATTGACGGTTTGCGGGGCGGATGCTCCGATGCATTGTTTCCTGCTGATTGGGCAGTCGAATATGGCCGGACGCGGAAAGGTGTCGGAGAAGGATAAGACGCCGACGCCGGGGATTTTTATGTTTGGGAAGGGTCGTTCATGGCAGTTGGCGAAGGATCCGGTGCATTTTGATAAGGCGGTGGCGGGCGTGGGGTTGGCGTCTGAATTCGCGCGATGTTACCGTAAGGCGAATCCGAAGGTAGAGGTGGGGTTGATTCCCTGTGCGGTGGGCGGATCGTCGCTGTCGCAATGGCAGCCGGGGCAGCCGTTTTATCAGGAGGCCATCGCACGGGCGAAGGCGGCATTGGCGCGTCCAAACACCAAGCTGACAGCAATCTTGTGGCATCAGGGGGAGTCCGATTCGTCATCTGCCAACTGCGCGGCTTATCCGGCACGTTTTCAAACAATGTTGAAGGATTTGCGCAAGGAGCTGGGCGCGGATAATGTGCCGGTGCTGGTGGGTGAGTTGGGACCATTTTATGCACGGCATGAGATCGTCAATGCGGCGTTAAAGAAGACGGTTGAGGCGACGAAGGGGTGTTATTTGGTTTCCGCTGCGGGATTGACCGAGCATAATGGCGATTCTCTGCACTTTGCTTCACCGTCCTTGCATGAATTCGGCAAGCGGTATTACGAAACTTTGACCCAAGCTACAAAGTAACCAATAAAGTTCAAGCTTGGGCGTTTACCCAACTACCGGCACATATCGCGTCCGGCAAGTGAAAGGATTACTATGAAGAAACTCCTGATGGTTGCAACCCTCCTCGTGGCGGGTGTTACGTTTGCTCAAGATAAAGCTGATGCTCCGAAGCCTGCCGGTGACCGCCCTGCGATGCCCGGCATGCGCGGCATGAATCCTGAGATGCTCGCAAAGTATGACAAGGATGGCGATGGCAAGTTGAACGATGAGGAACGTGCCGCCATGCGCAAAGAGATGACCACTCAACGCGTTGCCGAAATGATCAAAAAGTTTGATAAGGATGGCGATGGCAAGCTGGATGCCGCTGAGCTGACCGAAGCGATGAGCGCAGGTCCGATGATGGGCATGGGTATGCCGCGTGGTGACCGTCCGGATCGTCCTGCCCGCAAGGCTGGTGAGGGCGCTCCGAAACCGCCTGCACCGCCCGCGCCGAAGGCTGAGTAAGCCGAAAGAACTGATAGCTTTAAATCAACCTCTGCCTGTGAACCAGGCAGGGGTTCTTTTTTGTCTGCGGGCAATTATTGGGTTTGCAGGCTGACGGCCATCAAGCTGTTGGAGAACGTCGCACCGGATGGGGTGAAGTTGACGAGCCACTCGGTATTGTCCATCTTGCGGAACTCGAGGTCGAGACCTTTATCCCCTGCACGTTTAATCCAGCGGATTCCTGCGGTATGGCGCTCGGGGGATTCCGGGAGCCATGCGGCGGTTTCACTGCGGAAGTCGACCATGAACCATTGGAACTTGCCGAGGGCTTTCTCGGGCAGATAAATATAATAGCGGGCGGGAATGGCGACCGGACGGTAAACGATGGCTTCTTGCGGGGCGGCGTTGCCCACACGGCAACCCGCGACGGAACGGGCATCGGGAAGGAGCGGGGGGAAGAACCAAACGAGGATGCAACCGACAAGCGCAACGCAGGCAAGAGTGATGCCGAAGATGTCGAGCTTGCGCGACAGTAGACGCCTGAGCACAACACGGCCGAAGGCTACATGCCACATGAGCCAACGTTGATGCCAAGTCAGGGGCGCTTTAACCGCGGGTGGCGGCGTTACTTGCCCTTCTTGGCCGGTGTTGTTTTCTTGGGAGGCGTCCATTTTTTCGTTGGGGTTTTCTTGATGACAGGGGGCGGCGGAATGTTGACATCCGGCGGTTCGTCGCGTCCGAAGATGCGGGGCGACTCAAGGTCGGCAATGCTGGAGTAGCTATCGTTGACTGCGATGCGGCCTTTGAAGAGTACGCTTTCGAGATAGGCATCGGCCACGCGCAGGCGTCCGGCGCGGACGTCGGGGTCATACTTCGGGCGGAGGGTGAGGCCGAGTCTGCGGCGGATGTTGTCTTGTGCGAAGAACATGCCGCAGCGTTTGCGTCCGCGGTGGCATTTGGGCTGCCATTTGTTGGGGTTGCCGTAGGCGACCATGGAGTGGGGCAGGACGCGGTCGTCAGTGAGTTTGTAACGGCTCTTGAGCTGGCGGACGAGTTCTTTGACGGACTCGTATTGCGCCTGGGTGAGCGGTTTGTCGTGATAGCCGGTGATCTCGATGCCGACGGAGACTTCGTCGATCTTTGTCTGGTTGTTCCACATGCTCAGGCCGCAATGGTAGGCGGTTTTACGGACGTCGACAATGCGGTAGATCTTACCGCGGGTATCGACGAGGTAGTGGCATTCGCCATTGGCGCTGAGTTTGTTGAGCGAGCTGATGGTCGGAGCTTCCGTGGTGTGGAGAATGATGTACTGTGTGGCACGGCGCAACGGGCGTTCAGCGTTGCGGGGACTGAGTTTGGCATCGCTGAATTGTGGAGCCGCAAAAAGCCCCTGCGCCATGAAGGTCAAGGCGCAAAGGGTTTTGATAATGCGGTTTTGAACCAAACCGTCGAACCTTTCTCAGGCGGCTGATTAGACCGCGAGGAGGTCGTCAGCCGTCATCTCTTTGGGCTTCGGAATGCCGAGGAGTCCAAGGACAGTCGGGGCGATGTCGCTGAGTTTGCCGGTGGCAGCCATGGGCTTGTTCGCGGCGTCGCGGGCGACGTAGAGGCATTCGATGTCGCTCATCGTGTGGCTGGTCTTGACCATGCCGGTGGTGTAGTCCACCATCTGCTCGGCATTGCCGTGGTCAGCCGCGATGATGATGTGCGCATCGAGCTCCAGCAGGCGCTTGACGATTTTACCGACGCATTCATCCACCACTTCCACAGCCTTAGTGGCGGCGGCGAGATCGCCGGTGTGCCCGACCATGTCGCAGTTGGCGTAGTTGACAGCGATAAAGGCGTAGGGGTTGTTCTCGAGGCGCTTGAGGAGCTCTGTCGTGACGTTGTAAGCCTCCATCTCAGGGTGGCTGGCGAACGTTGCGGGGTCGAAGCGGCTGGGTACGTCGACTTGGTCTTCACCGGGCGAAGGCTTGGTGCTCTTGCCGTTGAAGAAGCTGGTGACGTGGCGGAACTTCTGCGTCTCGGCAATGCGCAGCTGCTTGAGGCCTGCGGCGGAGATGACTTCGCCGAGGAGGTTTTCCATGCCGCCATCGGCATCCATCGCACCGAGGAGGTAGTCTTGGAACTCGTCCCAGTAGCGGGTGAAGCCGAGGTAAGTGATTTTCGGACGTGCTTGGCGCTTGCCCGGATAGTCTTCGTTGACGAATGCTTGGGTGAGCTGGATGGCGCGGTCCTGACGGTAGTTGGTGTGCATGACGCAGTCGCCATCCTTGATGCCGGCGTAGTCGGCAATCACGTAGCAGGGGATGTACTCGTCGGTCATGTCAGTGTTGTCAGGCGTCTTGTCCTTCGTGTAGGATTCGTTGACGGCGTCAATGGCACTGGCGGCTTTGCGGCCTTGGGCGCGGACGAGCGTGTCGAAAGCTTCGTCGGTGAGGTTGTAATTTTTGGAGCGGTCCATCGCATAGTAACGTCCCATGACCGTGCCGATGGCGCATCCGCCGACCGCTTGGATCTCTTGATTGAGGCGGGCGATGTATTCGAGTGTGCTGCGCGGGGGTGTGTCGCGGCCATCGAGGAAAGGATGGATCACGATCTTGCCGGAGGGGTTCGTGTCGCGTGCGCGGCGCATGATTTTGAAAAGGTGCTCTTGGTGGGCGTGGACGCCTTCATCCTGCAGCAGTCCCATCAGGTGCAGCGTGCTGTTGTTCTTCTGCCAGGCGGCCATCATATCGAGCCACTTTTGGGCTTTGAAGAGTTCGCCGGAGGAGAGGCCGTCGTCAATGCGCTTGAGTTCTTGCACCACGATGCGCCCGGCGCCCATGTTCAAGTGGCCGACTTCGGAGGAGCCTTGATAACCGGCGGGCAGGCCGACGGCTTCGCCGCAGCAAGCCAAGCGGCTAGAAGGATAACGGGTGGTGAAGCGGTCGATTGTAGGCGTTTGGGCTGCGAAAACAGCGTTACCCTTTTCGACGGGGTTCAATCCCCAGCCATCGCGGATAATTAGTGCTACGGGTCTTTTGTTCATATCGTCCTCCTTTAAAACAAAAAAGGGGAATTGCAATCCTCTACATATTGACAATTCCCGAAATTATGGTGGAGCGAAGGGGATTCGAACCCCTGACCCCCACGTTGCGAACGTGATGCTCTACCAACTGAGCTACCGCCCCATAAAATCAATGAGGGACATTATATACGAGCCTTTCGGCAGAGTCAAGAATATAGGGCGCGGGATGAGCGACATTTGCAAACAAAAAGCCCTGCGGAGCCCGCAGGGCTGACACGTTTTATCAGCCGGGCCGAGCCGACCCGCTGGTGCTCATTGTGCCGTGAGCTGTTGGTTATCGCGCGAGCGGCTTGCCGGAGGCATCCTTGAAGCTGCCGCAGAGGAGCATGATGAAATCGACGAATGTCCAGATGCCGCACCCGCCGAGGGTGAGCAGCTGCGCAACGCCAATGCCGATGTAGCCCGTGTAAAAACGGTGTACACCAAATGCTCCCGCGAAAAAACACAGCAGGACTGTCACGATCCATGACTTGTTTTCACCGCTGCCGGAGGTGTTGATTTGGTTACTCATGTTCTTGAACCTTTGTCTTGCCTGTTGTTACAACACGAGATGACCCTTCGGCAAAAGAAAGGGCACATCTCTGAATGATGTGCCCAGCTAGAGGCTTAGCACGGCCCGCATTGACCACATCATCACAGAGATGTGCCCGAAATACGCACGCGTACGCCGACACCTCCGCGACAAGAGTTCAATGCTTCCTAAAGTGCTAATTTACTAGCTGAACACTGTCCGCGAATTGCTAATTCGCTCCGAAGGAACGCCCTTCGGTTATGTCATTTCCCTTGCGGGAAACGGGTTTATTATCCTATTTTCGTTTGCAGATGTCAAGCATAAGCAGAGTCCCCGCATCTGATGCCCCGTATCCCTGTTTGATGAAAAACCGAAAGCAATCCATCTCTGTAAAGTTCGCTTAATCTGCCAAGCTGGCGCGAGATATACCTCAAGCAGTTTACATGGTATGTGCACACTCTTTGACATGTTAAGCTCAACCTGCTGAGGTTAACATGTCGGGAAGTCAACACACGGCGCGCGGAAAGTTGACGCACTGTGTACCACCAACTCGACAGAGGTGGCACGTTTTGTAGAGATGGTTTGATACAGGTTTGGGAGGTGGATGTGTTTCAGTTTGTGTTTGGGCACGAAAAAAGGGCTGCCGGTGTGGCAGCCCTTTTTGAAACCTTCCGAGCAGGATTATTGCTGTTGTTGGTTCTCCATGTCGCGCATGGCTTCGCGGCGGCTGAGCTTGACGCGGCCGCGGTCGTCGATGCCGATGCACTTGACGAACATCTTGTCGCCGAGTTTGCAGACGTCTTCAACCATGCGGATGCGGCCTTCAGCGAGCTCGCTGATGTGGCAGAGTCCGTCGCGGCCAGGGAAGATTTCGACGAATGCGCCGAATTCCTTGATGCCGGTGACGGTGCCCTCGTAGATGACGCCTTCTTCGGGTTCAGCGGTGATGGCCTCAATCTCGCGTTTGGCGATGGCGAGGGCGTCGCCGTTGCTCGCGAAGACGTTGACGGTGCCGTCCTCTTCGATGTCGATCTGCGCACCGGAGACTTCACAGATGCGGCGGATATTCTTACCGCCGGGGCCGATGAGTTCGCCGATTTTGTCTTCGGGGATTTTGAGCTTGGTGATGCGCGGGGCGTATGCGGACAGCTCGGCTGCAGGCTCAGGAATAATCGTGGCCATGAAGTCGAGGATGTGCATGCGGCCGATGCGGGCGCGCTCAAGGGCGGCTTCGACGAGGTCCCATGTGAGACCGCGCTTCTTCAGGTCGACCTGGAAACCGGTGATGCCTTTACGGGTCCCGGCTACCTTGAAGTCCATGTCGCCGCAGTGGTCTTCGCTGCCGAGGATGTCGGTGACGAGGATCTGCTTGCTGTCGTCTTCCGTGCAGAAGAGGCCGACGGAAACGCCTGCCACAGCACCCTTGATGGGTACGCCGGCTTGCATCATCGCGAGTGCGCCGACGCAGACGGAGGCCATAGAGGAAGAGCCGTTGGAGCCCATGATGTCGGAGACAACACGCACGGAGTAGGGGTAGTCAGCCGGGACGACAGGCGCGAGCGAACGCTCGGCAAGTGCGCCGTGGCCGATCTCGCGGCGGCCTGTGCTGCCGAGGCGGCCGACTTCACCGGTGCAGTAGGGCGGGAAGTTGTAATGCAACATGAACTTCTTGCTCTTGGGGCCGCCGATGATGGCATCAAGGTCTTGTGAATCTTTGATTGTGCCGAGCGTGACGGTGCCGAGGGCTTGCGTCTCACCGCGGTTGAAGACTGCGGAGCCGTGCACGCGGGGCAGCACGTTGAGCTGTGCGGCGAGGCCACGGATTTGGTCGTTGGCGCGGCCGTCGATGCGCTTGCCATCCACGAGGATGTTGTTGCGCACGGATTCGACTTCGAGCACGTCGAAGTAGCGGACGAAGGTCACAGGCGTGATTTCTTCGGGCCACTTGGCTTGCGCTGCTGCGAGGAGCTCTTCCTTGACGGCGGAGACGGCGGCATGGCGCTCGAGTTTGCCGGCGATGAGGAGAGCTTGGCGCAGGCGGTTGCCGGCGAGCTCGCGGAGGAAGTCCATCTTCTCTGCGGGCGGCGCGACGTCTGCAATGACTTTTTCGGGCTTGCCGAGAATGCGGCGGAGCTCGTGTTGAATGTCGATGAGCTTCTCGACTTCGGCATGCGCGCACTTCATGGCGGCGAGGAAGTCGGCTTCGGAGATTTCATCGGCGCCGCCTTCCATCATCAGGAACTTACCGCGCAGGCCGGCGTAGATGAGGTCGAGGTCGCTCTTGGTGCGCTGCTCGTGCGTAGGGTTAACGACCCATGCGCCGTCGATGCGCGCAACGCGCACGCAGCCGATCGGACCCATGAAGGGAACGTCGGAGATGTGCAGGGCGGCACTGGCGGAGTTCACCGCAAGCACGTCAGTATCCCAGACGGTATCAGCCGAGAACACGGAGATGTTGACTTGGACGTCGTTGTAGTAGCCGTCAGGGAAGAGCGGACGGATCGGACGGTCCGTGATACGGGCGCAGAGGATTTCGCGCTCGCTGGGACGGGTCTCGCGCTTGAAGTAGCCGCCGGGGAAACGTCCCGCAGCGTAATACTTCTCGCGGTATTCTACTTGGAGGGGGAAGAAGTCGATGCCCTCGCGGGGCTTGTCAGTGTTCGTGACGGCGGTGAAGACGACGTTGTCGCCATAACGCACCGTTACCGCGCCGGCCGCCTGTTGTGCGAGAAGGCCGGTCTCGATAATGAGTTCCTGATCTCCGATTTTGACGGAGACGGACTTTGTGTTTTCCATAAGATTACTTTCTTGGTGACAACAGGCTTCAACGAGTCAGGAACGCGGTAGGCCGTGTAACGCCTAAGGACCCTCCGAACCGGCTGGAGCTGTTTGATTAGTGACGCAGGCCGAGGTCAGCGATGACCTTCTTATACTTTGCGAGGTCTTCGCGCTTGAGGTAGGCCAGCAGCGTGCGGCGGTTGTTGACCATGCGGATCAGGCCGTAGCGTGAGCTGTGGTCTTTTTTGTTGAGCTTGAGGTGGCCGGTGAGCATCTCGATCTTCTTGGTGAGAAGGGCGATTTGCACTTCGCTCGAGCCGGTGTCGCGTTCGTGACGTTGGAAAGCCTTAGTTGTTTCCTGCTTATCAATGTGACTCATAGTATTCTGCGGATTCCCGCATCCTCGTTAGGTGTTCCGTTACATCTTTCCTGACGGCACAACATCTAGTTGCCGAAGCATTCGGAACCTTCCGAAAAACCCGCAAACGGGGAGTATCTCCTTAGACACGCCGCAGGAAAGACCGATATGATAGCAAATCTACCCCGCTTGGGCAAGCCTAAAGCGCGTGCTTCTCCGGAAAATGGCTTGTGCGATAATAGACCTTGCCTTGCTCAACCGCCTTGTGTTATACTGCATGAAAGACAAATAAAGGAGATAGGGGATAAATGAAACGATTGTGTTTGGTGTTGATGTTGTTGGCGGGGGTGGTTTCGGCGGCGCCGCGGTATCGGGGCTTTAACCTGTTGGAGATGTTCATGTATGGCGGCAGTGAGAAGCGCTTTCAAGAGAGCGACTTCCGCATGATGAAGGAGTGGGGCTTTAACTTCGTGCGCCTGCCGTTGGACTACCGCTTCTGGATTAAGGACGGCCAGTGGGACGTCATCGACGACGCCAAGCTCAAGCCGATCGACGAAGCCATCGCCTTCGGGCAGAAATACGGCATCCATGTGCAAGTCTGCTTCCACCGTATCCCCGGGTTCACCGTAGCGCGTCCTGCCGAAGCGCGCAACCTGTTCGCCGACCCCGAGGCACTCAAAGTCGCCTGTCACCACTGGGATACTTTTGCCAAGCGGTATAAAGACATCTCCAACGAGGACATCAGCTTCAACCTTTTCAATGAACCCGACAGCAGCGTCAGCGAGGAACAATACGTCCGCGTAGCCGAAGCGCTCGTCGAAACCATTCGCGCCGTCTCGCCTAAGCGTACGATTGTCGCCGACGGCCTCAAGTGGGGCACGCGCCCTTGCAAGGGACTCTACGCGCTCGGCATTGAACAAGCCACGCGCGGTTACAACCCCATGAGCGTGTCGCACTACAAAGCGCCGTGGGTTGGCACTCCGAGCGCCGAGCCGCTCTGGCCGCTCGCTCCCGGAATCTCTCCGCTCTATGGTGAAGGCAAGAAGCCGTGGAACGTACCGCTCACTGTTCAAGACCTCCCCGCCGGCACACTCAAACTGCGTCTGGGCAACGTCTCCGGCGATGTGCGCCTCAAAGCTGTTTGCGACGGCAAAACCGTGCTCGACCAAAAGCTCACCCCCGGCGGCGAAGGCAAATGGGCCAACGTTGTACGCCACGAACAATGGAAGCTCACGCAAGCACGCTACATGGACGCCATCGAATTCACTGTTCCCGCCTCTAAGAAGTTCACCTTGGAAGTCGCGCAAGGCGATTGGTGCGAAATCGAACGCCTCGACACCCCCATTGGCCCGCTCGCATTCAGCCTCAACTGGGGACAGACCAACTCCCCCTTCCGCTGTGCAGGCGGCAAAATCATTCCCGGCGGCAAAGCCCCCTCCGGCCTTGACCAGCTGCGCGAACAAAACATCGAGCCTTGGGAATCCGCAATGAAAGCAGGCATCCCCATCATGGTCGGCGAATTCGGTTCCTACAACCAAACGCCCCACGCTGTTGCACTCGCTTGGCTCGAAGACAACCTCAAACTCTGGAAAGAAAACAACTGGGGCTGGGCGCTCTGGAACTTCCGCGGCACCTTCGGCATCCTCGACAGCCAACGCTCCGATGTCACCTACGAAGACTACCAAGGGCACAAGCTCGACCGCCAAATGCTCAACCTGCTCCTCAAATACTAAAGCACCTTGAGACGAACGTGCGGCTCACGCACCTACAACAGCGGCAGGGATAACCCCGCCGCTGTTTTTTGCACACGCCTTCACTAGTCCGCATAAAGCTCACGCGGAGACACGGAGGCGCGGGAAAAACGATGAGGTCGAAGAGGTCGGGGGGGCTGAAGGAGACGGGCATTTTTGCAGGGGGTGTGGGTGCTGCCGCCGATAGCTCGTGAGGGATGGCAGACGTCAGCTAGAAGCAAGAGGATTATCCCACATCCCATCCCCCAAGTCAAGGGCATTTTTTAGACCCTTCCATTCCGCAACTCCAATTCCAGCGTCCCCGTAACATCCACGCAAAACGCTCCGATTAAACGCCCTCGCCGCAATTGTTAGGCAAACAAAAACTCGAAACAGGTAGCGAAATGCAAAACAACGCAACAATGCCATAAACATCTATCATCTTTTTAGTCCACGATCCCTGATTTAAATATTTGGCCTTGCTGCCGGTTTTACACACTGCAAAATTGGAGCGTATTCAACTTCACTCGCACGTGCGAGTGAGTTCGGTTATAGGTGTAAGCCAAGTTTGGTTACACGTGTAAGTAAGAGTACATTACAGGTGTAAGTAAAGCTGAAGGCACGTGCCTTCAAACCCAAAGGCACCTCGCTTTTAGCATGATTTCAAAGGTGTAAAAATGTTGTCAGAAAAAAGAGTGCGGCAGAAAATGCATCCGTTTCAGGGAAGAGGTGGTGAAAAGGCGTTTTGAAACGATTAAGGGGTTCGCTAGAGAAAGAAGCTCACGCGGAGAAGAGGCGCGGAAAGAAACTGACGCGGTTGTTGGGTAGGGCTATGAAGGTGCCTGTGGCACTTTCGCCGAAACCGCCGAGCGGGGTAATTGTGTGTGAAAAGGTGGGCGACTGTATGAGTGCGGCTGAACGCAGTGTGGCGGTCTCGGCGAGACCTGCCCTACCTTTGGGAAGTAGGGCTAACGCGTATAAAAGGTATTCCGATGACTTATTTACGATATGGGGCGATCAATCAATTAAAGAATATCTATCTGGTCTCTAAGTCTTTCATTGTTCGTGCAAGGTTCTCTACACCTGCTGTCAATGTTTCGACTTGTTCTTTTGCTGCTTTTGATAACACTAATGTGTCACAGTAGTCTTTCAAATACTCTTGATAGGTTTGGCAGATGGAAGCTTGGGAGTAACATTTGCATTCGGTTACCACGCTTTCATATCCGTCTTGTGACAATATCTTATACGGATAAACGAACACATCATGATAAGCACTACATTCACTTGTTATGGAGCCGCCGCAATAGATGGACTGGCGGGAAAACCCATCGACATCCTGCGGCAAGTTTTCATTTTCAGAGGTCTTCACCAGTTCTGTTGTTTGAAAAATAAGGCCTACGCTTTGGTACATTTTTATTTCGCTCTTTGAGTAAGAGACGTTGCGGTTGCGGAGGATTTTTGCAATAAATGTCTGTCTGTCGCGTCTCCACTGTTCATGTTCTTCGGCTAATCGTTTAAAGTGTTCTTTCTCAACCTCTGGTGCCATGGGGGCATATGACACATCCGGCAGTGTTTCAGGGCAAAGTATCAGGTTGCTTAAGATTTTTCCTGCCACGTGCCCTTTCGTAATATCCTCCAAGCTTGGTATAGTGTACGGCGTTGTGAGCAACGTATAAATGTTTTCATTCACCATTCGGTAGAGAGCTTGTATCGTCTTTCGTTCCTCCGAATCTTTTATTTGCACCAGTTCCGGAGTGAAGCGAGGCTTTTGCATGCCTTTAAAATCAACGGCATTGCCTGATGTGAAAAGGTTTTGTGATGTGTAAAACTGAGGGTAGATTTCAATCTTCGAACCATGGTACTCGATTCTGTAGTCGTGGTTCTGAAACAATATTTTGGGCTTGTGTGCCCATGATGCGAAGTTGAATTGTTGACCTTCGCGTGGCGGTGTTAATAGCTTCAAGGCTAATGGGACTAAGTTCTCCAATGGATGCAGATAGACATCGTCTGGCAGTTGCAGGTAGGCAAACTTTTCTTTTCGTTGTGCGATGGTCAGGGTTGCTGTTTCCCAACCAGACTGCACCCAAACCCCAACTTCACCGCCGCTGATTGTTCGCTTGATCCGCTGTCCATCTACTTGAATATCTATGGGTTCCCAAGCTTGCGGGGCAATAAATGCCTCCCCCGGATTCTTGTTCAATAGCCACGATGCACATTCTGCTTCTTGGATTAGTAAGGTGCCGACAAGTATCGTCCATACGAGAGTGAGAGAACGGTTGGCGTTCATATGACCTCCTTGTAAATGAGCGGCGTGGGGGTGGGTGGTTGGGGGGTGATGGTGATGGCGTTTTGGAGGAGGTCGAGGGCGGCGGTGAGTTTGGCGGGGTCGTTGGCGTGGAGGGTGAGGAGGGGTTGGCCGCGTTTGACGGGGGTGCCGGGGTGGAGCATGTCGGCGATGCCGACGGCGGGGTCAATGGTGTCGGTGAGTTGTTTGCGGCCGCCGCCGAGTTCGATGACGGCGAGGCCGATGGCTCTGGCGGGGAGGGTGTTGACGTAGCCGTCCGCGGGTGAGGGGAGGGGTTGGATGATGTTGGCTTTGGGGAGGGGGGCGTCGGGGTTGCCGCCTTGGGCTTTTATCATGGCGTGGTAGTAGCGTAGGGCGGTGCCGTCGTCGAGGTGTTGGGCGAGTTGGGCGTCGGTGAGGGTGATGTCGCTGAGGCGGAGCATGTGGCTGGCGCAGGCGAGGGTGAGGGTGCGGACGTCGGCGGGGCCTTTGCCGTTGAGGATGTCGAGGGATTCTTGGATTTCGAGGGCGTTGCCGGCGGTGGCGCCGAGTGGGGTGTTCATGTCGGTGATGAGGGCGGCGGCGTTGCGGCCGAGGCGGCGGGCGGTGGTGATGAGGCTTTGGGCGAGTTGTTCGGCGTCTTGGGCGGTGGGCATGAAGGCACCTTGGCCGTATTTGACGTCGAAGAGGAGTGTCTTGGCGCCTTCGGCGAGCTTCTTGGACATGATGCTGGCGGTGATGAGGGGGATGGAGTTGACGGTGGCGGTGACGTCACGCAGGGCGTAGAGGATTTTGTCGGCGGGGGCGATTTGGGCGCTTTGGGTGATGATGCCGCAGCGGGTGGCGTCGTCGTAGATTTGTGCGCGGAAGCGGTCGAGGGGGATGTCGGTGCGGTAGCCGGAGATGGATTCAAGTTTGTCGATGGTGCCGCCGGTGATGCCGAGGCCGCGCCCGGCGATCATGGGGACGGTGAGTCCGGCAGCGGCACAGAGGGGGGCGAGGGGGATGGAGATTTTGTCGCCGATGCCGCCGGTGGAGTGTTTGTCGGCAGTGGGGCGGGGGGAGTCGGAAAGGTCGAGGGTGGTGCCGGAGCGGAGCATGGCGTCGGTGAGGGCGGCGGTTTCGGCGGCGTCCATGCCGCGGCAGACGATGGCCATGAGCCAGGCGGCGGTTTGGTAGTCGGGGATGCGGCGTGCGGAGAGTTCGGCGATGAAGTAGGCGATTTCTTCAGCGGTGAGGGCGTGGCCGTCGCGTTTGCGCTCGATGATGGAGAAGGGGGTCATAACTGTTTTCCTTTCACGTGCAGAACCGGTATGAGTTTAGCGCGGGCGGGGGGATTTGTCAAGCTCTATTGGCGGGCGTATCTTTTTTGTGTTTGTCGTTGTATGTCAACGATCGAATGTGTTATAATGGCAATACTCTTACTTGAGCAAAGGAGGATTGGGTATGAAGAGTGACATTAAGCGTTGGTTATGGAAGTGCCTTTGTATCTATTACAACAAAGACGATCCACGGTCTTTTGTGTATCGCCATCAGAAGTACAAATGGATTGGTATAACAGTCAACTTTGCTCATAGCAGAGCGAGATGGTTTTTCTGGTGGAGTATATTAGGGCTACTTTTGATTGGTTTAGCTTGGAGCGTTCCCATTGTTCACTCGAAAAGTCCTTCTTGGGTTCTAGACATTCTTATGTTGTCCTGTGCTGGCGGGATTGTTTGGGTAGCGTTTTGGAATACGCAAAAGGATTTGTCTAAGTATCCCGGACCGCTTGCCGATCGTTTTGATAAGGTGGACTGAGCGCAAAAAACGAATATTAGCGCACTTCAATATCATCAAGAATGCCGGCGGGAAGAAATTGAGGCAGATTTACTCCTACGCCGGGTATCTGCAAAGTACTACTTTCTCTTGGAAAAAGTTTGAGATAATGGGTTATCTTGGACTTTCTGGCTTGCTTTGTTTGAGATAAGGGAGTGAAAAAGCTTCCGCATGGGCCACCCTTTCCGTTCGTACGCGCGGGCGTCTCTATTATAAAGTGTTTCAGAATGGGGGGTTTGGGCTTGAATAGGGCGGTTGGATTATGTTAGAATGTGGGTCGTTTTGACACAGGCAGGGACTGTGCCGTTTATATGAATAAAAAGCAGACGATCATCGTCGTTGAGGACGATAAGAATACGCGTGATGGTATTTGCCGTGCGTTGCAGCGTGCTTATGATGTGCGTAGCGCGGAGGATGCCGCTCAGGCGTTGAAGCTGTTGGCGGAGGTGGAGCCTGCTTTGATGTTGACCGATCTGCGGATGCCGGGCGAGGATGGGCTGTCGTTATTGCGGCAGGCGCTGCGGCTGCGTCCGGGTTTGCCGGTGATTGTGCTGACGGCGTATGGGAGCGTTGAGACGGCCGTCGAGGCGATGAAGCAGGGCGCGTATGATTTTGTGACGAAGCCAATCAATCTGGATCATTTGGAATTGCTGGTGGCGCGGGCGTTGCGTTCGCGTTTGATGGAGGAGGAGAACAAGGCCCTCCAGCAGCAGGTGAATGAAAAGTTCGGGTTGGATAATATTTTAGGCAACTCCGCTGCGATGCGTGAGGTGTTCTCTTTGATCAAGCAAGCCGCGCCGACCGATGCGACGGTGTTGATTCAGGGTGCGAGCGGCACGGGTAAGGAGCTGGTGGCGCATGCGTTGCATCGGCTAAGCCGCCGGGCGCACGGGCCGTTCATCGCGGTGCATTGTGCGGCGTTGGCGCCGGCGTTGTTGGAGAGCGAGCTGTTCGGGCATGAGCGCGGTGCCTTTACCGGTGCGGTGGCGCAGCGTAAGGGGCGGTTTGAATTGGCCGATGGCGGCACGTTGTTCTTGGATGAGATTTCGGAGATTGATCCGTCGATTCAAGTGAAGCTCCTGCGGGTGTTGGAGGAGCGGCGTTTTGAGCGCGTCGGCGGGAGTGAGTCGATTGAGGTGAACCTGCGGATTGTCACGGCGACGAACCGTGACTTGCGGCAGTATGTGGCCGAGGGGAAGTTCCGCGAGGATTTATTCTTTCGTTTGAATGTGGTGGACATTCAGCTGCCGGTTTTGGCCCAGCGGCGGGATGATATCCCGTTGCTGGCGGCAGTGTTTCTAAAGGAGTTCGCCGAGCGTAACGGCCGTAGCATCACCGGGTTCGCGCCGGAGGCGCTGGAGGCGTTGTGCGGTTATGACTGGCCTGGCAATGTGCGCGAATTGCGTAACGTCATCGAGAAGATGGTGGTGCTGGCGCATGGCTCGCGTTTGGAGCTGGCGGATGTGCCGTCGGCTTTGCGCACGGCGCCGGTTGTGACGGTGAGTGCGGATGTGACGATGGCTTCGGATTTGGCCGGCACAACGCGCCGTCAGATTCTGGCGACACTGAAGGCCTGCAAGGGCAACCGCGCCGAGACCGCGCGGAAGCTGAGGATTGGGCGCCGCACGTTGTACCGCCGTCTGGCGGAGTATGAAGAGAGCGAGCCCGGCAGTACGGACGTCAGGTAAGGGAGGCACGTCATGTTCAAGAAACTCAAATGGTTTTTGTTATCGATGCTCGCCGCAAGCGTGGTGATGGCGCAGGTACTGGCGATTTGTCCGAAGTGCGGTAAGGAAGCGCAGAGCGCCGATGCCGCGTTCTGCATGAAGTGCGGCGCACCCTATAAGAAACGCGCCGAAGAACCGGCTGCTGCAAAGCCGATTGAAGCTGTGGTCGCACCGGCACAGCCGCGCCAATTGGAAGGTCTGCAAGCACAGATGCTTGAAGCAATCAAGGTTGACGTGTTGGCGGCGCAGGCGTTGCAAAAGTCTGAAGAGGCTGCTGCAGTGCCGCGCTATATCGCCGATGCGACGGCGGCGTTGTATTATCAAAATGCGGCGGCGTTGCTGCGTTTGCTGCCGGCTGATGGATTGTCGAAAGAGGGCGTGCAGATCATTGAGGCGGGCGTGCAAAAGAAGCCCACTGCCCGCTCGTTGAACTTGAATGAGCTGAAGCGCTTGGCACTGCAGGCGCATCAGAAGTATGACGCCGCACAGCGGTTGAATGGGCGCATTGCCTGCGGGTTTGCGTGGGTGCCGTCGGAGTGGGCATTGAACATTGAACAGCAGGCGCTTTTGCGCACGGCTATTCCGCCGCAGTGTACGGCTTGTGCGGGTTTCGGCACGGAGCTGTGCAGCAAATGCAAAGGGCTCGGCACGGTCAAGTGTACGCAAGCGGGGTGTAAGGATGGCATTATTACGCCGAAACAGAAAGCAGATATTTTTGAAGTCAGGCGCATTGCCGAAGAGGCAACCTCCGACCGGCCTTATAAGTGCCCGACTTGCAAGGGGACGGGACAGATGGGGTGCGTGGATTGCCGGGCGACGGGCGTGATTTCGTGCAAGCGGTGTTCGGGTTCCGGCAAGACGCAGCGGTGTGCGCAGTGCGTCGGCGAGGGGCTGGTGATTTGTACGAAGTGTTACGGGCAGGGCGAAGCGCAGGGTAAAACGTGCGTGATGTGTAAGGGTGAAAAACGAATCTTTTGTACGGCCTGCAAGGGCTGCGGGTATTTGAGCCGATGAGCGAGATTTCCAAACAGCTATATCATTTTCCAAACCTCTCGATCATCAACCTGATCGGGCAGGGGGGAATGTCGCATGTGTGGCGGGCGCGTCAGATTTCACTCGACCGTTTAGTCGCGATTAAAGTGCTCTCGAAGAATTTTGTGGCGTCGAATGACGACATCCACCGCTTCTTGCAAGAGGCTCGGGCGTGCGCCAAGCTGCAGCATCCGAACATCATGCGTGTGTATGACGTCAACTATGCCGACGGTGTGTATTACATCGTGATGGAGCTGATTGATGGGTATACGCTGGGCGAATGGTTGCGGCGTAAGACGATGATTCCATCCGAGGATGCGATGATTATTTTGGAGTCGGTGGCCTATGCGCTGAACTATGCGTGGTCGAGCTATAAGGTGGTGCATTGCGACCTCAAGCCCGACAACATCATGGTGGATGGCGACGGCACCATTAAAGTGACCGACTTGGGGTTGGCGCGTTCGCTGCATGCTATTCAACCGACCGTGCATGATGAGGTGATCGGAACGCCTGCCTATATGTCGCCGGAACAGGCTTATGCAGCGCGGGAGTTGGATTGCCGCTCGGACATCTATTCGCTGGGTGCGACGGTTTATCATTTGCTGACGGGACGTTCACTGTTTGCCGGGATGCCGGTTGAGCAGATGCTTGAGGCGCATGTGGGTGAGGCGCAAGCACCGGATGTCCGTCAGTTCAACCCGCAAGTGTCGAAAGACCTCGCGATGCTGCTTGAGCGCATGTTGATGAAGGATCGTACGCATCGTTATGAAAACTGGCAGGCGCTCTTGGACGATATCCAATCCCTTTACGCGGGGCATCCGGCCAACCGACCCGAGGTGGCCGGTCACGCAAGTTCAATGTGTTTACGTAAATAAGAGTGGGGACGCAAGTGAAAAGGAAGGTAGTTGTATTTCTCGGTGACGGCATGGCGGATGAACCCCTTGCGGAGCTCGGCGGCAAGACCCCGCTGCAAGTAGCCGACACGCCCAACATGGACCGCATCGCCCGCGAGGGGCGCAGCGGCACGCTGCTCACGCTGCCGGAAGGTTTCCCGACCTCAAGCGACGTTGCGAACATGAGCGTGCTGGGTTGTGACCTTGCCACCGAACTCTGCGGACGCGGCCCGCTCGAAGCTGCCAGCCAAGGCATCCAGCTGGGGCCCAACGATGTCTGCTTCCGTATGAACTTCATCACTGCAGATGCCGATGGAATCCTGCGTGACTTCTCCGGCGGACACATCTCTCAGAAAGACGCCGAAGAGGCTGTCGCGTTGCTTAACGCCAAACTCGGCACCGATAAGATTCGTTTCTATCCCGGCGTCAGTTACCGCAACCTGCTCGTCCTCTCCGGTGCTGAGTTCTCTGCCGATGTCGCTTGCGACAAGCCCGACGACAATCACGGCAACGCCGTAGCCGAGCACTTGCCTAAGACCAAGGGTGAGCGCGGTGCGCTGACAGCCAAGATGCTGATTGAGCTGCAAGACAAAGCGCGTGAGATTCTCGCCGGACGCGAGGCCAATGGCATTTGGTTTTGGAGCGGCGGGCAAGCAGGCGCTATTCATTCAATTACGCAGAAATATGGCATCAAGGCCGCGGTGATTTCTGCCGTCGATGTCATTAAAGGCCTTGGCCGCTGCATGGGCATGGATGTGATTCAAGTGCCCGGCGCGACGGGCTATATCGATACCAACTACGAAGGCAAGGCCGATGCCGCGATCAAGGCGCTGGCTGATTATGATTTTGTCTACGTGCATGTCGAGGCGGTTGACGAAGTTTCGCACGCGCAGGATTTGAAGCTCAAGCTGCAGTCGATTGAGGATTTTGACAAGCGCCTCATGGGGCGCGTCATGCAAGCCGCCGGACCGGATGTTTGCTATGCCGTATTGCCCGATCATCCCGTGCCGTTGCACAGCGGGCGCCATACCCGTACGCCTGTGCCGGTTTCGGTGTGGTGTCCCGGCGATGCGCCTGACGCCGTGCAGACGTATGACGAAGTCGCTTGCGTGTCCGGTGCGCTCGGCGCAATGCGCGGCAATGATTTGATGGAATATCTGTTCGCACGCTAAGCGCGTGCTAATTTGAAGGGGTAACGAATGAATGTATTAGTCACCGGCGGGGCGGGCTACATCGGCAGCCACACCGTGCTTGAGCTTTTGAACGCAGGCGATACCGTCACGGTCGTCGACAACCTGATGAACAGCAAGGAAGAATCCTTGCGCCGCGTAACGGAACTCACCGGCAAAACTGCCGCGTTCCATAAGGTCGACCTGCTGGACGCCGCCGCACTTGACGCGATTTTCGCTGCAGAGAAGTTTGACGCCGTCATCCACTTCGCCGGACTCAAAGCCGTTGGCGAGTCGGTACAGAAGCCGCTACTCTACTACCACAACAACATCACCGGCACCCTCAACCTCATCGCCTCCATGAAGGCGCACGGCTGCTCCAACATTGTCTTCAGCTCCTCCGCTACTGTTTACGGCATGCCGGAAACTTCGCCCATCCGCGAAGACTTCCCCATCGGCGCGATCAACCCTTACGGACGCACCAAGCAATTCCTCGAGTCGATTCTCTTGGATGTTGCGGCGGCTGAACCCGGCTGGCGCGTGGCGCTGCTGCGCTACTTCAATCCGGTCGGCGCGCACATCTCAGGCCGTATCGGCGAGGATCCCAACGGCATTCCCAACAACCTCATGCCCTTCATCTCGCAAGTCGCTGTCGGCAAGCTTCAGCAACTCTCCGTCTACGGCAACGACTATCCCACGGCCGACGGCACAGGGGTGCGCGATTACATCCATGTGGTTGACTTGGCGCTCGGTCATCTTGCTGCGCTCAAGAAACTCGCCGCGCCCGATGGTGCAACATTCACCGTCAATCTCGGCACCGGTATCGGTTACAGCGTGCTGGATATGATCGCCGCCTTTGAACAAGCCAGCGGCCGCAAGGTGCCTTACAAAGTTGTAGCACGCCGCCCCGGTGATGCCGCCTGCGTCTTTGCCGACTCCAAACACGCGCGTGAACTCCTCGGATGGGAGGCCAGGCGCGGTCTCAAGGAAATGTGCGAGGACACCTGGCGCTGGCAGTCGCAAAACCCCAAAGGGTTCGACGCCTAAGCTCACGCGAATAAATTACTCGGCGGCGTCCAACTGCCGAACGTAAAGCCCCGGTTCAGGCATCCGCCTCGCCGGGGTTTTCCTTTGACTCAAACTTCAAGCACAAGTCGGTCGCTTCGGTCTGCTGCAACGTCACGCCGCACTTCTGATCAAACGCGCTGATGATAAAATGTTTGCACCAGCGGCAGGATTTATGCAGCTCATCCTCAGCAAAGATTGATAACTTCGGCGCCTCGCGCTCCGCTGCCGAAAATACATCCGGTCCTGCGTCACGCTTGGCAAATGGCGTCACTACCTCCGACTCATATCGATGCCCGCAGTTCAGGCAAATAAAAGCTTCGCCCGCCTTCCTAAACCCCTCAAACACCGGCTCCGCCCGCACCAACGACCGATCGCCGCACCCCGTGCAGATAATCTCAAGACTCCTCGCCATACAGTCCCCCTTTCCGTACTTCCAAAATCAGCCTCCACTTTAACAGAAACCTTCTCCCCACGCAAGCCCAAAAACTCGCCTCCCCATTTACGAGGTATTACTGTAAAGTGTAAAATATCTTTTCCCTGCCGATGTAGAGATAGAGCGGGGTAATTTGCCTGCCTCCGTGCTTTATTGCTTGGGGTTTTGGCGTTTGTATTGCCAGGGGGGGATGGGGGGTGTGGGGGCGTTGGTGGTCCAGAGGCCGTGGTGATTGGTGCGGGCGGTGTTTTCGGCGTCTTGGTAGTTGCCGTATTTGTCGTGGGCGAAGGGGTAGCGCCAGGCGCAGCCGTTGGTGACGAGGGCGTGGTTGATGTTGAGTTCGCCACGGGTGATGGTGCAGAGGAGGCGGTTGTATTGGTCGGGTTCGTGGTACTCTAAGGTGATGGTGGTGCCGCGGGGGATGAGGGTGCGGAGGTAGTCGCGGGATTCGGGGCCGTAGTGTTGTTGTATCTCGGGGGCGTCGATGCCGGCAAGGCGGATGCGGTTGGTGATGGGGAGGTCTGCGGGCGGTGGGTTGGCGGCTACGGTGATGGTATCGCCGTCGGGGATGGTGAGGACTTTGGCGTTGAAGGTGAGGGCGAGGAGGAGGGCGGTGAGCATCGTGGTTTGCCGTTAGGTGTTGGGGTTGCCGGGGGCGTCTTGGGTGAGGCGGTCTTGGAGTTGTTGGGGGGTGTCGAGGGGGATGATGGGGGCGGGGAGGCTGCGGATGAGGGTGGTGCCGTAGCGTTTGGTGAGGATGCGGGGGTCGGCGATGATGATGGTGCCGGTGTCGGTTTTGGAGCGGATGAGGCGGCCGAAGCCTTGTTTGAGTTTGACGGTGGCGGTGGGGAGGGTGAGTTCGATGAAGGAGTTGCCGCCGGCTTGGTCGATTTGTTCGCAGCGGGCTTCAAGGAGGGGATCGCCGACTGCGGTGAAGGGGATGCGGGTGATGATGACGCATTGGAGGGCGGGACCGATGAGGTCGATGCCTTCCCAGAAGGATTGGGTGCCGTAGAGGATGGTGTTGGGGTGGTCGCGGAGGGTTTGGGTGAGTTGGTCGCGGCTGCCGTCGAGGCCTTGTTGGAGGAGGTTGAGGCCGAGGGCTTTGAGTTGGGCGTGGGTGCGGATGGCGACGGCGTGCATGAGGGCGTAGCCGGTGTAGAGGACGAGGGTGCGGCCTTGGTAGTGGCGGGCGGCGGTGAGGATGGTTTGGGCGAGCGCGGGGATGTAGGGGTGGCTGTCGGGGAGGCTGCCGGTGGGTTCGGGGAGGTATTTGAGGGCGTAGGCGCGGCACTGGAGGTGGTAGTTGAAGGGGCTGGGAGCGGTGAGGGTTTGGGTGCGTTCGGGGAGGTGGATGAGGCCGCTGCGGCGGAGGTAGTGGCTGAAGCTGCTGCCGACACGGAGGGTGGCGGAGCAGAGGATGACGGTGGGTTTGGTTTTGAAGAGGGTGTCGTGGAGGAGGCCGGCGATGTTGAGGGGGACGGCGTTCCAGATGATGGTGTCTTTGTTGGAGTGGGTCTTGCGTTCGAACCAGTAGACTTGGGTGGGGTCGTTGCCGGCGAGGATGTAGGTAGCGGTGCGGGCGTGGGAGGCGAGTTGGTCGGCGGCGGCGGTGAGGGTGAGTTGTTGGTCGGCGTGGAGGTTGAGGGCGCCTTCGTTTTGTTTTTCGATCTGTTCGGCGATGTGTTGGAGGGTGGCTTTGGCGTTGTTGGCGGAGTCGGTGAGGTGGGTGAGGGTTTGGGCAAGGGTGGCTTCGGGAAGGTGTGTGGGGAGGGGGGCGGTTTTGACACCGGTGGCGGGGTAGAGTTCGCGGATGCCGGCGGGGGTGACGCGGTAGCGGCGGAGCTCGTCTTTGTCGAGGAGGGCGAGGCCGTGGGTGTTGAGCTGTTGGGCGGCGGCGAGGAGTTCGGCGATGTGGTAGCGGGCTTCGCGGATGGCGGGGGCGAGGAGGTCGGGGTATTGGGTTTCGAGGGCGGTGAGGAGGTCGGGGGCTTTGGCGCGTTTGGAGGGGGTGAGGCGGCGGAGGGTTTGGTGGAGGGCGTAGAGGCTGAACTCGGCCGCGTAGTGGCGGGTGGCGGCGTCTTCAAGGTTGTGGGCTTCGTCGAGGATGAGTTGGTGGTGGGGGGGGAGGACGCTGCCGCCGCTTTGGAGGTCGGCGAAGACGAGGGCGTGGTTGGTGATGATGAGGTGGGCTTGGGCGGCGTGCTGGCGGGCGCGTTGGAGGTAGCAGCGGGTGTAGTAGCGGCAGGCACGGCCGGGGCATTCTTCGCCGTTGGAGCTGGCGGCGGTGCGGATGGTGGAGGCGTCTTCGGCATCGGGGGCGTAGGTTTCGAGGTCGCCATCGGGGGTTTGGAGGGCCCAGGCGACGAGGCGCGCGAAGTGGGGGAGGTCGGCGGGATCGAGGGTGTAGTAGTGGCTGAGGAGGTGCCCGTAGCGGCGGAGACAGAGGTAGTTGCTGCGGCCTTTGAGCAGGGCGGTGCGCAGGGGGACGCGGTCGGGGAAGGCGGTGGCGAGGAGGGCGCGGACGGTGGGGAGGTCTTTGTCGGTGAGCTGGCTTTGGAGGTTTTTGGTGTTGGTGCTGATGATGATGGGGAGGTCGTTCTGGGTGGACCAGAGGGCGGCGGGGATGAGGCAGGCGAGGCTTTTGCCGATGCCGGTGCCGGCTTCAACAACGAGGTGGTGTTGGTTGGCGATGGCGGCGTTGACGGCGTTGAGCATGTCGGCTTGGCCGGGGCGGATTTCGTAGCCGGGCATGAGGGCGGGGAGGGCTTGGGCGGCGGCTTGGAGGTGTTTGTCCGCGACGGGTTCGCACTCGGTGATGTCGGGGAGGGTACGGGCCGGGGCGCGGCTGTTGTCGGGGGGAAAGGCGTCGGCCCAGTGGGTCTCGGGGGCGCCGTGGAGGCGGGCTTCGGCGGCGTAGGTTTCAAAGGCGCGGGCGAGCGGGGTATGTTGCGTCTCGCGGAGGGCGGCGGCGATGGCGTCGAGCGCCCAGAGGGGGTAATCTTGGGGGCGTAGAGGCGTGCGCGGGGCGGCGTGGTTGAAGTCGTTGAGGGTCACGGTTTGTTCTTCGCGCCGGCCCGCGCGTTTGGGGGCGGCTAGCTCTTGACGCGGTCGGCGTATTCGCCGGTGCGGGTGTCAATGCGGATGGCTTCGCCTTCGTTGATGAAGAGGGGGACGGGGAGTTGGTAGCCGCCTTCGACAGTGGCGGGCTTGGTGACGCGGCCGGCGGCGGTGTTGCCTTTGACGCCGGGGTCGCATTGGATGACGGTGCGCTCGACGAAGTTGGGGAGCTGAACTTCGATTACGTCGCTGCGGTAGTGCAGGGCATCGACTTGCATGCCGTCGGTGAGGAAGTATTTGTTCTGGCCGAGGACGGACTCGGGGATGGTGACTTCTTCATAGTTCTCGTCGGTGAAGACGTAGGAGCCGGCGTTCTCGTAGGAGAAGTGGAGGGGCTTTTGGAGGAGCTCGGGCTTCTCGAAGCGGTCGTTGGAGCGGAAGCTGCGGCTCTGGGTGGACCCGGTGAGCATGTTCTTGAGCTTGCAGTTGTAGATGGCTTGACCTTTGCCGGGCTTGCTGAAGTCGAAATCGGTGATGAGGTAGGGTTGATCATCGAGCATGATCTTGAGGCCTTTTTTCAGGTCGGACGCTGTATACATTACAAAGTCTCCAAGTTTGGATGTTGTGCGGTTAAATGAAGCGGGCAATTTATCATTTTGGAGGCGAAAAGTCAAGGCTGGAAAGGGTTTGCGCGGGGGTTGTGTTGTCTTTTGGTTCATGCGCTCTTTTTCTCACTTGACATATTCCACCGTTTTGCTAAACTGCACCCCGTTGACCCCATTGGGTGACCTGCTCTCACGCGAACCGCAACGGCACTGCCGACGGTATCCGTAATCAGGAATCCAAGCTCGGAAGGAGCCATCAACATACAGACTGTCCGTTTGGCCGGCGTGCAGTTCAGATGCCAGGGGGATATCCACCAATGACGCGAGTGCGTTAATCGGTTTATTCGGAATCGTCCTGGCGTCGGGTTGTCAGACGCCGCCGGCTGCCAATATCATACTTTAGGCGGCAGAAGGAAATGACATCATGTCAAAAGTTACACTCATCAAGCGGCCCGCATTGCTGGCCGAACAGAAGGAACGCGGGGAGTACATCTACGCCACGCAAATGGGGAAGAAGCTCCCTTCCAAAAAACTCGCCAAGCTCATCGCGGCCTCCGGCACTACCGTCTCGGAAGCCGATGTGATGGCGGTGCTGCACAACCTCGGGCAAGTCATCGTCAACGAAGTCATGCACGGCATGGCTGTTGAGATCCCCGGCGTCGGCAGCATCCACCTGCACGCAGGCGGGCTCATGGATAAAGACGGCAACGATATCTCTCCCAAGGGACGGCGTTTCCGCATGAAGATGACCTTTAACAAGTCTCTTCAAAGTCAAGTCGTCAGCCCTGATAACATCGCTGTTACATTGGTCGACTTCAAGGCCAAAACTCCCGTGCTCACGCGTTTGGACGATGCCCTCAGCGGCACGGCTAATACGCAGCTCACGCCTGGCGGTATGGCCGGTATCCGCGGGCAGTGCCTACGCATCCATCCTCTCATGGGCGATGAAGGCGTCTGGTTCATTCCGCAAGGCGTCGGCGATATTGTGCGTGCTGCGACCTTCCTCGATAATAAACCAGCCCGTCTGACGTTTGCCATTCCGGTCGAACTGCAGCGGGGGATGACCTATCGTGTCGAGGTCCGTACGCGCATCAATCGCAGCAAAAAGCTCGCTGTTGGCACGCTTACGGAACTGCTGGCCGTGGCTGAATAACCATTGATTACATAAACGCTTAAATGGGCGGAGGTGCAAACCTCCGCCTTTTTCATGCCTATTTGCAAGCAACATCCAAGCAAGGAACTGGTCCGAATCCTTCTTTAGAAAGGGTTCATGAGACTCCCGCCTCACACACCCGATCCTTCCTTGGAACGGGACCATGACTAAGGAGCCACGCACACCCTCTCCAAGTAAGCACGCACTCCACATCCAAGTAAGGAGCGACACCCGTACCAACCAAGGATGCACACTACATCCTTCCTTGGATCGATTTTGAGGCACCCCTTTGTTTTCTCACAGGGGGTTCATTGCAATAAATGATTTCACTTTCTGGCGACTTTTTTCAAGGCGGCATTCCAGAGCTCAAGAGCGCTTTGCCCGTCAAAGATCTTGCGAGGGAGCCGGTTGATGAAGGCGACGCCTTCGGCCAGTTCGCGGTG
>JAVBMC010000064.1:0-38481 GCA_031552845.1 Kiritimatiellia bacterium
TGAGCAGGGGGCAGTGCATGAGGCGGATGGGTATGCCCGCGCGACGGGTAAGGTGGGCGTGTGCTTGGTGACGTCGGGGCCCGGTGCGACGAATGCGGTGACGGGCTTGGCCACGGCGTACATGGATGGGATTCCGCTGGTGTGCATCACAGGACAGGTGCCGTTGTCGATGATTGGCAATGACGCCTTTCAGGAAGCGGATACGACCGGCATTACCCGCGCGGTGACAAAGCATAATTGTTTGGTGACGTCGGTGGATGATTTGCCGCGCGTGCTGGCGGAGGCGTTTTTTATCGCTTCGACGGGTAAGCCGGGGCCGGTGTTGGTGGATATCCCGAAGGATGTGCAGTTGGCGCGGACGAAGATGCCGTCGCTGGCGCCAACGTCGGTGAAGATCCGTGCGTATGAGCCGTTTATCGTGCCGGAGAAGTCGCAGATTGAGCGTTTGGCTGAGGCGTTGAATGCGGCTGAGCGTCCGTTAATTTATGCGGGCGGCGGCGTGTTTGCGAGCGACGCAGCGGAGGTGTTAGGAAAGCTGGCGCGCAAGGCGCAGACTCCTGTGACGACTACGCTGATGGGCTTGGGCGCTTTTCCGGAAGATGATAAGCTGTCGCTGGGCATGGTGGGGATGCACGGTGCGTTTGCGGCGAATCATGCGATTACGCATTGTGACTTGGTGGTTTCGACGGGTGCGCGGTTTGATGACCGTGTGACGGGTAAGCTGTCGGAGTTTGCGAAGCGCGCGAAGATTGCGCATATCGACATTGATTTGTCGGCCATCGGCAAGAGCGTGAAGACGGATATTCCGGTGCTGGGCGATTTGCGCACGGCGTTGGAGATGCTGTTGCCGTTGGTGAAGAAGGCAGACCGTAGCCCGTGGCTGTCGTGCATTGAGTTTTGGCGCGGCAAGCACACGCAGCGCGTGGCGAAGTCGTCCGAGAAAGTGTTGCAGCCGCAGCGGGTGATTCAGTTGATTGATGAGGTGAGCCGCGGCAAGGCGATCGTTGTGACGGACGTGGGGCAGAATCAGATGTGGGCGGCGCAGTACTATTGTTACACGCAGCCGCGGACGTTTATTTCGTCGGGCGGGCTGGGAACAATGGGCTTTGGTCTGCCTGCGGCGATTGGCGCACAGTTCGGCAAGCGCGATGCGTTGGTCGTTTGCGTGACGGGCGATGGCGGCATTCAGATGAACTTCCAGGAGCTGGTGGTGGCGGTTGAGCATAAGCTGCCGGTGAAGGTGGTTATTTTGAATAACGGTCACTTGGGCATGGTGCGTCAGTGGCAGGAGTTGTTCTTCGGCAAGCGGTATTCGGCCGTGGTGCTGGGACGCACAGGACGTCCGAAGAATGAACGCATCAAGGATGAGCCGGGCGAGAAGTATCTGCCGGACTTCATCATGATGGCGGAGGCACATGGCGCGGTGGCGATGCGCGTGTTTAACGAGGCCGAGGCGCGTGCGGCGTTGGAGAAGGCTTTTGCCTGCGATAAGACGTGCGTGATTGAGTGCATCGTGGAGCCGATGGCCAATGTGTCCCCGATGGTGCCGCCGGGGGCGAAGTTGGATGATATGATTTTGATTGACTTATGAGTGAGGCAGGTATGACGAATATTATCAATGCGCTTGTCGATAACCAGCCGGGTGTGCTGGCCCGTATTGTGGGGCTGATCTCCGGGCGGGGGTATAATATCGAGACGCTCAATGTCGGGCCGACGCAGGACCCGAATGTCTCGAAGATGACGATCGTGGTGCCGGGTGATGAAGGCATCATCGAGCAGGTGATCGCACAGTTGGCGAAGCAGATCAACGTGCTGAGCGTGATCAATGCGACGAAGCGGCCGCACTTGGACCGTGAGCTGATACTCGTAGAAGTTGCCGCAACGAGCCGCAACCGGGCGCAGCTGTTGGAGATTGCATCGTTGTTTCAAGTACAGATTGTCGGGGCGCGTTCGCATTCGCTGACGATGCAGATGGTGGGCGACAAGAATACGGTGCATGACTTTTTCTTGATGCTCAAACCCTATAAGATATTGGATATGTCGCGCTCGGGCGTGATCGCGGTTGTGCGCGATGGCTCGTGTGCGGCTGATTTCTAACCGCGCTATGCAACGATTCTATGTTCTCGGGCATCCGATCCGGCATTCATTTTCGCCGGTGATGCATAATGCGTCGTTCAAGGCGATTGGGTATGAGGGGCTGTTTGATAAGATCGACACGCCGGCTGAAGAACTCCCTGAACGTTTGCACCAGCTGCAGGCGGAGGGTTGCGAAGGCGTGAATCTGACGCTACCGCTGAAGGAGGTGGCGCTGCCGTTGATGATGCATTTGTCACCTGAAGCCAAGCGCTTCGGCGCGGTGAACACGGTGGAGTTCTCGCAGCATGGCATGGTGGGGCACAATACCGATGCTTTGGGGCTGTTGGATGATTTGGCGGAGCAGGGCGTTGTGCCTGCAGGCAAACGCGTTGCCGTAATCGGCTGCGGCGGAGCAGGGCGGTCGATTGCATTAGCCTGTCGCGATGCCGGCGCCGATATTTTGCTGTACAACCGCTCGCGCGACCGGCTTGACCGTTTGGCGGAAGAAGTACAGGCCATGGAGGCGTGTGACGAGGATGACGATTGGACGGAGACTTTACCGTCTGCCGATATTGTCATTCATTGCACGCCGCAGGGAATTCGTCCTGACGACGAGCCCGTTGTGACGCATGAAATGCTGCACTCGGGGCAGTTCGTGTATGATATTGTCATCACGCCGAAGTCGCTGACAACGCCGACCTTGGAGGTTGCGCAGCTGGCTGGGGCTAAGGCAGCGAACGGCGTGGGCATGCTGGTGTGTCAAGGTGCGCGCGCGTTCAAGATTTGGACAGGGCTTGAGGCTGATAAAAAGGCCATGCGCACAGCAGTTGAAAGTGTTCTTTTAGGGGGTCAGTAATTATGTCACAGCAGAAACTTGGTAATCGTATTCAATGCTTTCGTGAACGTCTGGGATTATCCCCGGAGGAACTGGCCGCCAAAGCCGGCGTCAGCGTTGCAACAATCATGGCAATCGAAAGCGGCGAGGCCGATCCGATTCTGGGCGTGCGTATCAAGCTGGCGCGTGCATTGGGGCAACGTTTAGGCACATTCATGGACGACATCTCGTCGCCTGATCCAGTGGTGGTGCGGGCGGAAGACCGTCAGCCTGTGGCACAGCCTACGCATACGCAGGCCGATGCCTGTAAGCCGGCAGTGTGTTACTTCTCGCTGGGCAAAGGCAAGACGAACCGTGCGATGGAGCCTTTCTTTATTGAATTCGCCGTGTGCGAACCGGCCGACCTGTCGTCGCACGAAGGTGAAGAGTTCATCGTGTGCGTCAGCGGCACGGTGGCGATTGAGCATGGCGGCAAGAGTTTTGAGCTGAAGCCGGGCGATTCGATTTATTATGATGCCGTGGTGCCGCATCGGGTTTTCGCGCAAGGCGATAAACCGGCGTCGATTTACGCGGTTGTGTTCGTCCCGGCGTGAGTCAGAGTTATCGGTGACAGCTATGTTTAAACTATCAGATCCTTTTGGAACAGCCCCCAACCGTCCTCCGTTCAATCAATCGGTCTCGACAGGCGTGGCGTGGAATAATTTGCCGGTTACGCGGAACTATACGCTCGGACAGCTGTTGGATCAGACGATTGCCCGCTGCGGGCCGTTGGATGCGTTGGTTTATCCCGACCGCAACTATCGGCTGACGTGGTATGAGTTCGGTGAGCTGGTGGATACGCTGGCGCGCGGATTGATGGCGTTGGGCGTCAAGCGCGGCGAGAAGGTTGCACTATGGGCGACGAATGTGCCGCTATGGATTCCGCTGATGTTTGCTACGGCGAAGATCGGTGCTGTGCTGTTACCGTTGAATACCCATTACAAGTTGACGGAGATCGACTTTGCGTTGGGGCAGTCCGAAACAGAGAACCTCATTATTATTGACAGCTATCGCGACACGGATTACTTGGGGATTATCTATGAGCTGATTCCTGAGCTGCGTGAACGTCCGCGTGATATGCTCAAGAGCGAGAAGTATCCGCACTTGAAGCGGGTGATGTTCTTAGGGCCGGAGAAACATCGCGGGTTCTATTCCATTCAAGAGGTGGAGGCGCTGGCGTGCCAAACGCCGATGACGGATTATGTGGCGCGTCAAAGCGAGTTGAAAGCAGATGACATAGTGAACATGCAGTATACCTCGGGAACAACGGGCTTTCCGAAGGGCGTGCAGCTGACGCACTCAAACATCGGCAATGACGGCTTTTGGATTGGCGCGTGTCAGAACTTTTCGGCACGTGACCGGGTGTGTATTCCGGTGCCGCTGTTCCACTGCTTCGGGTGCGTGCTGGGCGTGATGTCCTGCATCAACCACGGCGCGACGATGGTGATGGTGGAGAAGTATGACGCTGTGGCGGTGATGTCGGCTGTTGAGCAGGAAAAATGCACAGCGGTCTATGGCGTGCCGACGATGTATATTGCGTTGCTTGATCATCCGCTGTTCAGCAAGTTTGATTTTTCCAGCCTGCGCACCGGCATTATGTCGGGTTCGACTTGCCCGGTGGTGCGGATGCAGCAGTGTGTGGACCGTATGAATATGGCGGAGATTACCAATCCCTATGGCTTGACGGAGTCAGGCCCGGTGATGACCATGACGCGCTATTTCGAGAAGGATATTGAACGTAAGTGTCACACCATCGGTCAGGCGTTGCCGGGGATTGAAGTGGCGATTATCGACCCGGAGACCGGGGAGCTGGCACCGGTCAATCAACCGGGCGAGATTTGCTGCCGCGGGTTCAATACGATGGTGGGCTATTACAATCAACCGGAGGCGACGGCCAAGTGTATTGATGCCAACGGATGGTTGCACTCAGGCGACATCGGGCGGATGGATGAGGCAGGGTATTACTTTATTACCGGGCGTCTGAAGGATTTGATTATTCGCGGCGGTGAGAATATCTCGCCGAAGGAGGTTGAGGACTTCCTGATGCACATTCCGGGAGTCAAAGATGCCCAAGTGGTCGGCGTGCCCAGCAAGAAATATGGCGAACAGCCGGCGGCGTTTATTATCAAGGCAGAAGGTTCCGACTTGACCCTGACGGACTTGGAGGATGCCTGCCGCGGTAAGGTTGCTTGGTTCAAGATTCCGAAGTATTTCCACTTTGTCGATGCTTTGCCCATGACGGCCAGCGGTAAGATTCAGAAGTTCAAGCTGCGTGAAGACGCCGTGAAGCTCTGGCCTGATGCCTGATAGGGGCTTTTTCGTCTAACCGCACGCAAATAAAAGCGTGCTCACCCAAATTTAACATCCTTTCTGTAATATATATGGAAAGGATGTTTATTTTTTGTAGAGACAGGACTTGTAATGAGCCGGAAAAAGGAAATAACCGCTGAGTTTATGGCGGCACTGACTGAGGCGCAAGATGCGCTGAAGAATCATATCAGCGCGCGTATATTCAATTCTGCCGATGCGAAGGACGTCTTGCAGAAGACCAACCTTTATATCTGGGAGCGTGCGGAGACTTATAATCCGACGCGTCCTTTCATGCCGTGGGCTTATGAGATGGCTAATCACCAAATCCGCAAGTTCAGGCTGTATGCGGGCAGGGAGCGGTTGGTGTTTGATGAAGATGTATTCGCAATGATTTCCGATGAGTATGATGAACGCCCCTACAATGATTTGCGTACCGAGGCCTTGGAGTTTTGCTTGGCGCGTTTGAGTGAGGCCGACCGCAAACGCGTGGCGATGCGCTATGAACGACGCAGCAACATGACCGAAATTGCCAAGCAGTTCACCTCTACGCCGAATGCGGAAAGCGTGCGCATCTTCCGTATCCGTGAGATTCTCCGCAAGTGTATCGTTGACCGCATCTGTTGGTTGGAGAACAATGGAAATTAACGGACAATTTGCCGAACTGTTTGATAAGGCGCTGGCTGGGACTTTGGACTGGTCGGATCGCGCACAGCTTAATATACTGTTGCGTGAACAACCCGAACTGCGTAAGGTCTATTTGGAGCAGATGCGCCTGCACTGCCTGTTGGAAAGCCGTTTTAATGCGGGTTCCGATGCATTGATTAAGAAGTCTGACTGGGGCCGCCAAGCGTTGAAGCTTGCTGCGGGGTTAATCGGAGTCTTCTTCTTTGCCTTTGGCGTCTATGCAACTGTTCGGGCGCTTTCGAAGCAGTTTGAGCAAAATGATTTGGAATCATCAGTTTTAACAACCGGCAGTGAGATCATCAACGGCGTGGCGGTCCAATCGGTCGACGATGCGGCACTTGATTTGGCTTTAGCCGGAGTGGAACCCGGTTACTATGACGAAGGGGATGCTTTATCTGACGCGGGCGGACAATCGACTGAGACGTCGGAGATTATCCAGCGAGTCCAACTGCTGAGTGCCATGGCAACATTGGGGATGGGAGCGGTGCTTCCGCAGAATGTTCCTGCAACTGATTATATGTGGATGGGCGCAGGCGATGAACCTGCTTGGGAGAATCATGGGAACTGGATGCCGGGCTCGGGGTATCCGGGAATGTCCGCAGGTGACACCGCTAGCATTACAATGGATGCTGATATTACGCTGTTAGATAACTACTCCTTCAAGTCCTTCTATAAAAACGGCAGTTCGGATGTGGATGCCCCGGCGATGATTTATCTTACCGGGGGCGGTTTGACGTTGGAACAAAAAGGCTCCATCTTTGAGGTCGGCGCAAAATATACAGACCTGAAGGCTTCAAGTGTACGGGCGGCCAAGATGTTTGTGGATGGCTCGGATATATGTATCGGCAGTCCGGAACAGCCGGCTATCCTTGCCGTGAGCTATCTCCGCGAAAGCAAAAACTCAAGCAGTCAAGGGTGGTATGCTCAAACAGGCGGAAGTTTTATCGTCTGTTTAAGTGCTCTCTTTGTGGGGAACTGCCAAGTCGATGAAACATCCGTTCCTGTTCAAGGCTCACTTGATTTACGCGGTGTTGACAATGTAGATATCACCGTTGAGGGGCCGCTGAGTATACATGGTAATCGAGAGGTGAGCTTGGGAGAATTGCTGTTGGGTGAGCGGGCTAATTTGACTGGCGGCTCCCGTACCGCGCCTGCTCCGGAAAGTTATTTCTATCACGGTTATTTGGACGGTTCGACACGGGGCGGATTCCACGGAACAAGCGAATTTTCGATTGTATCGGGCAATTTGGATTTGCGGTATGACATCATGCGCTTTGGCGTTGAGGAAGCTAGCGACGCAGGGCGAGTATTGGGTACCCTGAAATCAACCACTTATTTGGGACCGGATACAAAAGTCAAGCTAGAGGCCAATCAGCTGCATATTGGGACAGGCGGGAGCAATTACGCCCTTGCAGAAGCGTTGTTTGATGCCTCCAAGACAACAGACGGTGAGCTGACTGTTTATGACAAGCTTGTGATTGGCACCGGGCGCACGACACGTTTTGCGGAAGTGCTGTTGGGAACCAATTGGGCTGTGAACATCGGTACGCCGCAACAACCCGCCACTACATTCGCCATCGCATCACAAAGCAGTTTCTACGCTTGGCAGACCAATCATGCGGTTGTCTCAATGCAGGGTGGTTCATTCATTGCCTATGCCACCAACCTGCAAGTCGGAGTTGTATGGAAAGGCGGATCTGCCACCCACCGCGAGCAGTCTGCCCGCCTACAGCTCTCCAACATGTCAGCGGTAAAAATCGTAGCCGATGTCGTGAGCGTGGGTTGGTATAACTGGGACTATAGCATCCCCCTGTCGATGATCGGTACGCTGGACATGCAAGGCTCAACCAACATCACTATTGACGTCGGCACTTTCAGAATCGGTGCCATGCTGGACGAACGCGATCCAATTGGCTATGGAAGTGTTTATCTGGGCGAGGGCAATGGTGTGGTTGGCAATTTGGTCGTCGCGACTCCCAAGGCCGCGCAAAAAGGACTCCACGGCAGCTTGACATTGGACGGCATGCGATTGTCCGTTATGGACGCTCTAACAATCGGCAACAGAGGTTCCGTTACAACCTTAGTCAACAAAGCCTCCGCTGGCCTTGTGCTTGCCAATACGCTTCAGGATAAAACCATTGCAACAGAAAACTGGTACGGCACCAATACCATTGTCTTCAACACCTCTCCCAAAGCCCGGCGCGGATGGACAATCCGCCCCTCAACCAACCTAGGTGTCGAAACGTCGATATGGTGGGGCTTTGCTTGGCAAGGCAACCACATTGAGGATATCAAAGAACTCTGGAATCGTGACGGCGGCTCCGGTAAGATCCAAGTGATCGATAATTTGATGGACGATTTTGCCGGACGCGTCGATGTCTTCTTTGATGGCTCAGTGACCTACATCGGATTCCCCTATCTCGAATCCCCTGCAACCCGCATTGAACTATGGTGATGATTTGTTGAAAAGGTTAGAACGACAAAATCAACGGAGGTAAACAAATGAATACGATACGTCAATTCAGACAGACTCGTCTGTTCGGCACACTTGCCGTAATGCTGGGATTCATGCTGGCGGTAACCCTAAACGTAACTGCCGTAGACTACACTTGGACAGGCGATGGGGATGGAACGTTATGGAACGATTCTGAAAATTGGACAGCGACTTCTATCGGTTATCCTGGAAAAGGCGCAGGGGATGTGGCTGCTATTCAAATGAATGCAGGCATTATTCTCTCCGAGAACTTTGCCATAAATCAATTAAGGAAAAATGGCAGTTTGGATATGGAGAATCCTGCTGTAATTCGTATCAGAGGTGGAGGGCTTACGTTTAATGGCAATAATCCACTTTTTGAAGTTGGTTGCAAGCTGGCTGACACCACCGTGTCAAATTCGCGATCTACACGAATGTTTGTTGAAAATACAGATATCCGTATCGGCTCTCCTGCACAACTAGGGCGTTTTGCTGTTACATATTATGGGACTACTGATCTCAAGGCAACCAGCAAAGGATGGTATACTCAAACCAATGGAAGTTTTAGTGCCTATTTAAGTTTTTTATATGTTGGCAATTGTCAGGAGAATAAGGTCATAGCACCTATTCAGGGAACTCTTGATTTACGTGCTGTTGACAACGTGGATATTACAGTCGCTGGACCTCTCTGGGTGCATGGCAGCCGGAATGTTGGACTCGGCGAATTGTTGCTAGGCAACAATGCTAGTTTAATTGGCGGTGATCGTACTACGGTCACACCTTCTGGGAATTTCTATGCAGGATATCTCGATGGTAGCACTAGTGTTGGATTTCACGGAACAAGTGTTTTCTCGGTTGTCTCTGGCAATATCGATCTGCGATATGACTTGATGCGTTTTGGTTCTCATGAAATTAATGGTTCGGGTGCATTAGGAACTCTTGCGTCAACCACGATTATTGGCCCAGCGACCGCCATGAAACTAGAGGCTAATCAGTTGTTTGTTGGGGCAGGTGCCGGAAACGGCGTCATCGTGGACTCATTGTTTGCTGCCCCCGGGACACAGAATGGTGAGGTTAAAGTAAATACAAGTTTTCAACTTGGCAGTGGACGAAGCACGCGAGATGCTTCAATGAACTTAGGAACAAATTGGACCTTTAAAGTTGGGACGGCAGAAGAGCCGGCTAATCTGTTTGCAGCTGCATATTATTACTCATACTACTCTTGGCAGACAAACTATGCTACTTTGACAATGCAAGGCGGTAGTTTTGAGGCTTATTGTACGAATTACTTTGGAGTCGGTTCTTATGTAGGAGGGAACAACTCGGCGATAAATGGTATTATTGCCTTAAGCAATCTGACAAATGTTGTAATTAAAACGCCGACTTTAAAGGTCGGCTGTTGGGATTGGAACTCTTCAACGTTAATACCCTCATATGGGTTAATTGATTTGAAGTCATCCAAGAATATCAGAATCGATGCTGATGTCCTCAAAGTTGGGGCAATGGCCAATGCTGTAGGCAATGAGTTGGCCTCCGGCGCAATGTATCTTGGGGAGGGAACTGCAGTAGTTGGAGACCTTTCGCTGGCATATCCTTTCAGTTCTGGAGCTAAAGGGGCTTATGGAACATTGGGGCTAAATGGTATGCAGATGGCTGTAACGAACTCATTTGTTCTTGGCAATCGTGGAGCCATTACAAGTGTAGTAGAAGGGATTTCATCCGGAATTGTACTATCTGGTCTACTGAGTACAAACAAGCCTGTCAATTTTACGACGAAGTGGTATGGCACAAACACCATTATTTTTGTTGAACAACCAAGATTGTCGAAGCGTGATAATCAGGTTGTCCCTCTTAATACGCTGGTAGGCGCAACGGATATGTATTGGGGTTTTGCTTGGGAAGGGAATCATGTGGACGATATCAAGGCCATGTGGGATCGTGATGGAGGTTCCGGTAAGATTCAGGTGGTGGATAATCTGACGGATGAATATGCGAATAGGGTGGATGTATTTTATGATGCAGTCACGGCAACCACCTACATTGGCTTCCCCTATCGGGAGACGCCAGCCGCTACACGTGTTCAATTGTTTTAATTGAGCGCGCACGTCTAGTTTTAAAAGAGGGGGTGCTTAACCGCTGCAGGCCAATATAAGCCTGTAGCGGTTTTTCTTTTGCAATGTTGGAACATCATCCGCCGCACGGACTGAATTGTTGTAATAAGCGTATTGTCCGAGTTTAACATTAATGGTGGGGCTAACCAATTCAACACGAAGGTGATGAAATGAGCACAATCAACCAAATTGGACAGACGCGACTATTCGGCAGTTTTGCCGCAATGCTGGGCTTCATGGTGGTTCTCACACAGAGCGCAGTTGCTGTTGACTATACGTGGTCGGGCGCAAGCGGTGAAGCATCTTGGAACGATCCCGCTAATTGGGGCCAATCAATAAATTATCCTGGCAAGGTTGCTGGCGATGGAGCGTCCATCACAATGGATGCAGATATTGTATTGCCGGGCGTTTATACCTTCAGGTATTTCTACAAAAACGGAAGTTATGATGAAGATGTTCCGGCGGTTATCAATATCACTGGCGGTGGAATGGCATTGACAGGTGGGACTGATCCCCGCTTTGAAGTCGGCGCCAAGTTGTTTGATAATACAAGCGCCAGCACCAGTCGGGCTGCTGAAATGTTTGTTAATGGCACTGATATCCGTGTCGGTAATCCTGACCTCTTGGGGAGGGTGGCTGTTGCATATTGTGGTAATGTAGATATGACCAGCAAGGGATTTTATAAGCAGGTTGCCGGAAGCTTTCGTGCTTATTTGAATTCCTTTTATGTTGCTTGTGGAACAACTGGTCACACGAGCTCACCTGTTCAAGGGACTTTTGATTTGCGTGAAGTGGATGATGTTGAAATCACGGTTGCAAGAGATTTTATTATCCATGGTAATCGTGACGTGGGATTGGGCGAGCTGTTGTTGGGTAAACGTGTAAATCTGGTTGGCGGTTCTCAGGCTCCCTTGCCACCTGCGGATTCGTTTAGGGCCGGACACTTAGATGGTTCCACACGTTCGAGTTACACAGGAACGAGCGTGTTTTCGGTTGTTTCCGGTAATGTAGATTTGCGTTATCATCGTATGTATTTCGGGATGCAGGAAGCAGGCGGCAATGCAACTCTTTCTCCTGGGTATTTAAAAGCAACAGCATCATTTGGTCCGGAGACAGCCGTTAAACTTGAAGCTAATGAATTGATGGTTGGTGCTGGCACTTCTAATGGAACTATTGTCGAATCGTTGTTTGATGCCACAGGCACAGAGAATGGGGAGATTACTGTCAACTCAATGTTCAAGCTTGGTTCCGGAAAAACAACCTGTATGGGAGAAATGTATTTAGGGACAAATTGGAGTTTCGTCGTTGGAACGCCTGATAATCCCGCCAATTTGATAGAATTTGCCGCCAATTGGAATATTCAGAACTGGCAGACGAACTACTCTACTTTCTATATGAAGGGCGGTAGCTTTGAAGCTTACTGCACTAATTACTTGGCGATTGCGTATTTCTTCAGAGGTAGCACCAATGTTGATATCGATGGACGGGTTGTCTTTGACGGCCTGACTAATGTTGTCATTCAAACCCCAAAACTGGCCGTAGGAAGTTGGGCACCAACAACTGGAAACGTCTACGCGCCTACGCTTTACGGCCTGCTCGATCTTCAAACCTCAGAGAATATCCAAATAAATGTCGACACTTTCTTGCTTGGCAATACCCCCAGTAACTTGGGCACCGGCGATACCCGTGGATTAGCTTATCTTGGTCAAGGTTCTGCTATTGTTGGCTCATTAGCACTTGCATGCCCTGTAGTAAAAACAACAGAAATTATAAACGGTGCTTACGGAACGTTGGTATTGGATGGTATGCAAATGTCGGTGACCAATTCATTTATGTTAGGCAATCGCGGCGTTATAACAAGTATTGTCAACCAAGTCTCCTCCGGAATTGTGTTGTCCGATGCGCTCGCTGACAATACAGCCGCCAGTTTTGATGAAAAATGGTGCGGAACTAATACCATCGTATTTGTCACCCCGCCAACAGTAACGAAACGTGACAACCAGATTATCCCCTTAAATTCATTTGCCGGTGCATCTGCTGTGTATTGGGGGTTTGCTTGGGAAGGCGAGCACACCGAAGATCTGCTCGCGTTGTGGACTGCCGGTAAGATTCAGGTCGTGGATAATCTGACGGATGAATATGCGAATAGGGTGGATGTGTTTTATGATGAGGTCACGGCAACCACCTACATTGGCTTCCCGTATCGGGAGTCACCAGCAGCTACGCGCGTTGAGTTGTTTTAAATGAGAGCGCACGTTTAGTTAAAAAAGGGGATGCTTAACCGCTGCAGACCAATATAAGCCTGTGGCGGCTTTTCTTTGTTTCTTGAAATATCCCGTCAATCTGCTAAACTGCATCCCATTGATTCCATTGGGTGACCGGTCACTGACGCTTTGACGCATACCGGAACCCAAGCCTGAAGGAGTCACCGGCATGCAGGTTATCCGTTTGTTTGATAGGTTGCTCAATGCCAAAAGAAATGGAATTCAACGCACATTGGTCAAGTTCTACGCAGGCTTTGGTTTTGCAGCATCCCATTGTCTGATTAAATTTCCACATTAAGGCACAGCGCGTGGAATTCTTCAGGTTAACGACCGAGGCAATAAAAGAGTAAGCAGGATGTAATAGGGGTTGTACATAACGATTAAGAAAGGCGCGGATTCCGCGCTTTTCTTTTTCTAGGTGCTCCTTAAGGGGATATCTTTTTGTGTTTGTTTTGCGGTGGGGGTTTTGGTATAATGAGGGTTTTAGTTTGGCCTTATTGGAGGTGTATTATGGCTGGTTTGGTTGTTGAGTTGGCGGCGGGTGATTTTGATGCGGCAGTGACGAAGGGCGTGGTGCTGGTGGATTTTTGGGCGCCGTGGTGCGGGCCGTGCCGGATGCAGGGGCCGATTTTGGATCAGCTGGCGCCGCAGTTTGAAGGTCGGGCGGTGTTTGCTAAGGTGAATGTGGACGAAGCACGGGAATTGGCGGTGAAGTTTGGGATTAAGAGCATCCCGGCGCTGTTGATTCTGAAGGATGGTGAAGTGAAGCAGACGTTGGTCGGCTTGCAGCAGGCGGCGGCGTTGTCGAAAGCGTTGGAAGACGTTATCGCCGGTTAAGCTTTTTAATTTTGAGTATCTAAAGGGCAGGGAAGTCCTGTCCCGAGTGTGTTTTGTCGTTTAGTGAGGTTGGGTTATGACGGCTGTTGAGTTGCGGAAGAGGTATTTGGAGTTTTTTGTCTCGAAGGGGCATGCAGTAATTTCGGGGGCGTCGCTGATTCCGGAGAATGACCCGACGGTGTTGTTTACGACGGCGGGGATGCATCCGCTGGTGCCGTATCTGCTGGGAGAGAAGCATCCGGCCGGGACACGCTTGACGGACGTGCAGAAGTGTATCCGTACGGGCGATATTGATGCGGTGGGGGATGATTGCCATTTGACGTTTTTTGAGATGTTGGGCAATTGGTCGCTGGGGGATTATTTTAAAAAGGAAGCGATCACGTGGTCGTATGAGTTTTTGACGAGGGTATTGGGCTTTGACCCGGCGCGCTTGAGCGTAACGGTGTTTGAGGGCGATGCCGATGCGCCGCGGGATGAGGAATCGGCGGAGTATTGGATGGCGTGCGGGATTCCGCCGGAGCGGATCTTTGCGCTGCCGAAGGCGGATAATTGGTGGGGGCCGGCGGGGACGACGGGCCCTTGCGGACCAGATACGGAGATGTTTATCGATACGCAGAGGGAGGCGTGTTCGCCGGAGTGCCGTCCGGGCTGCCACTGCGGGAAGTATCTTGAGATTTGGAACGACGTCTTTATGCAGTATAATAAGACGGCGGAGGGGAAGTTTGAGCCGTTGAAGCAGAGTAATGTGGATACGGGCATGGGCGTGGAGCGGACGATTTGCATGTTGCAGGGCCGCAAGACGGTGTATGAAACGGAGCTGTTCGCGCCGTTGATGGCGGAGATTGAGAAGCTCTCGACACTGTCTCCGAGCGAGGCCGAGAAGACGAAGGCGATGCGGATTATCGCCGACCATATCCGTTCGTCGGTGTTTATTCTGGGCGACCCCAAGGGCGGCGTGAAGCCGGGTAATGTGGGAGCGAATTATGTATTGCGCCGCTTGATTCGCCGGACGGTGCGGTATGCGAAGGTGCTGGGAATTTCGCCGAGCTTTACGCAGAAGCTGGCCGAGCTTGTCATCGGTACGTATGCCGATGTTTATCCGGAGCTGAAAGCTAAGCAGGCGGAGATTGTCGGCGAGCTGTCGGCTGAAGAAGAACGTTTTGAGAAGACGCTGAACGCCGGACAGCGGGAGTTTGATAAAGTGTCAGGCGCGTTGAAGCAACATGGGCAGGCGCAGCTTTCGGGGCGTACGGCGTTTAAATTGTACGATACGTACGGGTTCCCGCTGGAGATGACGCAGGAGCTGGCAGCAGAGCAGGGGTTGACTGTTGATGTTGCAGGCTTTGATGAGGCTTTCAAGAAGCATCAGGAGCTGTCGAAGCAGGGCGAGGGTTCGTTTAAGGGCGGACTGGCTGACCACAGTGAAGTGACGACGCGCCTGCACACGGCCACACATTTGCTGCACAAGGCGTTGCAGATGGTGTTGGGGCCGAACGCGACGCAGAAGGGTTCCAACATTACGCCAGAACGTTTGCGGTTTGACTTTGCGCATCCGCAGAAGATGACGCCCGAGGAGCTACAGAAAGTAGAGGCGTTAGTGAATGACGTGATTGGCCGTGCGTTGCCGATTACCGTCGAGACGATGTCGTTGGAGCAGGCAAAGGCGCAGGGTGCCACCGCGCTGTTCTCCGGCAAGTATGACGAGCAGGTCAAGGTGTATACGGTGGGTGATTTCTCCAAGGAAGTCTGCGGCGGGCCGCATGCGGGAAATACGTCTGAGTTGAAGAAGTTCAAGATCGTGAAGGAAGAGGCGTCTTCTGCCGGCGTGCGGCGGATCAAGGCGGTATTGCAGGGGGAGTAAGTTCTCCCCTTTTGCTTATCGACGCGGAGTTCAATTAAAAGGAGCATCGGTTATGAGAAAGTATACGATTCTGGCAAGCGCGTTGATGATTAACTTGGTCGCGGGCGTGCTGTATGCGTGGTCGGTGCTGGGCAAAGCATTGGAAGCGCAAGGCTGGTCGAAGCCGGAGGCGGCGCTGCCGTTTACCGCCGCAACGGTGACGTTTGCGGTGATGATGATTTTTGCGGGACGTTTGCAAGATCGTTTTGGCCCTGCGCTGGCGGCGGCGATTGGCGGTGTGTGCATCGGCGCGGGTTTGTGCGCGGCCGGGTGCGCGGTGACTTCGCCTACGGTGATGCCGCTGTGCTTCGGTTTGATTACGGGTACGGGCGTGGCGTTGTGTTATGCGGCGGTGACGCCGTGTGCAATCAAGTGGTTTCCTCCGCAACAAAAGGGATTGGTTACGGGTGTTGTCGTGGCAGGCGTAGGCTTGGCGGCGGTGTATATCGCGCCGTTGGCGAATTGGTTGTTAGGCAAATATGGGATGGCGCATACATTCTGGGTGTTGGGCATCGGCGCGTTAGCAGTGACAGTTCCGTTGGCATTGTCGTTGCGGAATCCGGCGGCAGCGGCTCCGGCGGCAGGTGGTGCGCGTGCGGCTTTACAGGGCGTTGATAAGACGTGGCAGGAGATGGTGAAGACGGGGCCGTTTTATATGCTGTGGCTAATGTTTGCGTTCTCGGCTTCGGCGGGATTGCTACTATTGGCGCATCTGCCGCAGATTGCCAAGGCGCAGGCGGGCTGGGAGAAGGGCTTTTTGCTGGTGGTGCTGATTGCGGTGTTTAACACGGCGGGGCGGATTGTCGGCGGGTTTCTGTCGGACAAGCTGGGGCGGCGTGCGGTGATGGCGCTGATCTTTGTGGGGCAGGCTGTGAATATGCTGTGCTTTGCCCATTATACGTCGTTGCCGCTGTTGGTGCTAGGCGTGGCGTTGGCGGGTATTTTCTACGGCGCGATTTATACAGTGATGCCGGCGACGACGGCGGACTTGTATGGCGTGAAGAATTTGGGTGTGAACTTTGGATTGGTCTTCACCGCATTTGGTGCGGCGGGGATTATCGGGCCGATGTTGAAGGCGCGTTTGCCGGAGGCGCAGACGGCGTATTATATCGCGGCGGGTCTGTTGGGCGTGGCGTTGGTGCTGTCGTTCTTTTTCCGCGAGCGGGCGAAGCCGACGGCGTAAAGGAGTATCGAAATGGCCGGTCAGAAGAAACAGCAGAGCGTCAAGGGATTGTCGTTGTTAGGCAACGCCAAGACCGATTATCCGACGACGTATGCGCCGGAGGTGCTGGAGGTATTTGACAACAAACACCCGAAGAGCGATTATTTTGTGACGTTCAAGTGCCCGGAGTTTACGGCGTTGTGCCCGATTACCGCGCAGCCGGATTTTGCCGAGATTGAGATCAATTATATCCCCGACCGGCGGCTGGTGGAGAGCAAGTCGCTCAAGCTGTATCTGTTCAGCTTCCGCAATCACGGGTCGTTCCATGAGGATTGCGTGAACATCATCCGCGATGATTTGGTGAAGCTGATGCAGCCGCGCTATTTGGAAGTCATCGGGTATTTTAACCCGCGCGGCGGTTTGGCGATTCATCCGTATGCCACCTATGGCAAACCGCGCACGAAGTATGCCAAGCTGGCGGAGGAGAGATTGTTCGCATGGGGGCGGTAGTCGTCTTTTCGGGCGGACAGGACAGCACGACATGCTTGCTGCAGGCGCTGGCGGAACGCGGCGCGGAGCAGGTGGCGTGTTTGACGTTTGCTTACGGACAGCGGCACACGGCTGAAGTTGATGTTGCGAAAGCGATTGTGCGGGAGCTGGGCATCACGCGGCATAAAGTGGTGGGGACGGATTGGTTTCAGGCGCTGACGCAGAATGCGTTGCTCGATACGGTGACGCCGATCAAAGCAGAGGCGGGCGGCGTGCCGAATACTTTCGTGCCGGGGCGCAATGCGTTCTTCCTGCTGGCAGCGGCAGTCTATGCACGGGAGCTGGGTTGGCGCGAGATTGTCACGGGCGTTTGCGAAGTGGATTCGAGTGGCTATCCGGATTGCCGGGCGGAGTTTATCACAGCGATGAATGAAGCGGTGAACCGGGCGATGGATCTGGAGTTCCGCATTCTGGCGCCGTTGATGCATTTGACAAAGGCGCAGACGTGGGCGCTGGCGGACATCTTGGGACAGCTTGAGTTTGTGCGCCGCAAGACGCTGACGTGTTATGAAGGTGTTTTGGGCGATGGTTGCGGGAAGTGTCCGGCTTGCGTGCTGCGGGCGCGGGGGTTGAATGAGTATTTGGCGCAGCGGAATGGGTGAATGATTTGATGGAAGATGAATTATGAATAAACCTGAAATTACGACAGATGAATGCAAGGGGTGCGGGCGTTGCGTGGCGGCCTGCCCGAAGAAAGTTTTGGAGTTGCAGCCGGGGTTGAATCGGCGTGGGGTGCATCCGGTGGCGTATTTGGGCACGGGGTGTATCGGGTGTGGGATGTGTTTTTATACTTGCCCGGAACCGTACGCGATTCGCGTGCTGAAGGATATTTAAGCAACCGCTGAGATTGGAGTTTTTATGGTGAAGTTTATCAAGGGTAATGAGGCGATCGTAGTCGGCGCGCTGTATGCCGGGTGCGATGTTTACTTTGGCTATCCGATTACGCCGGCAAGCGAGATCGCGCATTCGGCGGCAGAGTGGTTCCCGGCTGCGGGGCGGACGTTTGTTCAGGCGGAGTGCGAGACCGGCGCGGCGTATATGGTGTATGGTGCGGGGGCTTGTGGGGTGTCGTCCATGACGGCGACTTCGGGGCCGGGCATGAGTTTGATGCAGGAGGCGCTGTCATATTTGGCGGGTTCCGAAATTCCGGGCGTTTTCGTCAATGTCATGCGGGCGGGACCGGGGCTTGGAAACGTGTATCCGGAGCAGGCGGATTATAACCAGTCTGTCAAGTCGGGCGGACATGGCAATTATCATTGCATCGTTCTGGCACCAGGGACGGTGCAGGAGATGTGCGATTTGACGATCCGTGCGTTTGAGCTGACGTTCAAGTATCGAATGCCGGCGATTGTGCTGACGGATGGTTTGCTGGGGCAGATGATGGAGAACATCACGCTGCCGGAGCGCGAACTCAAGGCGCCGGATACGAAGAGCTGGGCGACGCAGGGCACGGCGGAGACGCGCGAGAATTTAGTGAAATCGATCTTCCTTGATGCGCCCGCACAGGAGCAGCACAATGTCAATCTTGAGGCGAAGTATCGTACTGCGCAGATGGAGGCTTCGGCGGAGCTGTATAGGTGCGATGATGCTGAGGTGCTGTTGATTGCTTATGGTTCGAGCAGCCGCATGGCACGTACGGCGGTTGACCGTTCCCGTGAGGCAGGCAAGAAGGTTGGGCTGTTCCGTCCCACCACGCTGGCACCGTTCCCGGCGGAGCTGCTGGCAAAGACGGCCGCGGGCAAGCGGTTGATTGTGGTGGAGATGAGCAATGGGCAGTTCTGTGATGATGTGCAGCTGTATCTGGCCAAGCAGGGGGCACCGTCGGCAGTTGAATTGGCGAACCGTATGGGCGGCGTGGTGATTACCGTGGATGAGATTCTCGCGCGGATCAACAGCTAACCGACCGCTTGGAGCAAAGGAGTTTTTATGACAGTGATTGAGACTAAAGGTATGTATCCGTCCTTCCCGCGCAGCGGCAAGGATACGCAGGCGACGCATTATTGTCCGGGATGCGGGCATGGAATCGCGAACAAGCTGATTGCCGAAGCATTGGTGGAGCTTGGCTTGCAGGATGAGAGTATCATCGTGAACCCGGTGGGTTGCGGGGTGTTCGGCTATTATTATTGGGATGCCGGAAATATCGGCGCGGCGCATGGGCGGGCTTCTGCCGTGGCGACAGGCGTGAACCGCGCACGGCGCAGTGCGGTGACTGTGGCGTATCAGGGCGACGGCGATTTGGCCGCGATTGGATTTAATAATGCGTTCCAAGCGGCAAGCCGCGGCGAACATATGGCGGTGTTCTTCGTCAACAATGCGATTTATGGCATGACGGGCGGGCAGATGGCGCCGACGACGTTGGAAGGGCAAAAAACGGCGACTTCGCCGTATGGGCGCAATCCGCTGTCAGATGGTCATCCGTTGAAGGTGTGCGAGGTGGTGAATCAGTTGCAGGCTCCTGTGTTTATTGCGCGGATTTCCGTCTCGGACATCAAGCGGATCATGCAGGCGCGTAAGGTGATCCGGCGTGCCTTGGAGATTCAGCGTGACCGCAAGGGGTATGCGATTGTGGAGATCATCTCGCCGTGTCCGACGAACTTCTTTGGCGATGCGCTGAAGGCGGCGGATTATTGTAATAATGAGATGGAGCAGGTTTTCCCGCTTGGCGTGCTGCGCGATACGGCGGATGCCGCACCGGCGCGTGATCCGGCTTTGCAGGGGAAGAGCCTCGCAGAGATTTTTGACGATGGGAACAATGCCCCGGCGGTGAAGGACGATCCGTCTTTCCACGAAGTGCGCATGAAGTTCTCGGGATTTGGCGGGCAGGGGATTCTGAGCCTTGGCCTATGCATTGCCGAGGCGGCGCGTTTGGAATCGCGCCATACGACGTGGTTTCCCAGCTATGGGCCGGAACAGCGTGGCGGTTCGGCTGCGTGTTCGGTCGTGGTCAGCGGGCAGACGGTCGGTTCGCCGCTGGTGGATCACCCGCAGGTGTTGGTTTGCATGAATCAACCGGCGTATGAGCGGTTCTTGGGTGATGTCCCGGCGGGCGGGCTGGTGCTGGTCGATGCGACGGTGCCACTGACGCTGAAGGCACCTGAGGGCGTGAAGGTTGTTTCGGTGCCGGCGTTGGATTTAGCCATGCAAATGGGAGTGCCGAAGGCAGCGAACACCGTGATGCTGGGGGCGTTGTCCGCCAGTGGCAAGGTTCCTCTGAAGGCCGAACACCTGACGCAAGCGCTTGCGGCGAGCTTTGCATCGAAACCGAAGCTGGTGCCGAAAAACCTCGAAATATTCGAGAAGGCGGCGGCTTGGTATCGCGAAAATGCCGGGTAAGGCGAGCGTCCTTACTATCCAACTTGAGCCAGCCGCTTGATTGCGGTTGGCTTTTTTCATGGTCAAGCGGTGTCAAGGTGAGAGGCGGTGTGTTGCAGGGATTCACCTGAAACAGGAATGGGGGATAGGTGCTTGCATTTTGTGGGCTTGCAAGCCCACAGTTGAAGGCTTACAACCCCACAAATGAAGGCTTGCAAGCCCACGGTTGAAGGCTTCGAAGCCCACACGCACGGGCTTGCAAGCCCGTGAATGTATCATATTCGGTCCCATCTGCCGTCATGGGTGGATGCGGGTGGGGAAATAGCCGATGTATGCCTCAAAATCGGGCATCTGGGGGAGTAAATACGTAAACCTGTACCTTAGTACTAAGTTAGGCTTGAAAAGGCCCTCGGAATATGATATAAAAAGACCCCTCTATAGTTGAAATGCTGTAAATTGGGTCTAGAGACCCCTAAGGATTTGATATGAGTAAGTTGGTTATCGTAGAGTCTCCCGCCAAAGCCAAAACGATTAGCAAGATTTTAGGCAAGGGGTATGTGGTGAAGTCATCCGTCGGGCATATTCGGGATCTGCCGGAGCGCAAACTCGGCGTGGATGTGAAGAAAGATTTTGAGACGGTTTACGTCATTGCGGCGAAGAAGAAAAAACTCGTTGAGGAGCTGCGCAAAGCGGCCAAGAACGCCGATGCCATTTGCCTTGCGCCCGACCCTGACCGCGAGGGGGAGGCTATTGCCTGGCACTTGCAGGAAGTTCTCAGCACCGTCGCAGATCCCGAAAAGTTTGAGCGGGTGCAGTATAACGAAATCACTCCCCGTGCAGTGAAGGCGGCGTTTGAGCATCCCGGCAAGATCAACATGGACCGCGTGAATGCCCAGCAGGCGCGCCGCGTGTTGGACCGCTTGGTCGGTTATCAAGTGAGCCCGATGTTGTGGCGTAATGTCCGCCGCGGAGCCAGCGCCGGGCGCGTGCAGTCGGTTGCGTTGCGGCTGGTGTGCGAGCGCGAACGGCAGATTTTGGATTTCAAGCCCGAGGCTTATTGGGTGATGGGCGCCAAGCTCTCCAAGAAGGGCGAGACATTCACCGCCAAGCTGGCCAAGATTGACGGCGAAAAACCGGTGATTAAAGATGAAAATGCCGCGCAGACGCACTTGGCCAATCTTGATGGACGGGCGCTGGAAGTTTCGGATGTACGTTTGTCGGAAGTCTCGCGCCGCCCGTTCGCTCCGTTCATTACTTCGACGTTGCAGCAGGCGGCTTCCAGCTTTTGCGGATTCTCGCCAAGCCGCACGATGAGCATTGCCCAGCGGTTGTATGAAGGTATCGAAATCGATGGTTCGCCGGTGGGTTTGATCACCTACATGAGAACGGACTCCGTCACGATTTCGCAAGAGGCGCGTGAAGAAGCAAAGAAGTTTATCCTCGGTCAGTTTGGCGATGAGTTCTATCCAGCCAAGCCGAACTTCTACGCCAACCGCAGCGGTGCGCAGGAAGCTCACGAAGCCATCCGTCCCACCGATGTGACGCTGACGCCCGAGAAACTGAAGAAGCTGCTCGAGCCGTCCGAGCTGAAGCTGTATGATTTGATTTGGCGTCGTTTCGTGGCCAGCCAAATGACGCCTGCACGTATTGCACGCCGTACGGTCGAGATTGCCTCCGTTCCGCCGCCGATGCAAAAGCACTCCTATCTGTTCACAGCGACGGCGTCGGATATCGCTTTCCCCGGCTTCTTAAAAGTCATGGCGCTGGATTTGACCAAGAGCAAAAAGCCGCCGTCTGATGCTAATGATGACCAAGAGGAAGAGACGGACGAAGTCGAGCGGTTGCCGGAGCTGGCCGCTAAGGACAGCCTCAATTTGGAAGAGTGGATCTGCGACCGCAAGGAGACCAATCCGCCCTCGCGCTACAGCGAAGCCTCGCTGATCAAAGCACTCGAAGCTGATGGCGTGGGCCGTCCTTCGACCTATGCCTCCATCATCGAAACGCTCGACACACGTAAGTACATCACGCGCGTGAAACGTCAGATCAAGCCCACGGATTTCGGCTTCCAAGTCAATGACCTGCTGGTCTCCAAACTCCCCTCGCTTTTCAACGTGTCCTTTACGGCGCAGATGGAAGAGAAGCTCGATAAAGTCGAAGCCGGTGAGGTCGCTTGGACAGAAATGCTGGGCAAGTTCTATACTGCTTTCGAGAAATGGATGGAGCAAACCAAGGCGCCGCCTGCTGATGGTGAGCAAGTGCGAATACTGTTGGCGCTGCTCGGGCAAGTCAAGCACTGGCGCGAGCCTGTCAAAATCGGCCGCCGCGCGATTGATGACCAACGCTTTATCACCTCCATCGAAAACCAATATCAAGAGGGTGCGGGCTCCATTACGGAACGCCAGCTGGACTCGCTGATCAAAATAGCCATGCGCTACCGTGAGCAGCTGCCGACGTTGAAGCTGGAGTTTACCCGTGCCGGCTTGGCCGAAAAGCTGCATCAGGAAGAGGCGAGCCAGGCTGCTCCGGATATCGCGCTGAAACGCTTTGCCGTGTTGGAACGTTTGACGTTGCCGGATGAATCGCATCAGTTTATCACGTCGGTCAAGGCACAGGCTCACTTCGGGCACAAAGTATCGGAAGCTCAGCTCAAAGTGCTGGATCGTTTGATTATGCGCAACATTCAGCAGCTGCCGGATGCACAAGCCGTCTTGGCAGAGCTTGGTCTCGATCCTGCCGCTCAAACACCGGGCGAGTCGGAGCCGGATAATGAAAGCGCGGAGATGATTGCTGCGCTGGATCAGGTTAAAGAGTGGGCGGAGCCCTTCAAGCGCGGACGCATGACTTATGATGACAACGCTTTCTTTAAGAGCTTGTCGCAGCAGTTCCAGCAACGGTCGCATTTATCGATCAAGCAGCGGATGGTGTTGAAGCGCCTGATGACCAAGTATGCGAAGCAGATTCCGAACTTTAACGATTTGGCTGACCGTTTCAAAATCGCCCCGCCTAAAGATGGCGCCGGTGAATGATTTGCGACAACTTAACGGATGCTTATGAATACGACACGTAATTACTTCTTCCGGGCAATTGACTGGGCGTCCTTCGGTGTGGCGACGGCGGTCTCGTTCTTGGTGTACTTCTTTACGCTCGGCCCCAGCGTCGGGCTGGAAGACTCCGGCGAGCTGGCAACGGCGGCAAACAGCCTCGGCGTGCCGCATCCTCCCGGATATCCAAGTTGGACGATGTTGTGCTGGGTATTCTGCCGGTTGTTTTCGTGGGTGACCTTCCGCGGACAGCCGACGCCTGCGTTTGCGGTGTCACTCGCCTCGGCAGTTGTCGGTGCTTTGGCCACGGGCGTCACTGCGATGCTCATTACACGTTCGGGGGCTGATATGCTGCGCGATATCCGCAGCGACAAGCATGACGAGAGCACGGCAAAACAGGATAATCTGTTCTGCTGGGCGGGTGGTGTCGGCGGTGCGCTGGCATTTGCTTTCTCACCGGTGATGTGGTCGCAATCCACTATCGTCGAGGTCTACTCGCTGGGCGCGCTGTTCTTGATGTGGGTGTTCCTGCTGACGTATCAGTGGATGAAATGTCCGCGCAATAAAACGCTATGGGCTTTGGCGTTCGTATTCGGCTTGGGATTGACGAATTACCAAGTGCTGCTGCTGGCGTTGGCGGCGTTGGTCTTCATTATCTTCATGCACAACGCCAAGCTCTTCCGCGATTTTCTGTTGGCGATTGTGCCGATCGGCTTGACTGCGCTTATGCTGAAGGCAGGCGCAATTGTCAGTGCTGTGCCGGGGATGGGTGGGAAAGACCCTGTGATGCTGCGCCACGCGCCGATTTTAACTGATCTCGTTGTGCCGCAGCCATTATTGCTCACGCTGGGCGTGATTGTGATGATCGTGGCGCTGTTTGCATTTTTACTGTTGGAAGGCGCGCGTTATCGTGAAGAAAAGTATCCGCAGCTGGCCGCATTTGCTGAGAAAATTGCCGGACTGAAATGCATGCCCGTGTTTGTTGTGGCCGGCGTGGGTGCGGTATTGATGTTGATCTCGACGCTGACCGGTTCTAAGATCGCATCCTTGAAGGTGCCCGAAGACTTTGCTCCGTTGATCAATCCCTCGGCTTATGTGCTGATTGCGATGACAGCGTTGGGGTTGGTTATTGCGGCGGCGGCGGGCGCCTTTTTGAAACGGAAGACCACTTGGGGCGATAACAGTTTGTATCCGGTCTATTTGCTGATTGCCGTGTTGGGTGTTGCGTTGCTGGTGCAGTGTGCCATTATTCCGGACCCGAAGGCGCTGGCAAATGTTCAGGCACCGCTATTTGATTGGACGATGCCGACGCTGGCAACTGTGGCGGGATTGGCATTTTTGTTCATCATTGGCGGCATGACGCCCGGCGGGTTGTTCTATGCGATTGCCGTGGCAGCGGTGCAAGTGCCTTTGCTGATTCTGATGAAGAAGGGGGCGATGGTCGGTTTGACGCATCCTTCGACGTGGTGGTTCTGGTGGCCGATCGCGTGGAACTTTGTAAATATCATGCTCATTTGGCTGTGCCTGCCGAATGGACGCACCGTGGCACCGACGATTTTCTTCGGTGAGCTGGGCGTTTCGTTCTATGCCTACATGCCGATTGTTTCCGACCTGCGCAACCCGCCGATGAACTGGGGCTATCCGCGCACATGGGAAGGTTTCAAGCATGCCATTGGCCGCGGACAATATGAAGCGATTACTGCGCAGAATATCTTTACCATCAAGTTTCTCCAGCAAATCAATGACTATTGCCAGGACGTCCGCGTGCAGTTCACCTTACTGGTGGCGCCGTTGGGTATTCTGCCGTTTGCGGGATGGGGCTTGCGCCTCCGTAACAAACGCATCCGCATGCTATTCGTCTCAACAATCATTTTCTTAACCTGTAGTGCGTTCGTGTTTGTCGCTGAATTGTTGCAGACTGAGCCGTTCCAACGCATCGACATGTATTTGATTGGCGCGATGTTCTTGATTAGCGCCATTGGCGTTGGCACGATTCTGTTGGACCAGTTTGCCGAGATTGCGGCGGACTCCTGGAGGAACCGCAAAACATCCGAAGGCATTACACGGGCACTGACACTGGCGGCGGTTGCCGGCGGTCTGGTGTTGCTGTTGGCTAAATCAGCTGCAGCCATTATCGAGGGCGTCGCTCCGAAGGTTCAGATTGGCGATAAAATTGTTGTGGCTCAAGATAGCCTCGCAGGAATGCTGGGAAGAGGCCTGCCGATTCTTTGTCTGTTGTTTGCGACGGTGGCGGTGTTGGGCACTTTGGCTGCATGGTGCTATTATGGACGCCGTTTACGGGAAGAGGGCGATGCCAAGTTTTCGTTGTTCAATGATATTAACCGTGTTGATCAGCAATGGTTGATTGGTACAATTTTGGCCTTCCTCACCATGAGCCTGTTGTTGTTGGTGTTGGCAAGCCCGACCGGCGACTTGCAGGACTACTTCATCCAAAAAGTGAAGTTTGTTGGCTCACATGGCCTGTTCTCCCTATGGATTGGTTACGGCTTGATCTTCGGTCTGACGGTTGCGCTGACGTTGTTCCGCTTTGTCTCGAAGAAGATTCCATCCTTGCAGGTGTTGATGACGCCTGCTGTTGCGTTGTGCGTGTTGGTGACCTTGGCCGTTCCGCTCGTGCCTATCTGGGAGAACTACATGAACGAGCACTTGGTTTTCAAGGCCAGTGCCGCTGAGCAGAATGGGCATGATTACGGTTGGCAGTTCGGCAACTACCAGTTGCGCGGTGCCGATGCCATCAATGAGGAATTGGAGGCTGATGAAGAGCCTTTGCCAAATCCGCTCTATCCGCCGGAGATGGGGCAGGGCGCTATCTTCTTTGGCGGCACTGATCCGGGACGTTTTGTTCCGACGTATATGATCTACGCGGCTGAAGTACGCTCTGACGTCTTTTTGATTACGCAGAACGCTTTGGCGGATAATACCTATATGAGCGTCATGCGCGATTTGTATGGCAACGATATTTGGATTCCTACGCCGGGTGACAGCGCTTATGCCTTCCAGGTCTATGTGGAGGAAGTGCAAAGCGGCAAGCGTCCTGCCAACGCAGCGTTGCAGATCCAAAATGGGCGTGTGCAGGTTTCCGGTGCATTGGGCGTGATGGAAATCAACGGTATCTTGTGCGATATGATTTTCAAGCACAACATTGCGCGTCACGAATTCTATATCGAAGAGAGCTATGTCATTCCGTGGATGTATCCCTACCTCTCGCCGAACGGTTTGATTATGCGGATTAATGAGAAGCCTGCCGAACTCACGCAGATCCGTAAGGAGAAGGATATGGATTTCTGGGATTGGTACACGCGTCGGCTTTCCTCTAAGAAATCCTTCCGTCGCGACCTCGTTGCACAGAAATCATTCTCCAAGCTGCGCAGTGCGATTGCCGGACTCTATGCCAACCGCAATCAGCGCCAAGAGGCCGAAATTGCGTTTGAAGAAGCCCGCATGCTCTATCCCGTCAGCCCGGAGGCCAACTTCCGCTTGGTGCAGGAGGCCCTGCTGCCCACCGGCCAGGTCGATTCCGCCATCCGCGTGCTGGAAGAACTTAACCGCCGTGATCCAAATAACCTGCGTGGTCTTTCCTTTGCCGAGAATCTCCGCCGCATGGTACACAATAATGCGCGGATTACGGAGCTGCGCAAGCTCGTTGAAGCCAAGACTGCCACGATCCAGCAAGTGCGTGAACTGGCTGACTGTTACCGTGAAAACGGCAGTCACCGCGAGGCGGCTTCGTACTACGCGCAGCTGATCACATTGCCAAATATCTCGTTGGATGATATTTGTGCCATGCTGGTGTACATCGCAGAGTATGGGCAAGGCGAGCGTACGGCTGCACTCCTCGACAACGTCTTGAAGCAGCATCCGATTGAGCGTCTCACGGGAATTCAGTTAAAGCAGTTGATTCAGGTTGCTACCAAAGCGAACAAGCATGAACTCATGTTCCAGCTCCTGCAACGGTACGTCAAGGTTGAGCCGAATGATTGGCAGATGTGGGCGAATCTGGCCATTCTGTATTATAACTCCAATAGGGTAGAGAACGGCCACTCAGCATTGCAACGGGCGATTATGCTGGGACGGCAGGAGGCTGTCGCTGCCCTGCAGGATATTCCCGCCATTCGCCCGCATCTCAATGCTGTCATTAACCGCCTCAATCAGCAAGCACCTATGCCCCGATTGCCGGGAGGATTGACGCGGTAAACGATTTATCATTATAAAAAGAAACACTATGAAACACCAACTCATCGCCATTCTGGACTTCGGCTCCCAGTACACGCAACTCATTGCGCGCCGCGTGCGCGAACAGCAAGTCTACGCTGAAATCCTTCCCTACACCACAACCGCCAAGCAGCTTGCAGACCGTCAACCCACCGGTATCATCCTCAGCGGCGGCCCCAACAGTGTCTTTGAAGAGAATGCGCCCACCATTGATCCGGAAATCTTTAAGCTTGGCGTGCCGATTCTCGGTATCTGCTACGGCATGCAGTTGGCTGTGCAAACGCTCGGCGGCAAAGTCCATCGTGCCACCAACCGCGAATACGGACAAACCGATGTGGATGTCATTGCAGACTGCCCTCTGCTCGTAGGCCTGCCGCGCAAGCTTTCTGTGTGGATGAGTCATGGCGATTCCGTTGAACAGCTGCCGCCAAACTTCGGCTTCTCCACGCAAACCGATTCCTGCCCTTATGCTGTTATTGGCTGCTTGGAGACCAAATTCTTCGGACTCCAATTCCATCCCGAGGTGGCGCACACAGAAGGCGGCTCGCAAATCATCAACAACTTCCTCTACAAGATTTGCGGCTGCACGGGCGATTGGCAGATGAGCTCCTTTATTGATGCAGTCGTGGAGAACGTCCGTGCGCAAGTCGGCGACGGCCACGTCATGCTCGGCCTCAGCGGCGGCGTAGACTCCTCCGTCGTTGCGGCACTGTTGGATAAGGCCATCGGCAAGCAGCTCCACTGCGTTTTCGTTGATCACGGCCTACTCCGCTATGGCGAAGCCCAACAGGTCGAAGACACCTTCCAAAAGAAGATGAATCTCAACCTGCGCGTGGTTGATGCAAAGGATCGTTTTTACGCCGAACTCAAAGGCGTTACCGACCCGGAGGCTAAGCGTAAAGTCATTGGCAAAGTCTTCATCGACGTCTTCACCGATGCCGCACGCGAACTCAGCGGTACCTGCAAGTTCTTGGCGCAAGGGACAATCTATCCCGATATCATCGAGAGCCAGTCCCCCTCCGGCGGTCCTTCCACCACCATCAAGAGCCATCACAACGTCGGCGGACTTCCGCCCGACCTCAAGTTCGACCTCGTCGAGCCACTGCGTGACCTCTTCAAGGATGAAGTCCGCGCACTTGGCCGCGTGCTGAAAATGGACGATGAGCTCCTCGACCGCCAACCCTTCCCGGGACCGGGTTTGGGCGTACGCATCCTCGGCGAAATCACCGCCGAGCGCGTTGCCATTCTCCAACAGGCCGATATCCGCGTGCAGGAAGAGTTCAAGAAGCTCCCCGACTACAAGGAAATCTGGCAAAGCTTCGCCATCCTTCTGCCAGTTAAGTCGGTCGGTGTGATGGGTGACTGCCGCACGTACGAAAACGTCTGTGCCATTCGTGCCGTGCACAGCGTCGATGCCATGACGGCAGATTGGATGCGCGTACCCTACGAGACGCTCGCCAAAATCTCCAACCGCATCATCAACGAAGTCGCCGGCATCAACCGCGTCGTTTACGACATCTCCTCCAAGCCGCCCGCCACCATCGAGTGGGAATAATAACCCACCATTGACAACAAGCCGGGAGCTGCCTGCGGGTGACTCCCGGCTTATTTTTTGCAGAAAAGGCTGGCAATTTGTCCAATCCCGCTCTCGGCGTAATCCAATCCAACCAAGGACTCTGTGCAATTCTTAATTGGATTCAAAATTATCCTTAGTGTGATACAAATATATCTTTAGTTGGATGCAAACTTATCCTTGGTTGGAGATAAAATTATCCTTCTAAGGATAATTTCGCATCACACTAAGGAAATAAATAAAACCCACTAAGGATATGGTGATTTATTTGGCAATGCGGTGAATGGTCTTGCTTTCCCTGAAGTATAGGAGTATCATTCTAGTATGTTTTTGCGATTATGAGGATATAAAATCACGGAGCTTTTGTCGGACATGAGGTGACCTATGGTCTTTCTTCTTATTCCTGTTTTACTGGGTGCGTTGTTAATCTTCTTCTTTCTGAATATTCGGAAGAAGAGTCTTATGTTGTCAATCTGTTGTATCTGTGGAATGGGGTGCTTGCTATTTCTGCTTCTTTGTGTCACGAGTATTTTGTATTGGCCATTTCTTGAGTCCGGCTATTGTGATGAATCTGGCGACTCTTCCAAATGTACGCATCCGACTTCATATCGAAGCGGACGAGACACTCACCGCGCTTTTGGTAATGGACGCTTTCAGATTGTTTGGCAAAGCGGGCGGAAGGTATTGGTTGATAATGATGCCGCTTTTGGCAACAATATTGTTGATAATGTTATAGACTGGAATAGAAAAGGTACAGTGCTCTACGTTATTTCTAATAACCTGCCTCGCTTTCATAGAGTCGATTATGTCAGCGGTGCTCACCAAACCTATTTGAGATTGGAAGATGTGCCTGCCGGAGAACGCAAGTATTTTCAATCATGCTGGGAACGGATGCGTGATGGTTTTTAAAGAGATTTATAGAAAACATAAGCGATTGCTTGTTTGTTCTGCTGCGGCGTGTGTTGCTGCTTTGGTAGGGTATTGTGCTATTAGTAGTGCCGGAGTGCCTTTATGGTTAGTGCTGATGATCGGTGCTTTATTTGTGTGGGATGTTGCTCGTTCTGAGAAGAAGGAAAAAGAAAATCAGAGGAAGCTTGATTCCTTGGGGCCGCATGATATGGCTTTCAAATCGTTCTGGGCAGAGAAGAAGTTTTATATTGGCTTTCCTGTTCTTTTCATGTTAGCGGCGATTATGATTCATGACGAGAGGTGGTGTACCGAAATCTTTCTGGAGGTCGTGAGCATTCTGATGTTATATCTGCGGCATCAATCCCGAGCGAATGGGGCGTATGTCAGTAATGTATCTGTCTGGTTGAAGGGGAGCTGGCAGTATAAAGTCCATGATTTCATCGTATTGCTGCTGTATCCGGTTTTCTTGCTGTTGCCGTGTTATTGGTGGTTTGGTGAGCGATTGTTCAAACGGCTGATGGCGGTGATGGCCTGAAAAGCGGTTTGGATGAGCAATGGAGGGGCTTGCTTTGGGTTTTATGCTGGACTCATGGGGCGAAATCGGTTATTATGCGGAGCTATTGATATTTGGCCGGATTTAAGGAGTCAGGGATATGAGTAAGCGGTTGGCTTGGGCGGGGTTAGTGTGGTTGGGGGGGACGTTGTGCGCGGCGGCGCAAACTGCTACGACGGCAGCGCCGGCGTATGCGATGAGCGTGAAGCAGGCTTGGGCGTATGGCGGTTTTTTGATGTGGGTGCTGGCTGCGATGTCTGTGTTGGGGTTGGCGCTGGTGTTTTATTTTCTGCTGTTCTTGCGGGAGAGTCAATTGGCTCCGCGTGAGCAGCTGAGGGATGTGTTGGCTTACATTAAATCGGATGAACTGGGCGAGGCACGGCGTTTGTGTGAGAATCAGCCATCACCTTTGGCGGCGGTAACATTGGCGGCATTGGATGCAGTGCGGAGTGCGCCGAAGTGCGATTGGCCGTTTTTGCGGGCGGCCGTTGAGGCGGAGGGGATCCGTCAGGCGGACTCGGTGAATAATCTGACGCAGCTGTTGTTGGACTTGGCGGCGATTGCACCGATGGTAGGTTTATTGGGCACGGTGCTGGGTATGTTGAATGCGTTCGGTTCGATCGCGACGGATGTGGCGTCGGCGCGTCCGATGGTGTTGGCGGCAGGCGTGTCGCAGGCGATTGTGACGACGATTTTCGGTTTGATGATTGCGATTCCGGCTTTGGCGTGTTATGCATGGTTCCGTCGGCGGGCGGCACGGCAGATTGCGGCGCTGGAGAGCGCGGGCGATCAAGTGGTGGCGGCGTTGGCCGGTAAATTGGGTTAAGTTTTCGAAGGGGAGGTGCGATGAACTTTCGAAAGCGGGCAGGGACGACGGCACCGGAGTTTCAGTTGACGCCGATGTTGGACGTGATGTTTCTGCTGTTGTGTTTCTTTATCACGACGGCGGTGTTTTCGCAGTGGGAGTATGAGGTAGATTTGGCTCTGCCGACTGCGAGCACGGGAGAAGTGCCGGACCGCCTGCCGGGCGAGATGGTGATCAATGTCACACGGACGGGGACGGTCACGGTCAATCAGCAGGAGTGGACGGTGGACGAACTGCGTACGCGTCTGCAGCGGCTGACGGGGCTGTATCCGGATCAAACGGTTATCCTGCGGGCGGACGCGACGGCATCGGTGGAGCAGTTGATGCAGGTGATTGACGCGTGCCGGTCTGCCGGGATTAAAGATTTTTCGATTGCAACCAAAGAGAAGAACGCCGGGGAATAAGATGGTCTTGACGTTGTCCCGCGAAGTTGCTGCCTGTTTCGCACGCTGTTGCCGGCGGATGTTGCCGGTGGCGGTGGTGGCTTGGGCGTGTGTGGCATCGGCGGCAGAGGATGATCGTATATTATTGGGTGATGGATTCTTCCGGCGCGGGATGTATGATTTGGCCGTGCAGGAGTATCAAGCGGTTCCGACCAACGCCCTGACTCCGGCAGTGCTGCTGCGCAAGGGGGAGTGTTTGCGGCGGCTAGGCAAGCCGCAGGAGGCCGATGCTGTTTACTGTCAGATATTGGAGTCGTACGACAAAGGCGTCGAGCGGTACTTTGCACAACTGCAACGGGCGGTCTTGGCGATGGAAGCGAATCGTTTGGAGGCGGCATTGGCGAGCTTCGACGCATTGACGGGAGCACGGTTCCCGACGGATGTACGTCAGGCGGCACTGTATCACTGTGGCGAGTGTTTTGAAAAACTAAAGCAGCCGGCGAAGGCGATTGAGTCTTACGAAAACCTTTTGAAGATTGAGCCGGTGTCGGATTATACGGGGCTGGGGCGGTTGCGCCTGGCGGCGTTGCTGGCGCGGTCAGAGCAGAAGGATAATATCAAGCGGGCGGAGGAGTTGTATAAGACTGCTGCGGCAGATTCGTCATCATCTTTATTTGCGGCGGATGCGTTGGTGAACTTGGCACGGTTGGCGACAGCGCAGGGGAATGTAGAGGGTGCTGCGAAGTTTTATTTAGAGCTGCGCGAGCGGTTTCCGCAAGAGGCGATCACGCGTGAGATGACGGAGCAGGCGGCATTGGCTTGTTTGACGGCTGAGCGCGGAATCGAGGCGTTGGGGATTATTGAAACGGCGCTGCCTTCGGCCGAGGGTGAACTGAAGCGCCGGTTGTTGTTGCTGCAGGCGACGGCGTTTCGAAAGCTGGGGCGGTTTGAGCAGGCGGTGGCGGCGTATGATGTTTTCTTGAAGACCTATCCGAATGCCGCGGAGTGCGGCGATGCGCGGTATGGGCAGATTCTGGCGCTATTCATGAGTGCGCAGTATGCCAAGACCATTGCTGCGGTGAAGGCGTTTGCATTGCCCCCGGCGGAGTTGGAGGATGATTTATTGTGGCTGCGGGTGCAGTCGGCAGAGAAGTTGAATGATCGCGCACAAGCGGTGGAAGCTTGCAGGCAGTTGGCTGCACGGCATCCGGATTCGCCCTTTGCACCGCGTGCGTTGTATCTGGTGGGATGGCTGGCGCAGTCGGCTAAGGATTGGACTGAGGCGGCGACGGCGTATGAAGAGCTGGCTACGAAGTTCCCGAAGGTTGAACAGGCGCCGCAAGCTTTGCTGGCTGCGGGCGTCTGCCGTGAACGTTCGGGAGATTTTACCGGGGCGTTCCGGAGTTGGGCGCGTTTGCTGGCGGAGTATCCGGATTCACCTGTGGCGCCGGGGGCGTTGTTCCGTAAGGCGATGTTGGAGGTGTCGCGTAAGGAGCATCGGGCGGCGGCACTGTCGTTGGATGAGCTGCTCAAACGGTTTCCAAAGTTCGAGTCGGTGGTTGAGGCTTCTTTCTGGCGCGGCGTGTTGTGGCGACAGGAGGGTGAGCTGGAGAAAGCACGCGGGGCGTTTCAACAAGTCTTGGCAGGTAAGGCGCCTTTGGCAGTGGAACGGGAAGCGCGGTTTCAGTTGGGACTGACGCTGCAGAAGCTGGGACGCGAGGAAGAAGCGGCGGAGTTGTTTCAGGCGCTCCTGGCGGCGGACACGGTGCAGGAGTTTGACGCCGATTGTCTGATCTGGCTGGCGGAGTATCAGTTGGCACGGAAAGATGCGGCGGCGGCAGATACGGCGGCGCGGGTGTTGTTAAACAAGTGGAAGAGCGCGCAGCATCAGCAGATCGGGCAAGCGCTGGCCGGACGTGCGGCTGTTTTGCTGGGGCAGCGCGAGGCGGCGTTGGCGGCGTATCGTGCTGCATTGGCGCAACGGGTGCAGACGGCTTATGCGGCCGAGGCGGCGTTGGCGTTGGGTAATCTGCTGGCGGAGGGCGGGACGCATCAGGAGGCAGAGAAGTTTTTCCGTGATGCAATCGGGTTTTCGGCGGAACAGCCGGCTGTACGGGCCAAGGCGTATTTAGGTTTGGCGCGCAGTGCGGCGGCATCGGGGCAGGCTGACCGTGCGGTACGCAATGCGATGAGCGTAGCGGTGCTGTTTGATGACCCGACGCTGGTGCCGGCGGCGTTGGATTTGGCTGCGGAGCAATTGGTGACTTTAGGACGCCGTGACGAAGCCGGGAAAGCACTGGCTGAGCTGCAGAAGCGTTATCCGGATTCGGAGCAGGCCCGCCGCAGGAGGGCCGCGCCATGAGGAGCATCCGCTGGAAACATACGGATTGGCTACTGGGCGCATTGGCGGTTTCGCTGGCGTTGCATCTGTTGCTGGTGTTGACGTTGGCGGATTATCGATTGAACCCGCTGCCGTCGATGACGGAGGCGGTGAAGCGGTTTGCCGAACGTGCCGAAGCACTGGCGCCGACGAAGATGTCGGTGTTGGACGATACGGCGGTGCAGGCGATTACGGGCGGAGCGGTTGCCAAACCTGAGCCGAGCAGGGGACCGATTGCACCTTCGGATTTAGCACAGGCTTTGGGTGCGGCGGAGAATCCGGCGGTGCGGGATGTGCCGTTTGCGCCGGGCGTGACGGCGGAGAGTGAGTTTGCCAATCCGGCGGTGGCGAGTCCTGCTGCGACGGTAGAGCCGGAAGAAATCGCTTGGGCGCCACGTCAGGAGGTGATGTCGGTCGTGCAGCGTCAGTTGGATGCGATGACTGCACCGGAGATTCATCCGGAACTGCATTTGAATGCCCGCGTGCCGGACGCGCCGGATGTGGTGCCGCCGGTGATGCTGCCTGCGTTTGCCGATGTGTCGCTGCCTGTGCCGTCGGCATTGAGTTCCGGTGCGGCGGCGGAGGTGTTTGATCCGATGCCGTTTGCAGGCGTCAAAGGGACAACGGGAGTTGATGAGGGGTTGTCGAAGGGCACCGAGGCTGTCGCGGCGGCGGTGACGGATCAGCTGTTCTCAACGGTGCCGCAGGATACCGCGATGGCAGACGGCATAGCGCCGGAGAAGCCGGTTGTTTATCTGCCGATTGATGACCGCTTGCAGGTGGCGGTGCAGACGTTCCGTGATGAGAAGGATCCGAAGTGGGTGTATTACCGGATGCTGGTGCAACGGAGTTCAGAGAAGAGTCTGCCGGTGGTGCCGAAGGATGTGATCTTCGTGCAGGACGTATCGGGTTCGATTACCGATGAACGTTTGGAGTATTGCCGGAGGGGGCTGGAGCAGGCTTTGACGGAGGCGCTGCGGGCTGAGGACCGTTTCATGATTGCGGCGTTTCGGGATAGTGCGTTTTATTCGTTTGACGGGCTGCGTCCGGTGAACGGGCAGACGATGGAGCTGGCGCGGATGTTTATCCGAAAGCTGAAGTCGCACGGCGGGACCGATTTGTTTGTCACGCTGCGGGAGTTGTTTGGCGTGAAGCGCGACCCGCAGCGTCCGCTGATCGTGGTGGTGGTGACGGATGGGCGCCCGACGGTGGGAATGGTGGAGAGCACGCGGATTATCGGTGAGTTCACGCGATTGAATGACGGAGCGCTCTCGGTGTATACGTTCGGCACGCAGTCGCGGGCGAATACGTACCTGTTGGATATGCTGTCGTATTGCAACCGCGGGGTGGGGCGTGTGATGAAGGGGAATCGGTGGGATATTCCAAGCGCGATGACGCCGATCTTTTCGGGCATCCGTAATCCGGTGATGAGCGATGTGGCGTTTGTGTTTGATGTGGCGTCGGCGAGCGAGGTGTTCCCGCGGCTGGCGTCGAATTTATATGTGGATCAGCCGTTGGAACTGTTTGGGCGGTGTCCGGCGGGACAGCGCGAGGTGGCGTGCCAGATCCGCGGTCAGGCGGGAACGCAGGGATATGATGTGGTGTTCCGCTTGGATGTGTCGGATCAGGCTGAGAAGGGCCCCGCGGCGTTACGCGAACGTTGGGCGCAGCAAAAGATGTATCACTTTATTGCGGAGTATGCGCGGAACCCGAAACCGGAGCTGATGCAGGAGATGCGTCAGCACGCGGCGGCCTATAATTTGACGGTGCCGTACCGCGATGAGCTGGGGCGGTAGAGCGGCTTTTGAAAGTTTTCGCAGGTTTGTGTTTAGTACCCATTAAAGCAAGGAGGAGTATCATGAAGGGTGGGACGCAGGGACAGCAGGGCGGATTCAGCCGCCGCGACTTTTTCAGATTATCGGCAGTTGCCGGAGGCAGCGCTTTGCTGGCGCCGGGATGCGCGTCGCTGGGCTTAGGATGCCGCGAACCGATGTTAGGATTTGCGGCGGATCCGATTGAACGTCCGCGCGTGGGTATTATCGGTTTGGGCGAACGGGGACTCGGCGCTGTGGGGCGTCAGGCAGACCGCACGGATATTGTGATTTCGGCCTTGTGTGACATCCGGATGGAGTGCTGCGAGAAATCCCGTCAGATGATTGCGAAGGGCAGAGGCAAGATGCCGGCGCCGAAGGTCTATGGCGGCACCGAGGATGCATGGAAGCAGGTGTGCGAGTCGGACGATGTCGATTTGGTTTATATCTGCACGCCCTGGCTGCTGCATACGCCGATGGCGGTTTATGCGATGAAGTGCGGCAAGCATGTGGCTGTCGAAGTGCCTGCGGCGATGACGCTGGACGAGTGCTGGGAGCTGGTGGAGACTTCGGAGAAGACGCGGCGGCATTGCGTGATGCTGGAGAACTGCTGTTATGGCGAGTCCGAGCTGCTGGCGTTGAATCTTTGCCGGAAGGGCATGCTGGGCGATTTGGTGCATGGCGAGTGCGCCTATATCCACGACTTGTGCGACATGAAGCTCAAGCCCGATACCTATTACAAACAGTGGCGCGGGGAGTTCTCGAAGCATTATGACGGCAACCCCTATCCGACGCATGGGCTCGGCCCGGTGTGCCAGTATATGGATGTGAACCGCGGGGACCGGCTGACGTATTTGGTCTCGATGAGCAGCGCCTCGCTGCGGATGAACGAGCGGGCAAAGGCGCTCTCCGCCGAGTTCCCGTGGCTGAAGCCGGAGTATCAGCTCGGCGATATGAATACGACGCTCATCAAGACGCACCGCGGCCGCACGATCATGGTGCAGCACGACACCCACAGTCCCAGACCGTATAGCCGGATCAACCTGATTCAAGGCACAAAGGGCATTCTGGCGGACTATCCGCTGCGCGTGGCACTGGCGCCCAACTCTCACGATTGGCTCAAGCCCGATGCATTGGCCGAGCTGAAGAAACAATTCGCACATCCGTTGTGGCGTGAAGAAGCCGCGGCGGCACGGGCAGGCGGCGGACACGGCGGCATGGACTCGCTGATGGAAAGCCGTTTGTTCTACTGCCTGCGCAAGGGGCTCGCGCCGGATATGGACGTTTATGACGCGGCATTGTGGAGCGCGCTGGTACCGCTCACCGCCCAGTCGGTCAAGTGCAAGAGCGCCTCGATTGACGTGCCCGATTTCACCCGCGGCGGCTGGATGACTGCCGCACCGCTGGGAATTGTGGACAAAGTGTAAGGGCACCTCTAATAATTCATTTCGCCGACAAAGCAGGATAAAGCTCACGCGGAGACGCGGAGGCGCGGAAAGAAACTGACACGGTTATTGGGTAGGGCTGCAAAAGTGCCTGTGGCACTTTCGCCGAAACCGCCGAGCGGGGTAATAGTTGTCTGCTTTGAGGGCGACTGTGTGGGTGCGGCGGTCTCGGCGAGACCTGCCCTACCTGCTAACGCACACAACACGAGTCCCCGCACTGCGCTGTCTTCTCACACTCTCTCCTCTCCGCGCCTCCGCGTCTCCGCGTGAGCTACTCTCCTCCTTCTCTCGCGTCAGCCTACTCCCAAAAGGAGCACTGGCGCGATAGTTCGTGACGGAGGGGTTGAGCGTTGAAATGGGGTGTTTGGCGTGCTGTTCCCTGAAACGGGTGGGTTTTGTTGGTGGGGAGGGGGTAGCGGGTATTGTTTATGACTTCGGAAAGCAGGTTCATTGCAATAAATGATTTCACTTTTAGACGATTATTTTCAAGGCGGCATTCCAGCGCTCGAGGGAGCTTTGCCCGTCAAAGATCTTGCGAGGAAGCTGGTTGATGAAGGCGACGCCTTCGGCGAGTTCACGGTGGCTTATCTGGCTTAACCGGCTGCCTTTGGGCGCGAAGCGGCGGATGAGGCGATGGTTGTTTTCGTTACTGCCGCGTTCCCAGGAGCTGTAGGGGTGGGCGTAATAGATCATGGCACCTGGGGTATGACGGCGCAGGAGTTTGAGCATCCCTTTG
>JAVBMC010000016.1:0-10791 GCA_031552845.1 Kiritimatiellia bacterium
TGAAAAACACACCTTCCGTGGCAACCATGGGGTGAATCTTCAGGTTGTACCCGTCGATCGCAACCATGTTGCCGGGAGTGAGCTGGTCGTTTCGCGAACCGGTGGCGGCATCGGTGATGGAGACGATGTGCGGGCGGATGATCGTCCGTTCAACCTCTTCAACGACGAGGTTGCCTTGGAAGGCGCGGTCGAGCTCCACACACGGTACCCACTTGATGTAGGCCGTGAGGGGTTTGAGCCAGCTGCCATCGGCGGCTTTGACGCCTCCGAGCTGGGTGCTGAACGTACCGAGCCCGGGGATCTTGACCCTGCCGCCATTGCCGCAGATCGTGGCGATGGCTTTGCCGATGTTATTGACGACTGCCATGACATCCGCCTCGCGTACGGTCGTGCCCTGGTTGACCATCGTCGCGTAGAAGGCTTTGTCAGAGACTTCGTATGCGGTGATGCTGTTAACTATCTGCGCCCCTTGGGCACGCAGGTCTTCGGAGAGTGGATCTCCGGTGAAGTATTTGTTAGCCATTTCTTTGGCCTTTCATTTAGGTTTGTGCTACACTTCCTGATATACTCTGTTTGCACCATCCGTTGAGGATGGCTATATAGTGAACTAGTCGTATATGATGTAGCGTTAATATAGATGGGGAGGCGGGCGAGGGGAACGTGAACCGAGCTGTGTACGGAATGGCGTACGGCACTGTGGCCGGCCAACCGCTGGGCTGCGTTTGCAGGTGCTCTCACGTTCATCATCTCCTCCTCCTTTCTGGGCTATCAAACCGTCGGGCTTGCCCGGCACCACGCCGGAGCCCCGTTTGAAGCGAACCGCTAAGTATGACATATTCCGGACGTATCGTCAAGCGGTAAATATTCGTTTGTGAAAGTTTTTGTTTAAGGTGCGTTGCGCGTACGCGGGAGGGGGTGGCCGGCGGCAGGTTTGGGCGGGTGTGGGGGAGGGCGAGGCTCGGGCGGGCGTGTGGGAAATCCGTGTGACGGGGGCGTTTTTGTTTGACTGCGGAGGGGGTATTTGGTAGACTGCTGGCCTTTCGGGCGCTTAGCTCAGTTGGTTAGAGCACTACCTTCACACGGTAGGGGTCACTGGTTCGAGTCCAGTAGCGCCCACCATCTATTTTTAAGCCGGAGTTGCGCCGGCTGTCTGGAGATTCGCATGTACCCGAAGCATGTTTTGGAAGAGTTGTTAGTTAAATATCGCGAACACTTCCGCCGGGAACCTGAGGTGATTGCTTATGCGCCGGGGCGTATCGAGGTGCTGGGGAATCATACGGACTATAATGAGGGGTTCGTGTTTTCTGCCGCGATTGACTGCGGGACGTTCTTTGCCTGCGCGAAGCGGCCGTCGTTGCGTACGCGGTTGGTGGCGGGTGATTTGATGCGCGAGGTGGAGTTCTGCACGCATGCGCCGGAGCCGGTGCAGGAGGATACGTGGTCGAACTATGTGCGCGGGACGGTTGCGGGGCTGCGCGAGGTGCAGGAGTTTGACGTGGGCGTGGATGCGATGTTCCTGGGGAACATTCCGCTGGGGAGCGGGTTGTCGAGTTCGGCGGCGTTGGAGATGTGTACGGCAATGGCACTGACGAAGCTGTTCGGCATTTCGATTGATGTGGTGAAGATGGCGAAGATCGGACAGATGGCCGAGCATCATTATGCGGGCTGCAAGTGCGGGTTGCTGGATCAGATCTCGAGCTTGTGCGGCAAGGAGGGGCAGTTGGTGAAGACGGACTTCCGCTCGCTGAAGGTTGAGAATACGCCGATGGGTAATGATGTCTGTTTTGTGATGTGTAACACGCACGCGAAGCATGCGTTGGTGGACGGTGAGTATAATACCCGCCGTGCGGCGTGTGAGGAGGCTACGCAGTATTTTGCTTCGGTGTTGGAGCATCCGGTAGCGGCGTTGCGCGATGTCTCGATGACAGAGTGGGAAGCGCACCGCGCAGGTCTTTGCGATGTGGTGGCGAAGCGTGCGGCGCATCCGATATCGGAGAATGAGCGCGTGCTGAAGGGTGCTGAGCTGTTGAAGAGCGGTGACTTGGCGGGCTTCGGACAGCTGATGTTTGATTCGCACGAAAGCTCGCGCACGATGTTTGAGAACTCTTGCGAGGAGTTGGATGCGGTGGTCGATGCCGCGAAGAAGATTCCCGGCGTGCTGGGGGCGCGTCTCTCCGGCGGCGGGTTCGGCGGTGCTGCTCGTGCATCCGCGCGATACGGAGACGATTTCTATTGCACTCAAGAACGCCTATGCGGCAAAGTTCGGACATCCTTGCGATGTGCAGGTCATCAAGCCGTCTGCAGGTGCTTGCCTAGTGCGCGGATAAGTTGAATGTATGTGTGGGATAGTGGGTTATATCGGGCATCGGAAGGCGTCAGAGGTTGTTGTTGCGGGACTGCATCGGTTGGAGTATCGCGGTTATGATTCGTCAGGAGTCGCGCTGTGCATGCCTGGTCAACCGATTCGCGTAATCAAGACGCCGGGTAAGATTTCGCAGCTGGAGGCTAAGCTGCAAACCTCCCTGCAGGATGGCGATGAGCTCTCGGCGCGTTTGGGCATCGGGCATACGCGCTGGGCAACGCACGGCGAACCGAACGAGGCGAACGCCCATCCGCACCTGTCGATGGATTCAAACTTTGCGGTCGTGCACAATGGCATCATCGAGAACTATCAGGCGTTGCGCGAAAAGCTGACGCAAGAGGGTTATGTCTTCAAGTCGCAGACTGACACCGAAGTGATTGCCCACCTGTTGCAGTATAATTACGCAGGGGACTTCCGTGAGGCGTTTACCGCGACGTTGCGCAAGCTCGAAGGCACTTATGGAATCGCTGCCATCTCCAAGTCACATCCCAATATGCTGCTGGCTGCACGCCGGGGCAGTCCCATTGTTGTCGGCTTGGGTGAGGATGAAGTCATCGTTGCATCCGACGCCAGCGCCGTGGTTCAATACACCGGCAAGGCGGTGTTCTTGGATGACGGCGACTTTGTGACCGTCTCAGACTCCGACGTTGAAATCACCTCCCTTGCGAACGTCCCCGTGAACCGTGAGACCACGACGATTGATTGGGACTTGGGGCAGATTGAAAAGGGCGGGCATGAACACTTCATGCTCAAGGAGATATTCGAGCAACCCACAGCGCTGGCGAATACGATGCGCGGACGTCTCGTGCCGGAAGAAGGCACTGTGCATCTGGCCGGCATGCAGGCATCGGCGCAGGAGTTGGCCGGCATTGAGCGTGTCTCCATTGCCGCGTGCGGGACTTCCTACTACGCGGGGCTGACGGGCTCTTACTTCTTTGAAGACTTTGCCGACACGCCTGCCGAGGTACACCAAGCGGCAGAGTTTCGTTACCGCAATCCCATCATCGAACGCAATACCTGCTTGATTGCCGTCAGCCAATCCGGCGAGACCGCCGATACGCTCGCGGCAGTACGCGAAGCCAAGCGCAAAGGCGCCACAGTGCTGGGGCTTTGCAATGTGGTTGGCTCAACAATCGCGCGTGAAACCGGGCGCGGCGTCTATTTGCACGCAGGCCCCGAAATCAGCGTGGCATCGACCAAAGCCTTCACGTGTCAAGTGACTGTGCTGGCGATGTTGGCAATTGCATTGGGACGCACGCGCCGGTTGTCATTGCAAAGCGGTGCGGCGATGTGCCGCGCGATCGCCGAGCTGCCAGCGCTCGCTGAGCGGGTCTTGGAGTTGAATGACCATATCGCCAAGATTGCCGAGAAGCACGCCGGTATGTCAAATTCGTTTTTCATCGGGCGCGGTTATATGTTCCCCGCGGCGATGGAGGGGGCGTTGAAGATGAAGGAGATTTCTTACATCCACGCCGAGGGCTACCAAGCCGCCGAACTGAAGCACGGGCCGATCGCGCTACTGGATGAAACCGTGCCGGTCTTTGCCTGCGTACCGGATATCGCGGGCATGGAGAAGACCATCAGCAATATGCAGGAATGCCGCGCGCGTAAATCGCCCGTCATTGCCATATCAACCGAGGGGATCGACCTGCGCGCCCATGCCGACGACATCATTGCCATACCTAAGTGCGCGGACTTCGTGGCGCCAATCCCGGTGGTGATGGTCGAACAAATGCTGGCGTATCATGTTGCCCGCCTGAGAGGATGTTCGATTGATCAGCCTCGTAACCTTGCTAAATCTGTCACCGTGGAATAATGACCATGTTAGTCACCTTGCTTAAAGCCAAATTTCAACACCTGCGCGTTACCGAGGCCAACCTTGAGTACGAAGGCAGTCTGACTGTCGATCAGGACTTGCTCGATGCCGTCGGCGTATTGCCGTTCGAGAAGCTCCTTATCGCCGACCTTGAGAATGGCAACCGCTTTGAGACCTATGCCATCGCAGGCCCGCGCGGCAGCGGCATCTGTTGCCTCAATGGCGCGTGTGCGCATCGTGGCAAAGTCGGCGACCGTTTGATCGTCATGATCTTCTGTCAGTTGACACCGGATGAAGCGCGCACGCATGAGCCCAGCATTGTGCGGTTGGATGAGCATAACAAAATCGTCGCACGCGCGGTATGACCATCCTTGGCATTGAGACCTCCTGTGACGAAACCGCCGCCTCAGTCGTACGCGATGGGCGTGAAGTTTTGTCATCGGTAGTGTTCAGTCAAATCCCCTTGCACCGCCCGTATGGCGGCGTGGTACCGGAGATCGCCTCACGCAGCCACCTCGAAAAGATACAAGAGGTTATCGACGAAGCCGTTGCCCGTGCATTCCCTGATGCGCCCGCACCGTGGGTGGGCATCGACGCCATTGCCGTCACTTACGGCCCCGGTCTTGCCAGCTCGCTCATCGTGGGGCTGAATGCCGCCAAGGGGCTAGCCGTTCAGCTTAATAAACCGCTCGTTTGCATCAACCACATTGAGGCGCACTTGCATTCGGTGTTTCTCGACAAACCGCTGACGGCAGATGTTTATCCTATGCTCGGGCTTGTCGTTTCCGGTGGACATACCGCATGGATCGAATGTTCAGCACCGGGAGCCTACCGTATCCTCGGACAAACACTCGACGACGCCGCTGGCGAAGCCTTCGATAAAGCCGCCAAGCTGTTGGGGTTGAGTTATCCGGGCGGGCCCGCAATCGATCGTGCCGCACAGCAAGCCACCGGAAAGAACAAGTTTGTATTTCCTTCAGGCCGCGTGCAGGCTGACAACCCAAATCTCTTTGGCATGCAGGCGGAGCTTTGCGTGAGCTTTAGCGGTTTGAAGACTGCACTGTTGCGGACGATACAGAAGCTGCCTGTGCTCACCGACGAACTGATTGCCGATCTGGCGGCGGCATACCAAGAGGCAGTCGTGTCCGCACTGGTCACGCGCACAGAGACGGCGTTGCTGGGACAACGATATAAGGCCTTGGTTGTTGGCGGCGGGGTTTCGCTGAATCGGTTGTTGCGTGGACGTTTGCAGGCACTCGCTGATGTGCGTGGCTGTCCATTATTTTTGGCTGAACCGAAATACTGCGGCGACAATGCCGCGATGATTGCCGGGTTGGCCGAGCAGCAAATTTCACTACGCAAGCAAGATGCGCTGGCGTTGGATGTGGTTCCTTCTTTACGTGTTGGTGAATATAAAATATCATATGACTAACTTCAAGTTTGCCGCTCTTTTTGCGGTTGCGTTAAGCCTCTCAGTCTCTGCTCAAACTACAGATGCTGCCTTGCCGGTTGCTGAAGATGCGGTTGTTCAAGCGGATCAGTCGCCATGGCAGTTCGACGGCGGTTTTGATTTACGTCTGCGGCAGGAGTTGTGGGATCATATCCCAGCGCCCGGCGGCGGCGGTGCCAAGCAGGAAAACTTCTTCCGCTTCCGTACGCGTGTTTGGGGTGAGGCAAAGTATGGTGATGACTTCCGCTTCTATACCCGTGTGGCTAATGAATGGCGCAAGTATATTGCCCGCCGCGATGTGGTGAGTAATTATACGTGGCCCGACGAGCTGGTGCTGGATAACTTTTTCGTCGACATCAACAACTGCTTTGGTGACTTCATTGACTTTCGTATCGGTCGGCAGGATTTGAATTACTTTGGCTCATGGCGTATCTTTGGTGACGGTACGCCCGGTGATGGTTCGCGCACATTCTATAGCGATGCCGCAGTGATGACGATGCATCTGGATGATGAGAATGATTTGCGTTTGTTTGGCCTCTACAATATGCCCTACAATTACTTCACCATCGGTCATCCGACGGGCGTGCCGAAGAGCTGGGGTGATGAACGCCAGCAGACGCAAGTCGAAGCTTCGGCACGGGATATGTCTGATGCAGGCGCGGGCGTCTATTATACAACGCGCTCTATTGACCCTAAGATGCCGCTGGATATTTACTCCATCTGGCGCAGGCAAAGCGATTATAAAATCGGCGACACTAAATATCAAGGGCGGAATATCTGGACGCAGGGTATTCTGTTCAAGCCATCTTTCACCGAGGAGTGGAGTGCTGAGTTTGAAGCCGCTTGGCAGGGCGGGCGAGTGGACGATGGACGGGATATCTGCGCGTGGATGGCGTATGCCGCGACAACCTGGCGGCCGACAGTTCAAGAAGGTTGGAAGCCCTATTTGACGTTAGCCTTTTATGCGCTCTCCGGTGACAAGAATCCAACCAAAGGTACCGATACCAACTGGAACCCCATGTGGGCGCGTCACCCGATGCTCAGCGAACTCTTGCTGGTGCGCAACACCGGCTACTATGGCGTCGGTTATTGGTCAAACATGATGTATCCGCATTTGGCCGCCGGAACAAAGATATTTGACAGACACTCTATCCTGTCCCACACGGGGCCTCTGTTCGCAGAAACCGCAGATGAAGATTACACGAGGAGCGGCGGGCATGGACAATACCAAGGCTGGTTAGGCGTGTTGGAGTATATGGTTGTCATGGTCAAGGGTGCAATCGACGGACGCGGTCAAGTAACCGGACTCGTCCGTGCAGAAGCTTTCGCTCCCGGTGAATATACTTCGCCTCGGGACGAGATGGCTTACTTCCTGCGCTTCCAAGTCATGATCGCCTATTAATATATAGAATAGGCAGATAGTCTCTACAAAACAGATAAGGGCCGGATAGAATAATCATGAAACTGCCTTTCAACGCAGCGCTGGCTGTTTGCGTGTACATTGCTTTCTCGACGGTCAATGCAAATGAGGTGACGAATGAAGTGATGACAGCGGTCATTGATTCCGATGCTGTTGTTGAAAAGGTGCCGTCTTTGCAACTGAATGGCGGGTTAGACCTCCGCTTGCGTCAGGAGTTATGGGATCATATTCCGATTCCAGGCGGGGGCGGCGGCAAGCAGGAAAACTTTTTCCGCTTTCGTGCACGGGCTTGGGGGGAGGCCAAGTATGGTGAGGATTTCCGCTGGTTCGGGCGGATATCACACGAATGGCGCAAATACATCGCACGGCGTGATGTGGTGAGCAATTTTACTTGGCCGGATGAGCTGGTCCTCGATAACTTCTTCGTCGATATCAATAATTGTTTTGATGATCAGGTTGACTTCAGGATAGGCCGGCAGGAGTTGAATTATTTTGGTTCCTGGCGGATATTCGGCGACGGTACGCCGGGCGATGGTTCGCGCACTTTTTACAGCGATGCCGCCGTGGCGACCTGGCGCATTGATGATGAGAATGACCTCATCTTTTTTGGTCTTTATGACATGCCCTATAACTACTTTACGATCGGTGATCCGACCGGGGCTCCGGCAGCCTGGAGGGACGAGCGCCAGCTCACGCAGATTGAACCCTCCGCACGTGATATGGAAGATGCCGGCGCAGGGCTGTATTTCATAACACGCGCAATCGACAAAACTATGCCCTTGGAAGCTTACTTCATTTGGCGGCGGCAAGGTGACTACAAAATTGCGGATGTTGCGCGGCCGGGGCGCGACATCTACACGCAGGGTGTTTTCTTCAAGCCAAAGCTGAGCGAAACATTCAGCGCAGAGATTGAAGCCGCGTGGCAGCTCGGTAAAATTGATGATGGACGGGATCTTTGCGCCTGGATGTTCTATGCAAGCACGACCTGGAGGCCGGCTGCCACGCAAGGTTGGAAGCCCTATGTGATGTGTGCGTTCTATGCGCTCTCCGGCGATGCCAATCCGGATAAAGGCACCGATACCAATTGGAATCCATTATGGGGGAGGCATTCGATTCTCAGTGAACTGCTGTTTCTTCGGAATTGCGGTTACTACGGCATGGGGTATTGGGCAAATATGTTTTATCCCTATCTGGGTGCCGGAGCTAAAGTTGGAGAACGCCAGTCATTTCAATCCCATACCGGGCCGGTATTTGCGGAGACGTCCGATGTCGAGTGGACGCGCAGCGGAGGGCATGGGCAGTATCAAGGATGGCTGGGAGCGCTGGAGTACGCAGTTCTGCTTGTCAAAGGGGCTTTGAGCAACGGACGCGGCGATATCAGCGGCCTAGTCCGTGCTGAGGCGTTTGCGCCGGGAGAGTACACGTCACCGCGTGACGGGATGGCCTACTTCCTGCGCTTCCAGATACAGATGGCTTACTAATGCGTCAGATCAGTCGAGGCGGCGGATGCGGGCACCTAAGCGGGATAATTCCGCATCAACCTTCTCATACCCGCGGTCGATGCTCTCGGCATTGAGGATTGTTGTTTGACCTTTTGCACAGAGCGCCGCAATGAGCAAAGCCATGCCGGCGCGGATGTCCGGGCTGGCCACCTTAGTGCCCTGCAGGCTGACAGGACCTGTCACGACAACCCGATGGGGATCGCACTGTACAATCAACGCACCCATGCCGATTAAGTGATCGACAAAGTACATACGGCTCTCAAACATCTTCTCAAAGAACAGCATGGTGCCGCGTGTTTGCGTCGCCAGCACAATCAATACACTCATCAGATCCGAAGGGAACGCCGGCCAGATGCCGTCTTCCACCTTTGGAATGACTTGACCGAAGTCATACTTGGTGCGCAGTTTCTGTTTGCCGGGGATACGAAGAGTTTTCCCCTTAATTGTAAAGCGGGCTCCGAAGCGGTGGAGGGGACGTTGGATGATTTCGAAGTCGCCAGAATCAATGTTCTTGAGGGTCATTGCTCCGCCGGTGGCAAGCGCGGCAATCATATACGACACCGCATCAATGTAGTCCGGTCCGATAGCACAAGTCACGCCGCTCAGGCGTGAGACTCCGGTAATCGTGAGACAGTTGGTACCGATGCCTTCAATCTTTGCGCCCATTGCGTTGAGCATATTGCAAAGATTTTGGACATGCGGCTCGCAAGCAGTATTGTACAACACCGTCTTGCCTTTAGCTAGAACGGCCGCCATGATGATGTTTTCCGTGGCAGTCACGCTGGCTTCATCCAATACAAATCGTGCGCCCTTCAGACCCTTAGTGTGAAAGGAAAAGGCCGCACCGCATTTGACTTGTACGCCTAAGGCTTGGAATCCTTCAATATGCGTATCAATACGACGACGCCCGATTACATCACCGCCCGGAGGATAGATGGTGGCAGAACCGCAACGACCGATGAGAGCGCCGGCAAAGAGAATCGAACCACGCACCTTGCCGCATAACTCTTTGTCCAAGTTTGTTGCCGTCAACTTTTTGGCATGAATCACTACCGTATGCTTGGCCTTGTCCAAGTTGACAGACGCTCCAAGCGCCTTGACAATGTCGAGCATCACCAAGACGTCGACAATAATAGGGAGGTTCTTTAAAGTAACCGGTTCACTGCTCAACAATGCCGCCGCAATCATCGGGAGCGCGGCATTTTTATTGCCGGGAACAACGTGAATCCCGGATATGGGGGAGCCACCTGTGATTTCAAACTTTGCCATGGTCAATCCTGTTAAAGATGGTAAAAGAAATAGGTTAGTGATCTGTCTGCTTGATACGCTTCATCCATTCGGAGATTATGTCGGTGCCGGGCAAGTGATTGGATGAAATCCGGCGTAGTATTTGCAATGCTTCTTCTGACTTGTTACTCCGATCCAGCAGGTCGGCAGCATGATAAGCCGCTTTTAAAAACCAAGATAAGCTTTCCGTATCGGGATCCAGCTTGGTTTGCTTCCGTTCATCTAAACACTTTAAGACTACTTCAATGTAGTAGTGTTCCAATGCCTCATCCGCACGATTGAGCTTTTCAAAGCATCGTCCAATTTTAAAGTGTGTCCGATAGATTTGGCTTTGTGTGAGAGTAGGGCGGGCTAAGATTTCTTTGTAGGTTTTGATGGCTTCGAGATAACGTGCCGAATTATCCGCACCCAAGTTAAGTAAACAGTCGCCTTTGAGCTCTTTTGCATTGGCAGCCCATTCGCTTTCCGGGTAACGGGCGATGATGTCATCCAGCAAAACAAGCGCCTCGTTAAGACGTGCCAGCTCGATCAGGGATTCGGCCTGCATATAACGGGCTTCCGCGAGTTGAGTTGTATTAGGGTAGGTGGTGATAAGAGCCGATAGCAACTCAATTGCCCCTGCATAATCACGCTGGCGCAAAGATGCTCTTGCTGCCCAGAGGGACGCAATCTCTGCCCATTTGTTTTCAGGCCATTTAGTGACAAAGCTTAAGAATGCACTCTTGGCATCATCGTAATTGCCTCGGTTGAAATCATGTTGTGCGAGCCACATGGCCATGTCTGGTAGGAACAGCGAGTTAGGATAATCCAACAAGTAGGCGGCGCCTGCTGCGCGGGCTTCATCATCATTGCCATTTCCGTACAGCGCCAGTACGTTGTAGAAAGCTGCCTCATCTTTCGCCGAGGGTGCAAGGCGGGCAGCTTCAGTAAAATCCTCAAGGGCGGTTTTGAATT
>JAVBMC010000061.1:0-19005 GCA_031552845.1 Kiritimatiellia bacterium
TTCTTACGGCGGGGTTTTGTATGCTGGCGGCGTTCCATCGGCGGTTCCTTTCGGTTGTTTGGTTTGATGATGAAATGATACGAAAATCGGCCCGCCGATGGAACACTAAACGTCTCAACCGGCGGTTAGATTTTCGCGCCCCCCATGGGGGACTCCCCTGAAAGAGAGCGTGCCCGGGCACCCCCCATCTGCAGGGAAAAGATATTTTACACTTTACATCCCGCACGGCGCAGGGGTATGGGTTACGCTTTTACTGGTGTTTGGGCGGGGTTTGGGGTATAATGACGGCACGATTATGCGTTTGCCTCATGTGATTCAACGGCTTAGCGGCACTCTCGGCGAACTGTGGTGGTTCACCTTGTTGATGTTTGTAACTCAGCGTTTCGGCGATTTGATCAACGCCGTGGTGGGGTTGTGGCTGGTGCCGAAATATGTGCCCGCCGATGAGCTGGGCGCGGTGCTGCCGCTGACTTCCGTAGGAGCCTTGATGGGGTTGCCGTTGGGGATTCTGCTGGTGCCGTTCATGAAGTTCCTGAGCAAATATATGGCGCTGCAGGAATACGGAAAGGTGAAGCGGCTGCTGCGTGATACGTTCTTGTTTGCGGGTGGCGTGTTCTTGGTGGTCTCGGCGGCGGCGTATTTGCTGATGCCGTTTTTCTTTGAGCGGGTGCGGGTGGCGAATGGCAGCTTGGGGTTCTTGATTATCGCCACGGGCATCATCGGTGCGCTGGCGCCGATCTTTACCACGGCTTTGCAAGCGTTGAAGAAGTTCTGGACGCTGACGGCAACCGGATTCTTGGCGGCATTGGTGCGACTGACGACGATGGCGGTGTGCCTGCCGATTCGCGGACTGTCGGGTTATTTTGTCGGACAAATCATGCCGGCGCTGTTTACGATGGGGGTGGCGTTCTGCTCCCTGCGCCCTCACCTGAACAAGAGCGTGAAGATGGTGCCGTATTGGGATGCCGATGCAAAGCGCATCATCCGCTATACCGGCTGGGTGGCATTGCTGCTGGCGGCTACGACATTGCAGACGCTGGTGGAGAATCTCACCATCCGTCAACGCCTGCCCGATCTTGATTCAGCGGCGTATTATATGATCTCGCGTTTCTCCGAAATCGCTACTTGTTTGGGCATGTCGATTGCGCTGGTGCTCTTTCCGGTGGTGTCCACCCGGCATGAGCATGATAAAGAGGGCAGTTCCAAAAAACTATTAGTGCAGGCGATGTTTGGTGCTGGACTGTTCGGCGGGCTTTTTGCAGTTGCCTGTGCAGTGGGCGGCGGTGCATTGTTCAGCCTCAAGAGCGATTGGCACATCTACAAACCCTTTGTGCCGCACATGGCATTCCTCTCGATCATCCTGACGCTGCGCAGCGGCGTGGTTTACTGCTTCACCATGCACCAAGCGGCGCGCGAACGCTTTGGGCACGTGCCGTGGTTTGTCGCAATTGCGTTTTTCGAGATAGTGACCCTTTACACGTTGACCGGTTATACCGTCTTCCAGGGCATTCTTCCCACAACATGGATAGACGCCATTGCTGCATTCAACCCCGCCCGCCTGAGCGTGATTTTGTCGGTGATGTTTATTTTCGTAACACTGCCTTTAATCTACGTTGTGTACGATTTTTGCAAACGCACGCCAAAAATATTCCCGGCGGATTACAAGCAACGCAAATGAGTAAACTACAATTAGATGGGGCTGAAGGTTGCCTTTTTTTCGCAGTGCTTATTATAGGCGGTATTATTTATCTTATAAATTGGGTTAGCGATAATTGGGAACCATTTGCTGCCATTGTCACATGCTTGGTGTTTGCAGGCTGTATTTGTTATGCCTCCTCTGCTTGGTGCGAACGCAGAGATCGAAAGAAAGCGGAGAACGAACAGGGAAAAATGGAAGAAGATGAGAGAGAGCACAAAAAACAATTAGTCCGGCAATTTATTTCACTTATAGGTCATCACTTCGGGACGCTTTATGACAAATATAGACAAACCAGATATAAAGATGACTACGGATACCATGTTGAGGAAGATTGGTATCGCGAAAGAGAACGTTTCATCAAATGCATGGTAGAACGTGAAATGGAAGGCGATTCAGACATTCCCGCCGTTCGGATCATCTTTCCAGAAGAAGGTACGTTAGATATCGGAAATGTAGGAGTTCGAGTTATATCCGAAGAGGGAGACCTTATCACCGTATTTGATGAAGTGTGGAACTGGTTGTTAACGCATAAAAAATTACCAGAGCAATTATCTTCAAAATCATGTGCCACTAAAACATATGGTGATTTTTTAACGCCCATAGAATATGAACATAAAATTGCACAATTGCTACAAGGGTTAGGATTTCAAACGCGAGTCACAAAAGCTAGCGGTGATCAAGGATGCGATGTCATTGCGGAGAAAAACGGGGTCTCCTTTGCAATTCAGTGCAAGCTCTATTCAACTCCAGTAGGGAACAAGGCCGTTCAGGAAGTCAACGCAGCCCGAGATTTCTACAATAAAGACTTTGGAGTTGTCGTAACTAATTCATCATATACTAAGTCGGCTAGACAACTAGCGCAAACTTCCAGTGTAATCTTATTGAGCGACACCCAGTTAGAAGAGTTGTTGGCCTACACTAAAGATTAGTGCCAGAACGGAAAGTGCCTACATCGTGGCATTCACCCCCTCAATCCCGCCCGCCTGAGCGTAATTTTGTCGGTGATGTTTATTTTCGTAACACTCCCTTTAGTCTACGTTGTGTACGATTTCTGCAAACGCACGCCAACCGCATTAAATAAAGACGAAACTCTACGCGCTTAATATTTTGTGCGTGACAAAGCGCAGTCTTTGTGAGATACTATCCAGACCTGTTCGTTAAAAAGAGCAGAGATAACAAACTAACTAAAGGGAAATAACATGTCAGTTAAAGCAATGATTTTCATCGATGGCAGCTGGTTGTACCATAGCCGCCAAGCGCTCTTTGACGCTCTCGGTGAAAACAATGGGTTCGAAATCGATTACAACCGCATCCCCGACATTATCGCTCAGACGATTGCCGAAAATCTCGGCATTGATGTCGACCTGATCCGGACGAATTACTTCGGCACCATTCCGGTTAATAAACAGAGTTTCAATCCAACCAAGCAGATGGCCTTTTATGATTTCTTGGCCATGCAGTGCGGTTATGATACGGAGATCATCCCGATTGACTTCCGTAAAGATCCGGAGGCTAAGCCGGATGACAAGTGGGTCGACGTCGCGTTGACCGCCTCGCTCATGCACTATGCGATGACGCCGGGCGCATTTGATATTGCAGTGCTCGTGGCAGGCAATGCGGACTATGTTCCGGCGTTGCGCCGCGTGCGGGCTTTGGGCAAGCGCGTGTTCCTCGTGGCGATGAACTCGCTGAACAACAAGCAGCTCACCAGCGTGACGCTGCTCACCTCGCCGGGCCTGCTCGACTTCCCGCCGCTTTTCTTGGACCAACACTCCGAGGAAATCCGTCTGGTGCGCTCTGAACAGCTCCGTGCCTGCAAGACTTGCGGGCGTGAAGAATCAACCACATGGGCCGGCCCCGAGTTCTTCTGTTCCGCCTGCCGCAACGAACATCACAAGGGCGTCATCCGCGCTTGCGAAGTCTGCGGCGTCGAAGAAGAGACCACATGGGACAAGCCCGGATACCTCTGCGCCACGTGCCGCAAGGTGCCGAAGAAAGAGCCCAAAGAACCGAAGGACAAGGAATAATCTTCCTGCCATTCAGCCAACAAAAAGCCCCCTGCAAAACTGCAAGGGGCTTTTTTCGTACTGACAATAAATCAGGCTGTGCTAGAGTACGCCACCGGTCACTAAGATAATATCCTTCAGGCGGCGGTAGGCCAAGTCCAGCTCATCATTCACGATCTGGTGGCGGTATTCGCCGGCCTGAGCCATTTCGTCCTCGGCATTGGCCAAGCGGCGTTCAATGGCAGCGGCGGAATCTTCGCCCCGTCCGTGCAGACGTGCACGCAGAACTTCCAAAGACGGCGGAGAGATGAAGATATCGACGAAACCTTCGCGCAAGGGATTGTCCGGCTCTAGCTGATCAATCCATTCCCGCACTTGCGCGGCGCCAGCCACATCGATATCCATCAATACGCTTTCACCGCCGCGGAAGGCTTCTTCCACCATCACGCGCGGCGTGCCGTACCAATTCCCGTGTACCTCGGCAAACTCCAACAGCTCTTTCTTGGCAATCTTCTCCTGAAAGCCTTCGTGCGTCAGAAAGAAGTAATCGACGCCATCTTCTTCATCCCCGCGCGGATCGCGCGTCGTGCAGGAGATAGAATATGAAATCTCCGGGAATTCCTGCAACAGCTTGTCACACAAAGTCGTCTTCCCTGCGCCGGACGGCGCCGACAGTACAATCAGCAACGGCTTCACTAGTCTTCTTCTCCTCGACATGTTCAATTCAAATTAATTCACGACAGTGACGTCTTTGGCATGCGCCTCCCGGAGCTCCTGCTGCTCCTTTGAAAAGCGCCATTCTTCAGACCAATCCCACTCACCGCCCAATGATTTATACACGCGCACCAACGTGCGGGAGATTGATCCCTCGCACAATGCCAAGCGTTCTTCAAGACTCGCCAGCGAGCGTTGGGCATCCAACACATCGTTGAACGTCACCAATCCCTGCTTGAACAAATCGTTGGAGATTGCGACCGCGCGTTTCGCCGCCTCAACTGCGAGTGTCAGCGATTTCAACCGCTCCGCCTCACGGTCATACGCGTACATGGCATCCGCAATTTCCTGCAAGGCTGACAGCACCGTCTGCTCGTAAGAGGCTAGGATTGCTTCCTGCGCGGCGGTCTTGGCTGCGATATTGCTACGAATGGAGCCGCCCTTGAAGATCGCCCACGAGAACTGCGGCCCAAAGCTGTAAGCCATGCTCTTGGAGTTATCCCATGTGCTCCACTTCAACGACTCGAGGCCGACGTTGCCATTCAATGCAAACTTCGGATACAAATCTGACCTGGCCACACCAATCTCCGCAACAGCAGCTGCCACCAACCGCTCAGCTACCCGTACATCGGGACGGCGGCGGATCGCCTCTGCCGGGACGTAAGCCAGAACTTGGCGCGGAGCCGCGGGAATGCCCATATCCGGCTTTAACATTTCTTGCAAACTGCCGGGCAGAATCCCCGTCAATACCGCCAAAGCATTCGCGGCAGCATCCATTTCCTGCTCCAGCGTGGGAATAACCGAACGCGTAGTCTCCAAGTTATACAAAGCCTGCTGCGCCGGGAGGGCATTGACCAAGCCGGATTTCTCGCGGGATGCAACCATGTCGTACGTATCCGTCTGAATCACCACGTTGGAATAAGCAACATCCAAACAGCGCTGGGCAGTACGATAGTTCACGTAGGTCGAGGCGACCTCAGCCATAAGTGAAACCATGACGGAATCATACCGTGCCTGTACAGCCTCCAATCCTGCGGTGACCGCTTCAAGCTGGCGGTAATTACCGCCAAAGATATCCCATTCCCATGTAGCGTCAAAACCGCCCGAATACAAGTTCCGGTCAATGTTGCCAACGGGCATGGTGTTGCTGTTCTCACTCAAACCATACCGTTTGTAACTGCCTCGACCATCCAAACCTGGAAAAAACACCGATTTGGCAATTCCGACCTGCGCACGCGCTTCGCGGATGTTGGCACTGGCAACCATCAGATTGCGGTTGGTGGCAATTGCATTAGCAATCAGGTTGGTCAGAATCGGATCGTTAAACGATTCCCACCACTTGCCGACACCCTCCGTCCACAGATTGGTCATGCCGGTTTCTTTAATGAAATCGCTCTCTTTATAATCCGGGCCGACCCTGAAGACAGTACATCCTGAAAAAATCACCAAGGCCAATGTGGCCGCACAACTCAACACTAATTTCATATTACTTCACTCCATTCAATTCACTGTCTGCTTCGGGTTCGGGCTCAGCTTCACCCGACGCATCTTCATCCGTATTGTTCTTGGACTCCGGCAACGGATTGCCGGTCATGCGATGCCCGGCTTCACGCAGATGCTGAAGCACCGAGTACAGACCCGGTACCACCGCAATCCCCAAGAGCGTCGCCGCCAACATGCCTGTATACACGGTCACGCCGATTGCCACGCGGCTGGCCGCACCGGCGCCTTCGGCATACACCATCGGCAGCACGCCCAAAATAAACGTAAACGCCGTCATCAGCACCGCCCGATACCGTTGGTGCATGGCGTCCTTCGCCGCGCCGGCAATCGAAAGGCCTTCTTCGTGACGCGTCTTTGCGAACTCAACAATCAAGATGGCGTTCTTACTGGCCAAGCCTACCAGCAACAGCATGCCCAACTGCGCATAAATACTCAGCGGCAGCCCCCAGATACGCAGGCCGATCAACGCACCCGCCGCAGCGACAAACACCGAAAGCATCACCGAGACCGGAATCATCCAGCTTTCATACTGCGCTACAAGGAACAGATAACCGAACACCAGCGCCATGACAACCAGAATGCCTGTCTGCCCGGCGGCTTTGGCTTCTTGATAGCTCAAGCCCGACCAAGCCTGAGCATAGCCCATCGGTAAGGCCGATGCCGAAGCCTCTTCCAAAACTTTCATCGCATCGCCACTGGCAATCGCTGCATCCGGAATAGCGACAATCGATGCCGATGGATATTGGTTATACCGGCTGACCAAACGCGGTGCCGGCTCCGTTTTCAATTCCACCAAGCTGGCAACAGGCACCATCGAGCCGTCTGTGCTCCGCACGTACAACTTCAATACATCTTCCGGCTCCGAGCGTGTCAGCCAGTCCGACTGCACAATCACCTTATTAACCTGCGTGCCGATATTGACGTCGTTCACATACCGCGAACCCAAATAGTTTTGCAGCGTGGCAAACAGCGTACCAACGGGCACTTTGTACATCTCGCACTTCAGACGGTCGACAACCAGTTTCAAATGCGGCGTCTTCGCGGTGTAAGAAGTGAATGCGACCCCGAATTTGCCAGAGCCTCTCACGGAATTCAAGAATTGCTCCACCGCCGCGTCTAACGCTTGCGGATCAGTATTATCCAGAGCCTGCACCTTCGCATCCAGCCCGCCGCTGGCACTGATACCCATAATGGCCGGCGGAACAAAGATGTTCAACTCAGCCTCATTCACCTCTGCAAGCTTGGTCTGAAAGTGCTTTAAAAGTACAGAAGCATGTTGTTCGGGCTTTTTACGCTCGGCCCAATCGGTCAGCTTGAGGGCGAACATAGCGACATTTTCAGAGTTGCCGCCCAACATGCTACTGCCGCTGATGGCAAGGGCATATTGAATATCTTTCTCGTCCGATAGAATCTGAGTGATCTTTGCCAGCACTTCGTCCGTGCGGACTTCCGAAGCACCCTCCGGCAACACCACGTCCATAAAGATAATACCTTGGTCTTCATCCGGCAGGAACGACGACGGCGTGGAAACAAACATCCAAGCGCTGATGACTATCGACACCGCGAGGAGCAGAACCGTCAAGATCCAATCCTTCGCAAGGATATGCGAGAACTCCGAATACGCATTACGGCATTTGTTCAGAATCCCGTTGAACCAAGCCAGCGGCCCGTGCTTGACGGGCTCTTGATGGCGCAGGAGGAGCGAACACAAAGCCGGGCTCATTGTCAACGCGTTAATCGCCGAGAACAGCACCGCCGCCGAGAGAGTTACAGCAAACTGCTGGTAAATCTTGCCGGTAATACCACTGACAAAGCCCACGGGCACAAAGATCGCCAGCAGCACCATGGTCGTTGCCACCACAGCGCCGGTTACTTCCTGCATGGAGAGCAGTGTCGCTTCTTTGGCGCCGAGTTTTTTCTCCTCAATGTTGTGCAGCACGCGCTCGACCACCACGATCGCATCATCCACCACCAAGCCAATGGCCAGCACCAAGGCAAACAGCGTCAAAATATTGATGCTGTAGCCCAGTGCGGCCAACACGGCAAACGTGGCGCAGATTGAAACCGGAATCGTCAGCGACGGCACCAGCGTGGCGCGCCAATCCTGCAGGAACAAGTAACATACGCCGATCACCAATGCAAAGGTCAGGATCAGCGTCATCACAATTTCATGAATGGCCGCGCGGACGAACTGCGTGGCGTCATACACCACATTGCACTCCATATCTTCCGGCATCCGGGTAGACAACCGATCCAATTCTTTCTTGATTTGGTCCATCGCCTGAATGGCGTTTGACCCCGGCGTCTGCTTGAGCATGAATGCCGCGCAGTCCTGCCCGCCAAGCTTGGCATTCACAGCCGAATAACGGTCGCCGCCGAATTCAATCCGCGCAACATCCTTCAAGCGAACCAATCCGCCTTGCTCTGCCGTACGCACGACAATGTCTTCAAATTCCTTCACGCTCGAGAGACGTCCCACCGCCGTGAGCGTCAATGTCCGGCGGATATCCTTAATCGGCTGAGCGCCAACAGAACCGGCCGACGCCTGAATGTTCTGCTGCTCAATGGCCGAAATGACCTCTTCCGTATTGATAGCCTGTGCAGCCATCCGGTCAGGGTCAAACCAAACACGTACGCTGATCTGCGCACCGAAGATCGTGATCGACCCCACGCCGTGCACGCGCAGAATGTCCGACCGCAAATTGCTGTAGATATAATCGCTCAACGGCAAGGATGAGTACGTGCCCTTCGGCGAGCGAAGCGCAAAGAAGGCTAAGATGTCGGATGATTCCGTCGAAACAGAGATCCCCTGCTCCGTCACCTCTGTTGGCAGTTTGGGCGTGGCCTGCTGGACACGGTTCTGCACCTTCACCATGTTCATGTCGACGTCGGTACCGACTTCAAACGTAACCGTCAAGGTGTAGTTGCCCAAGTCGTCGCTCGTGGACTCCATGTAAATCATGCCGTCCACGCCGTTGACCTGTTCCTCCAGAGGCGTTGCAACCGTCTTGGCAATATCCTGGGCGTTCGCACCGGGATAAGTAGCCGTCACCACCACCTGCGGCGGGGTAATCGGCGGATACTGCGTAATCGGCAGGCTTGAAATCGCCAATGCGCCGGCCAGCGTCAGCACGATGGAGATAACCATCGCAAAGCGCGGGCGTTCAATGAAAAATTTGGAAAACATAGGAGTCCTTTGTTAAAGGGCCATCATTTCGTTTCCGGAGATTGCGCAGGAGCGTTCGTCCCAGCCGCAGCTTCTTTGACGTGCACCGTCACGCCGGGCCTGACGCTTTGCACGCCTTCGACAACTACGTGGTCACCGGCCTTCAGGCCATCCAGCACCGCATACACGTTTTCGGTCGACTTGCCCAACTTGACGCGCACCATTTCAGCGACATTGGAGCTGTTGACCCGAAAGACATAATCGCCCTGCACCGTATGCGTAATGGCTTGGACATCCACCATGGTTACCTGCTGCGTGTTGGGCGGATCGACATACACCGTCACAAAGGTATTCGGCAGCAGCACGTTATCCGCATTGTCAAACTTCACCCAGATTGGCAGCGTGGCAGTCCCCGGAGCCATTTCATTGCTGAAGAAGTCCCACGAGCCGCTCTTCGGATATTCGGTGCCGTCGGGCAGCCAAATATGCACCTGACTGGCGCTGGCGTTTTTGGCGGCGCTATGCTTGATCATCATAAAGTCGCGGTCTGTCATCGAAAACACAACACGAATGGGGTCCATCTGAACCACCTTAGCCAGCGTGTCGGAAGACGGCGTAATGTAATCGCCGGTCGACACAAACTTCTGACCGATCTGTCCACCGACCGGAGCGGAAATCACAGTATGTTTCAGGTCAATTTCGGCCAACTGCAAATTCGCCTCAGCTTCGGCAATCTGTGCTTTGGACGTGGCGATGTCGGCATGCACGTTATCCAGGTCCAATGGCGAAATGCTGCGCGGGTCGGCCTCTTCCATACGCTTCAGCTGTTTGCTGAAACGCTCCAGCGCGGCTTGAGCCTTGGCAATCTCCGCTTTGGATTGGGCTACACGCGCTTTGTAATCCTCATCGTCAATGCGGAACAGCACATCCCCGGCTTTGACAGTTGCGCCTTCTTTGAAGGTCACTTCCTTCAAATAGCCGCTGACACGCGCACGGATATCGACACTTTGAATCGCATCCACATGACCGACATAACGGATGGGCGGATTGACAATCCCGACTTCCACGGCTTTGACCGTGACCATCGGCGGCGGCAACGGGGGCTTTGGCTCAACCTTCGGCCTGAACGTCAGTTGCCGGGCAAACCACCCCAGCGTAAACAGGCACACAATCGCGGTAATCCAAACGACGGTGCCTTCCGGTCTTTTTTGTTTTGTCTGTGCCATGTTCAACGCTCCATCCTCCGGCTTTTGCCGGTTTGTTTGAGACTGTTAATGTGATTACTGAACAGACGCTTCGTCGCGTAACGTTTCCGGCAGAGGCTTGCCAATCAGCTTATGCCCCCATTCGCGGAACCGCTGGAATGCAGCATAGAGCCCCGGCACCAACACGATGCCAAAGACTGTCGCCACCAACATCCCATAATACACCGTCACACCGATTGAAGTACGGCTACCGGCGCCGGCGCCGGTTGCATACACCATCGGCAGCACGCCCAACACGAACGTCAGTGCCGTCATCAACACGGCACGCAAACGTTCGCCCGCGCCGATCTTGGCGGCCTCGACAATGGAGTAACCCTCCTCGCGCTTGGTCTTGGCGAACTCGACAATCAAAATAGCGTTCTTACTCGCCAAGCCCACCAACAGCACCATACCCAACTGCGCATAGACGCTTAACGAGAGATGCTCAATCTGCAATCCGATCAACGCGCCCGTCGATGCCACGAAAATCGACAGCATCACCGGCAGCGGAATCGTCCAGCTTTCATATTGCGCCACAAGGAACAGATAACCGAAGACCAACGCCAACATCACGAGCACAATGGCCTGCCCGGAAGTTTTCGCTTCCTGATAACTGATGCCTGCCCACTCGTATTTAAAGTCCTTCGTCAGCATGTTGTCCAGAATGTTCTTGGTTTCCTGCATCACGACACCGCTCGGCACGCCGGGGCGGGGCGTAATGGTAATCGCGGCACTTGGATACAGATTATGACGCGTCACAAAACGCGCCCCCAGCTGCGTTTCCAGCGCTACCAAACTGCCGATCGGCACCATCGCACCCGTAGCCGACTTCACATACAGCTTCAACACATCCTCAGGATTGGCGCGACCGTCCCAGTCAGCCTGAATCATCACCCGGTTAATCTGCGTTCCTAGGTTGATGTCGTTAATATAGCGCGACCCCAAATAGTTCTGCAGCGTCGCAAACAAATCGCCCACCGCTACCTTATACATCTCGCACTTCACACGATCCACATTCACCTTCAACTGCGGCGTCTGCGCCGTAAAGGAACTAAACGCTGATTCAATCATGGGCGATTTGCGAAACGCCCCCAACGTCTCGTTCATCATCTTTTCCAGCACCACCGGGTCCATGCTGTTGATCGACTCCAATCGGACATCCACACCTCCATTAGCCCCCAGCCCCGGAATAGCCGGCGGCACAAACACGTGACACATTGCATCCGGCAGCTCCTGCATATAGCGAAGGGCCAGCGTGTTTTTAATCGCATTAATCTGCTGTTCGGGACGCGGACGTTCATCCCAGGTCTTCAATTCAATGATATAAGTTGCCAGGTTTTCGGCCCGCCCGCCCAACAAGCTAAAGCCGCAAATCGTTAAAATGGAGTTAATATCATTTGTATAACTCAGGGCAATCTGAGTCGCGTCCCTCGCTACGGCTTCGTTTCTAGGCAGAGTGAGGCCTTCCGGTAAATTTGCCAAGCCAAAGAAAACGCCCTGATCCTCTTCCGGCAAGAACGACGTTGGCGTCTTAGTGAACAGATAATACGCACTCAGCACCGTGATAATCAGCAACAGCAATGACAACACCGTCCGGCGCGCCAGACCGCCCGCCATTTTCACATACAGCCAGCGCGTCCAATCCAATGCCTTGTTAAACCACGCAAACGGTCCCCGGCGATGAGGCTTTGGAACCTGCAAAATCGTCGCACAAAGCGCCGGACTCAACGTCAGCGCGTTCACTGTCGAAAAGATAACCGCAGCCGACAGCGTCACCGCGAACTGTTTGTAAATCATGCCCGTGATGCCGCCTAAGAAACCAATCGGCACGAAAATGCCCAACAGTACCAGCGTCGTCGCAATAACTGCGCTCGTCACATCGCTCATCGCCTGAATTGACGCCAGACGCGGTGACAGCTTGCGCGTCTCCATCAAATACAACACGCGCTCTACTACAACAATCGCGTCGTCCACCACCACGCCGATGGCCAGTACCAATCCGAACAGCGTCAAGGTGTTGATCGTATAATTTAACATCTGCAACACCAAGAACGTCGCGCACAGCGAAACCGGAATCGTCAACGCAGGCACCAAAGTCGCCCGCCAGTCCTGCAGGAACAAGTAACAAACAAACACTACGAGCAAAAACGTCAGCCCCAGCGTCGTGACGATTTCTTCAATACACACGCGCACATATTTCGTCGCGTCGTATGGAACCACCACCTCCATATCGTCTGGGAACTTCGATTTCAGTTCGTCCATTGCCTGGCGCACCTCATCCATCGTCGCAATGGCATTACTGCCCGGCTTCTGATTCAACGCAATTGACACCGACACGCCGTTATTCAGGCAACTCTCGAAGCCATACATTTCGCGGGCAACCTCCGTGCGCGCAATATCACGCAGAAACACCAGCCCACCCTCATCCGCCGTGCGTACAACGATGTTATCAAACTCCTCCGGCGTCGACAAACGCCCGACTGCCACCAACGGCATGAACAAATCACCTCCATCTCCCGTCGGCGTCGCGCCCACGCGCCCCAATGAAGCTTGAATATTCTGTTTGCTGATCGCTGCCATCACCTCTTCGGTGTTCATTCCGATCGCCGCCATGCGCTGGGCATCCAGCCAAACGCGCATTGCCACGCGCGGCCCGTACACCATCGCCTCGCCCACTCCGGGAATGCGCAACAGGACCGGCCGGATGACTGAATAAATATATTCGCTGATATCCAACTGACTCAACGTCTGGTTTGGTGAACGAATTGCCATAAAGCCCAACGTATCCGACGACTGTGCCCGCACCGTCAACCCATACTGCTGCACCTCAACCGGCAGCTTTGACGTCGCCTGCTGGATGCGGTTCTGCACCTTCACCATGTCAAGGTCACGATCCGTTCCCACGTCAAACGTCACATTCAACACATACGAGCCATCGTCAGTACACTCAGACGACAGGTACAGCATATCATCGACGCCATTCATCTCCTCTTCCAACGGCACCGCAACTGTCCGCGCCACCTCCTGCGCATTCGCGCCCGGATACGTCGCACGCACCGTAATCTGCGGCGGCGTCACCGGCGGATACTGCGTCACCGGCAGCGACCCAATGCACATCACGCCCGCAATCGTCAACACAATGGAAATCACCATTGCGAAACGCGGCCGCTCAATAAACACCCGCGAGAAGGTTTTTATCTCTTCAATAACTTTTTCGGCATTCGTCATAATCTACCACACCTGCTAAAATTGATACTGCTCCACCGAACTGCTGACATTTACTGCGCCAACTGTACAGTAGCCCCCGGACGAATCTTATGAATTCCCTCCGTCACAATCCGATCTCCGGCCTTCAAATTACCCTTTACTGCCGACATCGCCCCCACTGACCCGATAATCTCTACCGGCACAGGCTCAGCCTTATTATCCGCATCCAGCCTCCAAACAATCTTTGCACTCGATGTAATCAACACCGCAGTCTTCGGCACCGACGGCAAGCTCTCCGGCTTCTTCAAGTCGGTCAACAGCGACACAAACGTATTCGGCACCAACAACCCCTTCGGATTCGGGAACGACAGCCGCACCTGAATCGTCGCCGTCTGCGCCGACATCTCGTTGTCAGCAAACTCAATATGCCCCTGCTCCGGATACTCCGAACCATTCGGCAGCACGATCCGCTGACGCAGCACGCTATTCTCGCCCATCTGCTGCGCCTCCTGCGCAAAGTCCAAATACTGGCGGTCAGTCATCGGGAACGTCACACGCATCGGATCCGTCTGTACAATCTTCGCCAAGCTCCCGAACGACGGTGTGATATAATCACCCTTGGATGCAAACTTCCGGCCCATCCGCCCCGTAAACGGCGCATAAATCGACGTATGCTTCAAATCAATCTCCGCCACCGTCAAGTTCGCTTTCGCCTGCGCCAGCACCGCGCGTGCGCTCGCATCATCCGCATGCGCATTATCCAGATCCAACGGCGAAATGCTTCGCGGGTCCGCCTCCTCCATGCGCTTCAACTGCTTCTCCGTCCGCGCCACAATCGCTTCAGCTTGGGCAATCTCAGCCTTCCGCTGCGCAACCTTCGCCCGATACTCCTCATCATCAATGCGGAAGAGCAAATCGCCCTCCTTCACCTGCGCGCCCTCGGCAAACGCCACTTCCTTCAAATGCCCGCTCACACGTGCCCGGATATCTACATGCTGCTCAGCCTCCACGTGCCCCACAAACTTCTCGGTCGGATTATACGGCAACAACTTCACTTCCTCCGCGCGGACAAACGCCGGCATCTGCGGCATTCCACCCGGCGCCTTCGCATTTTTAATCTGATGCCCATGATAAAAATACCCCAGAAAACCGCCAACCACCACGCAGCAGCCACCCGTCAACACCGCGGCAAAACCCTTAGCCAACACCTTCACGCCATCACCATTCATTCTAGCCTCTTTTCCTCATACTCATATCAGACACAATCAAATACTCCGCCACCAGCGCATCCAAAGCACGCGTCAGTGCAGCCGGCAAATCAAAACTCAGGCGGTCAACCGCATAACACTTCAGTCCGCCAAACCACACGCCACAAACCAAACAAGCCAATTCTTCGACATTGACCCCTTCGCGCAATTCCCCACGGTGCTGCATACCTGCCAACCGCTCATAAATCATCTGATGCGGCCCCGCCTCCACCTCTTTCAAATATTCCCGGAGCGACTCCAACAGCTCCGACGACCACTCCACTTGGAACTGCAATACATAAAAAAACTTCCTTGCCAGCGGCACACGCAAACTATACTCCGCCCAACGCACCAAATAATCGCGCAGCTCACCCCACGACACTTCGGCCGGCAACGCCCCCAACTTCTTCGAGCGCTCCTCTAAAGCCATTGCGATGACAGCCGACAGCAGGGCAGGCTTATTTTTAAAATGCCAATACACCGCCCCCTTCGTCAACTTCAAACGGGCGGCGATTTCCTCAAACGTCGAACGGGCAAAACCCTTTTCGGCGAACACATTCAACGCCTCACTGATAATCTGGCGTCGTGTTTTCTCGGCATCCTCTTTACATCTTCTTGGCATACAGGCGCGCATTATACATACCTTCAGGTCAGTATGCAAGCAGGAAAATATATCTTTCCAAAAAAATATTTTCGCCTGTCCCTATCCTGTCTAATCCGTCAGAGCCACCACCTCGACACGGAAGAATTGCGCGCCCTCCTGCACTCCGGGTTGTAAAACTACCTTATATACAGCCGACTCCGTCCCGACCGCGATCTCTTCCGTCAACTGAGCCGGCACCTCGCTCCAAACCAACCGCCCCCCGGCAAACTCTCCCGTCATCATCACCAATCGCGACACCACCCCCAATACGGACTCCAAACGCGCCAAAGCCGACGCTGTACTCTCTACGCCATTCCCTACGGCAATCTCCAATCGTACTTCCATCGAGCCATCACTGCCCGCCTCAAACTTCAACGCTTGCACGGCGATACGAGGAGCAAACGCCTCCAACACCCCCGGCGCCAACAGCTCCTGCAGTGTCCAGCCCATGCAATCCGCATCCTTCAAAAACACACCAAACGCCTCCGTCGTTTTACCGGGATATGCCTGCCCATAACGCAACGCCGCGGCATCAGCCTGTGCCTGCCCTACTCCGACCAAAAAGCGTCCGCTCAAAGCCACATCCGTCGTTTCACCATTCAAACCAAACACCACCGCGCCTCCGCCCTCGGCAACCTCATACGCCCCCATATCCACCCCCGCGCCGGCAATACGCGCCACGCCACCCAAATCCAACGCCCAATCCACCAGCCTGCTCAACCCCGCATCAATACACGGCGAACCCGCTGCCAATCTAAAATCTCCCGTAGCATCCACAAACAAAGGCGCCACACACACATTCCCCTCTCCCGCCTGCAACGGTTCCGAACAACAATACGCCATCACCGCATCAGAAGCATTTCCCCCTGCGTTCCCCCACACAATACAATTAGATGTCCGCGATCTATACACGCCACCCGCCTCAAACCCCGCATTCGCGCTGACCGTACACTGCACCAATTCTCCCCCATACGCACCGCCACCGTACTCCTTGGTTTTATTCCCTGTCAGCAAACAATTCGTCAAAGCGCTATTGTACGCCCCTCCGCCAACATTTGCCGTATTTTTTTGCAACACACAATGCGATGCACTCCCCTGATACATCCCCCCGCCGGATGTCACGGCAGAATTCTCAGCCACCACACACCCAACAAGACGAGCCCCCGCCGTGCCCCCGCCATATGCCGCCGCATTACTCACCACCACGCAGTCCACCAACGTACTTCCATAAGCCCCGCCCCCATACGACGTTGACTGATTATTCCTTAACACACACGATCGCAAAGTTCCGTAACGGACACCAGCTCCTCCCCCTTGTTTCTCAAAACCATCGCGTACTGTAAACCCTTCTAACACCGTATTCGTATGACCTGCCGCACTCCCCAAGGTAGCGCATCTGGCAATCTGATCCCCATAAATTGATGTACTGCCAGCGCCATTCACACTGCGAATCGTAATCGCCTTATCAATACAATAAATCGGCGAGTAGATGCCATCCGTTACAAGGATTTCATCCCCTGCGATAGCAGCCGCCACCGCCGCCTGAATCGTCCGCTTTGCTGTCGCCCAAGTCAACCCATCGCCCGAATCATCCGGCCGCGTCGCATCCACGAGCCACGTCGCGTGCCAATGCGCAAACACCGTTGCGGGGCCCTCCGGCAATACAATCAAATCCTCCGTAGCCGGATATCCATAATCACGCGCAGTCCACCACCCCGCAAACCGATACCCCGTTCGCACCGGCGCCGGCAAAGCCCCCAACGCCGTCCCCGCCGTCACCATCACCACCTCAGGCTCCACTGTTCCGCCACACGCATCCAACGTCACCGGCAACGGAACCTCCAACAACCGCCAATGCGCAAACAACGTCTTCATCGCATCGGCCGACGCCACCATTCCATCCGTCACCAACGCACCTTCCTCACGCGCTGTCCACCACCCCTCAAAGGCATAACCCACCCTAACTGGCTCAGGCAACATGCCTAAAGGATCTCCCTCGAAAGCCGTCAAACTCGTCAGCGCAACACTACCGCCATTCGCATCCAGCTCCACGGTCATCAACAGTACTCCCTCGTAGGCACCCATATCGACCCGTGTATTACCAATTCGCCGTTGCCCCGCTAAATCAAGCCTACCTATACACGCAGTATTGATTCCCGCGTTCAAGCACGGCGAGCCGGTTAATAACCTAAAATTTCCTACGTCTGCATCCACAAACAACGGATCCACAAATATGTTTCCTTCACCTTCCACCGCGTCACCCAAACAGCAATACGCCGCCGTATTCGTCGCGCCCAACCAAACATCCGCCTCATTTTGCGCGATATTCCCCCACACAATACTATTCTCCAATGAGCAATTCCATGTTCCCCCTCCATACCATCCAGCAGAATTGGCTGTTACCGTACAATTCACCAATACTGACTCTCCTGCGCCACCGCCCAGTAGAGTATTACCAAAGCAGATCAAACTATTTGCAACCGTCGCCTTAAAAGCACCAGCCCCCGCATCTCCCGCTTGATTGTTGATCAGCGCACATCTATTCACTCGACTTCCATAGACGCCGCCCCCGGCATCGGTTGCAAAACAATTCGTAATCACACACGCCGTCAACGTTCCCATCAAGGCTCCCCCGCCATAACTTACGATATTCTCGGTGTGAGCCGCTCTTCCATTACATAATGTAAAACCAATCAATTCAACCGATACATCCGTCAGCTTATAAGGGTCACACAACAAAGCGCATCTATTCGTCCCCCCGCCATCAATCACCGTTGCCGCCGCGCCACTGGTACTGCGGATCGATAACGCATGCGTCTTCGCGACAATCGGATCATACACCCCCGGCGCCACGCAAATCAAGCTCCCTGCAACCGAGACATCCACCGCTGCCTGAATGCTCCGCTTTGCGCCCGCCCAACTCCGCCCGTCACCCGAATCATTCGGCCGCGCCGCATTCACATAAAACACCGGCCGTGCACGGGGCGGTTCAACGCCTTGATTCTCAAACGCCCCCATATCCACGCCCGCGCCAAACACCCGTACATTTCCATCCAAATCCACCGCTCCAACAACCACACCCGCGCCACCTACATTGAGACAGGGCGATGTCAGCAGTAATCGATAATTTCCCTCCTCTGCATACGCAAACATCGGGTCAGTCATAATATTCCCCACCCCTGCCAACAACGGTTCACTGCACGAGAATGAGGCGGCCTGCACGTTATTACAATTATCATCCCCATTGCCGGCCGTATTCCCCCACACGATACTATTATACAGCGTCCCCCCCATCAGCCCGCCGCCTTCATTCCCGCAATAATTCGCCGTCACAGTACAATTCGTCACAGCACAATACGTCAATCCGCCGCCGCGCGAAACCGTCTCATTCCCATCCACCAGACAATTTATCAGTGTCGAACTAAACGCGCCCCCGCCCCCTGCCTCGGCACGATTCCCCGACAAGCGGCAACGCTCCAACACCGAATAACACGCTCCCCCGCCCGTCGGCGCAACGTTCAACTCCAGCACACACTCACGCAACGTCCCCCCATACGCTCCCGCACCAGCCCCCCT
>JAVBMC010000056.1:0-21014 GCA_031552845.1 Kiritimatiellia bacterium
ACCACCGCCTCATCCGCCGCTTTGCTCCCAAAGGCAGCCGGTTAAGCCTCGTGCCTCACCGCGAACTCGCCGAAGGCGTCGCCTTCATCAACCGGCTCCCCCGCAAGATCTTTGACGGGCAAAGCGCCCTCGAACACTGGACTGCCGCCTTGAAAAAAGTTGCCTGAAAGTGAAATCATTTATTGCAATGAACCGTTATAAACTCTGCAAGACCGTTGTTTGGAGGAGGAGAAACTCTTTGATTATTGGCGGTAAATAGTGTAAACTAACCGGCTTACGGCGGAGGGGGTGTGGAATCGGGGTGTTTGAGTTGGGCTTATGAAGAAAATATTGATCTATGATACGACACTGCGTGATGGTGCGCAGGGTGATGGCGTGGCGTTTTCGGATTCGGGCAAGCTGAAGTTTGCCCATGCATTGGATGAGTTTGGCGTGGATTTTATTGAGGGCGGCTTTGCGGGGTCGAATCCGCGTGATTTGCGCTTTTTTGAGGACATCCGCAGGGAGAAGCTGGCGCGTGCGAAGGTGGCGGCATTTGGCTCGACGCGGCGTAAGAATTTGGATGCCGCAGATGATCCGCAGCTGCAGGGTTTGCTGCGGGCAGAGACGGAGTATGCGACGATTTATGGTAAGAGCTGGCTGTTGCATGTGAAGGAGGTTTTGAAAACTTCCGCAGATCAGAATGTGCAGATGGTGGCGGATACTGTCGGCTTTTTGCATCAGAATGGACGCAAAGTAATTTTTGATGCCGAGCATTTTTTTGATGGTTACCGTGATAATCCTGAATATGCGTTGAGCGTGCTGCGTGCCGCGGTGCGTGAGGGTGCCGAGGTGTTGACGTTGTGTGATACGAATGGCGGGCGTTTGCCGCATGAGGTGTTTGAGATTTGCAGCGTGGTCACGGCAGAGTTCCCGAAGGTGCAAATTGGCATCCATACGCATAATGATGCGGGGTTGGGTGTGGCGAATAGTCTGGAGGCGGTGCGTGCGGGTGCTGTAATGGTGCAGGGGACGATGAATGGCCTTGGCGAGCGCACGGGGAATGCGAACTTGACTTCGATCATCCCTGCGCTTGAGTGTAAGATGAATGTGACGTGCGTGGGCAAGTCAAAGCTGAGGAAGCTGCGGGCGGTTTCGGCTTTGACGGATGAACTGACGAATCAGCGGCCTGATCCGCGTCAGCCGTACGTGGGGCGCACAGCGTTCAGCCACAAGGCAGGGGCGCATGTGAATGCGGTGCAGAAGAATCCGGAATCGTTTGAACATCTTAAGCCGGAGACGGTGGGGAATGAGCGGCGTATTTTGGTCTCTGAGCTGTCGGGCGGGTCGAACATCGGCATGAAGGCATCGGAGCTGGGCTTTAAGGATTTGGAGAATGATCAGGAAGCGACGCGCAAGATTCTGGCGGCGATGAAGGCGAAGGAGAATCAGGGGTATTCGTTTGAGTCGGCGGATGGGTCTTTCAAGCTGTTGATGCACAAGGTGATGGATACGCATAAGCGGCTGTTTGAGCTGCAAGGATTCCGCGTGATTGTTGAGAAGCGCGGGCGCGACCAGCCGTGCATCAGCGAGGCGACGGTGAAGGTCTCGGCCAATGGCGAGACGGCGCTGACGGTGGGTGAAGGCACGGGGCCGGTGGATGCGTTGAATGTGGCGTTGCGCAAGGCGCTGCGGAAGTTTTATCCGGAGATCGACACGATCAAGCTTTCGGATTATCGCGTACGTATCCTCGATCCGGAGTCTGCCGCAGGGGCGGTAACGCGTGTAGTGATTGAATCGACTGATGGGAAGCGCCAGTGGGGCACGGTGGGCGTTTCGCAGAATATCATCGAGGCGTCGTGGGAGGCGCTGTTAGATAGCATTGAGTTTAAATTACACGAGAACGTTAACAAAAGGCAAAGTGACAAATGAAAAAGATTCTGGCATACTCACTGGGCGTGATGATTGTGGCGGCGGTTGCGGGATGTCACACGACGAAGGTTGCGGATGGTTCTTGCGGCAAGTGGAAGGTGTTATTTGACGGCACAGAGCAGAGTTACCGCGACAACTTTCGCTCGTACCGTTATGATGCGACGCCGACGAATGGCTGGTATGTGAAGGAAGGCGAGATCCGTTTTAAGCCGAACAGCAAGGCGGGTGATTTGGCGACGCGTCAGAAGTACCGCGCGTTTGATGTGGAGTTTGAGTATAAGATTTCAAAGAACGGCAACAGCGGCATCAAGTATCGCATTGCCGACCTTGAGCAGGGTTATCCGCTGGGGTGCGAGTATCAGATCCTCGACGATGACGGCCACCCGGATGCGAAGCTCGGGCGCGATGGTAACCGCAAGACGGCGAGCCTGTATGATGTGATTCCCGCACCGACTGACAAGAAGCAGAATCTGCCCGGCGAGTGGAACAAGGTTTTGATTACCGTGCGCGATGACAAGGTGGAGCATTTCTTGAATGGCGGTAAGACGGTGAGCTATAATCCGCAATCAGCCGAGTTCGATGAAGCTGTCGCCAAGAGCAAGTTTAAAGATTACAAAGGTTGGGGCAAGCCGAAGGATGGCTACCTCGCCTTCCAAGACCACAACGATGAAGTGGCCTATCGCAATATCCGCATCCGCCCTGTCTGCATGGAAACAAAATGATTAATGATCCGAATCCGCTGAATCTTTTCGCCTCGCCTTGGTTCTGGGCGTCCTTCATGGCGTGGATGACTGCTCAGGTGGTCAAGATGGCTATCTCTTTCATCCGCACGCGTCGGCTGGACTTCGCCTACCTGGTGAGCACGGGCGGCATGCCGAGCGCGCACTCTGCAATGGTGTGTGCGATGGCGACATCGCTCGGATTGACTGAGGGGTTTAACTCGCCTGTGGCGATGCTGGCGTGCGGGTTTGCCTCAATCACGATGTTTGACGCCGCAGTCGTACGCCGCGCTGCAGGACAGCAGGCGCGGGTGTTGAATAAGATGATGAAGGAGATGGTCATCGAGCACCGTTTCAGCGTATTGCCGTTGAAGGAACTGTTGGGGCATACGCGGCTGGAGGTGGTGTGCGGCATGATCACCGGCATTGTCGTTGCAACCGCGGTTGTTGGATATTGGCCGAAATGAAATATACGGTAGAAACAGTCGGGGCGTTTGAGGTCAATTGCACCGTGCTGACGGATGGTGCTACCCGTGCCGCGTTGGTTGACCCGGGCGAGGATGCGCGAAGCCTCCTCAAGTATCTAGCCGACCATCAGCTGACGCTGGAAATGATTCTGCTGACGCATGGACACGCCGATCACATCTGCGCACTGGATGAGCTGCTCGCGCAGCACCCTGTGCCGGTTGTGTTTGCAGAGGCTGATGCCGCGTGGGCATTCACGCCGCTGAATCGTTTTGCTCCTTATGTAACTATCCAGCATCGCCCTGCCAAACTGATTGATGCGTGCGATAAGGCTGTGTTTGATTGCTGCGGTGCGCAGTGTCAAGTCATCGCAACACCCGGCCATACGCCCGGAGGCGTCTGTTATTATTTTGAACAGGAGAAGCTCCTGATTGCAGGCGATACGCTCTTTGCAGGTTCAGTCGGGCGTACCGATCTGCCCGGCGGCGATTGGGATACTTTGGCAGCATCGTTGAAAAAGCTGACGGCTCTTCCGGACGATGTCACGGTGATTCCGGGACATGGCGGACTCACCACAATCCGGCAGGAAAAACAATCTAACCCTTATCTCCGGTAAACGGACGGCATATCATGGCAACAGAAGTCATCCCCACTGAAGATTCAAAAACAGTCGTTATCTCACCCGGCCAAAACGGCGGCGGCGGTGGCGCGGATGCAATGGTCTTCAGAGAAGATTCGCCCGATGGCGTCTTCAGCCAGTATGCCATCTGCGGTAAAATCGGCGATGGCGGAATGGGCGTTGTTTACTTGGCCAAAGACCGCCGCCTGAACCGTTATGTGGCGATCAAGCGCCTGAATGAACAATCCCGCGCCAATCCCGGTTTGCGCGACCGCTTTCTCCAAGAGGCACGCGCGGTTGCCGCGCTCAACCACGTCAACATCGTTCACATCTATGCGCTGGGTGAAGACGACAGCGGTCCTTACATCATCATGGAATATGTCGCCGGCCCCGATGGCGACGAAGTGCGTAATGAACTCCCTCCGGAATTGTTGAAAAAACAATCCGAACGTCCTCCTGCCAAGCCGTTGACGCTCGACAACTACGTGCTGCGCCACGGGCAGATGCCGGCGGATGAAGCTGTCCGCCTTTTGATGCGCCTGGGTAAAGCTATGGCCTATGCGCACGGCTGCGGCGTGATCCACCGCGATTTGAAGCCCAGCAATGTGTTGCTGGACAAAGAGCACGAGCCTAAAATCGTGGACTTCGGCTTGGCGCGCTTAGAGTCGCGCGATTCGCAAGTTGCCGTAGCCAAGCTGACCGTGCCGGGTGAAAAGCTTCTCTCCCTTGGTTATAGTGCGCCGGAGCAGGAGCACGATGCCAGCGTCTCGGATGGACGCTCCGACGTGTATGGCCTCGGCGCTATTTTCTACTTCTGCCTGACGGGCAAGAATCCGCGTTATTTCCGCGAGCAGGATGTGGCCCCTTCCCTGCGCGAGGTTTTGACCAAAGCACTGGCAACCGACCGCGAACAGCGGTGGAGTTCGGCCACAGCGTTTGTCGATGCGCTCTATGCCGTCCAAACCAATACACGTATTGATCAGCCTATCGTCAAGAAAACGTGGCGTTGTAAATGGTGCGACACCGTGAATCCGGTCGAGACGCGCTATTGCGTGGAGTGCGGCTGGGAGGGTGCGGAGTCCTGCCCCGAGTGCAGCGCGGAATTGTTTGTAGGCGTTCAGTACTGCGGCGTATGCGGTGCTGATGCGCGGGCTTATGAGAGTTTGCAGGTGCTTTCGGAGCGTATGCGTAAAGCCATGGACAAGCGGCGCTTTGAGCGGGTTGTCTCCTTCGCGGGGCGCGTGCATGGCTTCGAACCGGCAGGTCAAAACGGGCGCAACCTCTTGAAGCAGATTCAGGATAATAAGGAACTCGCCGAGCAGAAGATTCTCAGGCGCAACAGGCTGATCGACCAAATTCCTATCGAGTTTAAGGCAGAGAATTACGAACGCACCCTTTCGTTTATTCAAGAGCTGCGCTTGTTGAATGAAGATCAGTATGTGTTTGAGGCCGAACTCAAACAGCTGCCCGATTTGATTTTCGTGCGGGACTTCCAACGCCTGCAACGCCTTGTCCGTACCAAGGATTGGTTTGCCGCACAGAATCTCTGTGCGCAGCTGCTGGCAGATACGACGCATGACAACACCGACTGCAGGATAATTGAAAAGCAGATTGAGCGTCATTTCTATCTGGTGAAGCTACGCACAGTTTCATCAATCGTCCTGCTGTGTGTGCTGGCTTATTTGTTTGCACTGCCGCCTGTCATTAAACTGCTGCCCGAAGGGCGTCTGAATATCGTGGGGCGTTTTCTGTTCGCCCCTGTGAAACCGCTTTACAAATTAAGGTTGCTGGATCTTTACGCCACAGCGTTACTGCCTCCGGGTGCGGTTCAGGTGGCGTTCGAACCTGTTGTACAAACACCTGATGTCGAACAGCCGGTTGAAGTTCAGCCGCCGATGCCGCCGGAGCTGCAAGAGAAACAAACGGCTTTCAATGCGCAGCTGAAAGACCTTGAAGAAGATCAACGCAAGGAAGATGCGACGTGGCCGGAGCAATATGTGCGCGAGCTTGATACAATGCTCAAGCGCCGTCAGGCGGTCGGCGATTATGAAGGCTGGGCTGCCACGCGCGCCGAACGCCAGCGCTTTGAAAACGAACACACCATCGGCGAAATCAGCGCAATCGAGAATGCCGATTTAGCATTGTTAAAAAGCAGATTCCGCCAGCTCCGTTCCGACCAGAATCTGCAGATCAGCCGCCGCCGTGTCGCAACCGCGAAGAAGTACATCAATGACCTGTCGGAAGTTCAGCGCCGGTATATGCAGAACAATCAAATGGAGTTTGCCGCAGCCGTAAATACTGAGATCAAAAGGGTTCGCTCCATTCCGGCACAAGTGGCCGCTGAGGCTCTGCTGCTCAGCGTGGAAAGTTCGACTTTGGCTGATGAGCCGCTTGCACCGGTAACGGTGATTACCCATGCGCCGGAGGAGAAGGTCAGCAAGGAGATTGATGAACTGCGCAGCCGCCTTGACATGGAGCTCAGTGCAATTGATGAAGAGACGGATGGCAAGCTCCAGCTGCTCCCTGCTCAATATGAGGAGGCGCTCACCGGCCTGATGAACAAATACCAGCAAACCGGCGATTATGAAAGCTGGCAGGTCGTCAGTCAGGAAGTGCAGCGTTATGATGTCGACCGGGTATTGCTGCCGAAGGATATCATTGTCAATCTGCCGGCGTTAACCGCAGTCCAAAAGCGTTTCATCAAGCAACGCAGCGATATCAACCTGACGCGGGCCCGTCAAGTGGTAAAGCTTTTTGATGGCCAGATCGCCAAGCTTGAAGACCTGCAAAAGAAAATGACAAAGGATGGCCGCATGGACAATGCCACTGCCGCCAACTCCGCAATCAAAATCCTGCGTGCACGGCAAAGCTATCTTGAAGCGCAAGCCGAAATACTCGCAGCAACTGCCGTCACCAAAGAGAATGGACAGCCATGAGTAAATTAGTTGATTCACCCGCCGAGGTTTTGCGGAACACCCCGATCAAGTCGGGCTACCATGAACTCATTCTGCGCACGCCCGAAATTGCCGCCCTCGCCCACCCGGGACAATTCGTCCATGTGCGCGTGCCCGGTTTAGGCGCGGCTGCTTTACGCCGCCCTTTCAGCATTGCGGGTGCAGAGAACAATCAGCTCCGCATCCTTTATAAATCCATTGGCCGCGGCACGGATGTTCTGGCACAACAGCGTGAAGGCACCCAGCTGCCAATGATGGGGCCTTGCGGGAATGGCTTCCCCTTGACTCCTGAAGGCACGCCGGTGTTGGTGGCAGGCGGATATGGCGTAGCGCCGTTGGGTTTCTTGGCGCAGCGCCTGCCAAAGAAAGGCATTCTTCTAGTTGGTGGCCGCACCGCAAATGACATTCTCGACACCGCCGTGTTTGAGCAGCTTGGCTGGTCCGTACGCATCGCGACACAGGATGGTTCGCTTGGCACGAAGGGACTCGTCACTGCCCTCTTCCCTGAAGCCGTCACAGCGCAGTCCGAATTGTTTGCCTGTGGCCCTGACGGAATGCTGAAGGCCGTCGGCGATGCGGCCATTCAACAAGGTTGCAAAGCATGGCTCTCATTAGACAAGCATATGGTCTGCTCGATTGGCGCGTGCTTGGCCTGCGTGCAAACGCTGCGCCGTGCGGACGGAACCGAATGGGTGGGCAGAGTGTGTAAAGACGGTCCAATTTTTGAAGCGAGAGAAATCGTATGGTAAACACAGCAGTTAATTTGGGCGGCATTCAGATGAAGAATCCCGTCACCGTGGCATCCGGTACATTCGGCTATGGACAAGAGTATGCCGATCTGATCGACATTACCCGCTTAGGCGCCATCACGGTCAAAGGCATCCGCATGGAGCGTTGTGTCGGCAATCCCCTGCCCCGCCATGTTGAAGTGCCCGGTGGCATGCTCAACGCCATCGGCCTGCAAGGTCCCGGCGTAGATGGTTTCTTAAAAGAGGATATGCCATTCCTGCGCACGGCGGGCGTACCTGTCATCGTCAACATCTGGGGCACCAGCGAGGACGAGTATGCCGAAGTCGCGGCACGCTTGGATGGCATTGAAGGCATCAGCGGCTTGGAGCTCAACGTCTCCTGCCCGAATGTGAAAAGCGGCGGCGCGTCTTTTGGCACCGATTATCGGATGGTCGCCGAGATCATCAAGGGCGTCCGCGCCCGCACCAAGCTGCCGATCTTCCCGAAGCTTGCCCCGAATGTGCCGAACATCAAGGACTTTGTCAAAGCCGCCCAAGAAAGCGGTGCCAATGCAGTTGCGATGATCAACACCATTCCCGGCATGGCTATTGATATTGAAACACGTAAACCTATCTTAGCCAATAAAGTCGGCGGGCTCTCCGGACAAGCCGTTCACCCTGTCGCAGTCAAATTGGTTTACGAGGCCGCACAAGTTGCCACCGTGCCGATTCTTGCGATGGGCGGAATCTTCGAGCCGAAGGATGCCATTGAGTTTTTGTTAGCCGGCGCCACAGCTGTGGCCGTGGGTATGGCCAACTTCATCGATCCCACCACGCCGTTGCGCGTCGTCAGCGGAATTGAAGAGTATATGCAGCGCCACAATATGCAGAACATCTCCGATATCCGCATGGCGGAGTAGTCGAGGTCGAATGGTCACACTGGGCAACGATTGGGATACCGTTTTAGCGGGAGAGTTCGAGAAGGACTATTACGTCCGCCTGCGTACTTTCCTCAAGGGTGAGTACAGCCAACATACCGTCTACCCTGATATGTTCAACATCTTCAATGCATTGAAGACAACGCCCTACTCCGAAGTCAATGCCGTCATCCTAGGACAAGACCCCTATCATGAGCCCGGACAGGCGCACGGACTGTGCTTCTCTGTTCAACACGGCACGCCTCCACCGCCTTCGCTGGTCAACATTTACAAAGAGTTGCAGTCTGACCTTGGATTCGCTCCGCCACCGCATGGATGCCTGATTGACTGGGCCAAGCAAGGCGTCCTTTTGCTCAACACTGTTTTGACCGTGCGGCGCGGCGCAGCCAATTCACACAAAGGCAAAGGCTGGGAAACATTCACGGATACGGTGATTCAACACCTCAACCACCGGGAACGCCCTGTGATATTCTTACTTTGGGGCGGTAATGCTAAAGCCAAACTGCCGCTCATCGATGCTAAACATCATCATGTTTTGACAGCGGCTCATCCCAGTCCCCTCTCGGCTTACAACGGATTCTTTGGCTGCAAACATTTCTCTAAAGCCAACGCCCTGCTCAAACAACAAGGGCGCGCCATTGACTGGCAGCTCTCCTAATATAGCACGCCTCGGCTAATCTTTTTCCTACCCGTTTCTGCGATTGAAAAACAAAGGTTCGTCCGTACGGCGCGGGGAATGCTTTTGTGTACGATTGTGTATCGGGTTTAGTACGTTCAAAGGTTCGTCCGTACTGTCTTGGGGGAATAGTTGCGTACGGACGTGTATTGAATCGTGTACGATCAAACGTTTGTGCGTACTGTCTCACGGGTTCGAACGGGTTGGGAGACGGGTGCGTGCGTACTGGCACAAGGGTTTGTGCGTACTGTGACAAAGGTGGCAGATGAGGGTGTTATAGGATAAAAAAAACCCGCTCGGGTAAGAGCGGGTTTTTCATTAGGAGTTTATCCTCTTGGGGTTATTTGCCTTCGAGAATGAGACGGGCATGTTTGGCATAAGCGCCGCGCGGATCTTTGGCCCAAGCTTCCAACGTTTTACGGCCGAGTCCATCGACATCGCCGAGACGGAAGAGCGCACGGGCGAGAACGAGTTCGCGCAGGCAACGCGTACGTTCCTTATCGCCTTCGTTGTTGCCATAGCGCGGAATCGCTTGGATGTCTTTGCCATAGGTCAGGCTGTGTCCGCCGATTTCCGGCTTGCGCAGCAGCTCTGCCAAAACCGGTGCGCCGGCTTTATCGCCGATTCCTTCCAACGCCAACGCGACTGCACGGAAGTGCGAGAACTCATTGGCAACCGTCAGTTCCGAAGCACGGTTGATGATGGCGGGAACCGCCTTCTTGGATTTGCAACGGCCAAGCGCAATAATGTAGCTATCCATCCAGCTGACACTGCGGTTGAATTGCCCCATGCCGCGATAGTTCCAGCCTTTATCCCAGCTATCGGCTTTAATCTTTTCAATGAGTGCGTCCTGCCCATCATCAAAACCCATGATTCCCAGCGTGTGCGCATAGACAAGGTGCCCGGCATCATCCTGCGCATCTTGCAAGGCTTTCTTGAGCAGCGGGTAGCTTTGATCATAGTCGGTCATGAGAATGGAGAGACCGGTGTAATTGTTGGTGAGCGTACCGATAGAGGTCTTAAATAATTCCGGCGCGAGCGGGAAGGAGTCCTTCATGCTCAGCACATCCTTCGGCACTACGCCTTTTTCAATCAAGTGCTTTTGGAGTTTGGGCATATTGACGTTGCGTGCGGTGACCTTGGCTTTTATAGCCATTGCCGCGGCAACACCGACTGCATAACCTTGGTTTTGAACGTCCGGCTGCATGCGCAGAATCGGCATGGCATCGCGGTGTGCGCTGATACCGAGGCCAACGACCAGCAAGTTGTCAAGCGTCTTGGGCAGCAAGCAGCGGTAAGGCAAATTGACCATCATGGCCTGATGTCCCGGGTCCTCAATAAAGAACTGCGGGTGGACCGTGAAGCCATGTGAGTCAAAGTTGCTGCGCGTTTGCACGACAACGTCGGGATAGGTGCGGTTGTTCACCACATCCAACGGCGACATATAGAAGGCCCCGATCATGCGGCGGCGTTCGCGGCTATTGATGACCTGCGCCTGATCCCAAATCTTCACGCCTTTCATGCTGAAGCGTGAGCGGAGCGCAAAGTAGAACAAGTCGGCGGCATCGGTATCGTCCAAGAAGGCAATATCGGTATTAATGTAGCTGTTGCCAAGGCGCTTGGGAGTTTGCCCGACGCCTTGCAAAGCGAGCTCTTGCGAGGTAATGAACTCGGTTTCTTCACCGGCCATCGCGGCGAGTTCCGCATTACCGGTGCCATCAATCGCCATCTTGCATTGAATAATGCCGTATTCGCCGTTAGGCGCAACAACGACAATACCGGTGACTTTGTTCTTCTCAACGATCACACCGGTCACCAAAGCACCAAACCAAATCTCTGCGCCGGCCTTGCGGTTCTCGGCACGATACCATTCGGCCTTGGCCTGCACGAACACCGCACCAGTGGCTTGCACACCCGCATCAATTTCCTTAGTGAAGCCAACACGATTGCCATAGTAGTAGACGCCAATCAAACCATCTGTTTGCACGCCACCCATTTGGTGCAGATAATCGACCACCAATGTTTTAGCACCCTGACGTGCCGCCGCGATACCGGCAGGCCCGCCGCCAGTTCCCGCACCGGCGACAAAGACATCGCAAGAGCCGATAACCGACAATGTGCGCGTGGATCCTTCATTGACAAATTCGTTTGTGACTGTTACGAGGAAGGAGGCTAAGCCAGTCTTATTCTCACCGTGCAAAACAGGAGCGCCCTTCCCGGGCTTTGTCTTCAACGTGACAGCGCCGAGAGCTTTGCGTGCCTTGGCCATCTGCGCGGCGGCTACGCCAATACGGTCGCCCAGCGTCAGACTGGAACCGACACGCATGAGCTGCGCCGCAACCTTGCGGTCGACATCGCCCATCCCACCAAACACAAACAAGTTCTTAATGCCCTTGGGCTGGAAGGCCGTCAACGCAACATCGGATGCACTCACGCCGCTCTGTGGTCCGGCGGCGGATTTGATATAATCCGGCGGCACCAAGAACAGCGTATCGGACGCTTCGAGAATCGTCTTAGTGAAGGTCAAGTCGCGAGCCATCTGCTCAGCCTCAGCAAACGACTGAGGTGAAGCATCCTTCATCGGCAGCTTCAACTGACAGACGAACATCCGCCCTTCAATTTCCGTAGGCATATTAGTCGGCGCTTTAATGCCGGCCACTTTAGTTTGATAGCTGGCGCCAATCTCGTGACACGAGAGCCGCTTGTCCTTTGCAGGCGCTTCGCCGGCAATGACGACGCGTTCAAAGATATAATCTCCCGCCGGGAACGGAGTCGCTTCTGCACCGGCTTGGCGGGTGAAGATTGCGCGTTCAGTCGCATCGATTACCGTCTTCGCCTTGATAATCTGACGGCCGCTGCGATTCGCAATCACAGCACCGGCAATCTCGCCATTCGCATCGTAAACAGGTTCTGTCGCAACAGCACCGGTCAAGAAGCCGATTCCTTGCGCCAGCAAAGCTTCATCAAGCGCCTTCTTGATTTGCAAGGGACGCGTCTGACTGCTGAACACGGGCTGCGCTGCGGTCTGACGTGGAAGCACAAGAACTTCCCCTAACAGCTGACGTTTGGCTCCGGCGGCCATAACAGCCTTAAGGCGCAGATAACGGTAAGTACCGTCGCACGAGATTTCTGCGCCAACCTCGTCACCTGTTCCGAATGAACCGCGATCCTTTGTGCGGCTGATTTTCGTCCACGTTTTTCCATCGGCACCGCCTTCAAGTTCAAATGCCTCTGTATTATAGTCGGGGGCGTTTTCGAAGAAATAGATCTGCATCGTTTTAATCTCGCGCGGAGTTCCCAAGTCCATTGTGATGTTAACGGTCTTAGTGTACTGTACGCTTTCCGTTGCAGAATCCTCCCATGCGCCATCGCAAAGGCCTGTCCCTTGCGGGTCGGCGTGAGGCTTCTGGGCAGGGGCATCCGTCGTGTACGTGTATGGATAGAACGAACCCACTTTGCCTGAGCCGGCAAACATCTGCGCCAGTAAAGGATGATTGCCGAAATCCTGGCCTTCCAGATTCAGACGCAATTTGCCGGCCAAGTCTTCGCCTAAGTACGGGCGCGGTGCAACCAAGAATGTTTTGGCACCTTCTTGTGAAGCTTTCACCGCAGCGGCCACTGCACCGGAACCGCCACCTAAGACAAGCACATCCACATCTTGAATCACAGGCAATGTGCTGCCAGTGACTGTTAGCTCTGCCGCATGCAACTGCATCCCTGCCGCACATGCCAACACACACCCTATCATACTCTTGGTTAACTTCATCTGTACTTATCCTTCGTTCTTAAATTGATTGCGTTTGAATACGGAATGATGCTAGACTAAAGATCCACCCGCACGCAACTGCTTGAGCACAGTCGGCACATCCGCACCAATGGGTGTATTATTCTGCAGCGCCACTGCACACGCAACGCCGGCGGCCTCGCCCAGCTGGTTCATGTTAACCATCACCCGCGTGCCGGAGAATGCGATCTTTTCGGCATCCAGCATCCGGCCTGCGGCAATCAAGTTACGACAGCCCTGCGGGATAATCGAACGCAACGGAATTTGATAATACTTGGCGGCACCTTCAGCGGAACGCCAGCGCTTGCTCACCATCGGCTGTCCCGGAGGATGGAACTCTTCACGCCCATCCAAATACCAGAACGTCAGGCCGGGTTTTTCTTGATGATGCAAATCAAACCGATAAGCCCCCTTCGCCACGGTATCTTCAAACGAAACGCCGTTCATGGCTTCCTTGTCCGTCAACTGGTGTAACGAACGGATATGGCGCGTATCACGAATGCCGATGGCTGCGGGCAATGCCGTCAATCCCGGCTTGGACTTGGCATATTTGCGCATCATATCCATGATTGCGCGGATCTGCTTACGCCCCTCAATTTCCGCCAGCGACAAATCATCGCCGTTACTGCAGTCCCGTCCATACATCCGTGTCCCTGCCAACATCAGCGAGTGCGTTCCGGGCACATCCTTATCCCAAGAAAAGCCAAGCGCAATACCAAATTCTTCATGGTGCTTTTTCAACAGCTCGTGGAACTCCCGTGAGTCAAAACCATCTAAATGCGCGCACGTGGTCGGCGGTTGCAACTGCCCATAGGTATAACACGGCACGCCCATACGGAAACACAAATCGGCATCGCCCGTAGCATCCACAAAATACTTCGCGCGGATTACCCGCCGCCCGGACTTGTTATCAATAATGACACCCGCCAGTTCACCGTCTTTAAAGAACGGCTCGGAGAATAACGTATGCAAATACGGTTTAACCTTACTCTCCAACACCAACTCGTCCAACTCAATTTTCAATTCCTGCGAGTTGAATGCATAATAGTAGCTCGGATTCTTTTCAGACAGCCTGACGGCATCACGTTTCTTCAGGCGATCCATCACCTCGACAGTCAAACCGCCGATGATTGTTTCGTTGAACTCATTATCCCTCAACGAATGCCAAACGTTCACCAAGCTATTCGTCGCAACGCCGCCAAACGCGCCCTCGCGCTCAACCAACGCCACCTTCGCGCCCAAACGTGCCGCACGCACCGCCGCAAACACACCTGTCGCACTGCCGCCCAATACGCAAATGTCACACTCATACGCCGTCGGCAAATCCGCCGAGTCCTTGCGATCCACTGAACGTGAAGCCGCTGCGGTGGCTGCTCCAGCCAATCCCAAAACACTACCCCCTACGAAACCCCGTCTCGAAACATGCATAATAATCCCCTTACGCTTAAGTTTTGACTATGGTAATATAAACACTCCGCAAAATCAAGCACTTTCGCCCCTATCGCAAGCGAAGTTCGACGGGAGGAAACCGCTAAATAAGGAAACTGCTGAGAAACAGACAACAGCTCTACTTTAAGCAGCTCAACTGTTTGAAGTACTCAATTGTCCGTGCAAGCCCGTCAACAAGCGGAACAGTAGGTTCCCAGCCGAGCAGTTCTTGGATCAGCTGGATGTCCGGCTTGCGGCGTTTGGGGTCATCAGCCGGCAATGGGGAGTACTCGATTCGGCTCTTTGTATTTGGAATCTGCCGGATGGTCTCTTCGGCCAGTTGTGCAATCGTATACTCGCCGGGATTGCCAACGTTGAACACTGGCAAGGCGAGCCCTTTTGCGGCACAAAAGCTTTCAAGCTTGCCTCGGTCAAGCGCCATCAGCTGTTCCATTGCATTGAGCAGATCATCGACGTACTGGAAGCTGCGCGTTTGCTGTCCGTCACCATAAAGCGTAATGGATTCGTCGGATAACGCCTGCATGATGAAGTTGGAGATTACGCGGCCATCATGCGGATGCATATTGGGGCCATAGGTGTTGAAAATGCGTACCAAGCGAACATCAACGCCAAATTCACGGGCATAGTCCCGCGCCAAGGTTTCAGCGGCACGTTTACCTTCGTCATAGCAACTGCGCGGACCAATGGTGTTAACGTTACCCCAGTAACTTTCCGGTTGCGGATGCACCTGCGGGTCGCCATAAATTTCAGAAGTGGAGGTGTGCAACACGCGGGCTTTGGTTTTGAGCGCCAAATCTAGCACATTCATCAACCCAAGAAAGCTCGTTTTGAGGGTTTCCACAGGGTTACGTTGGTAGTGAATGGGAGATGCGGGACAGGCGAGATTATAAATTTGGTCAAACTGTCCCCAGAAAGGCTGAGTGACGTCATGCAGGATAAACGTAAACTTGGGGTCTGCGACCAAATCATAGATATTCGCCCGCGTGCCGGTAAACAGATTGTCCAGCACAGTGACTTCATGTCCAAGCGCCAACAAACGGCGTGCTAAGTGCGAGCCAATAAAGCCGGCTCCGCCGGTAATAAGGATTTTCTGTGTTGTCATGCTCATTGTTTGCCAATTGCAAAAGTCTTAAAGCCAATTTTTCGCAAAGCTGTCCGATCAAGATGGTTACGTCCATCAAACACAAATGCAGGCTTGCGCATCGCAGCATAAATACGCGCGTAGTCCAACGTTTTAAATTCTTTCCAATCTGTCAGCAACAGGATAGCATCAGCATCCTGCACTGCACGATAGGGATCAGGCTCTAATGTCACTTCGTCGCCCAAGTCGGCCAAATCCTCGCGTGCATGGCCAAGTGCCTTGGGATCAGTGATCACAACATGCGCCTTTTCTTCCACCAACATACGGGTGACTTTATTGGCCGGCGTCTCGCGTGTATCGCCGGTATCGGCCTTGAAAGAGAAGCCAAACACGGCAATGCGTTTGCCTGCCACCGTGTTGAACATTTGCTCGACCACGCGGCGGGCAAAACGGCTCTGCTGGTGTTCATTCATGACAACAACCTGCTGCCAATATGCCGCCGCCTCATGCAAGCCGTAGTGTTCACAGATGTAGGCCAGATTCAACACGTCTTTCTTGAAGCAAGAACCGCCAAATCCAACGCCGGCCTTGAGGAATTTATGCCCGATACGGGTGTCCAAGCCAATAGCATGTGCAACCTCATCAATGTCGGCCTCGGTCTCTTCACACAATTCGGTCAATGCATTGATGGAGCTTACCCGTTGCGCAAGAAATGCGTTGGCGGCGAGCTTAGATAATTCGCTTGACCAAACATTTGTGGTCAGTATTTTCTCGCGCGGCACCCATGCCGTATAGAGCTCCACCAGCTCCTTCAGGCCGGCTTGTCCCAAGGGCGTATCATTACCGCCGCAGAGCACACGGTCGGGATTCAACAAGTCGTTGACTGCTGTCCCCTCAGCAAGGAACTCAGGATTTGACAACACCTCAAACTTATGCTTGGACGACTCGTTTAAGATCGCCTGCATCGCCGCGGCAGTTCGGACAGGCAGCGTCGATTTCTCAATCACCAACTTGTCGGACTCAGCCTGTTCCACGATGTTACGCGCGGTCTTCTCCCAATACTGCAGGTCTGCCGCACAGCCGGCACCGCGGCCATAAGTCTTCGTCGGCGTGTTAACACCAACAAAGATAATATCATTCTTCTTGATTTCACCGGCAACGTCCGTCGAGAAGAAAAGGTTTTTACCACGGCAAGCCTTCACCACCTCATCAAGGCCCGGCTCATAAATAGGCAGGTCGTCGGAGTTCCAAGCATCAATACGCGTCTGATTAATATCCACCACCGTCACGCGCCGGTCAGGATTCTTCAACGCGATAACGGCCATCGTAGGTCCACCGATGTAACCGGCACCGATACACAGAATGTTTTTATTCATTAACGACTTCTTCCTTTTTGAAAATCCGAATGTAAAAGATTGATTTGCGTGTCGTGCGTCGGGTCTTTTCGCCATCATTCACACTCTTCACCGAAGACTGCCAGAATGGGTGAAAGTTAAACACTGTTGACGTATGCAAAACCTCCAAAGATTCATCATCAGCCGCTCCATCACTCAACGAGTCCGACCTAGCTATCGTTTTAGTGACCGTAATGTCAGAGCCATTGGTCGCCATCGACGTTCGCTCAACCCAGGTATCAGACTCCGCCTTCACCAGCCCGTATAAAATTGAAAACGCCAATCCGCTGTGAACAGGGATCAGCGTCAACGCAACAGCAGTCCAAACCTGTGGTCTGCCCCACATAATCCACCCTAAGGAATCAAGTTCCAAGGAACCAACAAAACGCTTTGCACCAAACGCACCGGTGCCATGATGCCACGACTCATGTTTTGCGCACCAACCGCACTTCCTTCGCCAGTGAAAACAGAGGCCGTAGTTTGTCCTAACCCAAGCGGCAAGTAGAGAATACTAAAGGCGTGATAAGGGATTGCTTTAAGGTTCGCGGCCAAAGCCGAATTGGAAGTCTGTGAGACTGCAACAGCCGCAACAGGGAGCGCATCCGCGCGAACTACGCACACGCCCAGCAGAGCAAAAACAACAATCAGTCTAAAATACATAGTTTATATCCAATAGTGATGAAGCAGTGTATCGTAAAACCTGTTAGAAGTCAAGTGGAAAGCCCGAGAGCCCGCAAAAGAAACGATCCCCAAGCCTTTATTTGATTTCCTTCTGCAATTGCAACAGCTCCTCGCGGTCATACGGTGAAAACTCGGACATCGCATCCTTCAGGGAGTTGACCGTCATACGTGCGCGATCCATATCGCCCTTACGGAGGTAAATCTTCGCCAGCGTAATCAGGCAACGCTTATCTGTCGAGTCCAGCTTTTGCGCCTGCTTGATTGCCGACTCCGCCTCTTCGAGACTCCCCTTTGACAACAGAATAGACGCCAGCGTCTCCCAAGCGATATAGAGGCTCGGATCCTTCTTCACTGCCTGACGTGCGAATTTCTCCGCCTCATCCATCTTCTTGATACGGCGCAGTGTTTCAGCCAAGTCATTCAACGCGGCGGAGGAAGCTTTCTCAGGGTCCTCAACACTGCGGCGCAAGAAGTCCTCGGCATCGCCGTAAGCGCCCTCTTTCAAGCGGAGTGACCCCATGACATAGTTCGCCAAGGGATTCTTACGGTCAGTCCGCAAAACCTGACGGGCATGCAGCAAAGCATGTTCCTCATCATTCATCGCAATGTCCAGCTGCAGCACCATATCCTTAACGCCATGCACCTGCGGAGAAAGAATGGACGCCCGCAGAAACGCCTCGCGCGCCGGACGCAAGAACTTCAAGCTGGCCGTTTGCATTGCCGCCGGTGTGAGTTTCCCAGCCTCCGGAGTCTTTCTAAACGCTTCAAACTTAGCCAAACTCAGCTGGCCTTTCGTGACTTGAATAAAGTAGTTGTCGTTCGCACCGACAATCGCCTCCATCTTCGGAATTGTGATCTTTTCAACATCTTGCAATTCACCCTGCTGAAGCTGTAGAATACACAACATTGACCATGCTTGCAAGTTCTTCGGCTGCAGGTCCGTCGTCCGGTGCAGAACCAGGCGTGCCTGATCCATATCACCGGCAGCAAGATGGTACATTGCCCACTCAACACCCAAAGCGGTTTGGTTGCCGGAGAAAGCAGACTGCGCCTGATCCAGCCAACCCTTAGCCTCGGACAGGTTACCGTCCAACAGCGCCAAACGCGTCAACTCAACCAATGCCACACGGTCCTTGGAGTCAATGCGCAGCATATCCTTATAGACAGCGGCTGACTTAGCCCGATTGTCTGTCATGCTGTAAATCGCCGCCATTGTCTGCAATGCGAATGTTTTCTGACCTTCAGGCAAAAGCTCAATCGCGCGATTCACGCCGGCAAACGCTGCACCAGCTTGTCCGGAGACCGCCCAGCCCCAGCCCATCTTCGCGAACAGCTCGGGCGAACGCACATAACCATAGTAACGCGACAGCGACCACAGCGGATACCGCCGCTTGAGGGCTGCAAGAAAGTCCTTCAACTCCTTCTCGACCTTATCCTTATTCTGCGCAAACAAACCGCGGCGCACCATTTCAAACTGATTGAACAGCGCAGAGATATTCTCGGGATCCATCTTACGCACCGCCGCATAAGTCTGCTCGGCATCGTTATCCAGCTTCAAATCCTCAAACATCACGCCCAAGTTGTTGCCGATGAATCCGAGCTGACGGCGCAGCTCCTTACGCAACTTTTCCACTGGATCCTCTGCACTCTTCAACATATGGCGATCCAAAACCGCCTGCATCTCCGTCCAGAAGGCCTTATACGCAGGCAACAGCTTTTCGGGCTCCTTCACATCGCTCAACTCCGGCAGGCCGACAAAGAACAAATAATTCGGCACCGGCATAAGCCCGGCGTTATACCAAAAGTCCGGAATGCTGTAAATCGCGAGCTTGGAAGCAATCTCCTTATCGGCGCTCATCCAGTCCTGCACGAACGGCAGCACGCCCAATTTGAGCGTCGTGAACAAACGATCCTGCGTCGGCTTATCGGCCACAAAACTCTTCTTCTCGGCGATGCGGCGGATATGCTCCTGATACAGCGGATTCATGTCATGCTCAAGGCCAATCAACGTAAAATCCTGCTTACGCTCCCGCGCCCAAACCAACAGATGGTTATCCAGCAAACCATCGCCGATAAACCACGACCGCCCATCCATCCGCTCCAACACCTCTTGCGCAAAACGGTCGGCAAACTCACCACGGCTCCCCCGAGCTTCCTTATAGTTAATCAACGCCGTCACACACACCAAAACCACGAACGGCCAGAAAATAAAAATACTCAACCACTCCCCCGTGGTAGCCGTAGCCTGCGTCAACGTCATCCCCTTCGGTGGACGGCGCACCTTCAACAGCAGATACCAAAACGCCGTCAGATACGCAACACTAAACGCCACCATCGCATACAACGCCACCGGCAGCTCACCCGTCGCGCGGAACATCCCCCACGGCGAAATCGCCGGTGCATTCACCAAACAAATCACGCACAGCACCGTCAACGCCAGATTCAATATATACTGGCTCCAAGTCCGCTCATTATTCAACGCCCGCGGCGCCAGCAGCACAGCCACAATCCACGGCAACACCGCCGACAGCAACAGCAAAATCCACCCCACTCGCGGCACCACGCTCTGAATCGCCTGCTTCTGCGCCTTCAGCATCGCCACGAGCACCCTAAACGTCCCCTCATACTCCACCAAATGCAGCTGCGCGCTATTCAAGAACGCGCGCGCCTCCAAGAAATAAACCCCCAGCCCCAACACAAAACACAACGCAAAACCAAAAAAGCGGCCGACAGTAAACACGCCCGACCGCCACAACACAATCACCCCCAACGCCACCGCACACGGCAGCAGCATCAAAAACATCGTCGACTCAACACACCCCACACCATACAACAACGCCGCCACATACAAAAACACCAGCTTCTGTCGCTTATAAAACAGCTGCACCAACGCAATCGCCACCAACAGCAGCAACACATCAAACGTCTGATACTGCAAATGCGTCGAAGCCGACCAGAACGGCACATTCGAAATCAACGCCACAGCCCCCACCACGCCCGCCAACGTTGACGCGCGCTCGGCAAAGTCCACCGAATACTCCTCCGTAATCGTCTCAAACACAAACTCCGAAACGATCCGATAAAACAACCCCACGCACAACGCCCCGCACGCCACGCTCAACAAATTCAACCGCAACGGCAACGTCAACACATCCACCGCCGCCAGCCACCCAACCAACCGCCCCCAAATCGGATGCGCCGGCACCAACGGCGCCTGAATCCCCGAGTACGTCACCATCAACGCCGACGACTCCCCCGGAAACACCCCATGCGACACCGTCACCACATACAACAAAAACGCCCCTACCCCCAGCGCCAACATCAAAACACGATCCCAGAAACGCTTCTTATCCGACTTCACTTTATCGACGTGCATACAACAGTACCCTCTAGCAAAACACTAAAACCACCCATATTCTAACAGTTTCCACGCCTAAACGCAAGATTTTTAACAAACATCCCCCAACAACCGCGCTGTAAAGTGTAAAATATCTTTTCCCTGCAGATGGGGGGTGCCCAGGCACGCTCTCTTTCAGGGGAGCCCCCCATGGGGGGCGCGAAAATCTAACCGCCGTTTGAGACGTTTAGTGTTCCATCGGCGGGCCGATTTTCGTA
>JAVBMC010000049.1:0-18395 GCA_031552845.1 Kiritimatiellia bacterium
TAAACGTCTCAAACGGCGGTTAGATTTTCGCGCCCCCCATGGGGGGCTCCCCTGAAAGAGAGCGTGCCTGGGCACCCCCCATCTGCAGGGAAAAGATATTTTACACTTTACATATAACAATCAACTTCAAGAAAACAAAGAAAATTGCTACACATACCCAGCAAAATATGTTAAACTATTTGCGAAAGGTTAATTAGAATGAAACACACTCTCTTGATTTGCGCTACAGCCGCCCTCCTCGCTATTCCATCTATCACTCGTGCCGAAGACTCTGCGCCCCAGAAAGGAAAGAAGCTCCACGTGCTCTCCGTTGGGAACAGCTTCTCACAAAACGCCCATAAGTATCTGCGGCAGATCGTCAAAGCCTCCGGTAACGACATCTCTCTTTGTAATGCCTACATCGGCGGCTGTTCCTTCGCCCGCCACATGAAGCACGCCAACACCTACGAACAAGATCCCACCAATACCAACGGCACCCCTTACGCAGGCAAAAGCCTCAAACAGCTTCTTGTGAAAGAACCGTGGGATGTCATTACCATTCAACAATGCAGCCCCGAGAGCTTCAAAGCCGAGTCCTTTGACTCTGCTAAAGAACTCATCACCTACATCCGCAAGTACGCCCCCAAATCAGAGATTGTTGTACACCAAACTTGGGCTTACCGTCCCGACCGCACCAACTTCTGGGCCAAGAGCGGCATCGACGAAAAGATTATGTACACCCGCCTCAAAGCCAACTACGACAACCTTGCCCGCGAGAACGGTTTCCGCCAAATCCTCGGCGGCACCGCCTTCGAAACTGCAAAACTCGACCCCGACTGGGGGCCTTATAACCCCGAGACCAAAACCCGTTCGCTCTTCAATGACGACTGCTATCACGCCAACTACGCCGGCGAATATCTGCTCGGCTGCGTGTGGTTCGAAACCCTCTACGGGCAAAGCTGTGTCGGCAATACCTTCCGTCCTAAAGAGATGACAAAGGAAGACGCTGCCACGCTCCAAAAGGTAGCTCACAACACGCTGCTCGCCGCACCGGCTAAATAAGAATGCCAGTCAGCTTGCCGACGCCGTGCGCCTCGGGGATATCCGCACAATAGCTCGTTGCGGACATACTTGAGCGCACACGTCGCACTGCGTACAGCGCGACACATCAATCTCCGCCCGCTCAAACGGCACGAAGGAAATCGCCTCCTCCGGACAGCTCTGCGCGCACAGCGTACATCCGATACAATCTGCGGTCACGCTATACTCAATCAACGCCCGGCACCGCCTCGCCGGACACTCCCTCCTCACGTGCGCTTCATACTCCGCACGAAAATGCCGCAGCGTTGACAGCACCGGATTCGGTGCCGTGCGTCCTAATCCGCACAGCGATCCCTGCCGTACATCCAACGCCAGCTTCTCCAGCGCATCAATATCCTGCAGCGTTCCCCGCCCCTCGCACAGCCGCTCCAACAACTCCAACATCCGCCGCACGCCGATGCGGCACATCGTACACTTCCCGCACGACTCCGCCTGCGTAAACGCCAAGAAGTAACGTGCGATATCCACCATGCAATCATCGTTGCCCAGCGCTACCAAACCGCCCGATCCCACCATCGCCCCCACAGCCCCCAGTGCCTCATAATCCACCGGCGTATCCCCCAACTCCGCCAACGGGACGCACCCGCCAGAAGGCCCTCCCACCTGCACCGCCTTCACCGTATCCGCCGCACCGCCGAGCTCCCTCACAATCGCATTTAACGAAGTTCCCATCGGCACTTCAACCAAGCCCCCAAACGGAATCTTTCCCGCCAGCGCAAACGTCTTCGTCCCCGGACTCCGCGCCGTCCCCACTGCACGGAACGCCTCCGCGCCATGCCGCACAATCCACGACACCGCCGCAAATGTCTCTACATTATTCACCAACGTCGGCACGCCCTCAAATCCCGACTCCGCAGGAAATGGCGGCCGTAACTGCGGCACGCCCCGTCGCCCCTCCAAACTCGCCAGCAGTGCAGTCTCCTCACCGCACACAAATGCCCCTGCGCCCTCCACAATACGGAATAAAGGCAACCCCGAATCTTCCGCGCTCGCACCGCTCAACCCCAACTGCTCCAACGCCGCTTCAATCCGCCGTAATGCAACCGGATACTCATGGCGGATATACAAAAGACACTCCTGCGCCCCTACAGCCTGCGCCGCAAACAACATCCCCTCCAACACCCGCAGCGGAAACGACTCCAAGATCATCCGATCCATGAACGCACCCGGATCGCCCTCATCACCGTTACACACCACCACCTTCCGCGCCCCCTGCGCCCCGCGCACGGCCCGCCACTTTGCTCCCGTCGAAAACCCGCCGCCGCCACGCCCGCGCAGGCCCGACTCCTCAATCAAACAAATCAACGCCTCTGGCTCCGGCAGCTTTGCCACAGCGGCATCGCGCTGAGTAATCGTCTGCACGCCGCCGCCCTCCGTCACAATGCGGCATTGGCATGCTTCATAACGCACACCCGGATGGTCACGGTTATCAGCCGGATAACGCGTCAACCCTGACCCTGGCGGCACATCGGCAAACAACCGCAGTAACAGCCCCTTCACCGCCGAACGTACCACCGGCGAAATCCCCTTCGGCGCAAACAGCTTCAGCAAGATCGGCTCCACATCCGGCGCCGACACCTTGCCATAACGGAAGTAACGCCCATCCGCAAACGCTACATCCATCACCGGCGCATCGAACGACAACCCATGACATCCCACCTCGACAAACCGCACCGGCAGATTCTGCGCCGCCAACACACGCTTCACCGCCGCCGCTGTCTCCAATGCCCCCGATGCCGCACAGCTCGAGCACGTACACATTCGCACTTCGCCCGCACTGACACTCTTCGCATTTATCCCTGATGCGCCACCCGGCAAATCACCCGCCAGCACATCTGCAAGCACGTGCTGAACAGTATGCGGCGTCACGTGGCCATAAATCACATCATCGACCTGCACCGCCACCGCCAGCATGCAACATCCCAAGCATGCCACCTTCTCCACGGTAAACAATCCATCATTGTCGGTCGACTCGCCCTCGGCTAAATTCAACGCCCGCCGGAAGGCCTCAAATGTTTGCTCGGCACCTTTTACATGGCATGCCGTACCATCACACACGCGGATCGTATGTACGCCCGCCGGAGTGAAACGAAACTGCGCATAGAACGTCGCAACGCCCGTCACCTCTGCCTCCGATACGCCGCACTCCGCTGCCAGCTTCTGCAGCTCAACAGCCGGCAAATAACGATGCTCATCCTGAATCGCCTGCAGTTTGGCAATCAGCTCCGGACAATGCGCGCGCTGTCCGTTCATCCCTGCGCCCCCTGTTCGCGCAAACGCAGTTCACGCGCCACATCCGGCACAGCCTCCAACAGCGTTCGCGTATACGAATGCTGCGGTGCCTCAAACAACTGCCGCGGATTCCCCTCCTCCACAATCTGCCCGCGACACATCACCGCCGACCAATCGCACAATGCTCGCACCACACCAAGGTCATGCGAGATCAGCAGAAGCGACAACCCTAATTCACGTCGCAGGTCACTTAACAAATTGAGAATACGCGCCTGTACCGACACATCCAACGCACTCACCGGCTCATCCGCAATCAATACCCGCGGCTCTGGTGCCAACGCCCGTGCAATACTCACCCGCTGACACATCCCGCCGCTCAATTCCCGCGGCAACGCCTCCAACACTGACTGCGGCAATCCCACCAAATCCAACAGCTCATTCACCGTACGCCGTCCATGATGCACATGCAGCACTTCCTCCAATATCCGCCGCACTGACAGACGAGGATTCAACGAACCCGCCGCATCCTGAAAGATCATCTGTACCGCCCGCCGAAAAGCCATCCGCGGCTCGCCCTTCAACCCTGCGGTATTCTGACCATCGAACAACACCCGCCCCCCTGCAATCGGCGTCAGCCCCAGCAAAGCCCGCACCAGCGACGACTTCCCGCAACCGCTCTCACCCACCACAGCCACAGAGGTGCCCGGCTCAACCGATAGCGATACGCCATCCACCGCCGTCAAGGCGCCATACCGCACGACAACGCTTTCCGCCGACAGTACCGCGCCGCTCATAAAAAGCACCTCACGCCATCCTGCAACGCCGGCAGCTCACAAAAGCACCGCTCCTTCGCCACACTGCACCGCGGAGCAAAGCCACAACCCACACGCGCCTCGCCCAAAGCCGGCACAGTTCCCGGAATATCCTGCAACCGCTCCGGCACATCGCCCTCCAACGACGGCACCGCCCGCAGCAAACCCTGCGTATACGGATGGCGCGGACGCTGCAACACATCCATTACAGCCCCCTCTTCCACAATCTCCCCCGCATACATCACATACAGCTGTTCCACATCCCGCGCCACAATTCCAAGGTTATGCGTAATCAACAGCACCGCCATATCAAACCGCTCTGACAGCTCACGGATCAACCGCAGCACCTGCCGCTGCACCACCACATCCAATGCCGTCGTCGGTTCATCCGCCACCAACAGCCTCGGCTTCGCCGCCAACGCCATCGCCAGCATCACCCGCTGCTGCTGCCCGCCGCTCAACTCACACGGAAACGACTTCAACATCCTCTCTGCGTCTGGCAACCCAACCGCCGCCAACAGCTCCGCCGCTTCGCGCCGCGACGTCACCTCCATCAACTGACGCTCCACCCGCAGCACCGGATTCAAACACGCACTCGGATCTTGGAACACATACGCAATCCCGCTGCGCCGCACCGACTCCACCGTCCCTTCCGCCAGCAAGTCACGCCCCTCAAACAACAGCTGTCCCTTGACTTCAGCGCGATCGGTCGGTGCCAATCGCGCCAACGATAAAGCGGACAGACTCTTCCCACAACCGCTCTCCCCCACCAAGGCTACGCGCTCACCGCGCTTGATCTCAAACGAAACTCCGCGCACCGGTTCTACCCGTACGCCGCCACGCGAGAACGCCACCCGCAAATCTTGTACAGAAAGCAAACTCATATCCGAATCAAATCTTCGTGCGCCCCATCGTCATGCGGATTCACATGAATCATCACCTCGCCCACATGCTCATCCGACTCAAACAACAGCCTCTTCACCCGAAGCCCAACATCATGCGACACCCGCACCGACATCTCAGGATCCATCTCCAGCTTCAAATCAATCCAATACATCTGCCCATACCGCCGCCCCTTGATCTCATGCACATGCTCCACCCCCTCCACGCTCTCGGCAAGCTTGGCAAACGGCTCCAACACATCCTCCGGCAACGCGCGATCCAGCAAATCATCACACACCTTCGACAGGCACTCCCACCCGCTCTTCAAAATCAACAACCCCGACACCCCTGCCGCAATCGGGTCTAACCGTGCAAACCCAATCATCGCGCCCCCCACGCCAATGATTGTTGCGATTGACGTCACCGCATCCTTCCGATGATCCACCGCCAGCACATTCAAAAGCTGCGACTTCGTCTTCCGTGCCGCCCTAAACGTATACAATGCCAACGACTCCTTCACCACAATCGTCAGCACCACCACGCCCAACGCAAACACTCCCGGACGCTCAGACGGCGGTGCAAGGCTCCCCCGTACAGCCGACAGCAGAATCAGCACGCCCGTGCCCAAAATCACCAAGCCGATCGCCCCCGCCGTCAGACTCTCAATCTTCCCATGCCCATACGGATGCTGCTTATCAAACGGCTTACGCCCCGCCACCGCGCCCAACAAAGCCGCCATTCCCACTGCCAAATCACACACGCTCTCCACGCCATCCGCCACCACGGCTTCCGAATGGTCAAAGTATCCTGCGCACAGCTTCAATGCCGCCAGCACTACATTAATCCCCAGCGCTAACAACGTCACCCGCCGTACCAAACCCCAATTTATATCACGGCTCGCACCGCTACACAACGTTTCACTCATACCGTCTGTGTTTTCTGATTTTCTCTTACTTAATTACCTATTACTTCTTACTTACTACTTTGTCTCTTACATCAAATCGGCGACAAGTCTAAAGAATCCCCAGTTCAAGCCCAACGAAATCAAGTTTGCCGCGAAATCATCCGCCACAATCCCCAGCCCCCCCTTCAACACCTGCAACTGACGCGCCGGCGGCGGCTTCACAATGTCAATCACCCGAATCACCACAAACGTCACCGGCACCAACCACAACGCATCCAGCAACGGCAGCCCCAACACTCCGATCGGATACAACATCCACTCATCCGCGCAAATCCGTCCATCATCCTTCCGCCCCAACACCCGCTCCGCCACATCGCAAACCGGAATTGACGCAAGCGTCAACGCCACGCAGATAACAGCCTGCACGCGCCAATCCGGCACCCACGCTGCCAACGCCAAAGCCAGCGCCACCCCCGGCAACGAACCCACTGTCCCCGGTGCAACCGGCGCCACCAAGCCAATACCAAAACCAGTCGCCACCCACGTTGCAAACCGCTCCCAAACTGTCCGCCCCGGCACACCCATAAAACACCTCATAAAAAACACAGCACACACACCCGCCAAAACCCCGACGCCCATAAACAAAACTCTTATGACAAAATACTCCGCTCAGTATACCACAATAGAAGCCCCCCCACAACCCAAAACCAAACCCACTCCACCGCCCTATCACGGCGCAGGCTTCGGCAGCACGCAAACGCGAAAGCCAACATAGGCGCTAATCAGATTTGGTGCAAAATAACTTCGTGAGTCCGACAAGCAAGAGAGAGCGCTTCCATCGTAGTATCCGCCACGAAGTACCCGATGGGTTCCGCTTAACGGCCCCACATAATCAACAATGGAACTCGCGCTCCGCTCCTCTTCATACCAATCCAAACACCATTCAAAGACATTTCCATGCATATCATAAAGCCCCCAGGCATTCGGCAAATGCACCCCCACCTTCGTATGCTCCGAATACCCACCCTTTTTGCTCCAAGCATTATACTTATATCGCCCCACATCAGACAAGTCTGGCGATTGCCCATCCATGCCTATTCTGGCCTTTTTACCGCTGTTAAGATATGTGCTTGTCCCTGCACGGCAAGCATACTCCCATTGCAGCTCCGTCGGCAAGTCAAACATCAGCTTCGCCTTCTGACGCAGCACGCCCATGAATGATGCCGCGCTGACTTGATTATTCGTCGGCCACTGCGCGCCATAGCTTGCTCCGCGAATCATCTCGTAAGAAACCCTTTCCACTGGCCGCGTATCACCGAGATAACAAGAGGGTTGGGTTCCCATGACCGACTCCCATTGCCGCTGCGTCACCTCAAACACACCTATATAAAACGGCTTAGTGATCGTTATTTGATTGGTGGTTGAAACAGACCCATACCCTTGCTCAGGACGCACAACCTGACACGTCCCCGCCGGAATCAACCGCAGCCACAACTCAAACGTACGGCACTGGCTATAATTCAAATCCGGGGGCATGTCAGTATAACGCACCGGATACGCCGCCGCATTCGGCCCACCCGACAAATCCACCACCAAGTACGTCTCTGCGCTCCGGACGCTTACCGCCAACAGCAGCCCCAACCCAATGATGTATTTTCGCATAAAGCTCCCATCACTACAGCTTCACCACCCCAGTCCAAGAGAATTATCCTACTTTCGCACAGACATGTCAAGCCCAAGCCGCAATTAACTAGACCAGAAGACACCATACAATCAGTCACGCCACTCCGAATAGCTCTACCAACACTCCCTGCAACGGGCACTGTCAACGTACGGGCTTGCAAACCGTTGCTTGTGGAGTTATAAGCTCGTAAGGCGTCAACACACGAGTAAGTTTCTCACAATAGCATAAAAAATCTTGAGCTCATAAAAAAGGGATGCCGTGCGGCATCCCGGAAAGGTTCGCTTAGATGATGAAAGCTTAACTGCTATTTGAAGCTGCCCAAGGCAATCAAGGTGAACACCATCGTGAAAATGGCCGTTGTTTCGATAATGCCCAATGCCGCGAGGTAGTTCGGCAGGCCTTGCCCGGTCTCGGACTGAGCATCCGAAGCTGCGGCACCGGCACGTCCTTGCAGCCATGCTGAGATGCCCATAGCGGAACCGGCAAAGATGCCGAGTACCAAAAGAGCGAGGCCAAAGCCCGTGCCTTCAACGACAGCAGCTCGTTTAATCATCACGAACATCAGAATCATTCCATAGAGGGTTTGCGTAAGCGGCGCACCGACAAACGAAAGCAGCAGCATCGATGCCGGTTTGCCTTGCGCATAACACTTTTTCCAAGCACCAACCGCTGCGGATGCCGCAAGACCGGAACCTAAAGCTGAACCTGTTGCGCTTAAGCCCAAAGTTGCCACCGCGCCTGCTATACCCATTGCTGTATCTGGACTCATGTATTACCTCCGTATTTTTTCAAGTTAGTCAAACCTTCATCATTCCGAAATAGACTGCGACTCTGTTTGCGCCCCGGCAAAAGGCCGATAGCGGAATCCCGCCCAAGACAACCCCTTCGCGCCTGAAAACTCCAACGTGTTCAAACGAACTGCATGCACTAAAATAGACAAACCGCCCATTGCCAGATTGACTCCGTGTCCCACGAGCAGAATCACCACCATGCACGGTATCTTCGCCCAGAGCGGCAAGTCGAAATCCACCGCCATTTGATTAAAATTCTGTGCTACTTGCACCGAGGCCATGCCAACCGCAAACAAGCGTACATAGGAGATGATATCGCCCATGCTGCTGATTACATTTAACAGCAGCATCCCCAGCTCGATCCCGCGCGTTTTAAGCTCGTTGCGCTTGAGCATGAAAATAGCTACCAGTGCCACCGAACCAACCAATAAATAAATGTTCCACTTCGGCACTTGGTAGCCCTGCACGACAATGCCGCAAATGATGTTATACATCGCACACAATACGCCAATCCACCCAATCTGTGCCAACGCGCGGGTATCGGGAGCCAGCTCAATTGCGTTCCACAGCCGCGCCAACCCCAAATGCGCCACGCCAAGCGTGAAGCACAATTGCATGATGTTGTTCTGATCACCCAGCCACTTCGCCCACGGATGCACAAGGAACGCTGGCAGCCACTCTGCAGCCATACCGAAGTATGTAGCCGTCAGCATGCCCCAGGCGATGGTCGCCACGGAAAATACGGTCATCAGCGTAAACGGTGCACGCGGTGCCTTGGGGAACTTCCAACGGGCAAAGAAGGTCGCGCCCAATATCAAAGCCCCGTAACCGGCATCGCCGACGAGCATGGCAAAAAAGATCGTGAAAAAGATGTAGAACGGCACGCTCACATCGCTCTCGGTATATCCCGGTGTAATGTCCAACGCCTTAAAGAGTGCCAAGATCGGTCGAAACAATTTGGGCGGACGCAGCAGCGTCGGTACCGGTTCCTCCGGCAACGGATCGCGGAACAGCAGTGCCCAACCCTGCTTTGCCGCAGCAGCACGCACCATCGGCTCCTGATCCGCCGGCACAAATCCCGACAGCCAGCACAATCCACCGGCGGCCTGTTGCGTATTGGCATCGACTCGGGCAAATTCATTCACAGCCTGCAGCTCTTCAAGACGGCACGCCACCTCACCACGGCGGCCTTCTACGGCATGGAAATACCGGGCAAGCTCCGCAATCTTGGTTTCCACCGCCATCAATCGCGAACGGCACCACGACAAATCATGACGCGGCAATGGCACGGCCACGCAGCCTTTTGGCAATTCACCGTTCACCACAACCCCGGAAGGCAGTCCCTCGACGGTCTGTCCCAGCATCTGCACCAAATCCCCCTGCGGCACGGCATCCAGATCCTCAGAACCGCTAAACAGTTCGACCTTGAGCCCCTTCGCCTGTAAACGGCGGATGTCCTCAACAGAAAAATTACCGAACGGCAAATAGCGGGCAATCTCACTCTGCAAATACGCAATCTCGGTATAAAGCTCTGCATACACCAAGGCCAAAGCATTGATACGGACAATCAAAGCCTCTACCGTACAAGGCTGGGCGGGGTCAGGAATCTTCTCCTCCAGCAGCTTATCAACATTGCCATTGTCAGTCAAGGTGTGCATTTCAACCCGTGCCGGCTTCAAATGCTTGTCAGCTGCAGTCAGGCAGCGCAAGGCGCGTTCGGCGGCGGCAATCTGCGTTAATGCCGCACGGATTCCCTCGGACTCCGTAACAGACACCTGCACATGCATAACCCCCAAGTCACGCAACGCCTCCAGAGTAGCCTTCTGTTCCGTGCCCAAACAAACCAACGAAAGATGTTTCATCGGCACAATCATGCCACAGCCTCCTCATCTGTCGGCGGCGGCTGATCTGCACTGCGTCCCTTGGCAATCTTACCGCGCGCCACGGCGGCGGTCTGCTCATCACCAAGGAAAATACGAATCACCCGGATATTCTCTTTGCACTCCGGAATCTTCACCTTCTCAAACAAATTCACGCGCTGCGCCGTCATCTGCAGTTCAATCTGAATCAACTCGCGCTGAGCCCGCAACACAGCCCCCTTAGCGCGCAAGGAAATCAGCTTGAACAACACCTCAATCGCGGCATCCAGCCACACCGGCGTCGCAAATAAATCCAACGGTGCCACTTCCGTCTCAATCGACTTAAATACAGGAATCACCACACCGGCGATGTTGCCTGTATCGGTGACCACCTTCTTCACCTTGACCAACGACTCCAAATCAATCGCCGTGTCGCCAAACATCGCCACCCAATCAGCAGTATCATTCAGAACACCCTGCTCCTCAACCACCGCCTTATCCAACTGCGCGGTAATATCGGCAATCTCCGCCTGCAGCTGCTGCTTCTTCAACTGCAACATCGGCAAAAACCGCTGAAAGCGCTTCAAAGCATCGCTCTGCGCCTTCAACTCAGTCTTTGTATGTTTAATCTTAGCCATCTCAAAAAACCACTAACAGGATGCCCCCATGAAACCGCTATGCGTCATTGACCATAACATTGCCAAAGCCCAATACTGGGCAAAAGCAAATACTAGCAGTGCTAAACCATAAACGACCTTGCGCGTAGCACCCACTGCTCGATAACACGCCACGGGCAACACTGCAAGCGTAAAGCAGATTGCAAGCACAAGCGGCAACATCAGCAGACGCACCCCACAGTTTCGTCCACCCATACCCAAACCAAAAATAATCTCACACAGCAATACCAACAATGGGACTACCCCAGCAATCATTAAATACTTACGCACCACAATCTGTTTGAAGTAAGGCAACACGAACACGCCCACAAACAACAAACTCAGAACGATACCGCCAAAGATGAAGAGAAAGAATGAAAAAGCATCTGACCGCCTCCACAAGAAATCAAGGAAGAAAAGAGACGATTCAATGGCGTCATCACACCACCGATCCATCTGCTCCCAAAATGTCAAATTGTCATACATAGCAATTCAACTCAAAGAGTCTTCTCCTCACGCCGCGGAATGCTCCACAACTGCCAATAGAACTTAGCGTTTAACAAACAAATCATCACAAAGCACGCCACCATGCACCAATGAAAAATCGGCGAAGGCTCTCTCATTGGTGTTTGATGCATATGGAACGTTCTCAACGTAGCACCGCATATAAATATGAATAACACCGCTGCAACTTCTAAAATGATCCACTGAAACCGCATTTTAAATACGGGGGCATGCGCTTCCTCCATCCAGTAGCGCTTGCGAGGAATGTAAAAACGCTTTGATGCCAGTCGCTCTGCCGGCATTTTATTAAACATTGCAAGCCCAATCGTAACCATGAGCGCAAAGCCTATACTCATTTCACACATCGGCCACAACAACGTTGTCTTACTAGCCGGCTCAGTACTAACGCCATTGAAAAACGGCACTTGCTCTGGCAAACGCCAATATGCAAAAGCTAAGATTGCCATGCTTAGCACAAAAGCGAACGCACAAACGATGCGCCGCATGCGCAATCCTTTGATCATTTCGTCTGTATGTTTAAGCTGTTCCATCTTAAGTTTCAAAAAGACCACCCATCAGCAGTTCCGTCAAGACCAAAATGGATAGCCATGTGCTCGGGCAAGAGGCGGTAGCCCAGCACCAAAGAGCCAATGCTTAATGCAAACGCAACAACACAGGCTATGCGGCGCATCCGCAAGCCTTTCGTCATTGTTTCGATTTGTTGGTTAAGCATGGTTGCGTGCTTTTGTTACTTCTTCGGCCAGAACTTCTCGGCGAGTTTGGATTGGATGCCTGTCTCCATCGGCTCAAAGCAATCCGCAAGAATCTGCCAGCCCAAGTCCAGCGCTTTCTCGAGCGGAATGTTGACCGAGAGATCCATCATGTTCTCTTCAAACTTCTTGCCGTACTTCAACAGTTTGGCATCCCACTCGGACATACGGAAGCCCATTGCCAGTTTTTCGGCGGTCTCTTTATACGACGCATAGAGCTTGATCATCGCGTCCATGATGGTGCGGTGATCCTCGCGGGTGTCTTTGTTGACCTGCTGTTTCAGACGGCTGAGCGAACCGAACGGCTCAATGCGTCCGTTGCGCAAGTAGAACTGTCCTTCCGTGATATACCCGGTATTATCCGGCACGGGGTGCGTGACGTCGTCACCCGGCATGGTCGTCACAGCCAAAATTGTAATGGAACCGGCGCCGTCGAAGTCAACTGCCTTCTCATAACGCGCAGCCAGCTGCGAATACAAGTCGCCGGGATAACCACGGTTGGAAGGAATCTGCTCCATCGTAATCGCAATCTCCTTGAGCGCATCGGCGAAGGAGGTCATATCGGTCAACAGCACCAGCACCTTCTTGCCATCCAGTGCGAACTGTTCAGCCACGGCCAAGGAGATATCCGGCACCAGCAAGCATTCCACAATCGGATCCGCCGCAGTGTGAACAAACATCACCGTGCGCGAGAGTGCGCCGGATTCATCCAGCGTATCGCGGAAGTTCAAATAGTCATCGTGCTTCAAGCCCATGCCACCAAGGACAATCACATCGACCTCAGCTTGGAGAGCGATGCGCGAGAGCAGTGCGTTGTAGGGTTCACCTGCGCGGGCAAATACCGGCAGCTTTTGGGATTCCACCAAGGTGTTGAACACGTCAATCATCGGGATGCCCGTGCGCACCATGTTACGCGGCATGATACGCTTGGCGGGGTTGACGGACGGCGTGCCGATATCAATCTGATTGCCGACCAGCTCGGGGCCATTGTCACGCGGACGGGCCGAGCCGGTGAACATACGTCCGAGCAAAGCATCGCCTGACGGCACACGCATCGGCTCGCCGAGGAAACGCACTTGTGCATCGGTCGCTACGCCACGGGCACCGGCGAACACTTGCAACGTCACTTGGTCGCCGTTGAGTTTGATGACCTGCGCCAGCGATGAGCCGGTGCGCGAAACAACCTCAGCCAATTCACGGTAACGCACGCCCTCAGCGCGGAGCGTCACAACACTGCCGGAGATATCGTCAATTCTGTGGTAAACCTTCTGCATCTTATTTCTCCGAAAGAACGGCGCGAACGGCCGCATGGGCTGCTTCAAACTCGGGCGTATCCGGCGCGGCCTGGTGCCAATCGATGATGGCCTGCTGCAACTTCAAAAAGTAGCGGCGGGCCTCTGCCTTATCCTTAAAAGTAAACTTGCGGTTTGCCGTCTGCTCCAGCTCACCGAACACCAAACGCTGGCGCTCAACCGGCATCGACGAGTCCACGGGGCTAAATGTGTTCTGCTGCAGATACACCGCGTCAATCAGCTCAGACTTCAAGTAGTACACAAAGTCCTCCATCGCCGTGCCTTCTTCGCCGACAACCTTCATCATCTGCGCGACATCGCTGCCGCGGCGCAAGATGCCGCGCATCGCTTCTACCCGCGGCTGCTCGATGATGCTCGGGTATTTGCTCCAAGAGTCCAACGGGTCAATCGCGGGATAACGGCGTGCGTCGGAACGGGCACGCGAGAGACCGTGAAACGCCCCGACCACCTTCAACGTCGCCTGCGTTACCGGCTCGTCAAAGTTACCGCCCGCAGGAGACACCGTGCCGCCAATCGTGACGGAACCCACCGAGCCATCTTTCAGGCGCACGCGTCCGGCGCGTTCATAGAAGCCTGCAATCACCGACTCCAAATACGCGGGGAATGCCTCATCGCCGGGGATCTCTTCCAAGCGTCCCGACATCTCACGCAGCGCCTGCGCCCAGCGGGAAGTAGAGTCCGCCAGCAGCAGCACGTTCAAACCCATCATTCGATAATACGCCGCCAACGTTGCCGCGGTATATACCGACGCCTCACGCGCTGCCACAGGCATCGAGGAGGTGTTGCAAATAATTACCGTGCGCGACATCAACGATTTACCCGTGCGCGGGTCGGTCAGCTCGGGGAACTCGCGCAGAGTTTCCACCACCTCGCCCGCACGCTCGCCGCATGCCGCCAAAATCACAATATCCACGTCAGCATTACGGCTGGTCGTCTGCTGCAGCACCGTCTTGCCCGCGCCGAAAGGTCCGGGAATACAATACGTGCCGCCAATGGCCACGGGGAAGAAAGTATCAATCGTCCGCAAGCGCGTGGTCATCGTATCCACCGGCTTGAGGCGTTCTGCAAAGCACGTAATCGGCAGCTTGACCGGCCAACGCTGGATCATCGTCACCGCATGTTCCTGTCCTTGTGCATCGGTCAGCACAGCGATAGTTTCATCAACCTTGTAAGTGCCTTTGGGCTGAACGGACTTGACTGTGTACACGCCGCGGAATGCGAATGGCACCATGATGCGGTGTTCAAAGATTCCTTCGGGGACGCTGCCGAGCTTCTCGCCCGCAGTCACACGGTCGCCGGGATTCGCACTCGGCGTAAACTCCCACTTCGTCTCACGGTTAAGCGCCTGTAGATAAGTTCCGCGCTGAAGGAAGAATCCGCACTGCTCCGCCAGCTGCGGCAGCGGGTTCTGCAAACCGTCATACACCTGCCCCAGCAAACCGGGTCCCAGCTCAGCGGCCAACAGGTTGCCGGAGAACTCCAGCGTATCGCCAATCGCCAAATCGCGCGTATCTTCAAATACCTGCAGGTCGGCCACACCGTTACGGATACGGACAATTTCCGCCATCAGCCGCAACGTCTTACCCTCTGCCCCCAGCAACGCATAACCGACTTCATTCTGCGCCACCGCCCCATCGAAGGCCACTGACACCATGTTGCCGTTCACGCCGATAATCTTCCCTGTTGTCATAGCCGTATCTATGCCTTGTCTGTAAAGTTAAACTCACGCGGAGCCGCCGCATCCACAATCGCCGTCAAGCGTTCCTTGCCGGGCTCCTGCCGGTAACGCGCCCGGCGCAGGGTAATCCTCAGCTTGACCGCATAGGCAAACACCGCCGCGCCCGCTAAAGGGTCCGGCCCCGCCAAATCTTCCGCAATTGTCCAGCGCAAACGGTCCATCGCCGTCTGAGAGTCCAACGGATCCCCCGCCTGGAAAGCATTCTCCACCGCATCGCGCAGCCACAAGTCGCACCCCTCGGCCTCACGCAGCCAACGCGTGCCATCGACTCCCGCCTTCGATGCCCGCCGTACGACAATCGCATTCCGCAGCTGCGTATCCTTATCGCGCCAAGTCTTCACAAACGGATGCGCCGACTCCACCGCGTCATCCAAAATCGCCCTGACCGCCTCCGCCTCGTGCGCACCCAACTGCTCCTCGCACAACGCCACAAAACCTTCAGCCGTCAACGTGGGCGGCATATCAAGCGACAGACTCGGAAGCGATGCAAGTAGGTAGTTGGCGGACATCTCTAAATCTACCTTCCGCCGCTACTTCTGCTCCAACAACGCGGCCAACTGCGGACGCAACAGCTTCGCCAACGCCGCACTCACCGTCGCGCCGGTAAAATCATGCTCCACCCGCCCGCCATTCAAGCGTACCTTAAACCCGGTGCCCAGCGACTCATTCGTCACCACGGTCACCTCCGGCTTCTGCGCCAGCTTTGTCCGCAGCATATCCACCACCTGCGCCCCCGCAACGATCTCCATCTTCTTACCCGTTGCATAGGCCGACAGCGCCTCAGTCACCAGCTTATCAATTACATCATTCTTTAACAGCGCCGCATCCACATCCTCCGCCAGCACATGCGCCAGCAAACGTGCTACAGCCTGCTCGATCGACAGCACCACATCACGCGCCGCTTGTTTTAAAGTATCTTGAGAGCGTGCGGTAAAAGCCTCCGCCTCCACCTGCGCTTCGGCCTTAAACTTAGCCACTTGCGCCTCGCCCTGCTTGACAATCTCTGCCGCCTGCGCTTCGGCATCCGCTATAATCTTATCGGCCTGCTCGCGCGCCTTGTCCACACCCTCACGGTTAATCTTATCTAAAAGACTCTGCAAATCCTCGCTCATGTCCGTCCCCTGTGAGTATGGGAGCGACCCGCCCGCACGAAGCCCGCCTGCTGGCAAATCACCCGATCAAAATGAAAATGGCGGAGAGGGAGGGATTCGAACCCCCGGTACCTTGCGGTACGCATGATTTCGAGTCATGTGCATTCAACCGGGCTCTGCCACCTCTCCACTACTCCTTCTTGTCGCCCGATAAGACACAAAAAGGAATCCGGATAATAACAAAACCCCCAATCAAAGTCAAAGCAAACCCCTCCCCCCCTACAAACTTTTTCACACGCCCCACCGCCAAACGCCCTCCTTTAAACATACCCTGTCGCACCCATTCCATTACCTACTCCTCCCTACGTAATTTCATTGCAATCCGCCCCGCTTTATATTATCCTATTTCCACAGTTTGGAGATACCAACAATGAACTATGCAACAACACCCCGCAGGACCTTCCTTGCCGGCGCTGGCCTCGCCCTCGCCGCAGCCAAGCTCCCTGCCGCAACCGCAACCCCTGTAACACAAGGACAGCCCATGAAGAAAATCATTATCGCCGCCGACCCCTTCGCCATCACTCTCAAAGACGCCATCGTCAAACACCTCAAAGACAAAGGCTACGAAGTCGCCGACTTCACCACCTGCGAAGGTAAGGACACCCCCTACTACGTCAGCGCCGTCGCCGCCTGCAAAGCCCTCCAAGCCAAACAAGCCGAGCGCGCCATCCTTCTTTGCGGCACCGGCATGGGCATGAATTGCATCGCCAACCGCTTCAAAGGCATCACCGCCGGCGTTGTCGAATCCGTCTTCGCAGCCAAGATGGCCCGCGCCATCAACGATGCCAACGTCCTCTGCCTCGGTGCAATGATCTGGGGCGAATTCATGGCCCTGCAGGCAGTCGATACATTTCTCGCCACCAAGCACACCGAAGGCCTCGAACAGTTCGCGCCCTTCCTCAAAGAAGCCTGCTGCAAGGTTGCCGAAATCAACCCCAACTAACCCCCACCGTGACACAGTAGGCTTCACACTCTCTGACACCGACGCTTCACACCCTCGTACAAGCCGGTGTCAGAGTCTCGTACAAGCCTGCTTCACACCCTCGTACAAGACTATCCACAGCCAGTGACACCAGCGTGTCACACCCTCGTACAAGCCTGTGTCACACCCTGTGAAGTCCCCCCCTACACGTGATTCCCCTCAGCAGGAATATAAAATGCTGAAAAACACGTCAAAAACTACATTTCCTCATCCACCGCCCCACGCCTCACCCCCAACAACATCCCCCCCGCCAACGCCGTGCACGGCGCCACCAGCACCAAAGCAAAGCTCCCCACCAACGTCTTCACCGCCTCCGAAGCCACATACGGATTATTAATAAAATCCACCGGATGCGTCCCCTGCGCTGCAAACATCATCAACAGCGTCAAATACCCCCCCGAGTAAGCCAACAGCAACGTCGTCGTCATCGTCCCCACCACGCTCCGCCCGATCCGTACGCCCGACGCCACCAACTCCCCCCGCGACACCCCCGGCCGATGCCGCGCCACCTCCTCCATCCCTGCGGCCACATCCATCGCCAAATCCATCATCGCCCCTGAGCTCCCCAAAATCACCGCCGCCACAAACACATCCGACAGCGACAAGAACCCATACCCCGAATACAGCAACGCCTGCGAATACGGCAACACCGCGCCATTAATCCTCAACAACGCCGTAAACAACACCGACAGCCCCGCCCCCGCACACACTCCCAACACCGCCCCGCAAAACGCCGTCCACCCCTTATACGACCACCCCGCCACCAAAAACAAAATCACCCCCGTCAACACCGACACACACACCACCGCCACCCACACTGGATCCACCCCCGCCAACGCCGCAGGCACCACCAGCCGCCACACCACCAAACAGCTCAACCCAAACGACAGCAGCGCCTTCAGCCCCACCAGCCCCCCCGAGCAAATCAACAACCCGCAACACCAACCAACCCACACCCCTGGCCCCCCCAACCGATAAGAAGCCTGCGCCGGCCCCCGCTCCCCCCCCGGCCGGGGCGCGGGCGCCGGCCCGGCCCC
>JAVBMC010000039.1:0-12083 GCA_031552845.1 Kiritimatiellia bacterium
CTGCTCATGCGTTTTTTTATACATCTGAAGAAACTCCTGCAGGCTTTTTGCCGCCTTTCGTTGTAAATTATAGCAGAAAGCAAGGGAAAAGCAAATCTAACTTGTTAATTGCTAGCAAGTTCAGACTCATTCGGCAGACCCTATATTAGGTGTGATTGGAGGCGGACAAAGGGGAGATAATAAAAAACCGGAGGCATTTTTACAATGCCCCCGGCGAAACTGTCGTTTACTTTTGTCTGGCTTACACGAGATTGAGCACCTGCGAGTAGACCGTAATGCGCAAGGCTTTGTTGCGCTCATGCCGCATCCGCACTTCAAGGGTGCAGGAGCCTTCGTCCTTGAGCTCGTCGGGCACCTCGAAAGTCAAGCGCTGCGGCTTGTTGTCGAGGTAGCGCGTAGCGCGCACCATCATGCCATCGGACTTGACGAAGAAGACGCCTTCATCGCCCATCAGCGGATGGAACTTGAGGTAGTTGCCGATGATGGCAACCGAGCGTCCCACGCTCAAGGTGGTGTTGATCGTGCCGCTGTGCGGGTCTTCAATCGCGTCGATAACCGGTGCGATGGTCACCGCAGGAATCGGCTCCAACGTGGCCTCCTGCCTGAACGTCGCGACAAGGCTTTTGGCCATGTGCACGTGAAGGCGTTTGTGGGGGCCTTTGATCCACTCGCCCTTGACGTTCTGCGTGCCGCCCACTGCAGGGAGGATATCGAGGAAGTCCGGAATGCGGATTCCGATACCGTCGTTGCAGTAAGAGAGCACGACTTGACGCGCAGTCTCAAAGATCGCGATCACATCGCTCTTCTTGAGTTTGCCGTTGCGCTGGGTGACCTGTTCATAGAACTCGGTATCCGAGAGCTTGAACTTCATTGAGCTGGTGACGACACTGATGCCGTCTGCCTGTTGCTCAGCGGTAAGGCCGAGACGCTTTTGATACTGAATAGCCATGGCTATTATTTCCTAACTGCCGCCTTTGTATGATGCTGGCAGCCGGCGGCGTCTGTCAACCCGACGCCAGGACGATTCCAAATAAAACCATACAACGCACTCGCGTTATTGGTGGATATCCCCCTGGCATCTGGACTGCACGCCGGCCAAACGGGCAGTCTGTATAGTTGATGGCTCCTTGGAGCTTAAGCTCTCGTATGTCGGGGGGCGGTCGTTCGCGTTGGAACTCCGAGCCTCAAGGTCCGAATCAGTGACGAGTCACTCAATGGGGTCAACGGGGATGCAGTTTAGCAGATTGGAGGAATAAGTCAAGAGGGAAAATTAGCGATGCAGGAAACCCCAATAAAGACGGGGAGAGGAGAGGGTGAAAATGTTCACGCGGAGGCGCGGAGAATGAGAGAGGGAGAGGAGACGAGGGAATAAGTAAGAGGGAATAGGTAATAAGATGGGAAAAAAGTAGTAAGTGAGAAGTAATAGGGAATAAGTGGGGAGGCTGGCGCACCCTACCCGCTAACGCACACACAACTCCTCACATCACCCAGCCACATCCCGCGTCGAGCCAACTTCTCTCTCCGCCTCTCCGCGTGAGCTGCCTGCGAAAAGTGGACTTACTCAATGAAAATAAAGGGGTTCGCGAACTTTAAGCTACTTTTAATTACTCTAAAATTAAAGTTAGATGGACAAGGGGGCTTGTTTTTGGTAGTATATCGCCTTTTGGAGTTAAAAGGATTCGGTTATGCAAGTCCCGAAAAAAGCACCGTCACTTAAAGACCTTATACAAACGCTAGGGACTCAGGTGTTCATTGATATTATGATGAATCACAAAAAAGTTGATGATTCCAAGTATCTGCATTGGGATGAATTGTTGCGCCGAGATCCGCCGCCGGAGTTGAAGACGCATGAATGTTGGTGGTGTGCAATTAAAACTGCCCGGAGTTCATCCTATCGAAAGATTGAGTCGTTTCTGGATAAAAACGGAAAACCGTTTGTGTTTGCCCTACCGGATGCTGTTTTGAGGGAGGCGGATTGGATTACAATGAATGCCGGTGCCTTGGTGGCGACCGATGAGAATGAGCTCCTCACAGAAAAGACGCGGAATCGTTATCTGCTGAGTTCCCTCGTTGAAGAGGCAGTGACTTCCAGCCTGCTGGAGGGTGCCGCGACCACGCGAGAGGCTGCACGGAAGCTGTTAAAGAGCGGGCGCGACCCCAAAACGCCCGGCGAAAGAATGATCATCAATAATTACCGGGCCATGCAATTGATTTTGGAGCGTGTACGGGAACCTCTTTCGCCTGCGTTCGTTTTGGAGTTGCATCGGGTTTTGACAGAAGATCAACCTGATATTTCCGGTCGATTCCGTCGTCGCGATGAAGAGATCTTTGTGGGCAGCAATGAAGAACGCTACCACACGCCTCCGCCCGCGGAGGAGTTGCCGGAGCGAATGGAAAACCTGTGCCGCTTCGCAAATGAGGCGGATTCCGATACAGCGGGCTATGTCTCGCCTGTGTTGCGGGCAATTATCCTGCACTTCTGGTTGGCGTATGACCATCCGTTTAAAGACGGAAACGGTAGAACGGCACGGGCGCTATTCTACTGGCAAATGTTAAGGAATGGACATTGGCTGTTTGAATACCTTTCTATATCACATATTCTGGTGAAGGCTCCCGCGAAATATGCCAAAGCCTTTTTGCATACCGAAACTGACGAGAACGATCTGACTTATTTTATTCTCCACCAACTCGATGTGATTAGACAGTCGGTGGAGGCTCTTCAGAAATATTTGTTGCGGCGGAAAGAAGAGGTCCGTCAAGCAGACAAGGCTTTCAGGGGTGATGCGCGGCTTAACCTGCGGCAGCGGGATTTTCTCGGGCATCTCAAGCGGCATTCCGATGATGAAGTATCGGTTATGGGGTACGCTAACCGATACAAGGTGAGCCACGTCACAGCCTATCATGACTTGGAAAAGCTCGTCGAATTCAACCACCTCGCACGCAGCAAATCCGGCCGCAAAGCCCTCTACCACCTGACTCAATAACCTACGAGTTGGCTACACTTCGCCCTACATGTGTCTTGAAATCTGACCGAATCGACGGCACCCGCAATTGACAGCAGTCCAATCAGCAGAGACAGGAACCATTTGCCGCTCGTTACTGTACTCCGGCGGTTAAGATGGTGGCGAGCGGCAGGGCCTTAATCTCGCAAGGTTCAAACTTCAGCGTTGCGCGCTTGCCGTCCAAACGGGCAGTCTGTATAGTTGACGGCTCCTTGGAGCTTAAGCTCTCGTATGTCGGGGGGCGGAGATTCGCTTGGAACTCCGAGCCTCAAGGTCCGAATCAGTGACGAGTCACTCAATGGGGTCGACGGAGGTGCAGTTTAGCAAAACCAAAGAATAAGTCAAGCGTCTTTGTTTAGATTGCAACCAACCCCAATAAAGACGGGGGGAGGAGAGAAGTGGTAAGTAAGAGGTAACAGGTAATAAGTTGAGAAAGGAGAAGGAGGGGAAGAAGCTCACGCGGAGACGCGGAGGCGCGGAAAGAGAGGGGAGACACACAAATGTCGGCGACCATTACCACACACGGCGGTTTCGGCGAAACACGCCCTACCTTTTTGAGCAGGGCTGGCGCGCACAATGCCGGCGAGGACGCCGGCGCTCCCAGGGACAGTACGCGATTTCGTCGATTTCACCGACTCACACAACAAGCGCACCCTGCCCCGCTCACGCCAATAAAAAAGCGCCCCGAGTGTCGGGGCGCCTGATTAAGGCTGGGTTATTGGATGATGACTGCCGTTAGCGGTGGGTAGGCCTGAAAGACAAGTTCATTGCCCCGCTGAATAACCTCCCAGAGAAGGCGCTTGCCATTATTAACAACGGTAATTTGTTCTGGCGGGATGGAGTTGTCTGCCAAGGTGCTAGCCTTGAGCAGCGTATGGCGACCTGACCGCATGGCAGTGGTGTCGATGGTGAGCCATGTGGTGGGGGCGAGCGTGGCGGTGCCTTCGGTCTCGAGCGGGATTTGCGCAAAGCCATTAGCAGGCAGGGTGTACTCGAGGCGGTTGGAAACGCCAAAGATGATTGACCCTGCCGTGATGCGTGCTGTTTCACCTGCAATGGAGACGACGTTGTTGGTGGAGAGTTTTGAACCACCTCCAACTTGGAAGTCGGTTCCAATGGCGAGGCGTCCGCCGTTGACACGCAGGGCGTTGTTGCAGTTAGCATACGCACGCGCACCGCGATCACCTCCCGCACATCCAAATTGTAGAGCACCGCTGAGCGTGACAGTAGTCGTCTGTCCTGCGTCTTCGTGCAACAGTAAATTTCCTTCCCAGCGGCGAGGGTCGTTGGGAAGGCGGATGGTGGTGCCGGTGAGGGTGGCATTGCTGACAACCAGATAGGCAACGCCTCCTTGATCGGCAATGTTATCGCCTTGGTAAATCACCCCTGTTGCATCAAGATGTCCGCCATTGAGGACTTCTACATAGCCGTTGTACCAGTTGTTTATATTGAAGTCGCCGATCTGACGGAGATAACCGCCGTTGGTGACGCGGACATAACAGGCGCGGGTCTCCGAAAGAGATTGGCGGTAGGCGTTGACGAATGTGCCGAGGTTTGTCACAGCGCCGCCATCAACCAAGAAGATGTTTTCGCCGCCATAGTTGTAGATACTGTTGGTGACGGTGAGGGCACCTCCGGCAAGAACATGCACCTCATTGTTGCGGCTTTGCGCACGGCCATTAGCCACGTTGCCAATCTGCGCCGAGCCGGCGTTGCCGATAATCAAACGGTTGCCGTAGTTGGTGCCGCCGTCACTGATAACCGCCGCGCGGGTATTCAAGGACGCGCCATCAGTCAGCGTGAGCGTAGTGCCTTGGGCCTTGCGGTCGGTGGAGACGTAAAGCGCGCCATCAGGCAGAATCGTTGTTTGGCCGCCGCGTAAAACAGCGTGGGTGAGTGCGTTGGTGCCGACACGGATTTCGCTAGCGGCAAGTGTGGCCGAAGACGTCAGGGTAACAGGGTCAGCGGAATCAACTACGAGTGTTTTGCATTCGGCATTGGCCGCAATGGAGATGGAGGCTGCACCGAAAACCGCGGCATCGAGCCGCGCATTCGGCACCTGTTCGATATTCCAATTGTTGGCGGTCGACCAATCAGAGTTCTGCAAACCAGTCCAGATGGCTGATCCGGCGGTCATTGCCGAGTTCGTGATGCTCCAGCCGGTAATCTCCCTGCCTTGATAGGTCCATGTGGCGGAGTAGGTGCAGAAATAGGCTTGGCCGTACGCGAGATTGGCCACAGTCCATTCGAATGTTCCGGGTTCTGTCACATTGCCCCATGTCTTCACCGCTTGGAGAGTCTCGGGTGTTTCGCCAAGCCAGCAGACAACGGTGATGGGACCATCGCCCAGCGTTGTGAGTTCCGCAGAGCAATAGCAGGTGTTGAGTTCGCTCGTCAGCGTCGCATCGGAGAATGCCGGTTTGCCCGCAGTGATGAACGAGACTGTCTCACCAATTGATTCGCCTGCAGTGCTGATTGCACGATAGCGGTAACAATAAGTTGTATCGGGCAGGAGGCCGGTGAGCGGTGTAGTGAAATCGCCGTCTGTTGCGATAACGCCCAGATTGACCGTTGTGGGCGCGGCAAACTCGGGATCCGTCCCCCAGTCTAGATAGACCGTTGGGGCAGGAGTGCCGACTTGCGCCAACGTTCCTTTGGCTGTTGCGGAATATAGACCGACATTCTCTGCCGGCTGCGAAATCACCCACGGCAAATCGGTGCTGGCAGAGCCGACGGCCGAATAGGCGGAAAAACCATTATCTGCCACGGTGGCAAACTCCGCCTTCGCCCAATCGGCAGAAGCGGCGGTTTTGAGCACGCGCATTTCATCCATGTAGCCTTGGAAGCTCGTGCCACTGATACCAGCCTGAGTCGTAGTGGAAGCGTAACGGCCAAATCCGATACCGGCATCGCTACGTGCTCCGGCGGCAGTATAGCCTTTGCTGGCAGGGTCAGCAGCCACCGACACACCGTTGGAATAAAACCTGACCGTGCTGCCGTCAGAAACGTAAGCCATATGAATCCACGGTGCCGGCACCGTGACAAATGCTGTTCCGAGCTTGAACCTATAGCCATCATTTTTATTCTTCCCGCGCACCCCGATCTCTGATCCGCCATAGGTGAACACCTCCCATCCGACGGTTTCCTCCCAATTGTACTTGCGGCTGAAGAAGCGTTTGCTAGAGATGGTCTCGCTTATCGGTTGGAACCATCCGGAGGCGGTGAATTTGCTCGCATCCGCCAAGGTGACGTTATTATAAGCAACGCCGTTCGTGATCAAAATACCAGACAACCCTCCCGCCCCCACCGGCGTGTAAGCACCACGGCCAAGCAGAGTATCCGTAATCGTTGTGTCTACCATTGCCTCCGCTTGCAACCCATGGGCAGCGGAGTCAATCAGGTCGTCATTCAAATGCCAAACGCCGATGTATTGATCGCGCCAGACGGTTCCATCTGTCCGATACGCGGGTGCTGTGAGATTCGGATTACCATAGTAGGCTTGGATTGTCGTAGCGGCCGACAGCTCCGGAAGCTTAACCCAGATGAGCGAGGTTCCAGCCGGATTCCACGTATCAATTTCATAGGCGAGCTCAACGTCCTCACTCGTAAAAAAGCGCAAGTCCGCCCCATCCGCCGGAGAACCCATGTCAGAATAGGAGAAGCCTTCGATAGCACTGCTTAAGCGCACCAGCACCGGGAAGTTCTGCACAGGTGCAACGCCTGGATAGCCGGGGAAGCTTATATCAATAAACTTTGAAAAGCCCGCCGGCATGGCATGGGCACTTAATACAGTCAACAAACTCACCAGCGCGATGCCGGCATTCGACAAACATTTATGGATAGTCATAATCGCCTCCTTTTCAGCAGCTCAAAATAACAAACAAGCCTAATTATTCTAGGACGAGATTATAACAGAAAACACGACTAATACAACCTTGAACCCGAATCCTGCGCCAAAAACCGCCAAAATCACACCAATCGCAGAAGGCGCTGAACACAATGCAGCACAGCTATTATTATCACAGGGGCGGTTTCGGCAAAAATGCCACCGCTGTCTTTATGGCTGGCCTTGCAAGAGTCGGGCTGATGCGGATAATAGTTCATCGCGTTAGGCTCTCAACGGGGGTGGCTTGGGGTGGGTATGCTTGTGCCTTGGTTAAGCATCACAAAGCAAAACACCTCCGGGCATTGCCGCGGAGGTGTGCATTGGAATGTTTAATGTGTTTACTTATCGAGCGCGTAGGCGGCCGTGCCGAAGGCAGGGAGCTTGAGTTTGAGTGCGCTTTTAGTAATCTTCTGATCGCCCGCGCCGAAGAGGCCTTTGAGTTTGATGCCATCGGCGAGCTCGGTCAGCTTGAGGGTTTCTTCTGCGGAAGTGTCGGCACTGTTGGCGCAGATGAGATAACGACCCGTAGTATTGTTTCCGCAGAGGATGGCGTGAATGTTGCCGCCATCGGATTTGAGCGTACGTGCACCGGGTTCCATGAGTGCAGGTGAGAGCACTTTGAACTCGGCGATGAGTGCTTTGATTTCGGCGGCGGTGGCGGGGTGATTGCCTGCGCCTTCTGCACCTGTTTTATCGCCGGTCTCTTTCCAGCAGTACCAAATAACGCCGCGTGCGCCGTGAATGATGGAGAGATAGGAGAGGCTGCGGACGTGTGCGGGCTTTTCGTGATGGCGTTCGTTATCGCCAAAGGATTGCGGCACGGCAATGATGGGCTTGCGGAAGTCGGTGGAGGCGCGGCCAAAGTCCATGGTGTTGGCCATGCGTGCGGCGGGCCCCTCACCACCGTAGTAGAATGGATAGACATCTAGGGCCAACACGTCACATGCAGCGGAGAGTTCGCGCATTTCATTATTGGCGCAGACGAGGTAGGTGGGGTGGTCTTCGTCTTCGGAGTGGTAGAGGTCATTCACCTTTTTTAACTTGGGCAACGCCGAGCTGCTGGGTTCGTCGGCGATATACCACATGCCAAGCGCAGGAGAGCCTTTGAGCTTGCGGACGACTTCGCGGTAAGGAGCGTCGTTAGTCATCCAGCCGTCGTCTTTGTGGACGATCTTCCCCCAGAGGTCGGGTTCATAGATGCCCCAGATGCCGGCCTGCGCGAGTGCGGCGGTTGTTTCGGGCGTAGCATCCCAATGCCACCATTGAATGCAGTTGACGCCGAGGTCGAGGACGTTGGGCAATTCCTTTGGCGAGACGTGATAAATGCCCAGCGGAAAGAAGGGCTTGCCGTCTTTGAGGATGACGGTGTCTTGGTCGACAAAGATTTGCCCGGGACGCACGGGAACAATCTTTAGTGTAGCCTCTGACTTTTCTACACGCCCTGCTCCGCAATCGGCTGTTGCGGTGATGCGGTAATCTCCGGCGGGCGCATCGGCTGACAGCTCGAGTACGACCGGGAAGCATTCGGAAGGAGTCTTGATACTCTTAGTATCAAGTGTTTTGCCTTTCGCATCAGCAATCGTTATGGTGACGGGGATTCCCTCGACATTACCATAGACCGGATTGAAGAGCACTTGCACGTGCGCATTTTTATCGCGGCGGGCGGTTGAAAGCATTCCACGATAGGCAGGCGGCAATACTTGGAAGAACGGCGGCGTTTCAAAGCTATCCACGGGGATGCTGGCCTCTTTGCCGGTTTCGCGGTTGCGCAGCGTGAATTTGGCATTGACGTTAGCGTGTAAATCAATCAGCCCGGGGATATCGATTTTGAACTGCTGTTTGGGCTTAGTGGCTTTGGCGTAGGCCTTGAAGGTCCGTTTGAGCGTGCCGTTATCCAGCGACAGCGTGGCTTCCATCGTGAGATTCGTTTCTGTCGCATTCTTGATGATGATGGTGGTGACGCCGCGCCCGAGCTGTAATTGCTTTTTGCCGCCATATTCATGGTCAAGCCGTACGAACTCCGCACCAATGGATGAGAGATCTGGTTTAGGCGGCGGATCGGCAAAGCCGAACCCTGCTGCGATGAGTGTAACTGCGATGATGAAACGTCCCCTGAGTGTCATTGTGTCCTTTCTGTTTGTTGTTGCTCTGTGTTTATTAATGTATAATGCAGATGGTCGGCTTGCGGTCATAAGGCGATTCCTGCGCAATCAGCCAAATACGTTTCCTGTAACTGCCAACAACACCTTCAACTGTGCCAAACGCTTTCGGAGGAGCAATCGCCTTCTCTTCCTCGGTCAGCGGGATGGCAACGTCTAACCAGCCCTCTTGACGGCGCGACACGTAAAAACAAGCTGTGTAATTATTTGTTCGATTAGGGTCAATATTCCCGCCGGTAATAGCTGAGAAAGTCAACGTCGTTTTCGGTGCCGGCCCCCAGAAGGTGACCTTTACATTAGGCGAGACGTTGAAGAAGCTTGTCTCCTTGATAACCTCTATGGCGTTGGTTGCACCCAGTATAATGTTTGTCAAACTCACGCAGCCGCTAAACTCGCCACCTTGCGTGAATGACGTTAGTCCGGGATTCGTCATTTCAAGAGCTTCAATGCCTGTGCAATTGTTGAAAATGTTTGCAGGCAGGCTGGTTGCCTTTGGGAGCACGACGCTGCCGGTCAGTTTTCTGCAGTTGCCAAAATGCCTTTCGCCGGTCCAGGTTGTGATTGACGGCGGCAATACCTGCTGCACATTCACGGCCAAATTTGAGCAGTCGCTAAATGCCACCGCACCCATGTTCGTGAGATTAGGTGCATCAATGAGAGCATTCGTCAGCGATGTCAAGCGTTGAAATGCGGAGTCGGAAATCTCACCCAGAACCGGATTGATTAACTCAATTGCTTCAATGCGACTGCAGTCAATAAATGCATATTTTGGAATCCTGACAACATTCGGCAAGCGGATGGTACCGGTTAGTTTTCTGCAATTGTCAAAATGTCTTTCCCCGGCGAGCGTAACCAGTGATGGCGGCAGGACTTGCTCGACATTCACCGCCAGGTTCGAACAGTGCATAAATGCCATTGCTCCGATATTCGTGAGACGCGGCGCCTCAATCCATGCATTTGTCAGAGACGTTAACCGCTGAAAAGCGGAGTCGGCAATATCGCGCAGGACCGGATTGATAATTTCGATTGCCTCAATGCTGCTGCAGTCGATGAATGCATATTTTGGAATCCTGACGGCATTCGGCAAGCGGATGGTGCCGGTTAGTTTTCTGCAGCTGTCAAAATGTCTTTCTTCAACCCAGGTGACTACGGATGGCGGCAGGACGTGCTCGACATCCACCGCCAGGTTTGAGCAATGCATAAATGCCATTGCGCCGATGCTTGTGAGATTCGGCGCATCAATCCACGCATTCGTCAACAGCCCCGCCCGAAGGAAAACCGAACTGTCAATCTGTTTCAACGATTCGGAATGCACCGTAAAGCTCCTGATGCCGGAGTCTCGGAATGAGCGCTGTTTCAAAACTTCCACATCCGGCGCCATCACGAAATCAACAATGTTCGAGGCTTGTTCAAAAGCCGACTGGGCACTCAGTGAAGTAATGCGGTAGTCTACTCCAGCTGAAGCATCCCGGCAGATGACATTGCCGAGATCCAGATTGCCCTGCCCCGACACATAAGCATTTGTAATTCCATATCCTTCGCCTAAGGTCAGCGTGCCCAAGGTCTTGTTGGCGGCACTGACGCGTAAGACCCATTGCCCATCGGTAATACGGGCATAGTTGACGCCATCTACGCCACTGGCGTAGTAATTCCAAATGACCGGTTCGGAGTTGGCGAGGGCATGGGCGAATGGCATCGCCGTCAAGGCGGCTGCAGTAACGGCGGCCGCGAGTTGTTGTGATATGTTCATTTCATTATCTCCTGTTTGCGTGTGGTCGGTCGATCGATCTGCTGTTTGAACAATTGAAGTTTCATCGGTTGATGGCTCCATCTCGTCAGCCGAAGAATCGATGGTATTGGCGGGCACAGAGTAAGCCGGAATGATCGAGAGATCAACGGGAGGTTCAGGCGGAACCTCATCGGAATCAATGAGCGTGGTAATAGCGGCATAGCCGAGACTGCACAGAATAGCAATGCCCGCAGCCAAACGTAACATCGTACGTGACAACCTTCGAGGGCTCTGTTTGAGAGCCTCCGGTTTCAAGCGCCTCTGCAACGACTTCTCCAGCCAGATCTGGCCGACATACTCCCGCCGCAGCTCCGGAAACTCCCGCATCAGGCAGTTCAGCTCCGTCCGCTCCTCAACAGAGAGCTCGCCGCTTAAACCGCGCTCCAACAGACAGGCAAACTGTTCACGCTCAACCATGGGACCCCAATTCACAAACGCGATCCATAATACACTTACGCAGCCGCTCGCGAATCCGATAGAACCGCACGCTCTCGGAGTTGGCCGCTGTCGAAAAATGATGCTCGATCCATGACATGCTGTGTTCCTCAATATACCGCAGGCGGACGCGCTCCTGATCTTCGGCAGACAGCCGCTTCAAGCAGAACTCCAATGCATCGCGCCGGGCATCCTCCTGCGGCATTGCCTCACAGTCGCCCTCGAGCATTTCGAGGACATCTTCATCAAACACCAGCCGTTCGCGCTTGGCATACAGCCGGTACTTTCGGATCTGCAGCTTCGCCATCGTATAGGCCCATGGCAAAAACGGACGCGACTCATCATAGCTGGCCGCATTCTTCCAGATATAAAGATTAGTCGCCTGCAGTACGTCCTTGGAATCCGCCTCATTCAAAATCCGCGCAGCGATATAATTATCCAAGGCGCTTTGCGCCTGCGTAAATCGGATCACAAACGAATTACTGACTGAATCGGCTGACGGCATACTACCCCTTACATCAAGTGTATGAACACAAAAGAACCCGCGCATTACAGATGCGTCCGGAATCAGTATAAAGTATTTTCAGACCCGTGTCAAGGGGGATGCGGAGGAGAAGCTGACGCGATGGGAATCTCACGCGGAGACGCGGAGAGAAACTGACACGGTTGTTGGGTAGGGCGTGTTTCGCCGAAACCGCCGAGCGGGGTAATGGCGTGTGTCCTTTCGACGAAGTCGGTGAAAATCGGTGAAGTCGCGGTAATGCCAACCCTCCTCTCCGCGCCTCCGCGTCTCCGCGTGAGCTTTTATCCCC
>JAVBMC010000007.1:0-49745 GCA_031552845.1 Kiritimatiellia bacterium
CGCAAGATCTTTGACGGGCAAAGCGCTCTTGAGCTCTGGAATGCCGCCTTGAAAAAAGTCGCCAGAAAGTGAAATCATTTATTGCAATGAACCCGTCGAATCTTGGCAAGAAAGTTTCAAATGTCGTCTTTCATTACCGCAACATGGTAACGGTGAAGGCGGAATAAAGGAAACTATTAAAAGTTTTCAAAAAAAATACAACTTGACAAAAGAGCAAATAGATGAGGAAGTAAATAAAATATTGCAGCGAGAGTTAATAGAGGGTAATGGTGAGAAAGAATTTAGTGGCGCGTGTGCTTTAATTGGTGAGTATGGAGACCAAGAGACAGTACGCTTATGGGAGGAACTGGTAAAAAAGAATCCCCAAAGGTTCAAGTTTTTCTCTGGGTACTTAGCCCTAGTAAAAGAAGATGTCTTTCTAGATTGTTTGCGCAATAAAATCTTGTTTCATCCTGAAACCTATGGCCTTAATGCCCGCTTGTCAGCAATAAAGGCCGCTTTCAAACGTTATGAAACCGGCAGTAAAAACTTTAAAGTGAACATTCTTGCTATAGCAGGTGACTACATTGAGGTAATCGAGGATGATTATTATGTGGTCTCTAAACTAGATAAGTTTCTAATCAAAGAAGTGCGCGGGTATAAAAACTCTGAGAAACGCAAAGCCAATGCCCACCGCCGCGGTTGGAAAGAAATGCCTGTGGATTTCCGTCCGCCACCGATGTTGGAGTCGTCTTCGGGAGGGTAACGCATGAAGTTCAGAAATATCATCATGTTGCCGCTGTTGTTGGGGCTATCGGCCTATGCAAATACTGAAACTCCTGCAAATGATTGGCGTAGTGTCTTTATGCCGACCAATAAGATTCTCGTTAGCGATGTCCCCATGAGCGTGCAGGATGATGTAATTCAGCAGTTCGGTTATGACTCTTGGCCAGGGTTTGAAATTCAAGATCGAATTCGTGAACGTTGCAAGCAGTATGGGCTGGTCAATCAAGATATCAACAACGTGATAAATCATATTCTGAAGATTTCTGCGACGAATTCTTTATCATGGCAGGTGCTGTTAAACGCAATTAACCTGAGTCCGTATTACCGTGATTCTCAAACAAGTGAACTGTTGTGGGATCTGTTCCAAAGGAAAGAGCTTCGTAAGACTACCCTTATGGCTAGCTATGCCAGAGCCTCAATCGATGATGAGTTATACAAGAATGCATGGGGTAAGATTCTCTCGCAACCCTTTAGTATCGAAATACGAAAGAAAACTTTGTACTCGCTTGAATATGAGTATAGCGTAGATTCTGCCGAGCGGCAACGGATAATCGAAAAAGTGTTTTTAAGCGTCTTTGAATTTGAAAAGAATGATCGGCTGTTTAAGATAGCAGATGATTTTCTGGTAGAACATGTGATTGGTTTTGCAGATTCTGAAAAGCGCAGAGATGTGAAATTTGCACGTAAGTTAGCTAAGGTTTCGTTTGCAGAACCGCCGCCGCCCGCGACGAACTCCCCGACTGGTAATCCGTAAGGAGTCACATGGAAAGATTGCTTTGGATAGTAGTGATTGTGTTTGGAGTTGCCGTTTGTCAGACTGAACGCGGAGCTCTTGTTGTTGGTTTTCTTCTTTCGTTGCTTGGTTATTATATTGTACTAGGCAATTGGCATATTCTTTGGCAGTGTTATAAAACAAAGAAGCATATCAGTTATGTGCCGGTTGTTGGTTCAGTGTGCATCTTGTTGGGGTGGTGTGCACTGCGGCAGGTTGTTTCGTTGCCAGTTTGGTTTTTGCTTCCGATGCTGTTGGACTGGGGCGGATTTCGTATGGTGGCACTGGCTATTCTTTGGAACTGCTGGGTGGAGATTAAAAAGCGGCTGGGGCGGGGGAAGTGCGCTGAGTAATAGTTGAATGGGGGTGGGCAATCTTGTTGGGGTGGCAAGGTTTATCCTTTTGTTTCGGGGGCGGGTTTGCTATACTTCCTGCTTTTAGCATTATTGTTTTAGGATGCGTATGTTTCAGCCGGTTTCAAATAAGACGGATTTCCCGGGTATGGAGCGCGAGGTGCTCGCCGCTTGGGAGAAGGATGATACTTTTAAGAAGAGCTTGGAGCTGCGGAAGGATGCCCGCGAGTTCGTCTTTTATGACGGGCCTCCTTTTGCGACAGGTTTGCCGCATTATGGGCATTTGCTGGCGGGTACGATTAAGGATATTGTGCCGCGGTATCAGACGATGCGGGGGATGCGCGTGGAGCGGCGGTTCGGCTGGGACTGTCATGGTTTGCCGATTGAGGCGTTGGCGCAGGAGGCGTTGGGCGTCAGCGGTGCGCATGACATCAAGCAGTTAGGCATCGATAAGTTTAACGAGCAGTGCCGTTCAATGGTGCTGCGGTATGTGGCGGAGTGGCGCAAGACGGTCACGCGCATGGGGCGTTGGGTAGATTTTGACAACGACTATAAGACGATGGACCTGACGTTCATGGAGAGCATCTGGTACGTCTTCAAAGAGCTGTGGACGCAGGGGCGGGTGTATAAGTCTTACCGCATCATGCCGTATAGCTGGAAGCTGTCGACGCCGCTGTCGAACTTCGAGGCCGGCAATAACTATAAGGATGTACAGGATCCTTCCGTGACAGTGGCGGTCACGGTGACGCAGGGCACCGATCCGGCGTGGGGCGTGACGAAGCTGTTGATCTGGACGACGACGCCGTGGACGCTGCCGTCGAACTTGGCGATTTGCGCCGGGCCGGAGCTGGATTATGTGGTGGTGCGCGATGCCGCCGATTGTTTTGTGATGGCCGAGGCGCGTTTGGGTGCGTACTATAAGGATGGCAAGGGCTATGAAGTGGTCGCACGCCTGAAGGGGAGTGACTTGCTGGGCTGGACGTATGAGCCTATCTTCAACTACTTCGCCGACCGCGATGCTTTCCGTGTGTTGAATGATCCGTTTGTCAGCACCGAGGACGGCACCGGATTGGTGCACATGGCGCCGGCTTATGGCGAGGACGACTTCCGAATCTGCCGCGCGGCGGGAATTGATTTGGTGGATCCGTTGGACGAGTCATGCAACTTCACTGCGCTGGTGCCGGAGTATGTCGGACAGTTCTGCAAGGCGTGCGATAAGGACCTCATTCACCGCCTCAAGCAAGCAGGCAAGCTGGTGCATCAGGCGACGATTGTGCATAGCTATCCCTTCTGCGACCGCACTGACACACCGTTGATTTATCGTGCGATTGAGGCGTGGTATGTCCGTATTGAGGACGTGCGTGACAAGCTCATCGCTGCGAATGATTCGGTGAAGTGGATGCCGGATTATGTCGGCGACAAGCGTTTCGGCAACTGGCTTCGCGAGGCGAAAGATTGGAACATCTCCCGTAACCGCTTCTGGGGTTCGTGCATTCCGCTGTGGATCAACGAGCAGGATGAGAACGACATCTTGTGCATCGGTTCGGTGGAAGAGCTAGAGGAACTTTCCGGCCAACGCGTGACCGACCTGCATAAACACTTTATGGATAAGATCGTCATCGAGCGTAACGGCAAGACCTACCGCCGCACGCCGGAGGTGTTAGATTGCTGGTTTGAATCGGGTGCCATGCCCTATGCCCAGCGCCACTATCCGTTTGATGAGGAGTTGGAAGACATTTCGCATTTCTTCCCGGCGGATTTCATCGCCGAAGGACTCGACCAGACGCGTGGATGGTTCTACACGCTGCTCGTGTTGGGCACGCTGCTGTTCAACAAGTCGCCCTACAAGAACGTCGTCGTCAATGGCTTGATCTTGGCAGAAGACGGGAAGAAGATGAGCAAGCGGCTCAAGAACTATCCCGACCCCACGCATATGCTCGACGCTTACGGCGGCGATGCATTGCGTCTTTATATGATTTACTCGCCGGTGGTGCGTGCCGAAAACCTGCGCTTCTCCGAAGCCGGCGTCAAGCAGCTCCTGCGCGACCTGCTCATCCCGTGGTGGAATGCGTACAGCTTCTTTGTGACCTATGCCAACGTCGATGGATTCCATGAAGATGAAGTCACCGTGCCGAACAGCCCCAATGTGCTAGACCGCTGGATTGTCTCGTCAATGGAAACGCTCATCAACGACGTCACCGAGGCGATGGACCGTTACGACCTGCAAAAGGCCGTGCGTCCGTTTGTCCGGTTTGTTGAAGACCTGACCAATTGGTACATCCGCCGCTCCCGCCGCCGCTTCTGGAAATCCCAGAATGACGCCGACAAGGTTCAGGCTTATCGTACCTTGCGCTATGTGTTGGTGCAGCTCTCCAAGGTGGCTGCGCCGTTCACGCCGTTCATCAGCGAGTCGATCTATGGCAACCTGCGTGGCAAGAGCGATCCCGCGTCGGTGCATCTGTGTGACTTCCCAAAAGCCACAGCCTCTGCCCGCGACGAACGCTTGGAGCATGACATGGCGTTGGTGCAGACCATCGTCAGCCTCGGCCGCCAGTTGCGTACGGAGAACGAACTACGCGTCCGCCAGCCGCTGGGTAAACTGCATGTAGTTTCGAGCAATGCCGCGCTGTTGGCCGATTTGGCTGAGTTCAAGGATCTGATTGCGGATGAGCTGAACATCAAGACGATCATTCCCGACACTGATGAGACGGCTTTAGCGAATGTCTCGGTCAAGGCCGACTTCCGTGCGCTCGGTCCCCGCTTCGGCGCGAAAATGAAAGCCGCCGCTGCGGCTATTGCCAAGCTCGACACCGCCGCCGCTGTCAAGCTCGTCGCGGGCGGAACTGTTGCGATTGAGGTGGATGGCGAGCAAGCTGAAGTCTCCTCTGCGGAAGTCAGCGTGCAGCGCACGCCGAAGGCCGGCATGGTTGTCGCTGCCGAAGGCGAAGTAATCATCGCGCTCGAAACCGCTCTGACGCCGGAGCTGGTGCAGGAAGGTTTGGCGCGTGAACTGGTCAGCCGCATTCAGAACCTCCGCAAGGAGGCCGACTTTGAAGTGACCCAGCGCATCCGAGTGACGGTTCAGTCGGATGCCGAAGTGCAAGCCGCCGTCGAGCGGTTCAAAGATTACGTCACTGCCGAAACGCTGTGCGAAGCACTGGCGTTTGGTACGGTTGACGCGCCGGGCATTGACCTTGATGGTCATGCTTGTGTTTTGGATGTGCAGAAAGTTTAATCCGTAGAAAAGGCGCTCCTATGAAGAAGTGTACGCCGCTGTCCCTCGTGCTGCTGCTGTTGGTGGGTTGCATTAGCAATCCCCTGTGGCCGAATAAAGAAAAGACCGCCGCGCCGTTACCGACAATCGGCGAGGTTTTCTTTGCCGCGCAGAAGCCGTTTGAACCCTTGCCCGATGGCGTGATTGATGCGGAGTGGCTGCGGGTGGATGACGGTAAAAAGCCGTTCGCTGTGTGCCGGGAGTTCCAGCTCAAGCGCGTGCCGAAGCATGCCGAGATCTGGTTGAGTTCGCAAAACGCCTGTACGCTGACGATCAACGGACAAGAGGTGCTGGCGCGTAAAGCGTTGCCGCCGGTCTTCCGTGACGGCGATGCGTGGATTACACGGGTGGATATTTCGATCGCTCTGAAAGCCGGCACCAACACGCTGCGTGCGGCGTTAGGGGGTGGGGCGTTCCTCGCGCAGATGGAGGCCGACGGTTACTTGATGTCGACCGATGCCGCGTGGTATGCCGAGTCGGGTGTGCTGAACGTTTTCGACAACAAGGGCGAGTTCTGGCTCTGGCAGATTCCGGCGGTATCGACCGGCACGAAGAGCACCTTCACTTGTAACAGCGACCTCCTCAACAAAGCGTGGGCGAATCAAACTGCCCGTACGCCGGAAGATGCTTTCGGCTCGGTCTTTTACACGGGCACGCTTTCCGACATGCTGTGGATGCGGCAGAATGTTTACACCTGGCTGTTGAAGGGACACCGTAACCGCCTGCAGTTCCTACAATACCTGTCGGACTACTATCTTTATACCGGCGACCGCTTGACTGTGCAGGAAGCTTATCCGATGGTATGGGAATGCTTTGGCCGTTGGACGGTCAATGCGGATGGCTTTGCCGTGCCGAAGTCACAGGATAAAGAAAAGACATTCTCTCTCAATGACCCGTGCGTCGATTCGATCCTTTATGCCAAGGCGTTGGAGAATGGCGGAGTAATTGCATTGGCCGCCAACCAGCCTCAAGAGGCGCAGGCGTTTGCGCAGCAACGTCAGAACATGATCAAAGCGATCAATCGTACCTATTGGAACGGCAGTACTTACGGCGGACTGGGTGCGACGAACACGGTCGGTTATGTCGATGTCGTGGCGGTGTTGTGTGGCGTGCCCAATCCAACCAATACTGTGAAGCTGGCGGCGGCTCTGAAGAGTTCGACGTTGAGTCCTGAGATTACTGCCAAGGCGCTTCTCGCTGTGGGTGAAGGTGATGCCGCTTTTGACAAGCTGCAAAAGGCCGATGCGAAGGAACTCTCTGCCGAGCTGTTGATGAAGTACATTGCAGGGCTGTCGGTGCTGGAACCTGGCGGCAAGCGCTTCAAGGTTGCTCCGCAGCCCGGGCCGCTCAAGCACTTGAAGGCGCAGTTGGAATCCTTCGGCGGATCTTTGGGCATTGCGATCGAGAATACGCCTGCACGTTTGGCTATGACGGTGACCGTGCCGAATTCAACCACGGCGGAGGTGCATGTCCCGCTGCGTCCGGACTGCCGCGCAGTGCGTGTGAATGGAGACTTGATCTGGCGCCGTAACCATGGCGTGATTATTCAACGTGCCGTACGCTACCTCGGCTTGCAGAATAATTGCGCGGTATTCGCCGCGCCTGCAGGCGAGTGGCACGTGACGGCCGAGTAATCAATTTTTCTGCGGCTGTTCCAAACACAGCTCCAAAAGCTTCTGCGCGGCGTTGACTTGCGCGGCTTTTTTGGAGTTGCCCTGCGCCTCCACCGTGAGCACGCTGCCGATGCTGGCGCGTGCGGTGTAGACGGGGTTGTGGCCGGGCCCCTCTGCGGCCACAATTTCATATGCCGGCTGCAGTCCATATTTACGCTGTGCGACAAACTGCAACTCACTCTTCGGGTTGTTATCGCGCACTTCAGGCAAAGCCTCAAAGCTGAATGCTTGCGGGCTGTAAAGTTTGTTGTAAAGTTCCTGCGCGGCTTCTAAACCGCCGTCGATCCAGATGGCGCCAAAGAGCGCTTCGAGCGCATCTTGCAGCACCGATTCCTTTTCACGTCCGCCTTGCCGTACTTCGCCGCTGCTGAGGTGGACATAAGTGCCTAGCTCCAACTCGCGGGCTTTGACCGCCAATGCGGAACCGGAGGTTAATCGGCTGCGAAGAATGGTCAGGCGTCCTTCGTCGGCATCGGGATAGCACTCGTATAACCGGCAGGCGGTCAGCAGGTTCAATACGGCGTCGCCGAGAAACTCGAGGCGTTGGTTGTCGGCATTCGGTGTGATAGGCTGGCGGTTATCACTCAGCCAAGACGTATGGATAAACGCCCGACGTAACAGTTCGGGGTTCTTGAAGCGGTAGCCGAGTTTCGTCTGGAGTGCTTCAAACATCTTTACACTAAACCCACGGCACGACGCGCTCGGTCGAGCGTCTTGACGGCTTCGGCGCGGGCGCGTTCGGCGCCATCGCGTAAGATTTGTTCCACGTAGTCGGGATTCTTAGCCAGCTCATCGCGGCGGGCGCGGAGGGGTGCGAAGTTCTCCTCAAAGATTTCCAGCAGCGCCTTCTTGGCGTGGCCGTAGCCATAACCGCCGGCGCGGTAGTTCGCCTCCATCGCGGTACGCTGTTCAGGCGTGGCGAAGAGTTTGTAGAGCGCGTAGATGTTGCACGTGGCGGGGTCTTTGGGTTCTTCCAACGGCGTGGAGTCCGAGACGATACGCATAATGCGCGCTTTGGTGTCCTTTTTGTCGCCGAAGAGATCGATGGTGTTGCCATAGCTCTTCGACATCTTCTGCCCGTCCACGCCGGGCACGACTGCGACTTCTTCTTGGATGTAAGGCTCAGGCAACGTGAAGATCTCTTCGTTGAAGGTGTTGTTGAAACGGATGGCGATGTCACGCGAAACTTCAAGGTGCTGCTTTTGGTCTTTGCCGACGGGCACGAGGTTGGCTTGATAGAGCAGAATATCCGCCGCCATCAGCACGGGATAAGCAAACAGCGCATGCGAGGGCGCGAAGCCTTTGGCAAGTTTGTCTTTATAAGAGTGACAGCGTTCGAGCAGCCCCATCGGCGTGACGGTCGAGAGTAGCCAAGTCAGCTCCTGCACCTCTGGCACGTCGCTTTGGCGGAAAAATACGGTGCGCTTGGGGTCGAGGCCGCAGGCGAGAAAGTCGAGCGCGACATCCCACGTGTTTTGGCGCAACGTCTCGGCGTTGTGCACCGTCGTCAGCGCATGGTAGTTGGCGATGAATATGTAGGCATCGCCTTTTTCTTGAAGATGGATAGAGGGCTTGATCATCCCGAAGTAGTTCCCGAGATGCAGCTTGCCCGACGATTGGATACCGGATAGAATACGCATAGCAGTCTGTAATGAAAGTTAGAGGTGACTTAAACCTGTACAGAATGATATCACAAACGCTTTCCCTTTTGGAGTGAAAACGCGCGCTCCTGCAAATAAGTATGCCCGCTTGCTTTACGCCTCAGCGTCGAGCAGACGGTCGATGTGGCTCGCGGCGAAGTGTCCTGAGGCGAATGCCCATGTGAGGTTATAACCGCCGCAGGGGGCGTCGAGGTTGACGAGTTCGCCCGCGCAAGAGATAGTCGGATAACGCTTAAGCTGCAGGGTGCGGGGGTTGAGCTCCGCAAGGTCAACCCCGCCGCGAGTCAGCATCGCTTTGTCCCACCCCTCGTTACCAGTGATCGGGATCGGCAGGGCGGTGAGATTCGTGACCAGTGCCTTGGCCTGTGCGCCGGTCAAGCGGGCACAGGTGGTGTTGGCCGGGACGTTCGAGAGCTCGAGCAGAAATTCCACATAACGCTTGGGAAAGCACGCCGCAAGGCGCGTGAAGAGCAGGGCGGAACCGTACCTCTTGCGGTCGGTATCAAGGCGTTGCGTCCACGCGGCGGCATCGGTCTCGGCATCAGCTGCGAGGTAGAGCATGCCATGCCTGCCCGCACAGACTGTGCCGGAGATTGTGAGCACGGCAGGACCGCTGATGCCTTTGTGAGTAAAGAGAATGCTGCCGGAGGCTTCGGTTTTGCCATAACGCAACGCGGCGTTGGGCAGGGAGAGCCCGGCAAGGGAACTGATCCACGGTGCATTTGAAAGCAACGGCACCACTGCCGGCGTGGGTGGAATCAGGTTGATGCCCAGCGGTTCGAGCAGTGCATAGCCCGATCCATCCGAACCGAGTGTGGGATAACTGCGCCCCCCGCTGGTGAGCAGGATGTGACGGGCGGTGAAGTTTTCGCCGTTGGCGGTGACGCTGTTGGGAGTGATTTGCGTGACGGAAGAGCTCAGACGGGTCTCGGCAGTGATGCCGCGTTGCAGGGCATTCAGAACAGATTGTGCCCTTTGGCTGACGGGATAGACGCAATCATCGTCTTCCACTTGGGTCGGGGTGCCGCGCTCGGCCAGCCAATCGCGGACCGCCGCAGGCGGAAAGGCGCGGATGACTTGCCGCATAAAGGGGGCCTCTTTGCCGAACACTTTTAGGATAGCCTCGGGGTCGGCCTCGTGGGTTACATTACAACGTCCCCCGCCCGTGGCGAGAATCTTCACGCCAAGGTGCGGCATACGGTCAAGCAGCAACACGCGACGGCGATGCAAAACCTGCGCGGCGATGAGTCCCGAAGCTCCCCCGCCAACGATAATCACATCATAATCAGACATAGGGCACACTATAGTAAGTACGGGCATTGCTGGCAAGGAAAAACAGTTAGGGGAGAGGAGGACGAATATCCACGAGGAGGTTTCATGCGGCAACGTAGAGTGTGCCGAGGAGGGAAAAAAGGTTGACGCGATGCGGCGCGTTCGGTGAGCCTACCCTACCTGAAGATATTCCGAACGTTCTCAAGAGCCGGGCAATTTTGATCTGTTGTGGAAAAGAGACGCGTGTGCTTCCATTTTGTGAGCTTGTAAGCTCACAAACAACAAACGCCTATTACAGAAAGTTATTCGGGGCATTGAAATGAAGCTTCGTACGATGTGAATAATCGATAACGCCACTAAAAGAATTATTTTGCGGAGTAAGTTCGGTCTTGCCTTACCCGAAATATAGGAGTATCATGGTACCGCTTTCTTGAGGGAATGGGCACTTTGAGCAGAGGTGTTTTATGATTGGATTGTTATATTGGGGAATCGTGGCGGTTTTATTTTTCTTGGCGTTGTCGTCCCCGAGGTATAAGAAGTTGAGAACAGGGGCTGGATATCTTTTGGTGGTGGTGTTGATAGCTGGTTTTGGTTTTGTTTCTTGGGCATCGTTTCAGCCTGTAGCCATTGATATTAAACCATCGGGGATGGATGAACAGTCTGTGTTTTGCCAGGCGTTTGATTTACCCGCGCGGTACGTGGTGTTTGAGCATATCGGAGTACTTTCTGGTAATGGGACTACACTGTTTATGAAAGGATCTGTTCTGAAGAACGATTTGCCAGAGTTTCTCAAGGAATTTTCCTCCGTGTGGACTGAGACTATCGCTCTTGATAGGGTTCAGTCATATCCAAGCCGCTTTCCGTGGCATTCATGGCCTACGAATCTTGTTTTGGAGGCGAGAGAAATCCCGGGGCGTTATGCGAAGCTGGCTGTGCTGAAAGCTTCGAATGATGTGCATCGTGTGTTTGGGATTTCTGATGGAGAGACGAATGAACTTTCAAAGGAGTTGTGGGATGTCGTGAACAGAGCGTATGAAAAACAGAATCAAAGGCGAGGATGGTTTAGATAGGGGGAGGCGTCTTGATTGTTCTATTGAAGGGTGAGGTATGACCACATTTTATGTTCTTTGTTGTGGTGTCTTTGCGGTGTTGCTCTTGGCGGCGTATTGGTTGCGGCAATACAGGTTGGCATACAAGGTTTCGCCGCTCGAGGATTACTAATGATGTTATTATCTTGATGAGTTTGCTATGAGTGATTGGTTTTATCTTGTTTACTTTGTTTTTGTTGCAGGCATCTTTGTTGTATACATTTGGTGGAAGCAGCGGTGCCGACGACGGATGTCGATTACGGATAGGATTAATCTTGAATCTAAGCGTCGGGAGTGGTTGGAGGGGAATTCATGGTCTGCGCGTTTGTATCGTTGGTGGCCGTGGATTCTCGCGGTGTTAATGGGTATCAATATGCTGATGGATATTAAAGCGCTGCGGGCGAATCAGCTTCCGCGGGATGATCAGAAGCAAGTGGAAGTGATGTCTGAAGAAATACACAATGACTTGGATCGGTGAGACAGGTTGCTCTGTCCCCTTCAATATGAAAAAGTCCCTCGAGCTGGTGCTTGGGGGACTTTTGGTAATTGGTGGCTTGCGGTTTATATTTAATTGAGCAGGCTGTGGATGGGTGCGGGGATGTGGCCGCCACGGTTGATGAAGGTTGAAGCGCCGTGGGGGCTGGCGGGTTGGACGACGGTGCCGCCGCCGAAGAGTCCGCCGAAGTCGACGGCATCGCCGACTTTGGAGTCGGGGAGGGGGATGACGCGGACGCCGGTGGTTTTGCGGCTGGAGACGCCGATAGCGGCTTCGTCGAGGATGATGCCGGCTATTGTGTCGGCTGTGGTGTCGCCGGGCAACAGAATCATATCGAGGCCGACGGAGCAGACTGCTGTCATGGCTTCGAGTTTTTCGAGGGTGAGGGTACCGGCGGTAACGGCTTCGGAGAGGGCGTGGTCTTCCATCACGGGGATGAAGGCGCCGGAGAGTCCGCCGACGGCTGAGGAGGCGAAGGAGCCGCCTTTTTTGACGGCGTCGTTGAGCATCATGACGGCGGCGGTGGTGCCGGGGGCGCCGATCTTTTCGATGCCGAGGACTTGGTAGATTTCGCCGACGCTGTCGCCGACGCGGGGGGTGGGGGCGAGGGAGAGGTCGACGATGCCGAAGGGGATGTTTTCGCGTTCGGCGACGTCGCGGCCGATGAGTTCGCCGGTGCGAGTGACGCGGTAGGCGGTGTGTTTGATCTGTTCGGCGACTTCGTCGAGGGTGGCGCCGGGGTTGGTGCGCAGGAGCTGTTCAATGGCGCGTTTGACGACGCCGGGGCCGCTGACGCCGACGTTGATGACGCACTCGGGTTCACCGGGGCCGAGCATGGCACCGGCCATGAAGGGGTTGTCTTCGGGCATGTTGGCGAAGACGACAATCTTGGCGCAGCCGAAGCCGCGGATATGGCGGCTGTCGGCGGAGGCTTGGATGATTTGTTTGGAGATAAGGCGCACGGCATCGACGTTGATGCCGGCGCGGGTGGTGCCGACGTTGATGGAGGCGCAGACGCGGCCGGTTTGGGCGAGGGCTTGGGGGAGGGATTCGATGAGGACGCGTTCGCCGGGGGTGATGCCTTTTTGGACGAGGGCGGAGAAGCCGCCGAGGAGGTCGATGTTGCAGGCGGCTGCGGCGTCGTCGAGGACTTTGCAGAGGCGGATGGCGGTTTCGACAGTGTGGCCTTCGAGGAGGATGCTGGCAGGGGAGATGGCGATGCGTTTGTTGACGATGGGGATGCCGTAGCGTGCGGAGATCTCATCGCAGATGGCGACGTGTTTGCCAGCCTTGGCGAGGATGCGCTCGTAGACGGCTTTGAGCATGGTTTCGGGGTTGCGGTCGGCACAGCTGTTGAGGTTGATGCCGAGGGTGACGGTACGGACGTCGAGGTTTTCTTCTTGCACCATGCGGATGGTGGAGAGGATGTCGTTTCTGGAGAGCATAGGTTTAAAGGGGGTGGGGGTTAGCGGGTGGCGGTGAGTTGTTTGACGGGGCCGATTTCGTTGGTGGCGCGGATGATGTTTTCGTGGTAGAGGTAGGCGTCGAGGCCGAGCGCGGCCATGCGGGCACGGAAGTCGGCTTGGAGCGCGGGGAGGTCGCTGCCGGGGGGCACGAGGATGCGGGAGGTGTAGAGGATGGCGCCGTCTTCTTGGCCGACGAGCCAGTCTTCGATGTTGATGCCGCGCTGGCAGAGGAAGTCGCTGATGGCGTGGATGGTGCCGGGTTTATCGGGGCCACGGGTGGTGGCAATGAACATTTCGCCGGTCTTGGGGGCGGGTGCGGCGAGGGCGGGGCAGGGGAGGATGCTGACGGCGGCATCGGAGCCGAGGGCTTTGGCGAAGGCTTGGCGCAGGGCGTCAGCAGTGGTGCCGTCGGGGTGCTGGCTGATGAAGGTGAGGTTGAAAAAGCCGCCGACGATTGTTTGGCGGATGGCGTCGATGTTGCCGTGGTGGTCAACGATGACTTGGGTGATGTCGCGCAGCAGGCCGGTACGGTCGGGCGCGAGAATGGAGAGGGTGTACAGTTCCATAGGAGTAGAAACGGGTTTGTGCCGGAGGTGTTCCGGGCGTGGTGGCGGGGTGTTGCGCGCCGGGGTTAGCGGGTGCGCTTGAGGAGGACGTCCAAGTTGTCGAGCATCACGCCGGTGCCCATGGCGACAGCGTCTAACGGCTTGTCTGCGAGGGTGACGGGGAGGCCGGTTTGGGCGGCGATGAGTTTGTCGAGTCCGCGGAGCATTGCGCTGCCGCCGGAGAGCACCATGCCGCGGTCGACGAGGTCGGCGGAGAGTTCCGGCGGACATTTTTCGAGGGTGATGCGGATGGCGTCGGCAATTGCAGAGACGGGTTCCTGCAGTGCCTCGCGGATTTCTTCGGAGGTGATGAGGAGGGTCTTGGGGAGGCCGGCGACGAGGTCGCGGCCTTTGACGGCCATGGATGTTTCTTCGCCGACGGGGTAGGCGGAGCCGATGGTGATTTTGATGTTTTCCGCGGTGCGTTCACCGATCATGAGGTTGTAGACGCGGCGGAGGTATTGGATGATGCATTCGTCCATCGTATCGCCGCCGACGCGTACGCTGCGGGCGTAGACGATGCCGGAGAGGGAGATGAGGGCGATTTCGCAGGTGCCGCCGCCGATATCAACGATGAGGTTGCCGGAGGGGTCGTCTACGGGGAGGCCAACGCCGACGGCGGCGGCCATGGGTTCTTCGACAAGGGCGACGTAGCCGGCGCCGGCTTGGCGGGCGGCTTCGCGCACGGCGCGGCGTTCGACGGTGGTGATTTCACTGGGGACGGCAATCACGACGCGGGGGCGCAGGAGGCGGCGGCCGTGGGCTTTGTGGATGAAATACTGGATCATCTTCTGGGTGATGTCGAAGTCGGCAATCACACCGGATTTCATGGGGCGCAGGGCGACGATGTTGCCGGGGGTGCGGCCGAGCATGAGTTTGGCTTCTTCACCGACAGCGAGGATCTGCTTGGTGCCTTCGTTGACGGCGACGACGGAGGGTTCGCAGATGACGACGCCGCGGTCTTTGACGAAGACGAGCGTGTTTGCCGTTCCGAGGTCGATTCCGATGTCACTTGATAGCCAACTCTTCAATTTAGAGAACATACCCTATTTTATCCTGTCGTTAATGCAAAGGCCGCACGCGTGTACAAGTACACCGCCCCAGTATGCCGTATTTAGGGCATTTTTGCAAGCCTAAAGCATCCTTAATAGTACGTATTTTGAGGACAGCGGGTGGGCGAGGGCGTGACGAGGGGCTGATTCGGCTGGAGGTGTTGTTTCATCTGTTTTCTTTGAAAGCGTTGTTTTCAGGCTTTCGTGCTTTGCTCGGTGAAGTTTTTTGTGGCGGGCTTCAGAGCGTGCGGCGTCCCATAATCGGAACGACGGACGTCCCACCAACACCTCGCAGGTGCTACCACCGAGGGGGTGTGAGTGCTCCGTGCTCTACCCCGTGCCTGCTACCATCGATACCCCCTGAGTGCTACCACTCATATCCCGCGGATGCTACCACTGATGGACTGCCGCTGCTACCACTTACGGGGTATCGATGGTAGCAGCGACGAGCTGGAGGTGGCGGCATCGACGGACCCTTTGTCGGCCGAGCATCGCACCCATCGCAAGGCTGGATGCCCCTTTTGACCTGTTTTTGCCTGTCGGAGCGAGGGGAAGCTCGGCGGGCAAACGCTGCCTGCAAATGGAGGTTTTTTTAGGGATGTAGCGGAGCAGGTGGGAGGGAGTGCGGCTGTGATTTTTGGCTTGCTAATGGTCGTTTTGCTGTGCTATAGTACGCCTATGCGTGCTTTTATATTTTTCATGTGGGCGGGATTGGCCGTGGGAGCCGCACTGGCGGTGCCGGTGGCGTCCAAGACTTACACCGTCAAGCCGTTTGAACATTATCAAGCGATTATCGACCGTGCGCCGTTTGGGCCGATGGCTAAGGATGAGATGATCGGCGGCGATCCTTCGGCGGCGAGCGCTGCCGTGGCGGAGCAGCTGACGAAGGAGCAGGAGATTCTCTCCAAGCAGATTAAGATGTCGGGAATCACGGTGATGCCGGATGGCGTGGTGGCGGTTGGGTTTTCGGACTTGAGCAGCAATCCGCCGCTGTTTCACTTTCTGCGCGTGGGGGAAAAGCATGCCTCCGGCTGGCTGGCGACTGATGCGAGCTACCGCGATGAGTGGGCAACGATTGAGAAGGATGGCGTAGAGGTGACCATTCAGCTGGGCCGGGGCGTGATTCCCGGACCGCCGACACAAGAGGATATCGCCGCACGCCGCGCCGCGCTGGCGGAATCGTTGAACCCCAAAGCGTCAAAACCGCAGACTGCGTCGTTGACTGATCTCCTTCCAAGCAGTGGCGGTATCAGAACTGGACGTGCGCCGGTAGGTGCTCCGTCCGCAAACCGTCCCGCTGTCACTTCGCCTAATCAACCGGGTGCCGACGGAAAGCAGCTGTCCTACGCCGAGCGTTTGCGCATGCGTTCCAAAGCGGCGGAAGACGCCAAGCAGGTTGCAGCCCTTACCGCCAAGGCAGAGGCGGAGAAGAAAATCCGCGATGAAGAAGAAGCCCGTGAACGTGCCGTGAATTTGGAGCTTTTGAAGCGTGGTGTTAAGCCACGATCCGAGATTATCCTGACGCCCGAAGAAGACAAGGAGCTTGTCGAACAGGGCGTATTGCCGGCGTCTTGATTCACGCGCCGAAGTTGATTTAATAACACAAGAAGGTTGACAGGTATGAAGAGTTCACATTGTCTTTTCTTTGCAGCAGCTTTAACTTTAGCAGCCGGTTCGGTTTGCGCCCAAACGGCGGAGCCTGCTCCGCGCGTCAAGCCGACGGTCCGCAGCGCACCTGTGGCCGCATCGGCGGCCAGCGCGGCGTCGAAAGAAGTCACGCCGGAACAACGCGCTGAGATGCGTGCCAAGATGCTGGCGCGTACTGGTGGCATGATTACGCAAGTCACATCCGGGCCGGACATCCTTTTCTTGAACCAGCAGACGGCGGTTGATGCCTCGGCTCTCGATGCTACCGCCGCGGGCGTGAAGCAGTTCCTGCGCTTGGGCGTTTCCGTGCAGACCGAGAAGGCGCCTGCGGCTGACGGCTGTCCGAGCAAGACTGCCGCTTCGAAGATCGGCAAGGAACACGCAATCGTTGTGGCGGTTGTGGATGTTGCCGATTGCCCCTCGCTGTTGGTCGCGCCTGAAGATCGCTGGGCGCTCATTAACGTCGCACACCTGAAAAAAGGTGCCGATGCCGAAGCTCTGAAGGTCCGCACGCAGAAGGAACTCTGGCGCGCAGTGTCGCTGCTGCTGGGCGCATCCAACTCGTCGTTTGAACACTGCTTGATGAAGCCCGTGTTCAAGGTGGAAGACCTCGATGCCCTCAAGCCCACGAACATCTGTCCCGAGCCGATGAACAAGCTGATGGCGACCGCCAAGCTGCTCGGCATCAAGAGCGAACGCATGATGCCCTACCGCCGCGCCGTTGAAGAAGGCTGGGCGCCCGCACCGACCAACGATGTACAGAAAGCCGTCTGGGAAGACGTCAAGAATAAGAAAAACACCGAAGCTAAGTAATACAGGGGAACAGGGGACTACAGACTATGAAATACGCACACATCGCAACAGCAGCTGTTTTGACCGCCTGCGCCGCCTTTGCCGGCAGCGCGGACTTCGTTGGCCGTTGGGCCTTGAATCTTCCCGGCGGCGGTGCCGGCTGGCTCAACGTCGAAGATAAAGACGGCAAGCTCCAATCACAGCTCCTGTGGGGCGGCGGCAGCGTTCTGCCCACCTTCGAGACAAAGATGGATGGCGACACGCTCATCGTTCAGCGCAACGACCCCAGCCCCGCGATTGGCAAGAAGCCTGAGAAGAGCGAATCGCTCCGCGTGACCAAGAATGGTGCCGATGCGCTCTCGCTCGTGCAGCACTCTTTGGTGCTCGCCACGGCATCCGAGCAGAAGTCCGCAGTATTCCCCGGCAAGCGCTGCCCGGCAATTCCTGCCAAGCCCGATCTCTCGAAGGTGAAGTTTGGCCGCCCGATCGAGCTCATCGGCAAGGACATGGATGATACGTGGGAAGCGATGAACAAGACCGCCTTCAACGGCTGGAGCGTCAAGGAGGGCGTGCTCTCCAACCGCGTCATGAAGCCGGACGGCAAAGCCCATCACGGCACCAACATCAAGACCAAGCAGAACGACTTCTTCGACTTCAACCTCCGCACCGAAGTGCGCGTGCCGCCCAAGGGCAACAGCGGCATCTATCTGCGTGGCAACTATGAGATCCAGATTGCAGAGACTCACGGCAAGAACGTTGATTCTCACAACATGGGCGCGCTCTACTCCCGCATCACGCCGCTCGTCGCCGCAGAGAAGCCCGCGAACGAATGGCAGACTCTTGCCATCACGCTGTGCGACGCGCACGTGACGGTGGTGCTCAATGGCAAAGTGATTATCGACAACGAGCCCGTGCTCGGCTGCACCGGCGGTGCGATGAGTTCCGACGATACGATTGCCGGGCCCATCTACCTGCAGGGCGACCACACCGATGTCGATTACCGCAACATGGTGCTCACGCCGGTTATCAAGTAACCATTTCGTTTAACTGACACCGCGCAGCCCCCCTGCGCGGTTTTTAATTACCAGACTTATGATCATACTTCCGGCAATCGATTTGAAAGGCGGCATGTGCGTGCGCCTGCGCCAAGGCAAAGCAGAAGATGCCACCGTCTACTCCGGCGACCCCGTTGCCCAAGCGGTAACCTGGCTCAAGCAGGGCGCTGAACAGCTCCACGTGGTGGACCTCGATGGCGCATTCTCCGGCTCACCGGAGCCGCGTCATACTGCTGTGATTGCGGAGATCAATCGCGTGCTGGGCATTCCCGTCGAAGTCGGCGGCGGTCTCCGTACCGATACGCATGTCGAAGATATCTTGATGGCCGGTGCGGCGCGTGCCATCATCGGCACCCGCGCACTCGAAAACACCGAGTGGATCGCCGGACTCGTGCAGCGTTTCGGCGGCGAGAAGATTGCTGTCGGCATTGATGCGCGTGACGGCTTAGTGCAGGTCAAAGGCTGGGTAGAGACCACGCAGACCCGTGCGACCGACTTGGCACAGCGTGTTGCCGCGTGCGGTGTCGGCACCATCATCTACACCGACACCGCGACCGATGGCATGCTCGGCGGACCGAACTATGCCGCCATGGCGGAAATCTGCGCGGCGGCACCCGGCGTCAATATCATTGCCTCCGGCGGTGTCAGCGCACCGGAACATGTCACACGTCTGCGCGAATTGAACTGCTCCAACCTCTACGGCGCGATTGCCGGCAAAGCACTCTACGATGAGCGCACCACGCTTGGCGAGCTGATTCAAGCCGCCCGTGCTTAATCTTATAGAAAGCTGACATGCTCAATCATTCCCGCGTGACCACGCTTCCCAACGGCGCTCGCGTTGCCACTGTCGAAATGCCCGAAGCCGAGAGCGCCGTTGTCGGCATCTGGGTGAAAGTCGGCAGCCGCTACGAGAGCAAGGAAGTCAACGGCATCTGCCACTACATCGAGCACCTGCTGTTCAAAGGCACCAAGAAACGTACCGCCAAGGATATCACCGAGGCTATCGAAGGTTCCGGCGGTTACTTGAACGCTTATACCAGCGAAGAACACACCTGCTATTACGCCCGCCTGCCGAGCGAGAAGCTGGAGCTCGCGTTCGACGTGCTGGCCGACATGTATCTCAACCCCACGCTTGCCGCCGCGGAGGTCGAGCGTGAACGCGATGTCATCCTTGAAGAGATCCGGATGTATCGCGACCAGCCGCAATCGCTGGTGATGGAGAAGCTCTCCGAGCTGCTGTGGTCGAACCATTCTGCCGGACGCTCAGTCTCAGGCGAAGAAGACTCCGTGCGTGGATTGACCCGTGCGACGATTGAGCAATTCCGCAAGGCCACTTATACCCCAGCTGCGACGGTCTTCACCTTCTCCGGTAATGTCCGCCATGACCGCTGTGTCGAGGTGGTGCGCAAAGCCACCGCCCGCCAAGCCAAGGCCAAAATGCCCCGCTTTCCAATGGTGACGTCCCGCACGGCGCAGCGCCCCATCTCGCTCGTTGCGCGTGAGATTGAACAGACCCATGCCGCGCTGGCGTTCCGCATCTTTGGCCGCCACGATCCGCGCCGCTATGCGCTGCGGGTGCTCAATGGCATTCTCGGCGAGAACATGAGCTCGCGCTTATTCCAAGCGGTGCGCGAGAAGCACGGCTTGTGCTATACGATTCACTCGAGCTGCCAGATGTTTGAAGAGACCGGTGCGCTAATGATCTATGCCGGACTCGACCGCCGCCGCGCCGCCGATGGTTTGCGCCGCACGCTGCGTGAAGTGGCGCGTCTGCGCACCACCCGCGTCACAAAGGGCGAGCTTCAGCGCGTGCAGGATTACCTGACCGGCGTGTTCCGCTTGAGCCTCGAAAGCTCCAGCAGCCGTATGAACTGGGTGGGCGAGAGCCTGCTAGCGTATGACACGCTCATTTCTCCGCAGGACGTCATCGACGGCATCCGCGCTGTAAAGGCGGAAGAAATCCGTGAACTGGCCCAAACTATTTTTACCCCCGGGAACCTTTCGCTGTCGCTGGTTGTTCCCTCCACTGAAAAACTGACCCAAGAGGAATGGTATGCAATTGCACGCGCTTCACTTAACGCTCAATGATGCCGACGTAGCCGCCGCGCTGCCCAAGGCTTTTGAGCAAGTCCAACAAATCTCCGACCCGCAAGTCAACTTTGAAGCCGGCAAGCTGATCTTCAAAGGCAAATTCAAAGCAGGCATCCTGCCCGTGCCGTTCCAAGCGCATTGCGAACTGACGGCAGAGCAGAACGGCGAAGTGCTGGCCGTTCGTTTAGCGAAGGTACAGGCGGCATTCTTCAGCGGCGGCGGCGAAGCAATTATTTCCGCATTAGCCAAGCAACTGCCCCCCACGCCCGGCCTCACGACCGCAGGCGATAAACTCCTCCTCAACATCGCCCAGCTCCTCGCCGCCCGCGGCGCACGCCTCTCCGGCAAAATCCACGAGCTGACACTCAAGCCCGGTTCCCTGACCATCCGCTTCGGCGAATAGCGGTCGGGACAGGTCAAACAGTCTTGCCTTATTCCCTATAATACGCTAAAATTAGCGTAGCTATTAAACAGCATATAGGAGTAAGGCATGAGCAATATCGTCGTATTCGGCAGCGTTAATACCGATATGACCATTCGGGCGGAGCGTATCCCTGCGCCGGGCGAGACGGTATTGGGCGGGGACTTCCTCGTCAATCCCGGCGGTAAAGGCGCCAATCAAGCTGTCGCAGCGGCTCGTGCCTGCGGACGCGTCTGCCTGATTGGCCGCGTGGGTGACGACTTCTTTGGACGCGAAGCGCTCCGTAATCTCACCGAGGCCGGCGTGGATACCGCTCATCTCAAGACCGATTCCGACAAGCCTTCCGGCGCCGCATTGATTCTCATCGATGCCAAAGGCGAGAACTGCATTGCCGTGGCTTCCGGTGCTAATGCCGCGCTCTCGGCAGGTGATGCCGATGATGCCCGTAACGTCATTGAATCCGCCGATACGCTGTTGCTCCAACTTGAATCTCCGCTCGAAGCCGTGGTGTATGCCGCTTCGATTGCCCATGCCAAGGGCGTGCGCGTGGTGCTCAATCCCGCTCCGGCGCAGAAGCTGCCCCCTAACTTGCTCGCGATGTTGGATTACATCACGCCGAATGAGACCGAAGCTCAGCTCCTGACCGGCATTGCCGTGACGGACGATGCTTCCGCCCAAGCCGCCGCGCGTGCGTTGCAGGTGGCGGGTGTTAAGAACGTCATCATCACGCTGGGGTCGCGGGGCGCATTGCTGGCGGTGGGCACGGACAAGCCGGTGTTCATCCCCGCGTACAAAGTGGAAGCCGTGGATACCACCGCGGCGGGCGATGTGTTCAATGGCGCATTTGTCGTTGCTTTGGCCGAGGGTCAAACGCCTGAGGCCGCTGTCCGCTTCGGGGCTGCCGCAGCGGCTATTTCCGTGACACGCCGCGGGGCGCAAGCCTCCGCACCGTGCAGGACTGAAATCGATAAGTTTGGAGGCTTCTGATGTTCTTTGTGACTGACTATGCCGTTGCTGTTGCCTTTTGCGTCGTGACGATGTTCTGCTGGGGTTCATGGGGCAACACCCAGAAGCTCGCCGGTAAAACATGGCGCTATGAACTGTTCTACTGGGACTATGTGCTCGGGCTGGTGGCATTTGCATTGCTCGCGGGGCTGACGCTCGGCAGCATGGGCGAAGCGGGGCGTTCCTTCCTGCCAGACTTGTCGCAAGCCTCCAAAGGCAACCTCGCCAGCGCATTCGCGGGCGGCATTATCTTCAACGCGGCGAACATTCTTCTTGCAGCCGCGATTTCCATTGCCGGCATGTCAGTGGCATTTCCCGTCGGTATCGGTTTGGCGTTGGTGCTCGGCGTGATTGTCAACTACCTCGCCGACCCTAAAGGTGACCCCATCCAACTCTTCGGCGGCGTGGCGCTCATTACCGTCGCCATCCTGCTCAACGCGGCGGCTTATCGTCTCAAGGAGAAAACCTCCGGCGGACGTCAAGTCCCTGTGCGCGGTATTGTCCGCTCGGTGATCTGCGGCGTGCTGATGGCGTTCTTCTACCACTTCGTGGCGGCATCGATGGATATGAACTTCACCGCGCCGGCGGCGGGCAAGATGACGCCTTATTCGGCCTTCTTCGTTTTCACGCTCGGCATCCTCATCAGTAACATCCTCTTCAATACACTCGCGATGCGCTATCCGGTCAATGGTGAACCCGTCAAGCCGCGCGCGTGGTTCTCTGGCACCTTTGCTATTCATGCGGTGGGCCTGCTCGGTGGCGTGATCTGGGCGTTGGGCAACATCCTCAACCTCGTTGCGGCGGGCACGGCGGGTCCTGCGATTTCGTACGGCTTAGGGCAGGGCGCTACACTGGTGGCGGCGTTGTGGGGCATCCTCATCTGGAAAGAGTTCGCCACCGCACCGGCTTCGGCCAAGCGGCTGAACTTCGGCATGTTTATTCTCTTCATCGCAGGGCTGGCGCTTATCATCAACGCCGGAAAGAGCGTCTCATAGCCTATGCGGAAACTGCTTGCTTTTGTGATGGCTGCAGTAGCGGCCTTGGGTCTGCGTGCTGCGCCGGAACCGGTCAATCTGATTATCGATTGCGACATCGGTAACGACATTGACGACGTTCTGGCGTTGAGCTTGGCGCATGGGCTGCAAACCGAAGGGCTGTGCAAAATACTCGCCGTCACCTCCAGCAAGGATCATCCGCTCGCACCGCTATTCATTCAGTTTATGAACCGCTTCTACGGACGCTTGGACATTCCCATCGGCACAGTCACGCGGGGATATTCTTTCGACGAAGGCAAGTATCTCAAGCTCGCGTTGATGGAGCCGCCCACGAAGTTCCCCGACGCCGTCTCTGTTATGCGCAAAGCTTTGGCCGGTGCCGAAGATGGTAGCGTGGTCATTATCGGACTGGGCTTCGCCACCAACTTAGCGCGCCTGCTCGACTCCGCGCCTGACGCCGCCTCGCCGCTGCCGGGACGTGAGCTGATTATCCGCAAAGTCAAACAGCTGACCCTGATGGCGGGCGACTTCTCCGGGCGTGAGAATCTGGAGAACGACCCCAGCATCCGCACCGACCTCGCCTCCTCCAAAAAGCTGTTCACCGATTGGCCGGGGCGGATCGTCTTTTGCGGTTGGGAAGTCGGCCGTGGAATCTGCTATCCCCTTGAGAGCATCCGCTTCGGATACGACTACATCGCCCCGCACCCCGTCAAAGAAGCCTACCGCCTCGCCTGGACGCTCAACGAAAACCGTCCCTGCTGGGATCTCACCGCAGTGCTCTACTCCGTCCGCCCCGAGAAAGGTTACTACGGCGAATCGGCACCCGGCCGCGCGGTGCTGGAACCCAACGGCCGCACCACCTTCGTGCAAGACAAAGCAGGACCGCATACCTTCCTCACAGTCACGCCGGCACAAGTCCGGCTCAATCTCCAAGCTTTCACCTCCTTCTGTCCGTTGCCGCCGCGCGGCTTCGACACGGCAGTCCAACAAGAACCCAAGGAGACCACGCGTCTCCGCTTTGTCCGTCCGGGCATTTGATCCGGCGGACGCGAAAGGCACGCAATGAAAACCCTCATCACTCTACCGGCCCTCCTCCTCAGCTTGAGCCTCCTCGCTGCGCCGGTCGACCTCATCATCGATTGCGACATCGGCAACGATGTTGACGACGTTTTTGCCATCGCTATCGCCCACCAGGAAATGACCGCCGGCAACTGCAACCTCCTCGCCGTCACCACCACCAAAGACCATCCGAACTCGGCGCCTTTCCTGCGTCTGCTGAACCGCTACTACGGACGCCCGGACATCCCCGTGGGCGCCGTCACCAACGGCGTCACGCGCGATGAAAACAAATACCTCCAAATCGCCGCTAAAGAACCCGCCGCGCAAACTCTCGAAGCCGTCCGCCTCCTGCGCAAGCTCCTCGCCGCCGCAAAAGACGGCAGCATCACTATTGCGCAAATCGGCTTCTCCACCAACCTTGCACGCCTGCTTGATACCGATGCTGACGACCTCTCGCCGCTCACCGGCAAAGAACTCGCCGCCAGCAAGGTCAAACTCCTCTCCATCATGGCCGGCGACTTTGCCAATCCCAATTCAGCTGAATTCAACGTCAAGTGCGACATTCCCGCCGCCCAGAAGCTCGCCAAGAACTGGCCCGGCAAGATCGTCTTCAGCGGCTTCGAAGTCGGCAAAGCCACCTGCTTCCCTAGTGAATTCGTTGAACAGTCCTTCCTCGGCGACGCCGCCAACCCCCTGCGCGAAAGCTACCGCCTCTACTGCGGCTTCAAGCATGACCGCCCCTGTTGGGATTTGACATCCGTCTACTACGCCATCCACACCGACACCCCGCTCTACACCCTCAGCCCTGCCGGACACGTTACCTTCGACGACCGTGGTTTCACCATCTACCGCCCTGACCCCAAAGGCCGCCACTACTACATGAACGTCAATCCCGACCAGATCCAGAAGAACATCGAACTCTTCAAAAAGTTCTGCGCCGCGCCCCCGACCAAATAATCCGATGATGCCATGAACTCCGCTCAATGGTCAATTACAGGTGTAGCGATTTTTGCACTAGGCGGAGCTTTGGATAACGCAGGACGCGTTTGGCACGATACAATGGTCCGCAATGTGGATTTGTGGGCCATCCAGTGGCCACCATCCACTTGGGACTGGAGTTACTACACGCTGCCATGGTCATGGATTCCGCTTGGGATAATGGTGCTTGGTGCGATTATTGTACTGGGCATTTACTTCCTTCATAGACGGTAAGTGCTGTATGTGCAATAGCTTGGCAACAGCCTCGAAGAAATCGAAGAAGCCGACGGAGTCGCGTACAGAAAATACGGCAGGCGGCGTCGCCGACTCCGCCATGCCAGCAAGTTCGGCGGCTTTGACAAAGCCGCCTTCAGTACCCTGTACACGACTTCTTCGACTTCACCGATTTCGTCGCTTCTCTCTTCTGGGAGCGCCGGCGTCCTCGCCGGCATTAGGTGTGTGTCAGCGGGTAGAGCGTGTTTCGCCGAGCGCGCCGTGTGTAGTAATGGTGGAGTTTCTTATCTAAGAAAGGTTCTAGCTTATGTTTGCGATTCTTTTGATGTCTATACCGGTGTTCTTGTTCGGGACGCTTTTGTTTGTTACGTCCTTCATCAAGTGTTCTGCTTGGTGGCATTATGTCATTGAGTTTATCATAGTGTTAGGCATGGCGCTCATGCCTTGGTTATACCTGGTGGGGCGCTTTATGCCGGCTAAAGAATTGTATCCCGGACCGTTTGCAATAGCTTGGCAGTTTGGCGTATTCTGGAGTTTATGTGCGACACCTATCATTGCCACTTACTTTTCTTCACGATGGTTCGTTACATTTCTGAGGCGTCTGCTCTGGTATTTGTATCTCTCCAGCTGGTTCTTCTTGGGGTTTGCCTGGTATGCCAACGATGTCTAGGTGATTGAGATGAAAGTACGTCACTTATCTCCTTATTTATTTTTGATTGCTGCAGCGGTGGCGTTTTTCATACTTCCGCAGTTCTTCTGGGAGAGCAGAGGGGGCGATGTTAATCACTTTCACTCGCAGTGGGTTGCGCTCAGAAATACCGATCCCTCCACTTGGCTTTGTTTAATTGCGGTGCTGCTTCTTTTCGCCGATATCATCTATTCCTACGAGACGCAGGGGAAGTGGGACCCCTGTGCATTCACGTCAGATAGGGAGGCGGTAATCTTTGTATCGCTTCAAGGTTTGTTCGTTCTGTTGCTTACAATGGAATGGTTAGGATGGATGCCATTCAAAATTGCTGGTACGCTGATAACGATCTTGCTAGGCGTAACTTCCGGAAAAGATCTATGCTGCCGTATTTATCATCGCGGTAAAAAGAAATGAGAGGTGAGTTATGACTCTAAAATACTGTCTGCTTGGTTTGTATTGTATTCTCTTGCTTTTGTTGATTAAGTTGAGCATTAGCCATTTCCTTTTCAAAGGGGAGTTTGGTGTATCCCTTATTGTGCCGTTCAAAGATGTCAAAATCTTTCTCTCGTCTCGTTTGGCGATCTTGCTCATTCTTGCAAGCATGTTTGTCGTCTTTCTTGCCCTTGCTTGGAATAAGAGTATGTTGCCTTTTGCAAGGCAGACACCGGCGCACTGGGATGAACCAACTGTCATTTGGTTGCCTGCTTGGAAATCGAAACAACATCCTAAGGTAGATAAAACTGGTTCAATCAGTGATGTCTCGTCTGCCGATGCTGTTGAGGTGAAGGACTCGAGATAGGGGAAGGTAAGGTTAGTATGTTTGTAATTGCGATGTTGCTTCCGCCTGTAACTGTAGTTAAGGCTGCACTTAAAATTTCGATCGCCCTCTATTTCTTTTGGGTATTCGTATTCAAGCGGTTTTCAAAACAGTTTAATGACTCAAAGAATGAGGTTATCCTTCAACGCGTGTTGAGCGGTCACCGCCTTGTTTCGCCGGATGGATTGACTGAGGCTGCGTTTGACTCCGACTCTCAAACTGTTATGCTTCGGCGGAATGATTCTCATGGACATCCGCGCAGATGGTATGTTGTTCCGCAGTCTGAAATATTCTGCGTACGTCTGCTTGCCCAAGGCAGTGATGAAGAGCGGGCGCTCGTTGATTATAAGGACGGTGTCGAATTGCCAAAATGGTATATGTGGGCAATAGTGGGTGTCATTGTTGGGGTGATGCTGCCGCTGACGGCGGTTTGCTGTGTCATGGAGCGCCCGGAGCTAGCTGTTGCGATTATGCTACCGACTCTGATTGGCGGTTCGTTATACTTCCGCTTCTATTTTCGAAAGAACCGCTATACGAGCAGTCCTTCTTCACATGGTTACAAGCTGGTGTTTTATACGCGGATTCCAACGATGAAAGCATTCGCCGTGAATTGCCGCGAGTCGGATGGACGGCAATGGTTGGCATTCTTTCACGAGCAAAGCTGTCAGCCTGTGCCCCCCAAGCCGATTGAAGGAGAGGCATTAGTTGCAGCCTCCTCCGAACATCTCCACAATGCGACTAGCGTATTTTGGAAGTCGGTGACTGCATCGACTCTATCATTTATGCTCATTATTGCGTGCTGGTATATTTGGCATAATTTCGAAAAGGATAAACCAGTCACCGATGCTGTTGAGGTGAAAGCCGTTTCGCAGAAAGGAGTTTGATTTGTATGCTGTCGGTCGCTCTTGTATTGCCGCCTGAGGATATTGTAGGGGGGATATGTGTTTTCGTAGGCATGTGCTTCCCAATCTTGGTCTGCGTGTTTCAGCGTATTGACCACCGGACACGTCGGGCTTGGAGTGATCAACTTCGGCAGCACTTGTTGAACGCACGCCGCCTTGTTTCATCGGACGGTCTAACGGAGGTTGCATACTCGCCAGATTCACATGGTATTTTGTTTCAGCGGAATAAAAGGCGAGGGCGTCCTCACGCTTGGTTTATTCTTGAAGATCATCAAATTCTCGCTGTTAGTTTGATTGCGAAAGGCAGTCCGGAAGATAATGGGCTTGAACGCTTTGACAAACCATCTATCGCTTGGTGGCAATACATCTTTAAAATTCGTTCATGGATTATTTGTATTTTTATTCTTTTCCAGATTCTTTTTATAACTTCGGGCAGCAAGGCGCTTGCCGTGATTGGCTTACTCTCTATCTTGTTTGGCCTGTGGTGGTTGTTTCGCTGGAAGCGATCTTTTCAAGCGGCATGGCTTGAGCGTAAGACAAAACAAGAGAGCCATAAACTTGTTTTTCGGACATTGGTTGATGAATATACTACCTTCATTATCCTCTGCAATGAACAAGACGGACACAAATGGCTGCAGCTATTAAATGCGCGTCTAGCAAAACCAATTCCTCTGGTAGATGCGGAATCCCCGTCGGCTGCCGTCATTGCGGCCTCTTTTCGGTTGTGGCATTGGAGTTTTTATTTTAAAGCGTTTTACTGGTCGATAGCTCTGTTTTGTGCGCTCATATCGATTTGGTATATCCGTTATATTTTGAAGCACTGAGACATTATCTGCGGCCGGGTGAGCTGTGCGGGTTTGTGATGTGAAAAAAACTCACGCGGAGACGCGAAGGCGCGGAGAGTGGTGCGAATGGGCTGACGCGATGCGGCACCTCATCGATTCTCTTCCTGATGAACGCCTGAACTCATCAAAAGCGTTGTTGCTTCTGTTGTTCCCTGAAAGAGGTGGTTTTGTGGGTTGAGGTTGGCGGGGCTGTATTTTTTATTGCTTCAGAAACATGTTAAAGTCGGGGTGTATTCGGTTTTGATTACGCCTGTAGTCAAACTCACTTACAGGCGTAAGTAAGGTTGAGTTACGCCTGTAATGTACTTTGACTTACAGGCGCCTTTACTTTCAGGGGTAGGTACGAGTAGAAGTACATGGCAGGTACCTTCAACTTCAAAGGCGTGTACAACTCAACCTGACTCGTACCTACGAGTGAGTTTGCCTCGTAGGCGCGAGGTTTCGGCGTATGCGCACGCTTTCAAACTTGAATGCGGGCACGACTCAAATTGAAAGGGGAAAACGTTTTATGGAGTCTGCCGGAATGGGGAGTTTTGGATTCGGGATCGTGCCTGTTTTGAGGTCTATTACGCGTGGTTGATGCAAGGTTACCTGTATCGGTTCTTTTTGTGGCGGTAATGGCTTTGAGGGAGGGTAGTTTGTTCCGCCAGCGAGGACGCCAGCGCTCCCAGGGGAACATTCCGGCACAGTCGGCAGGGTAGCCTTAGCTTTTGAGGTGGGCGATATTTGGGCTTGCATTTTTGGCTTTAAAGGGGTATCATGTGGTTAGGGATTTGGGGACAGTGAAATGTTTTGAAGGTTAGTATGAAGAAGAGGCTCATTCTTGATCGTGAGCTTGGGTTGGTGGTTTCGAGCGAGGATGGCGTCATAACAGTTGAACGGCCGCCTGTTTCAATTGGCGATAGGATTCTCTTTGCAGTCTTCGCCTTGATTGCTTTTTTGATGGGGGTGCTTGCATTGATTGCTACGGGTTCTCTCTTGTATGGCGCTGTAGCGGGGGAGATGCCGATAAGAGGCTCAATTATAACCAGTGCTCTTTCCTTCATTTTTCTGCTTGGAGAGATCCCATGCGTACTCGGCTTTGTGGCGGCTCAAGGTTTTTGTTTTCCGTTTAAGGCGCAGATCAATACGGTGAACGGGCGGTATCGGTTTGTAAATGGTATTCACAGGGTAACGTTGGATTTGCGGGGTAGAGGTCGATATATTTCAATTAAGGCGTTTCATTCCAGAGGGGATTGGGGGTATTATGCAAGTTTTACTAAGGGCAGGGAGTGGTTTCGACTTGATACTGTGGTTCCGAACTTGCTCATCGGGTCAAAGAGTAAGGCTTTAATCAAGGCAAAGGCTCTCAAGCAATTTATCGAAGAGTCAGTGCATGGCATTGAAGTGCGACTGGAAGGGTGGGAGACGAAGAAGAAAAGAAAAGGAGTTACTCATGATTAATCACACACGGCGGAATGAGCTGTTGGCGCTTTGTCTGCGGTGACGTATTTTAGAGGATTATATGCAAAAAAAACTTATTCTTTCGCATGGCTCTAAGTTAATCATTTCGCACGAGAATGGCGTCATAACAGCTGAACGGCCGTCTTGTTCAATTGGATCAATAATTGAGTTTTCATTACTCTTTTTCATTGTATCTTTTATGAGCTTGTTTCTGCTGGGGCTTGCTATTTATATGCTGTACCTCGTTGTGACAGGTCATTTATCAATAACACATTCACTTCTCGTTACGGTACTTGCCGTTTTGTTTTTATTATCCGAATATCCATGTTTCGGTGTGCTTTTGGCGACTCAATCACTTGTGTTTCCGTTTAAGGCGCAGATTGATACAGTGAATGGGCAGTATCGATTGACTAATGGTCTTCACAGAGTTACGTTGGACTTGCGTGATCGAGATCGATATATTTTAATCAAGGCGTTTCATTCGAGAGGGGATGATTGGGGTTATTACGCAATTTTTAAAAAGGGCAGGCAGTGGATCCGAGATGATGTTGTGGTTCCGAACTTGCTCATCGGGTCAAAGAGTAAGACTTTAATCAAGGCAAAGGCACTCAAGCAATTTATCGAAGAGTCAGTGCATGGCATTGAAGTGCGACTGGAAGGGTGGGAGACGAAAAGGAAAAGAAAAGGAGTTACTCATGATTAATCACACACGACGGAATGAACTGTTGGCGCTTTGTCTGCGGCGGAGCAAGCTGGCGGATAAGTGGGGCGAGGTTGATCGTATGCTTTCGGATGAGCAGGTGAAGGATCCGGGGCTTGAGTTTGTCTTGAAGGAGTTTATTTACTTCTTTGATCCGGAGCTGCATGAGGAAACGGGTGAGCCGGTGGAGTTGAAGGTTGGTGACTTGAGCCGCTGGCTGCTGTTTCTAGGGTCGAGCTGTGAGCCATCGGAGCCGTGCAAGACGAAGGGCTATCCGACCAAGGTCTTTTTTGCGTTGTGTGCATATTTGGTTGTGGTTGGCGCATTTGTGGCGTATCAATTCTTTCATTTTAATTTGACGATGCTTGTCGGGGTGATAATAGGGACGTCGATTGTCTCGCATGTTTTCGGTTTGCCGTGGCCATCGCGTTATGAGAAGTCTGGGCCGTTTCATCCTTTTGCGAATGAGGCGGATTACTTGCGCGAAGCTCAGGCAAGGGGCGAGCAAGCCGCTCAACAGGTGGATGAATTCTTTGTTAATAATCCTGAGTTCAAACGGGTTGCAAAATAACTGTTGTTTGCCGGGGGCAATCCATGGCTGATGATGTGATGAAACCATTGGTTCGGTTATACGAACGGCCGGTCAAGGGCATGGATGCGTTCTTGTGGGACTCTCCATGGATAGGCGGAATGGCGAAGGAAAAACGCGCCATGAATAAGCGGCTGATGACTCGCAGCTTGCAGAGTTTTGAGATGGCTTGGGAGGGGACGGGGCTGTTGGATGCTGCGCAAAAAGTTGCCGTAATCATACAGGAGACGTTAGGACGGCCAAATTATTATTTCTATCCTGATGACCCGCTTGAGCTATTACTGATTTTTAGTTGGGACGGCTTGGAGGTGGATGAATTGGTTCTGGATGTTGAGCGGGCTTTTGGCATTGAATGTGACCCCAATGCCAGCGAGAGTCTTTGTCCGTTTTATCAGTACACAGAACAGCCGACGTTTGGTGATTTGATTCGCTGGATTGTTGCCGAGATGGAGAAAAAGAGGGTGAGAGAGAAAGCTCACGCGGAGACGTGGAGGCACGGAGAAGGGGAAGCTGGCGGGAGTGAAGAGGAGGAGAGCGAATGAAAAAGGTGGATGGATTTGTTCTGCTGAGTGTGGTGTTGGTTTGTCTAGTCGGTGTGGGCGTGGGGTGCCGAACAAGTGAGGCGCCGCGTTTGGATGGGGGTTGCAACTGTCGGGAACCTCAGTTGTATTGGGCTGATTTTATTGAGAAGAATGAGGGTGGCGGTTCTAACGCTGCCGCGCGGGCGTTATTGCAGTGTGGCGAAACGCAGCGTGCGATAACCGTTATGTTGGATGATGATACACCAGAGCGGGAGTTGGTTGTTTGGACTCGGCTGGCGCGGAAGTTTGGCGTGCCGCAAATCACATTTCGTCTTCCGGGACCGCAGCTGGATGATTACTTGGAGCCTCCTCATCGTTTTAAGTGTTGTCCGGTGCATTATGAGATTGCTTGCGCGGTGGCTTATTTTAATCAATCTTGCGAAGTGCAAGATTTTAATGTGGCACCGTTAACGTTCGCTAACCCGGAATATCCCGTTGACGGACAGGGAATGTTTAACGGAGGGCCGATTACTGAGCCATTGATGCTTTCATCGGATGCGTTTCGTCCGGGCGGGCGTGTAGCTTTTGCGAGCGTGTATATGCGGTTGAAAGGGAACCCGGCTTTGGCTGAGCACGGAGTGGAGGCGATGTCGGATGAAGTTGCGGGTCAAATGATGGAGCGTTTGCGGGCGATTGCCGAGGATGAAGAGTTTCCGTTACCGATCTTTATACGTGATTCATGGACAGGGAAAGTACGGTTTATTATTGCACCGCATGGCAAGAGTTTGACTGTCTGCGATGAAACACCGGAGGAGCTGATCCCACCGCCAGATGAGGTGATTTTTATCTCGTCCTTTGTTCACAAGAGGTGCTTGCATGAAGAAAGCTAAGTGCTTGAGGTTGTTTTGTGCTGGTGCGTTGTTTGTGTTGGGAGCAGGGTGTTGTACGGCGGCGCAGAACTTGTCGATTCGTCTGAGCGATACGAATGGTGTGCCTTATGCGGCCTATGTAACTTATGAGGCCGATAATTATTTGAGGTGGTATGAATGGCCTCAGTATGTTTTCACGCCGATACGCTTTACTTATTTTCGGCCAAGTCATATCACGTCTTATTCGGGGGTGGTAGCAGGGGAAATGGTGCTGCCAAAATATAAAAACTACTGGCAGATTAGTTTGTATGCACGGAATTCGGAGCTTCCATTACGTATTGACTTTGGCGACGATTTTCCTGCTCAGGTGTTAGAGTTGCCGGAGCGCAGGAAGCAAGACTCTGGCTCAGGGAAGTTTTGTGAATTTAAACTTCATTGGGTCAAAGCCCTGAAGAAGATTCATTGTAAGAGGCAATTCCTTGATGTGCCGGAGGATAGCGACTGTTTTACTGTGGCGATGTGTAACCTGATGATGCCACTGAGTATGACGAATACTGCAATGATTCAGGCACATTCAAGCAGCTCGACGCATCCTTTTGTGTTTTCGGTCACGGATTCCAACAGTAAACCTATTGCTTGTTATATGACTTATGATGTCAGGCGTCCTGTTGCGTGGTATAAGCATCTTCATTTTTGGGTGCGGACGCGTAACTCAGGTGAGCCAGGTGATTTGTCCGAAAAGTATACGTATCATTACTTTCCCTCATGGGGACGTGAGGCGGCGAACCCTCTTGACGACCGTGTTTATGATGGTTTGGTTACTAATGCCGTCCCGCTGCCAGTTGCCGAGCAGGGAACGTTGACGCTTTATACTGAGCTTTCGTTTGCGAAGCCTTTGCTTGTCCGTTTCGGGCGTTGGTGGGATGCACAGGTGTTGCTTAAACCAGACAGCCAGAGTGCTATTTCAAGCCAGTGGCAGCGCGTGACATTCCAAATCAATGGAGATAAGAATACGCCACGGTGGTTTATTGAGCCGGTCGAGACTGATCCATTCGCAGAGGGCTATAATACCGGCGAGGTTGAGAAATGTAGGCAACTCCAGCGATAGGAGTTTTCACGCGGAGGCACAGGGGAGAAGTAATAAGTGAGAGACTGACGCGATGGAGATTTCACGCGGAGACGCGGAGGCGCGGAGAAGGAGAGAAGGATGGCTGACGCGGTGCGGCGGTCTCGGCGAGACCTGCCCTACCTTTTCGGAAGTACGGCTGGCGCGGTTATTGGGTAGGGCATGAAAGTGGTGCCCGTGGCACCTCGCCGAGCGCGTCGTGTGGGGTGATGGTGTGGGGAGAATGTCGGTGAAGTCGGTGAAAATCGGTGAAGTCGGGCAGGGGAGCATGGCAGGCTGTGTCTCTTTCCTCTCCCTATTTCTCCGCGCCTCCGCGTCTCCGCGTGAGCTTCATTCGACTTTGTTGGTTTTGCCGTGTCTTGGGGGCGGTGTCGTTGTGTTGGCAAGGGGGTTTTTGGGGGTGTGCAGGGGGTGTTTTTCGTTGAGTTGACGGGGGAAAGATGGTAAAATAATGGCTTTTAGTAGTGGGCCGTTCGCGGGCTGTTGCATCGGGGTCTCTCTTGCGGGGGATCATATTTGTTGAGTTTTGCATTTAGTGTAAAGAAAAGCAGGGTTATATGGCAGACGACGATAAGAAGAACCGCCAGCAGGCAAAGATGTTTTTTGACAAGGGCTATACGGCTTTTGAGCGGGGGAATCTGGATATCGCAATCGATTTGCTGAGGCGGTGCGTGACGTTGCAGCCTGACTTTTTCCGCGCACGGAAGTTTTTGCGGGCGGCGCAGGTGAAGCGGTTTCAGCTGGCGAAGAAGAGTTCGATGGGGTCGCAGCTGGCGGATGTGTTGGCGATGCCGAAGCTGTTGAAGGCGAAGATGTTGACGAGCTCGAAGAAATATACCGAGGCGATGAATGTGTGCGAGGATTTGTTGAGCGTGAATCCGTTTAATGTGCAGTTTCAGGAGGCGTTTCGGGCGGCGGCTGAGGGTGCAGGGGATCAGGATTCGGTTTTGATTACGTTGGAGGCGGCGTATGAGGCGCGGCCGAATGATATTGAGCTGACGTTGCGGATGGGGCAGGTTTATATGGATGCGGGGATTTATGGCCGCGCACGTGATTGTTTCAGCCGGGCGTCGGAGGCGCGTCCGGGGGATTTATCGGTGGCGAAGTTGTTGAAGGATGCGGATGCGCGTAATACGATGGATGCGGGCGGCTGGGAGGAGATTGCCGGCAAGCAGGGCGGTTACCGTGACTTGATCCGCGATAAGGAGCAGGCGAAGAAGCTGGACCAGAAGAATAAGGCGGTGAATACGGACGCGGATTCGGACGATATGGTGAATGACTTGAGGGCGAAGATTGCGCGTGAGCCGAAGAACTTGAATTTTTACCGTGGGTTGGCGCGCGTGCTGCAGCAGGGGCGGCGGTTTGATGAGGCGTTGCAGGTGTTGAAGGATGCGCAGGTGATCAATCCGGCGGATCCGGAGTTGGAGGCGGTGTTTGCGCAGGTGAAGTCGGCGTCGTATGATGCGTTGATCGAAGAGGCGCGCGCGGCGGGCGAGGAGGAGAAGGTCACGACACTGCAGCAGGAGCGCGATCAGTTTGTGTTCGACAACTTGCTGGCGCGTGTGGAGCGGTATCCAAACAATCTCGATTTGCGGTTTGAGTTGGGTAAGCAGTACTTTAAGTATCAGGCGTGGGATGAGGCGGTGTCGCAGTTCCAGATGGCGCAGAAGAGCCCGAAGGTGCGCGTCGAGGCGTTGTATTATCTGGCGGTGTGTTTCAAGGAGAAGGGGCAGAAGGATATGGCGGTCATGCAGCTCGAAACTGCGAATGATCAGCTGCCGTTGATGGATAATGATTTGAAGAAGCGCGTGGTCTATACGCTGGGTATGTTGGCCGAGGAGGCCGGAGACCTGGAGAAGGCGTTCGCGTATTACAAGGATGTGTATGCCGCCGATATTGGTTTTGCGGACATTGGCGAGCGTATGGAACGGTTGTATAAACAGCGTAAAGGTTAAGAGATAATCCATGAAGTGTGATGTTAAGAAGGACGGCGATTGCCGGGTTAAGTTGTCGATCACGATTGATGCCGACGAAGCTAAGCCTTATTACGAGAAGGTTGTCGCCGGCGTGATGCGCGAGGTGAAAATCCCCGGCTTCCGTGAAGGCAAAGTGCCGCGCAAGATGGTCGAGGAGAAGTTCAGCGCGGACATCAACCGCCTGACGCGCCGTGATTTGATTGGCGCATTCACCCCGAAGGCCGCCGAGGAGAAGGAGCTGAAGATTGTCGAGCTGGTGGATGTCGAGAGTGACATCTTCTCGCCGGAGACGGGCATGACGTTCACGGCGGTGATTGATTTGATGCCGGAGTTCAAGCTGCCGAAATATGCTTCGCTGAACGTGAAGCGCAATGCCGTGGCTATCGACGAAGCGCAGATTGATGAGCAGATCATGGCGTTCCGCCGTCACTTGGGGGCGTTTGAAGACGTCACCGGCGACACTGCGTTGACGGGCGAGGATTTGGTGCAGATTGATTACAAGGGCAAGGTGAGCGGAGTTGATGCCGAGAGTCTCGGCGATGACCGCGTCCTGCTCGAAGGCGCCGATCATTGGATGCACATGGGCTATGGCGAACTCGTGCCCGGGATTTCCAAGGATTTGATTGGCATGCGCATCGGCGACACGCAGAAGTGCAAGGTCGAGCTGCCGAAGGATTTCCGCGTGGCGGCGTTGGCCGGCAAGAAGGTGGCTTATGAAGTCACCGTCAAGGGCATTCGTGCGCGTCAGCCGGCTGAGATGGATGAAGTGCTCAAGCGCACGCAGGCTGAGTCTGCCGAGAAGCTGAAAGAGAACGTCCGCAAGAACATGGAAGACCATGCCCGTCATGAAGAAGAGGAGCGTCTGCGCCGTGAGGTGATTGATGCGCTCTTGAACAAGGCGGACTTCGCCCTGCCGCGCGGCAAGGCAACAGAGTTTTACAATCAGGAGCTGGAGCAGATCGCCGGTTCGTATCAGAACTTGAGCAAGGATGAGCTCGCCGCCAAGCGCGATGAGATCATCAAGCGCGCCAAGGATTCGGCCGATCAGCGTCTGCGTTTGCGCTACATCCTGCTGGCGATCGCCAAGGAAGAAAAGCTGACCGCCGAGAAGGAGGATTTGGCTGCGCGCATTCAGGCAATCGCCCAAATGAGCAACCAGAAGCCTGAGAAGATTGTCGAGCAGGTGCGCCGCAATAACAATTGGGGCATGCTGGAAGAGGATGTGTTGGCCGGTAAGGCGTTGCAGAAGTTGGTCGACGCCATCAATTAAACTAAAGGGGAGTTTGTGATGATTTCCGCGGAGTACTTGATTCCTTATGTTGTCGAACAGACCGGGCGCGGGGAGCGCTCGTATGACATCTATTCGCGGCTGTTGCAAGACCGCATTTTGTTCCTCGGCACGCAGATCAATGATGCCGTAGCAAATGTGGTCGTAGCGCAGCTGTTGTTCCTGCAGGCGCAGGATGCGTCGAAGGACATCTCCATCTACGTCAACTCGCCGGGCGGCGTGGTGACGGCGGGCATGGCGATTTACGATACGATTCAGTACCTTACGTGCGATGTGGCGACCTATTGCATCGGCCAAGCCGCGAGCATGGGCGCTGTGTTATTGGCCGCCGGTACGAAGGGCAAGCGCTTCGCTCTGCCGAATGCGCGGATTATGATTCATCAGCCGTTGGGCGGCGCCGAAGGGCAGGCCACCGACATCGCGATTCATGCCAGGGAAATCCTGCGCATGAAGGACTCGCTGAATGGAATCCTCGCGCACCACACCGGCAAGCCGCTTGAAGAGATTGCACGCGATACCGAGCGCGACTTCTTCATGTCTGCCGATGAGGCTTGTGCATATGGATTGGTTGATCACGTAGTTTCCAAGCAACAGGCAAAGAAATAAAATGGCCAAACGTGCAACACCTCCCTCTAACCGCGGGCTGAAATGCTTGTTTTGTGGCGGGTTCGAAGATGAAGTCGGCGCGTTGATTCTGCGTCCGAGCGGCACGGCCGGCATCTGCATCAACTGCATTCAGGACTGTCACGAGTACGTCGAGGCGCTTGACAAACGTCAAAACGCCATCACGCAGGCTGAGGAGAAGAAGCAGATTCCGAAGCCGATCGAAATCAAGGCGTTCTTGGATGAGTACATCATCGGACAAGACAGCGTCAAGAAGGCGATCTCCGTTGCGGTTTACAATCACTATAAACGGTTGTATCAGCCGAAGGATGACTCGGTTGAAATCGAGAAGAGCAACGTGCTGCTGATTGGGCCGACCGGCTGCGGCAAGACGTTGATTGCCCGCACACTGGCGCGTCTTTTGAATGTGCCGTTTGCGATTGCCGATGCTACCACGCTGACCGAGGCTGGTTATGTGGGTGAAGATGTTGAGAACATCCTCCTCTATCTGCTGCAGGCAGCCGATATGGATGTGAAGGCGGCTTCGCGCGGCATTGTGTATATCGACGAGATTGACAAGATCTGCCGCAAGACGGAAAACGTTTCGATTACGCGCGATGTTTCCGGTGAGGGTGTTCAACAGGCTCTGTTGAAAATACTTGAAGGAACGGTTGCCCGTATTCCTCCGGGCGGTGGGCGCAAGCATCCGCAGCAGGAGTACATCAACCTCGACACCCGCAACATCCTGTTCATCTGCGGCGGCGCATTTGTCGGTGTCGATAATATCGTGCGCCAGCGCGTCGGACGCAGCACAATCGGTTATGCCAAGAAAGGCGAGGCCGAGCCGGAGGCATCTGCCTCAGAAGTGCAGCCGGAGGATTTAGTCAAGTTCGGGTTGATTCCGGAGTTCGTTGGCCGTCTGCCTGTCGTGGCGAAGATGGAAGATCTGACCAAGGAAGACCTGCAGCGCATTTTGATTGAGCCGAAGAATTGTCTGACGCGCCAATACCAGAAGCTGTTGCAGATGGAGAATGTGCGCCTGCATTTTGAAAAGGATGCTCTGTCCGCATTGGCGGAATTCGCAGTGCAGCGTAAAACCGGTGCGCGCGGTCTGCGGGCGCTGATGGAAAAGGTGATGCTGGATATCATGTACAACGTGCCGTCAGCGCACGAGCCTACAGTCCGCATTACCCGTGAGATTGTGCTTAACAACCTGAAGGCGGCGGCGTCTTAATCGGCGTTGCCCCAACCCCTGCGTAGCATGCATGACGAGGAGCCAGCTCTGAAACCTCAAGCCAGCACCCTCTGGACAGTGCGTACGGGGGCAGGGCAGGTGTTTGGGCCTGTGGCGTTTGACGTGCTCAAGTCATGGGCCGCTGAAGGACGCATCGCGCCGGATTATCAGCTCTCGTACAACGAGGTGACATGGCTGCCGCCGTCGGCTGTGCCTGAGCTGGCGATGGATTGGGTGGTCGAGCTGGAGCTCGGCCGTTTTTTCGGTCCCATTCATCGGCATACGGTCGATGAAATGCTACGCGACCCACGCTATCGCAAGGCACGTGTTTTCCAGCAGGCTGCGGCAGAGAGTCCTGTTCCGGTTGATACAGAGCAGGTGCAAGAGCTGGAACGTCAGTTGGCACAGGAGCGGCAAGCGATAGAGAGTTTGAAACTGGAGCAGGGACGGTTGGCGGATGCCTTGTCGGCCTCTCAGAAAGAGGCGGAAGAATTACGCGGTCAAATCGATGGCTCTGTTGAATCCGTGCAGACCGAAGTGCGTCAGTTGACTGAAGCCAATGCGGCGTTGATTGCGGAGAATGAGAGTCTTCGACGCCAAGGGCAGGCGGTTGTTGATGTTGAGCAAGTCATGAAGCAAAAGCAAGAACAGTTAGCTGATACGTTGGCGAAAGCCGAGCAAGAGGCAGGTGAGTTGCGGCGCCGCTTGGATGCAGCCGCGGAATCTGCTCAAGCTGAAGCGCAGCGTTTGCTCGAACAAAATGGTACGCTGACCGCCGAATTGGATCGCCTGCTTCAGCAGTGCGATGAACTGAAACAAACATGCGCCGAGCGTGATGCGCAGATTTCAGATTTGGACTCCCGGTTGATTGCGCATCTTTCCAATCTCGAAGTGATTCACGATATTGAGGTGGTGGCTCCTGAAAGGCCGTCTTCGTCCCAAGAGGGGCTGGGAACGCTTGAGGAGCAGTTGCAACGGGAGATCTTCGCTTCGCAAGGGAAGAAGTCCTTTTTTTAATTCAGCAAAGGGTGGCTATGCCTGGTACTGACGATACGCGCCAATGGTTTTTGAAAATCGCAGAAGAGACAATCTTCGGACCGGTGTTTACACGCAGCTTGGTTCTGTGGGCCGAGCAGGGACGCGTGTTGCCGGGACATATGATTTCAGAGAATCAGGAAACATGGATGCCTGCGCAGGATTTGCCGGAACTGGCCATGGAGTGGTATTTGCAGGATACGGCGGGACATTTGAAGGGCCCTTTGAATAAAGTTGCTGCGGAAAGTTTCATCGCCGCCGGCAAAGTGCCTAAAGACGTCCGATTGATTCAGGCCGGCGATGCAGATTTATCACGCTTGCATCAAGCACCCGGGGAGTTTGTCCATCCGGCAGAAGAACCCAAGTTGACGATTAGTGAAAAAGAACGCGAACAGCCTGACCCAGAGCCTGAACCGGTTGTTGAAGAAGAGGCCGCGGCTGAGTCTGAGCTTGAATCGTCTGAGCCAGACATTGAAGAAGATGATTTGCTGGCGTTGATGCAGGCCGAGCCGAGTGAAGAGAGCGAACCTGCTGATACTGTTGTCGAAGAAGAACTGTTTGATGTACAGGATGAGGTGGATGCACCTTACGACCCTGAGATTGCAGAAGAACCTGCCGCAGAGCTGCCAGAGGAAGACAACAGTGGAATGGTGGCGGAACTGGAACGGTTGTCAGCGCAGCGGACTGCGTTGTTGGAACAGAATGCAATTCTGACCGAACGGTTGTCGGTGCTTGAGGCGGAGCTTGCGACTCGCGGTGCTATGCAAACGGCTTTGCAGGAGAAGGCTAACGCGTTGCAGGAACAACTGAAAGCCTCAGCTGCAGCCGGAGATGAGAATGTCGTGCTGCAAGGGACAATCACGAACCTTGAAAAGGAGTTGGCTGAACTGCTGGCTTTATCGAATGAGCGCGACCTGACTTACCAAGCCCGTATTGCCGCACTGGAGGCCAAACAGCAGAAGCAAACAGCGGGTCATGCAGAGGGGCACTCTGATGAATTTCTGCAGGCTTACGAGCTTTTGCAAGACGAGGCTAAAGCACTGCAGGCCGCATTGGATGAAGAGCGCGCCCGCGCCACAGCGGTGCGGGATGCTTCTGTGCAACGGCAGGATAAACTGCAGGCGCGGCTGTTCGCTCTGCGCCGTCTGCTCGGAGACAACTCAAGCGAGTTGGCTAAGAACGCGCTGGCTAAGACCGGCAGTGCCAACACCGTACGTCTGCAAGCGGAATTGAATACGTTCAAGGCGAACTATCAGCAAGAGATCCAACGTTATGCTGAACGGCAAGCCGAGCTTGAGCGCCAAGTCAACCAATTCAAGGCGGAAGAGATCCATCTCAAAGCGCAGGTGACGGAGTCTGAACGTGCGACAGCCAAGCTGGCTCAATTGAAAGATGATCTGAACGATGCTGAGCGCTCGTTGGAGCAGGAGCGCAAGGTACGGATTTCCGACCAAGAGCAGTTTAATGCGATTCAAGAGTCCTTGCTGCGGCGCATTGAAGAATTGGAGCGCACGAATCCGTTTATTGCGACGGAACATCGGACAGAAGAGGTGCAGAACTCCTCTTTCCGTCCCAGCCCTTGGTTTAAGAAGAAACAGTAGTTTATAAAATTGCCCACTCTAAGAGGTATTGGCTATGATTAATGCACTCCTTCAAAAAGGCGTTGTGATTCCAGCGCCGGAGACCGTCTACATCGCGCCTGAGGTTGACCTCCGCCGCATTGCGCCGCAGGTTACGATTCATGCAGGCTGTAGGCTTTCGGGAAAGACGCTCTCCGTTGATGCCGGTTCGGTCTTAGGTGCTGAAGCTCCGCTGACGTTGAAGGATTGCCAGTTAGGATGCAATGTGAAGCTGGCTGGCGGCTTCGCCGACCATGCTACATTCTTAGACGGCGCCAACGGCAACAGCTGTGCGCATATCCGCCCGGGATGTTTGTTGGAAGAAGAAGCCAACTTTGCACACAGCGTCGGGTTGAAGCAAACGATCTTTATGCCGTTCGTCACGGCGGGCAGTTTGATCAACTTCTGTGATGTCATCATGGCGGGTGGCACCAGCCGTAAGAATCATTCGGAGATCGGTTCATCCTATATTCACTTTAACTACACGCCGCATCAAGACAAGGCGACCGCCTCGTTAGTCGGTGATGTGCCGCGCGGCGTGCTGTTGAATCAGCCGCCGATCTTTTTGGGCGGGCAGGGCGGCATGGTCGGTCCGTTGCAGATTGCTTATGGCACGACGATTGGCGCGGGCGTGATTCAACGGCGCGATATTACGGCGCCGAACCGCTTAGCGATCAGTTCTTTGCCGGAATCCTTCTCGGTGGACTTTGATTCCCGTGTGTATGGGCCTATCCGCCGTGTGGTCACGCGCAACTTCGAGTTCATCGGCAACCTATATGCGCTGGATCAATGGTATCGTTTTGTCCGCAAGCAATTCTTGTCCGAAGCGCTCTATGAAGGAGCTGTTGCCCGTTTGGCGGAGGCATTGGATGAGCGGATGAAGCGTTTGGATGATTTGGCCACGCGCGTGAAAGCTTCGCTGGTCTGCTGTCCTACTTCGCCCGCCGCCGATCAGCAAAAGCTATTCGTGGAAGGATGGCCGCGTCAGAAAGAGGCGTTGGCTGCGCTGCTGGCTGTCCGTTCGCAAGTAAATGTGCCTGATGATGCGGCGGCGTATATCAGCGCACTGGGTTCCAGTGATTACTTGGGCACCATTCAGCATCTGACCGTGGAACAGCAAAGCGTGCTGGCCAATTGGCTGGATGGCTGCGTTGCGCAAATCACGCAGCACATATAGGCTATTCCGTCAGGTGTTGTCCTCACGGATGGAACAGAAATATTTCGAGCCAGTCTTTGCCTGAGGAAGTCAGCTGCCAGCGGTCGTTCGTGCGGCTGATCAGGCGGCGGCCTTCGACCCCCGGGAGCGTATCATCCACGCCGAGTATGACGGCATCTTCTCCCGCGCCGCTATGATTGGAACCACGCAGGACGACGCCTGTTTCATCAACATCAAGCCTGATCAAACCCGGGCGGAAGGGCGGTCCGAACCAGAGGTTGGGATAGCGGCGGAAGTAGTCGGGGATTTGACGGCTTTCGCAGGCGATCGAAAAGGCAATCGGCTGCATGGAAATATGGCGGAAGATGTCCGCCGTCTGTTCCTCATCGCGCATGGCAAACAATTCGCATGGATTCAATCCCATGAGGTTTTGTCCATTCCACATGCCATGATCCGGCGGGGGCGTTGGAGGAACGCGCGGCTTGGGGGTATGCTTGGCGGTCTTTTCTGCTAGAGCTTTCGCCCGAGCAGCATCCATCTGGAACCAGCGGCGAAACTCAGAGTTTTGAATCAGTCCGCACTCAAAATGCAAGTGTGCCCGCGCCAGCGGAATATCGGGGGAATTGCCCAGGCGCCCCACAACAGTACCGGATGAAATGGATTGCCCTGTCTTGAGCCCGGATGCGATGGATGCCAAGTGGGAGTAGAGGGTGTAAATCTGTGTTTGCGTGGCGGAGTACAACGTGTTGGATTCGCGGGGCAGGGGAATTGTATGGGAGAGCACAACATACCGTCCGTAGTTGGAACGTCCCGGCACGCCGTTAATATAAACCACTTCGCCATTCGCTGCCGCCCGCACATCATCCAGCGGCACGTTGCGCTTGTCGCGCTTGAGCGGAGCGATGTCAATGCCTTCGTGAAAACGCGGCTTGCCGTCATTGGCCAGACGCGTAAAACCATACAGGCCGTTGCGCGGATCGCCTGAGCCGGTGTGCATAAAGACATTACTGACGACAGAACCATCCAGTGTCAATTGTCCGGTTGGCACAGCTAGGCGAAAGGATTCCAGGACGAAGGGCACAAGCCCGCCTTCTGAAGTTTGCGCCCGTCCGGCTGTGGCGGTGAAAACGACAAGTGCCGCAATGATGCCTTTTAAGATTGCCGCCATTTGATTCTGTATGCTGCGCTGATTGTCCATCGGCACAGTATAGCATAAACCCGTTGTGCCTGCGACTGCAAAAAAACGCGGCGCAGGTTTGATATCCCGCGCCGCATCGTTCAATCGTTAAACGGAGTCCGGCTTATTTGCCGTAAACTTCGGCTTCGGTGTAGTGGTTCATCTCGTTCGAGGTGTTGCCATTGCTGTAGAAGCGGACATAACGGCCCTTCACAGCATTGACGGCCACAGGGCGGCCTTCGAAGTCTTCGATGTATTCTTTATCCTTGCCCTTGCCGAGCTTGAGGACGTCTTCAGCATCGTTGTTGAAGACAGTCACAACGCCGTCGATGAAGTCCGGATCGTTCGAGATCTGGATCACCACATTGCGGTAAACACGGCCTTCGCCATGATAGTGCCACACGTTGACAGCATAGACAGTTTTCTCTGCGCCGAGGTCAATCTGGATCCATTGCTTCATCGGTCCGAGTTCGACGTAGGTATCCGCGCCGTGTTCTTTCACTCCATCCGTGATGAGCGTCAAATCACCGATAATCGGTTCCTCGTCGCTGGACGTGACCTTGGCGCCCTTGGACAGCAGGTTGTTGCAACCGGCGGGCACATAGATGGCGTCACGCGGGCGGCCCTTGCGGGGAGCCTCGAGGTTCTTGAGACCGGCGATGTCTTTCGGCGTGCCGGTGTAGCAGGGCTTCACCTTGCCGAAGTCAACCTTGACCTTATCTGCTGCTGCGTCCTGTGCCGAAGCGGTCATTATAATCGCCGCGACGGACATGATGATGAGTGATGTAACTTTCATTGTTCCTCCTTGTTCTTCTACTTTAAACCGTTGCATGAACCAGCGTTTGGAAGCACGGCGTCATGCGCGCCGGTTTCCGAACGGCATCGAGCCATTCCTGTTGTCCCCGGGGGACGAGTGCCCCCGCCTTAAAATCAGCCAAGGCCTCACAAGCCTTTTGAATCTCAGCCCATGTCATTCCCATAAACGCCGTGGACAACGCATCCGAAACCGCCGCCGAAGTCGCGCACGACCAAGCCGCCGGATTCACCCGCGCCACTTGGCCGGTCTGCGTGTTGGCGATATGCTCGCCCTTGAGGTCAAACCCCGACCCGCTGACCGCCATCTCAGTCATCTCCACCGCGCCCAGCTTGAGGCGTCCGGCCCAATCACCGGCCACGCCAACCGGCCAACCGGCTTTATCAGGCGCTTCCCGGCCAACCGCCAGCACCGTGCTGGTTCCGCCGTGGATCAAGAAGTTCTTCAACTCCCACTCTTCCGTCAGCAACACCTTCACGGCATCCAACGCATACCCCTTGGCAATGCCGCCGAAATCCAACTCCAACGGCGAATCCCCGCCATTCCGATCTGGCGTTACCGAAATTCGTTCATGCTCCGGATCCAGTACCAGCCGATTCATTCCCGTCGCTGCCAACGCCGTCTTTCTCTCGATCTCCGTGACACCCGCCCAACGGCAGCCCGCCTTGCGGAAGGCATTCATCAGCGAACCCACGGTAATGTCAAACGCCCCATTCGTCGCGGCGTAGACATTCACGGCAACCATCAGGCAGTCCATCATCTCCGGCGTCACCGGCACCACATTGCCGGGCTTCAACGCTGCGATTGTAGCTGTTTCACTGACGTCGATGAAGCGGTTGAAGGTCTGCTCCAGCTTATCCACCAACCGCCACGCCGCATGCGCGGCGCCCGATGCACCCTCCTGTCCATCCGGGATGAACAGCGCAAACGTCGTGTTCATCGCGGCATGTTCAAACTGCTGCATTACAGGCTAGTTCTTCTTCAATAGACTGCGGATTACCAACAGCAGGACGACCACGCAACACCCTGCCAAACAGCGATGCGCTTGCAGCATCCACAACTGTCCGGTGCTGCCGAGCCACGTCATCATCGGCGCAACCGCCGTGAGCATCAGGCCAACGCCGATTGCAATCAATATCCAGAACATCGTCTTGGTGCAACAGCACTTCTCTTGGCGAACCGCACGGAAGGCGATCAACGCCAATACCGCCGCGCCGAAAGCACCGCCCGCCACCATGTGGCCGATGATCACCCAATGCGTCATGCCATGCGCCACCCAGCCGAAGAAGCCGGAGAAGGCGAGGTAAGCTACTGCCAGCACAAAGACGATGCCCGTCAGGCTGTCGGCCGTCTTGAACAGCTTGCCGGAGTCCGCCGTCACTGCGCTGCGGTTCAGCATTGCTGGGAGGCAGACCAGCAGGAACGCCAACAGGGCGAGAGTGCCCAACGCCGAAGCAGTCCACAAGAACGCCTTGAAGAACGGACGCATCAAGAACGTCACGCCAAAGATGCGGTGGTACACTTCATCGGTGATACCCATGTAATCGGCTTGCGTGCGCACCAACGGACGCGCCGTCAGCAACGGACCGGTCGAGGTGACCTTGCCGAAGAAGAAAGAGCTGCCCACGGTGTGGCAATCGGCGCACTTCGCCGGAGCCGCACCACGTGCCATACGGGCAGGGCGGACGTCATGCGCAACAGCCCAAGAGACGGGTTCGGCTTCAGGCGCTTTGCTGGCGGTGAGCGTGTCACCATCAAGTGTGAACACTTGCCCGTGCGCAACATAAACATATTGCTTGGAGGCATCGTGCTGCTTCAGCAATCCAAGGCCGCGCTTGACGAGATTCTCTGTCAACGTTGCCGTGGTGCCGCTGAGTGCCGCAAGCTCTTCCGTCACATAGGCATCCAGTAGCGGCTGGAACTTGCCATCCACCAGCCAACCCATCTGCGGCAGCTCGGAGGCAACCGGGCTGTCTTTGGTTGTGAATTGAATGGGATAGGTAATGTAACCAGTTTCGTCATCAACCGTCTTAGTCTCTTCTAAGACGAACATCTTATTCTTATAGACGACCGCAGCCTGGCGCCCATTAGCCAAATCAGATGCCCCCAATGCCGTCAGCTGATCTGTATAGTCCAAGGTCGCATTGCCGGGAATCTCCTGTGCAGTATCAAATTGGGGGAGGGCAATTGTAATCGTTCCGTTTGTGAGCAAGCGTGCTACGTAAACATCTTCAGTGGGTCTGTTCACGATACGATTGGTGGATATATCTCTACCCCCGTCCGGGTCATTTGCGCAGAGAGTATCCTGCCATGCAGTTGCCGTTCCGCACTGCTCTGCAAGTTTGTCGTAGTTACGCTTGTAGATGACATCGCCCTTGATGATTACGGGTTCGCCGGGCAGATTAGGATTCGCGGCGACGGCGGTCAGAGCCAGTCCGGCGAGCTGTGCCACGTTCAATTTGTTGGTTAATGCAACCGACAGGCTGTCCGGACGGATGGGGGTAATCTTGCCTGCGGCATCACGCGTGCCCCAGAAGGCGGGCCACATCACGCGGCGGGGTTCAATCTGTCCGGCGGCGTTGCGCATGAAGACCGGCTCTTGAATGTACGGCGCATCGGTCACCCAAGTCGCACGGCCATAAATGCCCATGCGGTTGGCGCGGGCAGTGCGGATGGTGCCGAGTTCACCATTGGGCGTCACGCCGGAGTGGCAGGTTGTGCAGGAGAGTTTGTCAAAGTGAACCAACGGCATGCCGATGTGTTTCGGGCGCGGTGCGCCCAAGCGGCCTGCACCTTCTTTACCATCGCCAACGTGACAGCCTGCACAGGTCGAGGTGACCTTGGTGCGGTTCGCGGCATCTGCCGACGTGGCGAGCGAGCCGCGGGCAATGTCGTGATCCTCACCGTTGCGGTGGCAGTCCGCGCAGAGCATTCCGGCACGCGAGTGGATGTCGGCATCGACGTTCTCTTTTTTGGCGCCGACAGCGGCTGTGCCGTGACAGTTCAAGCAGTTGCTGTCTTTCGGACGACCCACGTCAAGGAAGGCACGGTTCTTGTCGTCAAAGAGCTGTGTGTGATAACGCATTTGCGGCGGCACGGCAAAGAGCTTGTCGTCCGGATTTTCACCGTCTAGCGGAATCCATGTGGTCGGAGCACGCTCACCCATGCCGATGGTGTCACCCAAACCAAACGCGGTGGCCGAAGCCCAACGCCAGTTTTGGCGCATGGTTTGCCGTACGTATTCGCTAAAGTCGTAACGCCCCGTTGAGTGACAGGCGAAACAGTTGGCTTCGAGACGTCCGGAAATTGGCCAACGGTTGGGCTCATCTGCACCAAAGAGTTCCTCAGGGGCAGCCACATCACCGCCAGGCATGTTCCGGGCGAAGAGGCGGACGTACTCCCAGTTGGAGAGGCCGAGCTGTTCGGGCTTCCAGATGCCGGGGAATCCGCGCACGCCGAGAGGAATCTGCGAGCCGTTGACGGCGTCGATCCAGAACCACGGCTGGGCAATACGTCCGGCGGCACCGCCCGCAGTCGGGCTGAAGTGGAAGCCGGAGGTAATCTTGGCGTAGTCATGGCAGGCGCCGCATGTTTGCTCCATACTGGGCGGCATGGGATTCTCGGCATTGGCAACAATGGTTTCACCGCATTCGTCGGTCAGTGAAAAACGGTGCACCGGCGGTACGCGGCCGCCATCGTAATGCGAGGCGTAAGCGGAGCACAATATCCCGACTGCCGCAAGCGGAACTAAAGCTAAACGTTTCATCATATCAAATCCGTATCGTAGCGTTGAAATCAGGCGGGCACTCAAATGTGAAAATCTTCCGACTTGAAGGTGATGGGCGTACGCTGCGCCACTGCCTTGTTGGCAGCCAACACCGCCACGGCGGATTCATACGCCAGCTCGGACGGGCAAGTCAAAATGCTCTTGTCCTGACGGCGGACGGCTTCAAAGAAGTTCTCCAGGTGCGGCTGATGCGCCAGTTTCTTCATTTCAATCGGTAGCGGGAAACCTTCAGCTTCGGCAGTGACACGCGCATCCACGGTGACATCTTTGGTTGCGACGCGGGAAGCAACGGTCTGTTTGAGCGGGAGAATGAGGCCTTCCTTCATGAAGACATCCCACGGCGGGACGCCTTCACGGACTTCACGTTGGACGGTATTACCGCGCGCGGAAACCTCGGAGAGGGTGAGAGATCCATTTTCGCCCATGAACTGCTCATAGAAACCGCCGCGGGAAGAGGTCGTCAACACTTGGTAATAGGCGCGTCCGATAAAACCATCCTTGCACTTGAACTCATACATCGCCATGACGTTGTCGTTCATTTCGCGCTTGTAGTAGTTGTTGCCGCCGATAGCCGACACCGACAGCGGAATAGCATCCCACACCCAGAAGAACAAGTCGATTTGGTGGGAACCGAGGTCAACCATTGGCCCGCCGCCGTATTTGCTGAACCAACGCCAGTTCAGGAATTGCTCCATGTTCTCGTATCCATATTTTTCTAATGTATCAACCGGGACATTCAGAGGACTTTTGGCACCTCCTCTAAGCGTGATAAACGGTGCCACGGAACGGTTCCATTGGCCGTAGGCGTGAGTGACGCGGCCTAACATGTTTGCTTTACGAATGACATTGTCAATGGCGTGACGGTAGCGGGGATTCGAACGGCGTTGATGGCCGATCTGCAGGAGCTTGCCGGTACGCTGAGAGGCTAGCACCATCTGCTTGGCGTTCTCTAATGAGTTGGACATTTCCTTCTCGCAGTAGACGTCGAGTCCGGCTTCAAGACAGGCGATTGTGTGCGTGTGATGCATCCAGTCCGGCGTGGCGATGACAACGGCATCAATCTTGCCCTTCATCTCCGAGAGCATTTCTTTGTAGTCCTCAAAGACTTTTACTTCGCCATATTTCGGCTTCAGGCGAAGGCGTGCCATTCTGCGGCGGCTCTCCCAAACATCACAAACGGCCTTGATTTGAATGCCGGGAATAGGCATCATTGACGTAACCAGAATCTCGCCCTCGGCACCAAATCCAATCACCGCCACGTTAATCTGGTTTTCAATCTTCGCCTCTGCCGGCGTTTGCCCCAATACGCGGAAAGCGGGCATAGCGGCGGCGGACAGCGCCGTGGCTTTGACAAATAGACGACGGTTCATCTCAACGGACATAACGACTCCCTAATAAACAAATAAAACAGATGCCCTAAAAAGGCCTCCCCATAGATAGGGCGTATTATACCCTAAACCACGTGCGCGGGTCAATCCTATTTTACCCTCCGATTGCCTCAAAAACCCCGCTGTAAAGTGTAAAATATCTTTTCCCTGCAGATGGGGGGGTGCCCGGGCACGCTCTCTTTCAGGGGAGCCCCCCATGGGGGGCGCGAAAATCTAACCGCCGGTTGAGACGTTTAGTGTTCCATCGGCAGCCCGATTTTCGTATCATTTTGATGACTAAACCAAACAACCGAAAGGAACCGCCGATGGAACGCCGCCAGCATACAAAACCCCGCCGTAAGAATCAACCTTTAACGCAGCTTGACCGCCAGCGTTTTGAACAATGGCACGCAGAAGCCCGCAAGCAAGCTCCCG
>JAVBMC010000003.1:0-26304 GCA_031552845.1 Kiritimatiellia bacterium
TACGAAAATCGGCCCGCCGATGGAACACTAAACGTCTCAAACGGCGGTTAGATTTTCGCGCCCCCCATGGGGGGCTCCCCTGAAAGAGAGCGTGCCTGGGCACCCCCCATCTGCAGGGAAAAGATATTTTACACTTTACAACCCATCACCCCTTTGCGACGAAGGTTTGATTTTCCTGGCGCGACTATTTCGCCCCAAACATCGCGCACGGTATTCCCATAAACACCTTGACATCTCTAACTGAAAGGTTCATAATCTTTCTGTGACTCACCCTTCAAGAGAGGAGCTTGACGATGATAACAACAAAATGTTCGTTCTATGCCGGAGCAGCTTTCATAACGTTAGCGATGTTGATAGTATCAGCGTGTTGTTCCGTGCAAGAGTCGGACGGAGTCAAGACTGCGAAGATTAATGGCGTACGCTACACTTATTGCATTACCAATGGAGTAGTCATGATTGGTGGTGGAGACGAGCGCTACACGGCAGTACCAACCAACACTGCGGGCGTTCTGAAAATCCCCTCAACATTGAGAGGCCGCCCTGTCGAACTGATCGCGCCCGGCGCGTTTGAACACTGCGAAAACTTGACGGAGATCATCATCCCCGACAGCATCACCAATATCGGTTCGAGAGCATTTTCCTCCTGTGCCAGCTTGCGATCAATCACCATTTCCAAAAACCTTGTTGCGATTGAAAAGCCGGGAGAGATGTTTGACTATTGCCATCAATTGACCACTATCAATGTTGATAATGATAACCCTGACTACAAATCTGTCAACGGCATCCTGTTCGATAAATCCGGCACCACTCTTCTGTTTTACCCCCGCACGAAACAAGGTGCCTATACTGTCCCCGACAACGTCGAAACCATTGAACGATTGGCGTTTGGAAGATGCCTCGGCTTAACCTCCGTCACACTGCCGCCGAGCGTCAGAGAGATTCAATTCTGCGCATTCGCCGCATGCAGCAATTTGACAGCCGTGTCGCTGAATGAAGGACTTCGCTCCATCAAAGCGATGGCATTTTATGAATGCACCCGATTGTCCGCCATTACACTCCCGAAAAGCATCGACTACATCGGCGGGGGCATACTCATGGGCTGCCATAGCCTCGTGTCCATTCCCGTAGACCCGCAAAACGCAAAGTACGAATCCATCGATGGCGTCGTGTTCAAAAAAGAAGGCCCTCTGCTCATGACCTATCCCTGCGGCAGAAAAGGCCCTTACTCGGTGCCCGACGGCGTCAAGCGACTCTACTCCGCCAATTTTCGAGACAGCATCGGCCTCACTTCGCTCGCCATCCCCGCCAGCGTTGAAGAAATCGGCAGCTCCCTGGTGAACGCATGCTCCAACCTAACAGCTATCACAGTCGAGCCCACCAACGCCAACTTCGCATCAATTGACGGCGTGTTGTTTGATAAAGCCTGCACCAACCTACTGCTCTATCCCGAAGGAAAACAAGGCGCTTATACCATCCCACAGAACGTGCGCCATCTGGCAACCTCGGCATTCAGATTCTGCAATGGGTTAACCGCTATCATAATCCCGGACGGCATTCGAGAAATCCCCTTCTGTGCATTCGCCTATTGTAATAACCTCATAGCAGTCACCATCCCCAACAGCGTCACTAACGTCAATCCCGCTGCATTTTACGAATGCGCCAACATCACCTCTGTTACCATTCCACCCTGCGTAACAAACCTGCAAGAGACCTTCCCCCACTCCTACGAAAAAATTACAAACGTTGTGCGCCTTTCGGCTCAAAACAATCGTTCAAGCGGAGATTTATAGTGATGAGAAACAAATGGGCTTTTTATGCTGGGGCAGTTTCATTAGCACTCACATTATCTGTCATATCGGTGGCGTGTTGCACTCAAGGATTGAGTGGCATGCGCACCAAGGAAATTGATGGAGTACAGTATGCCTATCGTATTACAAACGGCGTGGCCATAATTGGAATCGGTTGGGGTGGTGATTCGGCTATCCCAACCAACACAACGGGCGCAGTGAAGATTCCTTCGGAATTGGACGGTTGTCCCGTTGAAATAATTGCACCGTGGGCGTTTTCCGGCTGCGTGGGAGTGACAGACATTACCATTCCCAATAGCGTTACCAACATCCGTCTGGCAGCATTTTTTGGGTGCCGCAGCTTGAAGTCAATCACGATTCCCAAGAGCGTAACTTTCATTGAAGGTCCGTCGCTTGTGTTTGACCATTGCGGCAAACTTGAGACAATTTTTGTCGAAGCAGATAACCCCAACTATAAATCTGTTGATGGCGTGCTGTTTGACAAAGCGGGCACCAATCTCTTGTTTTATCCACGCCCGCGGCAAGGTGCATATGCCGTGCCCGAGGGTGTCGAGAATATTGGGGGGCGAGCGTTCGCAGGGTGTGATGGACTCACCGCGGTCACACTGCCGGCAAGCGTCACGAGAATCCAAAATGAGGCATTTGTTCTTTGCAGCAATCTGATCTCTGTTGCTTTGAATGAAGGTCTCCGCTCCATTCAAGATTCCGCATTCCGTGGATGTACGCGGCTGAGTACTATCACACTGCCCAAGAGCCTTGAGAATGTAGGCAAAGGCGTGTTTGGGTCATGCCACAGTCTCAAGGCGATCTCGATCGACATGGAGAACCCGAAGTACTCATCCGTGGATGGCGTGTTGCTCACGAAGGACATGACTGTTCTCGCTGCCTATCCGGCCGGTAAAGAAGGTGCCTATGCGGTTCCCGACACTGTCACGACACTTGGAAGGAGTTTGTTCAACGGCAACAACGGCCTCACTACACTCGCAATTCCCGCCAGCGTGAAATGGATTGATCCTTTTTTTGCTACCATCTGCCCAGCCTTAACTTCAGTGACAATTAATCCCGCCAATCCCAACTTCGCCTCAATTGACGGCGTGTTGTTTGATAAAGCCTGCACGAACCTCTGGTATTACCCGAGAGGACGGCAAGGAGCTTACACCATTCCAAACAATGCCCGCCATCTGGCAGCCTCGGCATTTAGTTTTTGTAATGGACTAACTGCTGTCACAATCTCGGACGGCATTCGAGAAATCCCCTTCTGTGCATTCGCTGGTTGCAAGAACCTCGCGGAAGTCACCATCCCCAACAGCGTCACCAACGTCAATCCCGCTGCATTTTACGAATGCGCCAATATCACCTCTGTTACTATTCCCCCCTGCGTAACAAACCTCAAAGAAACCTTCCCCCACTCCTACGAAAAAATCACCAACGTAGTCCGCCTCGCGGCGCAAAGCAATCGTTCAAGCGGAAATTTATAATGATGAAAAATAAATGGTTGCTTTATGTTGGAGTGTTCTTGGTGATGACAGCATTTCCGGCGCTGGCGATGCGGTGCTTCCGGGAGGAATTGGGCGAAGTCAAAACTGAAAGTATCAATGGCGTTCAGTACGCCTATTGCATCACCAACGGCGTGGCTATCATCGGGAGCGGCAATGAGTTCGCCACGGCTGTCTCGACCAACACTACGGGCGTGGTGAAGATTCCGGCAACGATCGGCGGACACCCTGTTGGAATAATCGCATCTGATGCATTTGCCAACTGCACGGGCTTGACGGAGGTCGTGCTCCCGTACAGCGTCACCATGATTGAAACGATGGCGTTTTCTGCGTGTAGCAATTTGACCGCCGTATCGCTGAATGAAGGACTACGCTCCATCGGCACGATGGCATTTCGCGAATGCGTTCAGTTCAAGACAGTGGCGCTTCCGAAAAGCCTTGAGTCTATCGGTTGCGAAGCGTTCAGGAGGTGCAACAGCCTCACATCCATACCTGTGGAGCCGGAGAATCCCAAGTACGTCTCCATCGACGGAGTTGTGTTCAAAAAAGACGGCACCTTCCTGACCGTCTATCCTGCCGGCAGGCAGGGACACTATACCGTGCCCGACAAGGTGAAACGGTGCAACCTCTATACACTCGAAAGCAGCACTGGCCTAACTTCTCTTGCTTTACCCGCCAGCATTGATTATGCCGGATGTTTTCAAAGCCCCAACTTAATTTCTCTTACCGTTGATCCCGCTAACACCAATTTCACATCAATTGACGGCGTCGTATTTAACAAGACCTGCACCCGAATAAAGCTTTATCCGAGAGGACGGCAAGGTGCTTACACGATTCCAAAAAGCGTAAACAGTTTGGACTATTATGCATTCAGCTCTTGTAAGAACTTAACCTCGATTACGATTCCGGATGGCGTTAAAGAAATTCCGCATGGGGCATTCTCTCATTGTAAGAATCTCACGGAAGTAGTGATCCCCAACAGCGTAACCAACATTAACGACGATGCATTTTATAAATGCACGAGCATCACCTCCGTTGTCATTCCGCCCTGCGTGACGAACCTGCAAGAGATTTTCCCTCACTCCTACAAAAAAATTACGAACGTGGTGCGCCTCGCGGCGGCGAAGGAGTAAGATAAAAAACAGCCCGGCGCCGCAGGTGGTGCGGGAGCCGGGCTGGTTATGATGAAGGTGCAGTTTAACGGACGTTAAACTCTTGGGTGTGGGTGATGCATTGTCCGTCGACCCATGTGGCGCGGTATTTGCCGCGAAATCCGCGGAAGGCGATGGAGCCTTGTGCGTCGGTCTTGAGTTTGAGCTGCGTTTTCCACTCGGTGTTGATGAGGTGGTTGAGCACGTGGTAGACGGGCTTGGGTTCCATCTGCCGCGAGAACATGCCGGAGATGGCGGGTTCGCCGGGGGCGCCGCAGTCATCAACGAGATTCCACCAGGTGATGCCCATGGTGGGCTTGATGCTGAACCAGAGGCGGTAGAGGTTGTAGGAGATGATGGCTTGGATGGCTTGGCCGCGGGCGTCGTTGTTGGGCGCAGTGATAGTGACTTCGCTGCGGTGGAGGGGACGGCCTGTGCGGGCGAGGAGTTCAAACTCTTTCCAAACTTTCTCCGGTGTCTCAATGGGTTTACCGGCGGCCATGTCGAGGCAGGCTTGCGGATTGAAGAAGTGTTTTTGCGTGCCGACGATGTCGATCTTGCAGCCGCGATCAATCATTTCGAGCGTCTGCTTGACGTAGGCCTCTTCGTTGAGGTAGTCGTTGATGTTCAGCTGCACGCTCGAGGGGAAGGCGCGTTGCGCGGTCTGGAATGCGCGGTAAGCATAGTCGCCTTCACGCGGGCCGTAGTGGCTGAGGCAAAATGCGGTATCGCGCGGCAGCAGTCCCCATTTGTAATCGGAGCCGCTCTCATTCGCCACATCCCAGCTCGGCAGGCGGGCACCGTAATGCTTGGCAATATCGACGATCCGCTCGGCCTGCTTGTCGCGTAGGAGGCGCGCGTAGTTGGGCGCGAGTTCCGCCCACTCTTCCGCGGTGTGTTCCTTCATCTGCTTGAGAAACGGCTCAGGCAAACAACCGGTCTGCAAGGGCGTTGTCGGGGTGAACTCTTTTAAGAAGGGCATTTCTTTGGCACCTTGTTGAACGAGCCAGGTTGGGACTTGCCACTTGAAACTCCCCCAGCACAATACGTGGCCGTGCATGCGGATGCCTTTGGATTCGCAGAACTCGACCACAGGGTCGGTCGCCGGACGCCGCCAGTGAGGCTGCTCCTTCGGGTTGGGGCATTTGTTCCAGAACTCCGCCGTGTCACGATATTCGCCCTTGAAGCGGGGCTTACCCTCCTCCATCTCAAAGGTCTTCCAATAAAACGCAATTGTCGCGCCGTTGAGGAAGGTGCCGAAAAGATCCTTATACTTTGAGTTGAGCTCATCGTTGCCGAGCTGGTCGAAGTTGAAGATGTGCGCACCGAAAACGAAATCATGCGTCAGCTGCTCAACCTTAACATCAGTGCCCCCCTTCATGCCCGGCACCTTAAAGACTGCATCCGCCTTACGGTTGGCCTCAATGTCGGCGTCGATTTTCTTCTGGACCTCCGGATTCCAAAATGTCCAATACGCCTCGCTCATCACATTGCTCTGCAACACCTGCGCCGACACACCCAACGTCAGCAACATTCCCGCACACACAATAAAAACCTTCATACCCACTCCCTTGTTATAAGTATCTTTTGACCATAGTAACATAAACCCACCGCTCCTGCCAGATAAAAAGCCCGCAGCCTCTCTAAAATTAGGTCGACAATTCACACAAAAACAGTTACACTAACCCCCACGATGAATCCACTTGTCGCTAGCTGCCCAATCTGTCAAACATCTTCTTATACGCCCCACTTCCAGGCCGACAACCGGCATGGCAGACACCTGCAAACGCCGCATACGCAATTTAATGTTGCCCGCTGCCAAACCTGCGGTCTGCTCAGCGTACCGGAAGTAGAGACTACTCCTGACTATTATAAACTCTATTACCCCACAAATTACCATGCAGGTTCGGCATCCTCTCTCCTGACCCGTCTCTGGGCACCTTTTGCCCGCCTCGCGGCCCACCGCAAAATCAAGCGCGTCTTCAAAGGACTCCCGCAAAACCACCGCTACACTGTACTCGATGTTGGTTGCGGTCCAGGTGGATTTCTCCAAACACTCGACCCCCAACTCGCCGATGCACAAGGCTTAGAACCCGTTCAAGAAGCAGTCGATGCCGCACAAGCCCAAGGCATCAATGTCCGCCAAGGCACCATCCAAAACCACAACCTCCCCCTCGGCGCATACGACATCATTACCCTTTGGCACGTTTTTGAACACCTCGCCGAGCCCAATGTTGCATTGGAAAACCTACACGCTCTCCTCAAACCCGGTGGACGCCTGATCATCTCCACACCCAACACCCAATCCCTTGCCGCCCGCCTCGGCAAGAAGTACTGGTACCACCTCGACGTTCCCCGCCATCTCCATCTCTACACGCCGCACAACCTCGCGCAACTCCTCCAACGCCACGGCTTTGCCCCCCAACAACTCACCTACACACCGTTTGACTATCCACTCGATCTTTTTTGGAGCATCCGCCGCCATCCGCTCGGCATCTGCCTGCTTCCCCTCTACCCGCTCATCAAACTCTTTGACCGCCAAAATATGACCCTCACAGCAGTCAAAGCTCCCGCCACAAAATAAAAAGAGCCGCCCTTCACAAGGCGGCTCTTTAGCAGATAAAAAAGTTGTCCGCTTAATATAACAGCAACCGAACCGGCGGAATATACGAAAACACATAACCGCTCTCATCCTTTGTTACGCGTGAATACGGCAGTGTGCAAGAAACTGAAAAGTCTCCCGTAAAAGTACCACCTGCCACCTCTAATATCCGTGACCGGATCAGCGGTAAACGGGCAAGATCCTCTAGTGTTCCCATGAACTCCACCTCCAGCTGCGCCGTTGCCGCCAACGACACATCACCATACACCATCAGCTTATCACAGTTGCCATTCTTATCCATACGGATTTTCAGCTTAGCATAATTGCCAAAGCTTGCGATACGCGGGGCTGTTTCACGGCCAAACGTTAGCGTGCCGACAATATGCTCTCCGGTTTCACCATCCACGGTGCCGGGTTCAATCGATGCAAAGGAAGACGCAGTGCCACTCTTCAACGTCAAGCTGGCGTCGACGCCAGCTCTCCCGTGGATAAATCCTGTCCCGCCTAACGTCGTTCCGGCAGCGCAAGTAATTCTTGCATTTGCCGTCGCACTTCCGTTAGTATTGTCTGCCAATATCCGTCCACTGTTGAAATTAAACTGCGGATAGTTGAAAGTGCTCGACGAAGCAAGACGCACTGTTCCTGCGCCGCTTTTCGTGATAGTGCCATCGCTTTTACCGCCTGCCATCGCCCGCTCACACGTTAAGTCAATAACCGCTGCGCCATCGGCTGTGGTAATATCGCCATTGTTATAGTCCTCGAATTTAAACCACGCATTAAAGAATGACGGGATTGCACTGGCATAACTCGCAATCGTCGCCGGATATCCCGTATAGTATGTGCCGCCGTTGATTCTCCCGCCCGTCATCTCGGCTTTGGTAACGTAAATACCTGCTTCTCCTCCGATAGTCGCAACTCCACCATCTTTCACATGCAGGCTCGCTAAACGGTCATATCCTACATTGTCCATCGTCGCTACACCATTGGTCAACACGGTAATGGTCGTCGTCTTAAAAAAGGCATCTGAAGTATCCTGTGACAAGTAAGCCTTTGCTTCGGTGCCGCCCACAGTAATCGCTCCGCGCAATGTGGCAGTTGCCCCATTGTAGACGCTAGCGCGCAGATAACCCTCAAGGATTTTCCACCTGCCGCTGAAAGCAGGCGTATTATAATTCATACGGAATGTCCCTGCACCTTTTTTAACGATGGTCACCGCGCTGTCACCGCCCAGCTTCTGGTTCATCCGTAGCTCACTGCTGCCCGCAATCGTCCACGTGCTCTCGCCATTCGAATCTGCCTGAACATTCACAGGCCCGGTGAACTCATGCAATCCCTCCGTGCCCTCCACATCTTGACGCTCAACCTCCGTTAATGTCAACACATAACTCGCAGTCGCATCATCTGCCGAACCGATTTTGAAAGCCGTCGTCGTTGCAATCACGAGTTTATAAATCGTCTGGTTCGCATCATACTTGATAGTTTGCCCCGCAGTCAGTCCCGTACCGTTAAACACGACCGTATCATAAGCTCCCGGCACTGTGTTACCTGTCCAGTTGCCAGGATTATTCCAGCTCGAGCCTCCTGCCGCACCTGTCCAATACTTATCAGCAGCGAAGACAAAACTCTCTTCCTCCGTCCAGACATCATACACATGCAGATCCGCCATCGTATTGCTGGCTTGGAATGTATAGTAATACGTACTGCCGCGTTCGCAATCAAAGGTATAGGACAATACTTGCGGCTCTTCCAACAACGGCCAAGTCTCCTTCAACAGAAGATGATCTGCATCCGTTCCGAGATAAAGGTTAACCGTCGTCGGCGCACCGCCGATTGAAGTCAAGTCAGCATTCACTGTGGCCATTGAATTAATGACATCCACCTCCGCAGGCAAAAGCGCAAACATAGGCGCGCCCAACGTTCCGAAGGACTCCATGCCCGTCGCAGCCTCTCCCTCCGAGTTCACCGCGGTAAAGCGAAAAGAATACGCCGTCCCGTGCGCCAAGCCGGTCAGGTTCGTACTGATAACAGTCCGTCCTTCAAATGTTCCCATCGGCGTTTCGACCAGATTCTCTTCATCCGTACCAAACCAAAAAGAAACCGCCGTTGGTGTACCGCAATCCGGCAACACCACACTTACATCCGCACTATCGGCTGTGACCTCGGACACCTCCAGCGCATCCAGCGTCGGAACCTGCGCCTGCGCGACAACGATATTCCCATACACTGCAAACGACGCGTCGCCCATGGTCTGATATTCCGCCTTTGCCCAATCCGCCGAGGCCGCCGTCTTCAACAACCGCATCTCATCAAAAGACCCATGAATAGAGGCTGTGCCAGTTGATATAGGCATACGCCCTATCCCTATAGTGTTCGTCGTGGTAGTGCTTGGGACAAAACTTCCTCCCCCGCCCATTGCCGTATCAACACCATTAGTATAAATCCTCGCAACCGAACCGTCATAGACAATCATCAAGTGAAACCACGGTCCATTGTTCTGGAAGCATGTCGGCAATGCGCCACGATAACCGTCTGCATCCTGATTGCCGCCACGCACCCCCAACTCACAACCCTTCTCCGCTGTATAATAACAAAATATATCCCAGCCCGCCTTTTCTGAGTATGCCTTCTTTCGAGTAAACAACCGCTGTCCATTCGCAGGTAGTGTAAGTGTCTGCACCCAGGCCGATATGGTAAAACGTGACGCGTCCGATACAAAACTATCATAAACAGGCACGTTCAAACCATTATTCGCCGCCGCCACCGGACTATACATTGCGTTACCCAATATACCGGCTTGTACTTTCGCTGCGCCGTTCAATGATGCAGGCAAGCCGTGCCCTGTCGAATCCGTCAGTTTAGTATCGGTACCCTGATTACCATGCCAGACGCCCACATAAGCATTGCCAAAAACATCACTGCCTGATGCATACGCCGGAGCTTCAGCATCCGGATTGCCAAAATACATTCGGATTGACGCGCCTTGCGTCAACGAAGGCACCTTCACCCACACCAGTGACTCACCTGCCGGATTCCATGCATCAATCTCATATGCCAACTCATCGCCATTCGCATCAACAAACCGCAAATCCGCCGCATCCGTCAGCATCTGACCCACTGCTTCTGCACTTACTCTCACCAACACCGGAAAGTCCGTCAATGCACCGCCCGTATACCCGCTAAACGTAATATCTTGATATTTGCTCCACGCCGACAAATCATCCGCGGCAGCAATTCCAGCCCAAGTACACACCACCGCCACTGCGGCAATTCGACACAGTTTCATACCAACCTCCTTGTAAAACCAGTCCTGCTAGTATAACATGATTCGCGTAACTGGTTCAAGCGAAAATCTATAACCATCGCTTACGCGCTCCACACGGGAATACGGTATCCCATTCGAAATCACAAACGCACCAGTAAACTCACCGCTCACCACCTTCAAAATATCGGCGTTAATCACCGGCAAACGCTTTAATTCTTCGGGTGTGCCCATGAACTCCACCTCCAGCTGCGCCGTTGTCGCCAACGACACCTCACCATACACCATCAGCTTATCGCAATTGCCATCCTTATCCATACGAATCTTCAGCTTGGCATAGTTGCCGAACGTTACGGAACTTAGTTGCTCCGCCTTGCCAATCGTCAGTGTACCGATTACATGAGCGTCCGTCACGCCGTCCACTGTTCCCGGCTCAATGGAGGCATAATCATTCGCAGCCGCCGTGCCATCCTTTAATACGGTCGCCGCAGCGGAACCGCTAATGAGCCCGTTACCCCCCAACACCGCGTTTGTTGCCACATTCAACGTACCGTTAGGAAGACCTGAATTTGACTGCGTATCCACCAATACTCGCCCTTCATTCAAGTTAAATGTGCCGCTACCGCCGGTGACACTGGTAAACTGCATGGTGCCGGGACCTGTCTTTGTGAAAGTTTTTCCGGAGCCGCCAAAGTAGCCGGCAAAAATCAAATCATACACCGCCTCGCCATCACCAACCGTAAATGTATGCGAGTATCGCATTGTTGCCTCAATTCTTGAGGGCGTCGCATTAGGCAATACAGTAACAGGGAACTCTGCATTGCCCCAAATAGATCCTTGAAGCACACCGCCCCGCATCTCAACTTTGCACCAATCGTAAAAATACGGCTGGCTCCCTGCAAATCTTCCGCCATGCAAAAACATATTTGCGTGAAAATACTGTGCGCTGGCACCGACATTCAAAAGCCCATTGGTGTAAACAGTCCAGTTAGCTTTAGAATTCAACGGCGTGCCGATACAATCGACTCGTGCAACAGTAGAGCCATCCTCACTTCCGACGACCAGTCGTCCTTTGACAATGGCTGACGACTTATTCACCGTCACCGTCCCCTCACGTATGATAGTATCCCCCGTATAATCATTAGCACCGGACAACGTGGCGGGACTCGCGCCCTTTTTGACGAACGCCACCGCTCCCACGCTACTGATCTTTTGAGTTAAATTGAACGCGCCAGTACCGTTAATGACCCACACACTCTGACCATTCTCATCCCCTTGGATATTAACAAGGCCGGCAAACTCATGTGCTCCCTTTCCGGCAACAGCTTGCCGCTCCACTTCCGTCAACGTTAGCGCATAATTGGCTGTGACATCATCTGCAGAACCGATCTTAAACGGCGTCGCCGTTGCAATGACCAACTTATAAATCGTCTGATTCGCGTCATACTTGACAGCTTGATTTGCGGTCAGCCCCGTACCATCAAACACCACCGTATCATAAGGCCCCGGCAAGGTGCCGCCGCTCCAGTTGGCAGGATTATTCCAGCTGGAATCTGCCCCTGCACCGCTCCAATACTTGGCAAAGGCAAACTGCACCTCATTCGTCTGCGTCCAGTCCGAATATTCATGCCCATCCGGCATCGTGTTGAGAGCCTGGAACGCATAATAATACACCGTCTCAGGTATCAAGTCCTCCTCTACAACATACGACAACGTTTCCGGTGCCCGCAAATCCGCCCATTCTTTAACCATCCTCCAATCAGTACTGCTCGTGCCGAAATACAACCGCACCGTCGTTGGCGCGCCCCCAATATCAACCAACTCCACCCGCGCCGTCATCTGCCCACCAGCCACATTGACCGTATCCGAACAATCGCCCAACACCGGCCCGGCCAATGTTGTAAACGACTCGATGCCGGTTGCAGCCACACCTTCCGAGTTCTCCGCCGTAAAACCACAATAGTAGGTGACGCCATGCGCCAAGCCGGTCACATTTGTGCTCAGCACAGCCCGTGCCTCAAATGTGCCCATCAAAGTCGATGTCAGATTCGCCTCATCCGTTCCAAACAGAAAACACACCTCCGTTGCGGTCCCGCTCGCCGGCACCACCACGCTCACAACAGCACTCTCCGCCGCAACTCCGGACACCTCAAACACCTCCAACTTCGGTGCCTGCGCCTGCGTCATAACAACCTCACCATACGTAGCGAACGACGTATCCGCCACCGCCTGATACTCCGCCCTCACCCAATCCGCCGACGCCCGCCAGTTCAACAGCCGGCACTCATCCATCACGCCCTTAAAAGACGACTCCGTTCCCTCCGCATTATTCCCCAAGCCCAAAGCCAGCGTGTTATTGATAGGTGCCGTAATTGAGGAGTTCGCGCCCACCAGCACGCCATTCGTATACACTGAAACACTTGTCCCCTGATACGCCACCGACAAATGAATCCACTCCCCGTTATACAAATTCGCCACCGGTTCATACTTCGTTGACGAACCGCCGCGCACGCCCAACTGCGTATAATTCTGATTTTGGATTGTCACCTCCCAGCCATCCTTGCTATCATAGGCCGCCTTCCGGCTGAATATCCGGTCATTCCCCGGCTTATCCACCGCCCTATTATACTTCACCCAGCCCGACATCGTCAGCGTGCCGCCCACATTCAACTTCGTATTGTTCAACACCCGCACATATCCGGGCTTATCATTCACCACGCCGGTCGAATTCGAGATCCGCCGCGCCTTTCCCACAATCCCATCCACCAACACCGTCGTTGCATGATTCGTCGCAATCAAATTATTCGCCGTCGCATCCTGTGTGAAGACGCCATCCTCTGCGAAGTGCCATACCCCGACAAACCCGCTCCCCCACACGCTGCCATCCGTACGATAGGCCGGCAGCTCCGCATTCACATTCCCCCAATACGCCCGAATGCTGCACCCCGGCAGAAAACTTGGAATCCGCACCCAAGCCGCAAGCTCCTCCCCTGGCACCCATCCGCCATCCACCTCGTACGACAGCTCATTGCCCTCCGCATCAACAAACCGCAAATCCGCCGCATCCGCCAGCATCTGCTCCGCCGACTCCACGCCAAGCCGCACCAACGCCGGAAAGTCCGTCAACGCCGCACCGCTATATCCGCTAAACGTAATATCCTGATACCGGCTCCACGCCGCCATATTATCCGCCGCAGAAAGAATCCCAGCCCAAGTACACAACACCGCCACTGCGGCAATTCGACACAGTTTCATAGCAACCCTCCTATCGTGACCAACAAAATCAATACAGCATCAACCGTACCGGCGGGATATATGAGAACACATATCCGCTTTCATCCTTTGTTACGCGTGAATACGGCAGCGTGCAAGAAACTACGAAATCTCCCGTAAAAGCACCACTCGCCACCTCTAATATCCGTGAGCGAATCATCGGGAAACGAGCAAGCTCTTCGGACGTCCCCATGAACTCTACCTCCAGCTGCGCGGTAGCCGCCAACGACACATCACCATACACCATCAGCTTGTCACAGTTGCCATCCTTATCCATACGAATCTTCAGCTTGCTATAGTTGCCAAACGTAACCGGACTCGGTGTCGTTGCATTACCGACAGTCAATGAGCCGACAATATGATCGCCCGTCTCACCGTTCACCGTTCCCGGCTCAAGCGAGGCGAACGATGAGGCAGTTGCTCCATTGTTGAGCGTAAGTGTTGCGCTCGCTCCTTGCACCGTCCCTGTGCCACCTAAGGTTGTTCCGGGCTCTAGAGCGACCTTGGCATTTGAAGTGCCACTGCCAGTGGGATTATCCAGCAAGACACGTCCTGCAGATATTTTAAAGTTCTGACAAGCAAATTTGTTTTCTTTAGTGAAACGAACAGTTCCTGCACCTTTCTTTTCAAACAGATAACCTGCCGCTCCTTGTGTAAACGCAACACAAGTTAAATCAATGGGTGCTGCGCCATCTTCAACAAGCAATCCGGGAGTATAATACGAATCCAACCGCATGGTAGCCCCCATAAAAGCTGGGATTGCGCTGGCACGGCTCGTCACGGTTCTACCGTTAATAACCTCTCCTTTAGTTATTGTCCCGCCGGTCAACTCCATGTAATAAGAATAGAAGTTGAATTCGATACTGGCAGTCCCTCCCTCTCTGACCGTAATGCCATTGATACAATTCCATCCGACATTCTCTCCGTCAAAATAACCATTTTTCAATGCAATCACATAGTTATTTCCGGCGACAGTGCCTGTTTTTCGTTGCCTAAAAGTGGCTTTGGCATCTGTTCCGCCAATCGTAATCTGCCCTCGAATCATGGGACCGGTAGAATCATTCGGTGCCGTCACCGATAACAGCCCCTCCAAAACCGACCAAGGCCCCGGAAATGTTATACCTGCGTAATAAAGTTGAAACTCCCCACCGCCTTTTTTAACCGCTGTCACCGGCACGATGTTTCCAATGCGATGATTCATCTGCAACATATTGCTGCCATTGACAGTCCAAATGCTCTGCCCGTTCGCATCCGGTGCGATATTCACAGGCCCGGTGAACTCGTGCTTGCCTTCCGTTCCTTCAACATCTTGACGCTCGACCTCCGTTAATGTCAACACATAACCCGCCGTGGCATCATCTGCTGAACCGATTTTGAACGCCGTCGTCGTTGACATCACCAGTTTGTAAATTGTCTGATTCGCATCATACTTGATGGTTTGGCCTGCGGTAAAGCCCGTGCCGTCAAATATCACTGTGTCATACAAGCTCGGCACTGCACCATCTTCCCAGTTAGCAGGATTATTCCAACTCAAATCATTCGCAGAACTGCCAATCCAACGCTTCGACAAGCCAAAGCTCACCGCGTTCGTCGCCGTACTCACCAGATACACATAATCATCCGGCATCACATTGCTCGCCGTGAATGCATAATAATAAACATGTCCCAGCGGCACATCCTCATAGTTATACGTCAGCACAGTCGGTGCTTCCAAACCTTCCCAGCTGTTGACTACCTCCATCTTCTCCGGATCCGTTCCCCACAGCAAATCCACCGTGACAGCCCCACCGCCAATGTCTGCCAGTTCCGTTTGAGTCTCAATTGATTGATTGACAATTGCGACCTTCGCAGGCATCTCGATCAACGTAGGCGCCCCCAACGTGATAAATGACATCACTTCTGTCGCAGTAGTGCCCAGTTCATTTTCCGCCTCAAATGCAAAATAATATGTTTGACCATGTGCCAACGCCGTGACGTTGGTCTCAAATGCCGTCACCTCAATCCACTCACCCACCAATGTGCGTGTAAGATTCTCCGGATTGCTGCCAAAACAAAAATAAACCGATGTCTCCAATTTATTCGGCACAACCTTTACTGAAACCGTTGCGTCAGCAGCGCGCACATCCGATACTGTCAAACGATTCAACGCCGGCGCGCTTGCGGCATTACTCTGCATCTCAGAATACTCCGCAAAATCCGCCTTCGCCACATTGTCATGTTCTGCACGCATCCATGCCGCCGATAAGTTCCCGCTCGATAAACGGCACTCATCCATCAAGCCTTTAAACGTCACCTCGCTGGCGGCAGAGTTATTACCAAACGTCAACGGATGCTGATTATTAGTTGCAGCTTTGATTGTCGCCGAAGCGCTTTCCGCACCATTTGTATACACCTTAACCGTTGTTCCGTTATAAGCCAGCGCCAAATGAACCCAATCTCCTGAGTTCAACTTCGCGTACGGTGCCGTAGAATCCGATGACGCCCCCCGCACATCCAAGTGCGTGGCATCATCATTTCTGGTGGTCGCTTCCCATCCATCGGTAGTATTATAACCTGACTTCTTTGCAAAGACCCGATCCCACCCCGTCATCTGATTCGCTACATTGTACTTCACCCACGCCGATACGGTAAAAGTACTGCCCAAGTTCAGCGCCGCATTATTCGGCACCCGCACATACGAACCATCCGCCCCAGCTTTTGCCCCGCCAGAAATCCGCCGTGCATTACCAATCTTCCCCTCCATCAACACCGTATTCGCATGATTCGCCGCCGTCAGCGCATTCACCGTCGAATCCGCCGAACTCGCGCCCTCTTCACTCAAATGCCAAACGCCGACATAGTTGCTTGGCCACACCGCGCCTGCTGCATAAACCGGTGCCTCCGCGGCAGGGTTACCCCAATATGCCTTAATCGCAATCCCCTGCTTCAACACCGGCAACCGTACCCAAGCCAACGTCTCTTGATCAGCCGCCCACGCACAATCCAACTCATACGGCAGTTCATTATCCCGCTCATCCGTAAAGCGCAAATCCGCCGCACCCTCCACCAGTTGCGCAGACACCTCTGCCGACAGCCTCACCAACGCCGGAAAATCCGCCAGCTCCTCTCCAGCATACCCACTAAATGTAATATCTTGAAACATCCCCCACGCCGCCATATCCGCGGCAGAGACAATCCCGGCAAACGCACACAACATCGCTACGATAACATGACTCATCTTCATAATAGGCTCCGTATTTAGATGCTAACCTCAAATCAATACACCAACAACCTTGTCCGCCACTCATAAGTCTGGAACTCATATCCGTTAGCCGTCTTCACGACGCGGGTGTTCGGAATCGGATTGATGATATTTGCAGAAGCAAATGCCCCGGCACCCAAAATATCTCCATTGACCTCTAAGATCGGCACTGAATGTGCGGGGATCTTCTTAAGCGCATCTACAGACCCTGTATACTCAATCTCCAACTGCGCTGTCTCGGATAACGTCACATCACCATACACCACCAGCTTATCGCAGTTGCCATTTTCATCCATGCGGATCTTCAGCTTGGCGTAATTACCAAACGTCACGGAACTTTCTTGATCCGCTTTGCCCACTGTCAGCGTACCAATGATATGCTCACTGGTCACGCCATCCACCGAGCCCGGTTCAATTGAAGCATAATCAGTAATATCTACACCATTCTTCAAGATTGTCTTCGCCACAGCACCACTGATGAAGCCATTACCACCCAACACCGCCTTTGTCGCTACATTCAGTGCTCCATTCGGAAGACCGGAGTAAGACTGAGTATCCACCAAGAGCCGTCCCTCATTCAAGTTAAACGTAGCGCTACTGCCAATGGTACTCGTTATGCGCATCGTCCCCGTCCCGGTTTTTGTGTATACTTGCGAATTTCCAGTGAAGCTACCGCCAAAAATCAAATCATGAGCCGCTGCTCCGTCAGCAACAGCAAACGTATATGAATGATCCCTTAACGATGCTGTGACGCTTGAAGGCAAGGCATTCGGCAAAGTTGTCATCGAAAAATTAGCGGTACCATAGAAAGTGCCCTTTAATGTGCCAGCCGACATCTCGACACGCAGATTACCATCCATATAAACTTGAGACCCGCCGTCAAGCGTTCCTCCATAAAGCTTCAAGTAGTTATTAAAATGCTGAGCTTTATCAACATAAGACAGGGTGGAATTTGTATATATTGTGACTTCAATTGTATCTGCTAATGGCGTGGTGGTACATGAAACCGTTGCGGTGGTCGAGGCATCCGCACTTCCAATAATCAAACGGTTTCTGACGGATGTCGACGAGCTGCTGAAAGTTACCGAACCTTGTCGAATACAGGTATCGCCGGTATAACTATTGGCACCACTGAGAGTTGCATTGCCGCCTCCCATTTTTACAAGTCCGTTTTCACCACGCAATGCGCTTGAGATGGTTCCCCCCTGCACTTGATAATCTTCACCAGTAGTATTGGTAATACTCCCCCCTGATACTGTTCCGCCCTTAATGATCACGGGGCAATTGGCTTTGATAGAAGTATTGCCGCTTTGTACAATCGTGCCGCTTTGAATTTCAAATGCCTCATCCACTGTTAACGGCGTGTTGTACAAATTCGCCGTTCCAGCCTTTATCAGCCAGCCAGCCGATGCGTTGATAGTTGAGTTAGTGAAATTAATTGTCCCTGCGGCATGCGTAAATGGACGAGCAAACTCTGTATTGAAATTAATCAAATTAAGCGTCCCATTGTTCACAATAAAATCGGCGAGGAAAAGTGCCGGGCCGTTAAAGAGGCTCAACACTCCACCGGCGACATAAGTACTGCCAGAATAACCAAATTCTCCGCGCAACGTCATCGTGCCGGAACCTGCCTTTGTCAACGACACCGTGTTCTCGTTATCAAGAATGGATGCGTACACATCCACGGTTGCAGACGCGTTCACAATAATCTCGCCATCCGTTGTGCTATCACCGCTGGTTAAAACACCAACGCCCGCAGTATCGCCAAACGATGTACGCCCCGATCCGGCAGCAATCAACACGCCGCCTATTGGCGAGAAGTGCAACACCTCATCCTCCGCCAGTGCGACGGTCTTCTCTGAGGCTCCACTAATATAAATCGTATTAATCTCATTCACCGGTTCCGAGAGTACAATCGGCGACGCTGTTGTATCATCAAGTTTAACATTAAACAAACCCGAAGGCAGCTTGCCATCTTCCGTTAACGGCGTATAATCAGAATACGCCTTAATCATGCCTTGGTCGGCATAAGCCCAACTGGTAGAATTGAATGTTGCATAAGCACCAAGAATACCTGAACCATCACCAATCGACTCCAATAAATAGCCATTGCGATCCGACATTGTTTCATTCGCCGACAGCGGTGCAAAATTGACAAGCCCACCCGGCTCATGGCCAAACTCCTTGAAATAAAAGGAGGCATAACCATTTTTATTTCCGGAGGAGTGTGCAATGGTCGAGCTACCCGCAGCAACTACAATCAAATCATTAGTCTGAGCGCAAACTCCATCATTACGCCCCTGTATTTTGTACGTTCCCCCTTGTAGCGAGACGACCGTTGCAGGGGCCAAGATATCAGCATTACGTCCGGCGCCAAAGTTCAACTCCACAGTACCTTGCACGATTTCCAATGGCCCTGTGAACGTGTTAGTCGTGTTCAAACGCAAAGTACCGTTCGCCATCTTAATCATGCCCCAATCGCCGCTGATGATACCCGATACCGCAAAACCACTGCCATAACCATGATATACCCTCCACAATGTATTTGTAAACAATGGCATATCCAAAGGAAATGTTTGATAAGAGTTGTCATTCATGTCGCCGCGAATAAACTCGCGAGCCGTAAACGTATACCCGTTTGCGCGATCAGCTGCTGAACCAAAGTCCACCTCCTTAATACTAGCCCAGTCGGGAATATAAAATTTATCAAGCTGCTGACTCCCTCCCATCTCTAGAATCGCCCACTGTGGAAAAATTGATTTACCCATCGTAACCGAGTCATCAACCCCGGGCAACATTTCATCTGCCCAGTTTAACGTATTCGTCCAGTATTGATTCTTCACCTTGCCATCGCCAGCGCCGGTATACGTCATCGTTGCGGCAAACAAGTTTGACATGCAGCTGCACGCTAATGCAAATATAGCCCAGACCGAAACTTTCTTGTGCATAATTTTCTCCATTCCAAAAGGGCATACACCCATAACAATTCAAACAGTATAGCACAAGCCCCCCCTCTGCGTCAACTACCCGTCTGGGTAGACACCGAGAACAGGTAAAAGAGTGCGACTTTCTGCTGTTTAGCGGCTGAAATATGCGTAAATACTGGGTTTTAGGGGTGTTGGAGACGAACGGGGTGGGGATAAAATAGTTGATAACGCTGCAAAGACGGCCCAAACTGTCCCAACCGGTCGGATGAAACGGGGGTGACTGGCATCTAACCTGCGGATGTCCTTCAACATAAGGGCGCAGGCGCGTACGTACTATGACAGAGGCGTGTACTGCGCCTGCCAATCTTTGACCTTCACCCGACAACAATATAGTCAATCCACGTTGATGCTGACTGCAAAACTCGGGGTCAAGCACAGCCACGGAGAAGAATATGCATCCCGTCTGATTTGTGACAGGCACCTGTCACAGTTCTGAGGGGGAGCTTTCACAATTGTGACAGCTGGCTGTCACAGTTCTGAAGGGGAGCTGTCGCACTCTGGACAGGTAGCTGTCAGTGCCACAGGCACCTTAAGCCGCATCGTGTTTGGCTCAATTTTCTTCCGTCCTCTCCTCCTATCCGCGCCTCCGTGTCTCCGCGTGAGCTTCTTCCACATGGTTGCATAAAAATAACCCGCCGGAGTCCAGCGGGTTATTTAGGGGTTTAGTTATTAAACTGCTGTGAGACGCGTTAGCGTTTGCACTTGAAGATGCACACCCCGGCAGCCCAGAGTTCCTTGGTCGCAGGGTTGTAGTTCAGTACCATCGGCTTGCGGTAGGGTGCATTGGAGGTAATCTCTGTCCACGATGAACCGCCGTTAGTGCTTTCAAAGATCGCGCCGTTGTTGCTGCCGTCCCATGTGGTCTCGGTGTACCAGATGCGGTTGGTGTCGGTCGGATCGACGGCGATTGCAAGAATCACGCGCCCATAGTTCCACGGATTGTTGGTGAGTTTCTTCCAAGTTTTGCCTTGGTCGGTGCTCTTCCAAAGATTCTTGCCGGGGCAATAGACCGCGCCTTTGGCGTCGACGTAAACATTGAAGGGCCAATCTTCATTACGCGTGGCGAGCTCCCATGTCTCACCGGCGTCTTCAGATTTATAAATGCCGCCGTTGCTCGCACAGCCTGCCCAGTACAAACGTTTCGGGTTGGTCGGGTCGATCGCGAGTCCCTTGAACGCGCGCCGGGCCTTCGGCTGATTCGAAGGCTGCGTCCAAGTCTTGCCGCCATCGGTCGACTTGAAGAAGCCGCCACCGGACGGACAGTTGCCCGAGGGATCGCCATCAATACCTAAGTACAGGTTCAGCGGATTAGTCGGGTCCATCGCAAACGAACGCGCATAGCCAATGCCCCACATCGTGTTCGCCGTCGGGCGTACACTCGGCAGGCCGTGATAGTTTTGCGAAAAACTCTTGCCGCCGTCTTCGCTGACGATTACGCGGTTAGGCTTGCCGTTATCCCACGGGCTGCAGGTGCTGACGATGCGGGTCTGCCCCTTATACTCCGCCACTTCGACATTCCAGTTGTGCCCGCTCATGTCCCAATCGTGCTTGAGCGGCCAGAGTCCCTTCCACGATTTACCATTGTCCTCGCTGACCAGCGTGCCCTCGTCCATCACCACGGCATACACCTTGCCCTTGTGGAACTTGATGTCGTAGACGCACGAAATATCGGCACCCTTGACGCGCTCTTCCCACGTCTTGCCGCCATCGGCGCTATAGACAGGACGCCAGTTCGCGGCGCTGAAAATCTCCTGCGGGTTAAGCGGATTGATTGCGAGGTTCTTCGGTGCGCTGATGCCCGTCATACCGTTCTGCTGATCCTTCGGCAAGGTCGGGTTCGCTGCATAATCCGCCTTCAGCTGCGTATGCATTTGGAACGACTCTCCGCCATCTTTCGACGTAAACATACGTCCGTGCCAATCGCGCTCGGTGCCGCTGATGTACACCTCCTGCGGATTCATCGGATTGATCGCGGGCTCATACAGATCCACACTCGCCGCAAACTTGTCCGACAGATTCGTCCAACTCTTACCGCCATCCTTGGAACGATAGCAGCCGCTCTTGCCAAACGTCACATAACACAGATTCGGATCAGATGCCGAGATCGCAATACACTTCGGCGTCTTCGGCAGCGACTCCTCCACGCGCCACGTATTGCCGCCATCGCGGCTGATCAAGAGCCCCGTGCCCGAAGCCGCAGCCAACACCAAATTACGGTTCTTGTCTGCAACCGCGACGGACAACACAGCACCGCTGCCCTGCTCGCCGCCAAAGCGTACGTTGCCATACGACTGCGCGCCCTTCTGCTTGATAAAGTCGCGCACAACCACCGGCTTGCCGTCACCGCCGACAAAGACGAACTTCGTCACCTTCAGCGTCACCGGTGATTCATCCAACGGCCCTACGCAGCCCATATCAAAACGCACGATGGTCGAGAAGTCAATCTTCTTCCCCTTCAACTCCGCAGCCTTATCGGGATTCTTCTGCACCCACTCATCCTGCAGCTTAAAATCATCCGCAGTCAACAGCACATCCTGCCAGCCCTTTTTCTCGATATACTCGTTCAAGTTCTTGCTCATCCACGACGTTCCATCGCCCGCCTTCAACTGCAAGAAAGAGTTCTGTGGAGCCTTGCCTTCGGGGCTGAACGAGAACCCAAACCCTTTGCACTTATCCGCGGGGATAGTCTTGGGGTATTCAATCGGCGACCAGAACCCGCCGAAGTAAGCCCCATTCACCTTACCATACTGAATGCGCGCGGTACCCGCCGGTTCATTGTCGCCGCCCGGCGCCCAGACTTGCGTCCAGCTATCGCCGCCGTCAACCGACTTATAAATCACGCCTTTCGGACTGCCCGCAAACAACACCTTCGGATCGCCTGGGTCAATGGCGATACAGCGGATACTCTTGCCCTTCTCGCCCGTAATCCGCAGTTTGCCTTTCTCGGTGTTCGGCAGCAGCTTCCACGAAGCACCGCTGTCAATCGATTTGCACAAACCGCCATCCGTCGCGGCATAAATCGTGTCCGGCGCATTCTTATGCACCGCCAGCGAAAACACGCCGTAATCCACAAGGCCGTTGTTAATCAGCCGCCACGACTTCCCATGGTCGTCCGAACGGTACGCCCCACAGACGTCGCCGCCCATATAAATCACGCCATTACGCGTCGGGTGAAAAGCGCACGTATAAAAATACCCGCCGCCGCCCCAACCGGCCCACTCCCAGTTCGGCTGCTTCGACTGCGCCCCCGCACCGCCAACCACTGCCGCCGCCAACGATGCCGCAACAATCAACTTCTTCATTAGTTAGTCCTTGTGATATAAACCGGCTTCCCGTTCGGGAGTGCCTGATAAACCGCCGTGCCATTCGCAACGGCCACCTTCTGCACATCGATGCCCTCCTGTTGCACCGTGCACATCTTCCACCCCGCCGGCACCTTAGTGCGTACCGACAGCGGCAAATCATAAAACTTCGGATCAGCCTGCGACGTCAGCTTAACCGTCATACGCCCCATACCCGGCTGCGTCTTCACCTGCGCCGACGCACGCTCCGTCTCATACTTATGCACGCTGATATGATCCGTCACCCACAAATCCCCCGCGTCCGACCGCCTCTTCAACTCATCCAGCAACGGCAGGAAGATATCCTGCTTCACCGCCCAAAAATCCTGATACCCCCGGTTCGGATCAATAATCTCCACCCCATGAAACACCAAATACTCCCACTCACCCTTCGACTGCGCCAAATCCGCCAACGCCAGCATCTGCTCCAGCTTCTGCAAATGATACACCACTCCATGCCCATTAAACGGCGGCCGCGAGATCAGATTATACTTCTTAATCACCTCCGCCTCCTGCTCATTCGAAATCTTCCACTCCGGCACTCCCGGCCGCGCATACGAAATCAACCGCGGATTCTTCCCCGGCACCATTCGATAAATATCCTCCTGCGCCGCCGCGATCTCCTGCTCAAACTGCTCCTGCGTCAAAATACTCTTGTGCGACGCCGTATGATTCCCATACACCGCACCCATCTTCCAAGCTTCTTCTTCCCACTTCTTCTTAAATACTAAGAACTCACCCTTCTTCGGCACAATATAAAAATCCCCCGACAGTCCCCGCTTATGCATCTCCGGCACCGCCACGAACACATGACTCGGCCAGCCATCATCAAACATCAAAACAAACGCCGCCTTCTTATCCCCCTGCCACTTACACACCGCCGACGCATCCTGCTGCCCCTGCGCCCACAACGCCCCCACGCACACCGCGCCCGCAGCCCACACCCTCAACCACTCCAGCATAAAACCCCTCCCAAAAGTAAAATCAACAACCACACCAGTATAACACAACCCCGCCCTCCCCGCAACCCCCCCGAACGGGTACCACCCATCATCACTTTAATCCCGTAGAAACCACTTGCTCCAAATCCCAAAACAAGGTATAATCCCCATGACAGTTAATCCCTTACAGGAATGTTGACATGACCCGCACGCTTTATACCGCCGTAGCTTTCTTTCTTACCGCATTTTCCCTCTGCGCTCAAATCGAACTTTTGCCCATCACTGCCGAACAGCTGGCCCCCAGAGGCAGCGCCCGCGCTGAATATACTTCCAACGGCATTATTTTGCAACTCGATAAAACCCAAGAGAATCTGCTCGCTATCCGTCCGCCCAATGGTGCCAAGTATTGGAATCTGACCACCCACTACGCTCTTTGTGCCGACGTCACCAATCTTTCTTCCGACAGACAAGCCCGCCTGAATCTGATCCTTCCTACCGGCAACCGTAAGGACAAAACTTACCGCGAGGCCAACTCCGGCATCGCCCTCAATCCCGGCGAAACCCGCGCCATCCGCCTGCTTCTCCCCCACAAACATCTCTACGCCGCCCCCGCCGACGCCGCAGGACCGCGCACCATTCCCACCGACCAAATCCCCTCCATCGAGTTCCACCTCCAATGGCCGTTTGAACCCGCCCAACCCGGCCTCGTCAACGTCCGCATCAGCAATATCCGCCTCCTCAATCCTATCCCTGCCGACGCCGCCCCCATTCCCGCCGAACGCTATCTCCCCTTCGTCGACATCTACGGCCAATACATCCACGCCGACTGGCCCCAGAAGATTCACACCGACGCCGACCTCACCAAAGCTCTCGCCACCGAACAGCCCCTCCTCGACTCCGCCCGCGCCCCCTCCGACTGGAACCAATACGGTGGCTGGGCCACCGGCCCGCAGTTCAAAGCCACTGGCCACTTCCGTACCGCCAAATACCAAGGCAAGTGGCACCTCATCGACCCCTCCGGCGCGATCTTCTACTCACTCGGCATCGACGTCCTCCACGCCCATACCGACGCCACCGACGCCAAACGCCACCCCACCTGGTACGCCGCCCCCCAAACTCCCGACGGCTGCCACCCCTACACCCACTGGAACCTCCAAAAGAAATACGGCCAAACCAACTACCACGCCCGCTACTACCAAAACCTCAACAAACGCCTCCGCGCCTGGGGCATCAACACCATCGGTAACTGGGGTGCCTCCGCCTACATCCAACAAGCCAACATCCCCTATACCCTCCAACTCAGCGACCACAACCCCAAACTCCCCCGCCTCCAAGGCAGCAAACTCAAATTCTACGACGTCTACCACCCCGACTACACCAACGCCATATCAACCCTCCTCACCCGCCGCGCCCAACAAGACCCCCTCACCCAAAAATCCATCACCGACCCCCTCTGCATCGGCTACTTCATCGACAACGAACTCGACTTCGGCAACCGCAACGGACTCGTCTACAACCAAGACCTCCACAAAACCCCCGCCACCCAACCCGCCAAACTCCACTACATCCAACAACTCACCCAAAAATATACCACCATCGACGCCCTCAACCAAGCTTGGCAAACCACCTACACCAGCTGGGACAACCTCCTCACCTCCACCAACGTCCCCCCCGCCATCGACGCCCAAAAAGCCGACGCCGCCCAAAACCACCAAGACGCCGTCGACCAATACTTCCGCCTCTGCCGCAACGCCATCAAAACCGTCGCCCCCCACCGCCTCTACCTCGGCACCCGCTTCGTCGGCACCGACGCCGTCCGCACGCCCCTCTACCTCGCCAGCGCCAAATACTGCGACGTCCTCACCGCCAACCTCTACGCCCACACCCCAGCCAACTACCCCGCCGGCACCGGTTCCGCCCATGCCTATGCCCCCGACTACCCCGACATGCCCGTACTCATCGGCGAATTCCACTTCGGCATCCGCGACCGCGGACTCTTCAGCGCCAGCCTCTGCCCCGCCGGGCTCACCCAGGCCGAACGCGCCACCGCCTACACCCGCTACGCCCAAGGCGCCCTCCTCCACCCCAACATCGTCGGCATCCACTGGTTCCAATACCGCGACCAACCCCTCACCGGCCGCTGGGACGGCGAAGGCTACCAACTCGGCTACGTCGACGTCGCCGACACCCCCTACCCCGACCTCA